>JAWKON010000077.1:0-37432 GCA_041391125.1 Caldilineaceae bacterium
GGCCAGCCGCAATGATAGATCATGCGCCGGTGCGCCAAAGGCCGTGCCGGGCAGCGTGGCAATGCGATGCTCCGCCAGCAAATAACGCGCCAGGTCGTCAGATGTTTGCACGCCGGCAGCGGCCAAGGGCTGGCGCAAATGGTCAAAATTGGGGAACATATAAAAGGCGCCATCGGGCTGGGCGCACGGAATGCCCAACTCGACCAGCCAACTCCACAAATGCTGCGTGCGGATGGCGTGAATAGCCGCACATTCGCGCACGTAGCTGGCCAGTTCGGCATCATCGCTGTAAGCCGTAATGGCTGCATATTGAACCGGCGCGCTGGGCGTGGACCAGATTTCACCCGCCACCACGCGCGCCGCCCGCACCAGCAACGCGCCATCCGCCGTATCGGGCAGCACGGCCACGCCCAGCCGCCACCCGCCCAGCGACATGTGTTTGCTCAAGCCGCCCAGCACCACCGTGCCCTCGGGATAGTAACTGGCCAGCGATACATGGGGCGCGTGGCCGTGGGGCGTTAGCGCGTAAATCTCGTCGCTCAATACCAGAATCTGCTTTTCCCGGCAATAAGCAGCCAGCTCTTGCAGCAGTTCCGGGCGCAGCATCTGGCCGGTCGGGTTGTTGGGGCTGTTGATAATGAGAATTTTTTGCGCCTTGGGCGATTGGGCTGCGGCCTCATCCAGCGCGGCCAGCGTAAATTCATATTGATCGGCCGGCGTGGCGTGCATTTGGATCACGGGCCGCCCCAACAGCTCCGCCTGCGGCGCGTAGGAGACCCACGACGGCGTGGGCAAAATCAGCGCGGCGTCCAGCGCCATTTGCAGCGCGTAGATCAGCGCTTTGCTGCCCGGCCCCACCATGATCTGCCGGGCCGCCACGTTCATGCCCAAATGGTTGGTGTAAAAACGGGCGATCTGTTCGCGCAGCGCTTCCAGCCCCTGGCCGGCCAGATAGCTTTTCTGATGAGCGTTGTCGGCCAGCGCCTGCTGAATTTTGGGATGCACTGGAAAGCGCGATTCGCCAAAGCCCAAGTGATAAACTTCGTGGCCCTGCGCCCACATCTGGTTGACCAGTTCATTGATGCGCAGCGTGGGCGAAGGTTCCAGCTTGTGTTGCAGAGCGGGTGAAAGTTGGATTGGTGACATGAGTTTTGTATTGCTGTATTTCTGTATTGCTTTGCCAAAAGGCCGCGCAGAGGGCGATGCACGGCGCATAGAATTTGCAACCACGCTGCCGCGTTATCAGCCGTGCGTTGCAGTCGTATCGGGTATACCCTACGGTTTCCTCACGCGGACATGATCCGCCGCCGCGTCTCTCTATCGAGCAGATTCGATGCGGCGACCACCGTTTTTAGCCCCTCAAGCGCTAAAGCTGGATGCGTTTGCGCGTCGGTCAGCGCATCCAATTGCTGCAATTCCTGGCTGACCAGATCGCGCTTTTCCAGCAGATAATTATATTGGGCATCGCAGGCGGGAATGGGGAATGGGTAGGCGCGAATCTCGGCGTAAATTTGATCTTTTTGGCGCAACAAAAGCGCCCGCACACCCGCCCGCAGCTGCTCAACTTGTGCGGCATCGACTCGCCTCACCGAGGCAGCCATCGTCCCATTTTCGACCATAACTGGCATCATATGAATCATTCCTATCGTCCAGGTGCATTTTAGTTTGAGGGCAGCCCCATCCTGGCAGAGGCGGCAGCCGCGTTCGCACGAGCCGAAGCGGTCTCTGCCTCTGCCAAGATGGGGGAGAGACGCCCCTAAAGTGAATCCTTCTCTCTCGTCCGATCCCCTAGGCGGCTTTTCGCACATGTGTTAAAATTACGCCTATACTGCGGTTGTGATGAAAACCGTAGTTTTCGAAAACTCTACTAAAGAGGCCAAACTAGGGTTTTCATACAGAGCAAAGTATAGTAGTCGAGCAAACATATATTGGCGGCAAGCAGAAACTGAGTTTTTGCCAAAAAACTCAGTTTCTTATCCGGTAAAACAATATTGTTGCACTACTAAGTACAAACAAATGTATTTTGCGGAATGACAAACTGAGTTTCGGCCAGAAACTCAGTTTGTGGTTACCCATTAGAATTTCCTTGTCCGTACTTAGAGCGGCTCTCGGCACCCGCCACCCGCAACTCGCTACTCATAATCCGTCTAAAAAGTCTAACAGGTTCGCAGCTATCCTGCAATCCAAATCCATGTCTATTTTACTCACTGCTCAAGATCAGGCCATGCTTAACGGCGACGCCGGACCGGCGCGCCAGATGGCCATGCGCATTCTGGTGACCATGGCCCAGGTGTATGGCGCCAAAGAATTGCTCGATATTAAATCTGCCCACATTGACGGCTGCCTCTATCACGGCATGTCCGGGCTCGAATTTGCCCAAATGCTGGTGGAAGGCGGCGGGCGCGTCTGCGTGCCGACCACGCTGAACGTGGGGGCCATGGACCTGCTGCACCCCGAGAATTACGACGGCGAGGCCGAATTTGGGCTGCGCGCCCGCCAGCTCATGGATGCGTACAAAGCATTGGGCTGCCGACCCATTTGGACCTGCGCGCCCTATCAAGTGACGCAGCGCCCGGCTTTGGGGATGCAGATTGCCTGGGCCGAAAGCAACGCCATCGTTTTCGCCAATTCGGTGCTGGGCGCGCGCACCAATCGCTACGGCGACTTTATGGATATTTGCGCCGCGCTGACCGGGCGGGCGCCGGCCAGCGGACTGCATCTAACGGAAAATCGACGCGGGCAGGTGCTCTTTCAGTTGCACAATATTCCCGAACGGCTGCTGGAGGAGGATGTGTTTTATCCCGTGTTGGGATATTATGTGGGGGCCAATTGCGGCGCCCGCATTCCCGTTATCGAAGGACTGCCGCCTACAGCGAGCGAAGATCAGCTCAAAGCGTTGGGGGCGGCGGCGGCCTCATCGGGGGCGGTGGCGCTGTTTCACGCCGTGGGCGTTACGCCGGAAGCGCCCACGCGGGCGGCGGCGCTGCAAAATCAGCCGCCGGAAGCCGTGCAGCCGGTCACGCTTGCCGATTTGCAGCAGGCGCGCAGCGCCCTTTCCACCGTGGCCGATGGCCCGATCCAGGCGGTGGCGTTGGGCAGCCCGCACTTTTCGCTGGCCGAGTTTGCCCAGCTCATGCCGCTGATTCAGGCGGAACCGCCGGCCGACAGCGTCGAGTTTATTGTGTGTACCAATCGCTTTGTATTAGAGCAGTTGGCCGCGCGCGGCTGGGATCGTATTCTGCGCCAAGTGGGTGTGCGGTTGGTGGTGGATACATGCGTGGTGGTGACGCCGATTGTGCGGGCGCGCGCCGGCGTTTTGATGACCAATTCGGGCAAATTCGCCCACTACACACCGGGCAATATTGGGCTGGATGTGGTCTACGGCAGCCTGTATGAATGTGTGCGGTCGGCGGCAGTGGGTCGCGTATGGCGCGACGAAATGTTGTGGAACCATGAAAAAACGATCCTCCACAATTGAATGGCACTATCTGGACTCGGCCAGCGGCGAAGAGGCCTGGGCCCAATATATGGCCGGTGAACCGTCGGCGCCGGCTGCGCTCAGCAGAAATCGAGCTGAATCTGGCTGGATATATGATGGTCAGGTGCGCAGAATTTTGCTGCCGCTGGCCCTTGTGCTTTGTGTGGCGGCGGCGGGCGCCAGCTACTGGCTGTGGCAGAGTGCGCAGAGTGGGTTGGCCAAAATTCGGCAGGAAATTCAGCTGGCTGCCATGTCCGAGCTGGGAGATTGTGTGGAAACGGTGATGGCGGCCAGCCAAACGCCGCGCCTGGATGTGCAGGCAACAAATGAACCGCGGCGGGCGGCGGCGCCCTTGTCTGCCTTTTGTCTGCCGTGGCGGCAGGCCATGGCGGATTATGTGCGGCAGGCCGCTATGCGCCCGGACCAGCGACTCAACCTCCAAATGGTTGTCGAAGACGTTGAGCTGGACGAACCGTTTGCATTGGTCAATGTGCGGCTGACGACTATGGAAGTGGGGGCGACCACGGGCTATCGCACGTCACTCCTCTTTGAGCAGACGGCAGCGGGCTGGCAGTATGGCAATGGCGCACCCACTACGCTGTGGGGCGCGCCGCGCGGCATTGGCTCTGCCCTACTGCGCGTGGATTTTCACGAGCGTGACGCCGCCGAATTGACCCCCATTGTGGAAAGGCTCACGCAGCAATATGCTGCGTGGCGGGCGGCCTTTGGTCTGCCGGAAGCGCCGCCCCAGCCCATTGTCCTTGAGGCAGCTACAGCGTTTCAAGAACCGCATGAAGAGTTTTGGGCCAATCCACCCCATGCATTGGTCATTCCGTCACCGCTTTTGCTCGTGCGCGCAGACGATCAGCCCGCGGGAGGCGAATTTGAGCAGAGAGCTAGCCGTTTCCTGCAGCTGCATGTCATTGCTGAAGCCATGCGCACACCGGCGTTTTTAGAAAACCGGTCGCTGCCCGACCATTGGCAGATTATGATAGATGGTTTCTTTTTTGCGCTGGAACGGACGTCGCCAGCCGTCGAGCCACACAAGCAGGTGCAGGCATTGGATTTGCCGCTTGCGCTGATCACCTTTGGCCCGGAGACCACGCAGACCGTGTTCACCAATGCCAACAATCACGATTCCGAACGGGGCTGGATTGTATTTAGCCGCCCCAGCCTCAACTATCCGGGCAAATATTGGGCGGCGGAATCGGTGGCCGAGTACATTTTGCAGAACTATCCACCGGAACAGATCGCCGCCATGCTGCGCGTGCTGCCCCGCCATGAATCCTGGGAGACGCTGGCGCCGGACGTTTTCGGCATGGACGCGCCGACGTTTCAGACGCGGTGGCGCGAGTATGTGGCGGCGCGTTATCCGTTGGAGTAGGGAGTCGATGTTGTTCAGTGTTCAGTGTTCAGTGTTCAGTGTGAACTTGCAGACTGGACACTGATAACTGATAACCTGGCCGCCTATGATTTTGGGCGCGCTGCTCGGATTGGAGTAAACTTGAAAAGACCAATATATTATTGCCGACTTTTGCGGCGCACGTTTTGAATGGCCACTTCTATGCTTCGTCAACTCTTTACCGCCCAACCGGACCTGGCCCAAGCCGCGGTGGCTTTTTTGCTGCTGTTGCTGGCGGTGACGGTTGGCTATCTGATATTGTCTTGGCGCGACCAGTGGTCAGGCTTGCCCAAAATTGGCTCGCGTATCGAATTTTTGTGGGTGCTAACCGCCGTTTTCTGGGCGTCCATTCTCATCAGTCCCAAGCTGCTCATCCTGTATATTGCCTTTATAGCCTTTCTGGCCTTTAAAGAATTTCTCTCGATTACACCTACGCGGCGGGCGGATCGGCGCGTGCTCTTCTGCGCCTATTGGGTGATTCCCATTCAGTTTTTCTTTATCTGGCGGGGATGGCGCGAGGCCTTTAATGTTTTTGCGCCGATTGTGGTCTTTTTGGTTCTGCCCATGATTATGGTGGTTGTGGGCGAAACGCGCGGCTTCTTACGCGCCTGGAGCGCGCTGGGTTGGGGCATCATTACAACAGTTTTTAGCCTGGGCTATCTGGCCTATCTGCTGGTATTGCCGCTGCCTGCCGCGTCACCGGCGTCGGGCAGCGGGCTCTTTCTCTTTTTGGTGGGGCTGGCGCAACTGAATCATGCCGCCCAATACTATTTTGGCAAACGCTTTGCCGATCCGCGTTTGAGTTTGAAGGTGAGCACCACGCGCAACTGGGCCAGCCTGGTGGGCAGCATGGTGGTGACAGCGCCGGTGGCCATGCTGATTGGCCCCAAACTGGTCTATTTTGGCCCGCTCGTCAATCTGGCGCTGGGGCTGCTGATTTCGGTCGGCGGCTTTATCGGATACATCATTCTCTCGGCCATCAAAAGCGATCTGCAATTAAAAGACCGCGGCTCCATGACGCCCGGCAGCGGCGGCGTGCTCAATCGTATCGACGCGTTTGTTTATACGGCTCCGCTCTATTTTTACATTATCGCCTATTTAATGCGGGAACTGCCATGAGATTCTTGCAAGCGCTGGTTTTCTTCCTGGTTGTGCGTCCGCTGCTCATGCTTGTGATTGGGCTCAACGTGCGCGGCCGCGAACGGCTGCCCGAACATGGCCCGGCTATTATTGCGGCCAACCACAACAGCCACCTGGACACGCTGACCCTTATGTCGCTGTGGCCTTTGTCCGCGCTGCACCGGATTCACCCCGCGGCGGCCGCCGATTACTTTTTGAGCAACCCCATTCTGGCCTGGCTCAGCCTCAACATCATGGGCATTATCCCTGTAGATCGCAACCGCACAGACCGCACCAGCGATCCGCTGGCCGATATGGGCGTGGCGCTGGAGCGTGAAGACATTTTGATTCTCTTTCCAGAGGGGTCGCGTGGCGAACCGGAGCAGCTCAGCCGCTTCAAAACCGGCGTGGCGCGCCTGGCCGAAAGGCATCCGCACGCCGCCATTGTGCCGGTCTTTATGCACGGGTTGGGCAAATCTTTGCCGCGCGGGGATTTCCTGCTGGTACCCTTTTTTGCCGATATTGTGATCGGCGAGCCGGTCTATTGGCAAGGCTCCATCCAGGCCACCATGGATGCCTATCAGCGCGCGATGAATGAATTGTCAACGCAGGTGGTGGCGCCGGCGTGGGAGTAATAACTGTAAGCAAGATGAAACATTGGTAAGGTTGTCGTGGGTTTATGATGGTACCCAGCTCTACTGCAAAAATCATTGATAGCCACAAAAACACAGAAAACACAAAATTCCTCTTGTTAAATTTTGTGCCTTTTACGTCGGCTCTGTATAGCCTATAGGGAAATCACTGAGAGACCAATACTTTTGATTTGACCCAAACACCTGAGAGCAACCCGTTCACTTGGTTTCGATACGGCTGCGAACGACGGCAGCCTACTCAACCGGCGCTCACTGGCCGGTCTGATAAAAGTACGATTTTCTGTCTGATTTCACTATAGATGTGGGAATTCTCCCCTTTTTTGCCGTGGACACATGGATAGTACAGTGTCTTGAAGCTTCTGACAGATTACGGCGGCGCAATCGCTGGTCGCTGTACCTCCTCCTAACCTCCCCCCGCCAGGGGGAGGAACCGATTCTTCGTCGACGAGTTGATGGCTCCCTCCCCGCAGAGGGGAGGGTTGGGGAGGGGTTTTTGAACTGTCAAAACTTACAGAACACCGTAATAAGTGCTTAAATCTTGTGAGAGGGTACATATGTACACGGTTCGACACACCAAAACTACGCTTCCCAATCGGCGCGTCTTTATAAAACAGAGCGTGGGGTGGCTGGCCCTGGTGGCCGCCACTGCCTTGACCGCCTGTCAATTGGAGCCGTCGGCGGATGCCCCGACGGAGGCTGTCTCCAACGCGGCGCCCCAGCCCAATGCCGCACCGTCGTTTGCACCCATGTCGCCCCTGCCGCTGGCCGAGGCCGCACCGCCGGTGGCGCTAACCATCAGCGCCATCGGGCTGGCGGTCGACGTCGCCCCCATGGTGTGGGAGATTGTCAATACCAATGGTGAACGCAGCACCCAATGGCGGCTGCCGGACGGCGCTGCCGGCTGGCATAGCGATTCCGCCGGGGCCGGCGCCGCTGGCAACGTGATTATCTCCGGACGGCAACACGGGGAGGGCGCCGTCTTTGCACCGCTGGCGCTGGGCGCCGTGGAACCCGGCCAATGGGTGCAACTGCGCGGCGCCGATGATGCTACCTTTGTCTATCAAATCACCGAGGTGGCGGAGCCCATTCCGCTCGAAGGGGCCACCCCGGCCCAGATGGCGCGCCAGAGCACCCTATACGCCGTGGGCAACCAGCCGCGCCTGACCTTGATTACCGGTTGGCCCGCATTCACGACCACGCATCGACTGTTTGTGACGGCGGAGTTCAGGGGGAGGGGAGCGGGTGGTGGGTAGCGGGTGGCGAGTGGCGAGTGGCGGGTCGTATGCTACCCGCCGCCCGCAACTCGCCACCCGCCTTCTCCCTACCCTCTCGCAAAGACTCAATTTAAACAATCTTGGGAAGCTGGAGCAGCAGAACATCCAGCGCCATGCGCGTATTTGTGGTGTGGTGCAAATAGCCCTCAATGCGCTTAAGCGTCTGAATATATTTTTGCACGGTCGCCGGCGGAATGCGGGCGGCTTGGCGCACAATTTCCGCCCGCAGATCGATGTTGCTGCACGCATCCAGGCAATTGGCCTGGGCCAGCAGCACATCGCGCCACCAGGTGGTCCACAATTCCAGCATGGTAAATATTTGAGGCTGGCTTCCCTTGGCCGCCGTCTGTTCTGCAAAGGCCAGCCGCTGGACGCGATTGGCTGCCGCCAACTGCCACAGCGTTTCAAGCTGCTCCTGGCGTTCTGCGCTAAATTTGGCGTTATGCAATTGCGTCACCGCCCAGCCCAAGCGGCCACCAGCCAGCCGGGCCAGCAATTGGGCGTGGCTGGGATCGGCCTGCCACTGTTGCACCAACGCCTGTTCAATCGCGGCGGGCGCTACCGGCTGCATCTCCATCACCTGACAGCGGCTCACGATGGTGGGCAGCAGACGGCTGCGCTCGCTGGCCGTCAGCAGCAGAATGACGTGCGCCGGCGGCTCCTCCAACGTTTTGAGCAGCTTATTGGCAAAGCTCTCGTTGGCCTGCTGCATATCCTGCAACAAAAAAATCTTATAGCGACCTTCCAACGGACTCAAAATGGAATCGCGAATGATGGCGGCGGCCTGCTCCACGCGCAGCAACCCATTGGTGCGATCCGCCGCGCCCTCGCGATCCACCGGCGCCACCAGCCGAAAGTCCGGGTGATTGCCCGATTGAACCAGCCGGCAAGCGCGGCAGACGCCACACGGACGCTGGCTTGGATCGGTGCAGAGCAGCGCCCGCGCGTACATTGTGGCCAGCGTGCTTTTGCCGATCCCCTGCGCGCCCACAAACAGATAGGCATGGCGCGGGCCACCAAAACCGGGCTGTGCTGAATTGTCTGCCGAAGGGGATGGAAGAGTCCGTTGGAGCAGATGTACAGTCGCATCGTGACCGTAAACCGGCCACACTCCATTTCCAATCATGCTATTTATTTTAACATTACCGGATCACAACAGCAAAGAGGAGGCTGAGCGGGAGTGTCGCTTATTCAGGTTTGATTGTGGGGGCCGAGACAAGGTGAGGGGGCGAAAAGGTGACAAGGTGCAGGGGTGAAGGTGACTGGAGCCTTGCTCTCCGAAGTCACCCCTCACCCTTTCACCCCCTCACTGCCCTGTCATCCCATCACTTCCCCGCTCCTCGCAAGCGCGCCCATGTTTCATCATTCTCAATGGTCAGCACGCGGAAGGCCTCGGCATGAGCCATCTCTTTGCCCTTGGCGGTTTGGGCCGAGCGCTCTTTCATACGCTCGGGCAGATCTTTCCACTGGCCGACTTGGCTTTCGTGCTTTTGCAGCGCCGCAATCTTCAAGTCAATCGTGTCACTAATGTTGACGAAGGTGTCACCTTCGCCGCGGGCGGTCAAATAGACCTTGCGCACTTTGTGCGCCTTGAGCCCTTCCTGCGCCAACTCTTCAAAAAAGTGGGGCTGACCCGCCGCCGGGAAAACCGCATCCAGCACCGCCGTCCCCACGGCGCGATGGTCCGGGTGATTGATGCCCCCCATAGGCGTGAAGACCATGGTCGGGTCGCCAGAGAGGACCACCTCCGGCTGCACGCGGCGGATCTCGCGCACAATGCGTTTGCGCAGTTCCAAATTGTTTTCCACCATGCCGTCCGGCACGCGGAAAAAGGACACGTCGGACACGCCCACCACCTCCGCCGCCGCCAGCGTTTCCGCCTCGCGGATGTCGGCGGCCTGCTGGCGGGTAATGTCCTCTTTGGCAATACCCACGTCGCCGCTGGTCACCAGGACATATGCGACGCGCGTTCCTTGCTGCACCCAGCGCGCAATGGTGCCGACGCAGCCAAACTCAATGTCATCGGGATGCGCAAAAACGGCCAGCGCACTCTCGGGAATATATGTTCCACTACTCACGACTTTGCTTCTCCTTCATCATATTATAAGATTAGACAGCGGATTTTATATGATCAACAGATTACACAGATTTGAAAGATTCAGAAATCTTTTAAATCTGTGTAATCTGTTGATCAAAATAAAATTTTCCTTGACAAAATTTTCTTGTTCTGACCCTCAAAAATCATGTTGATTCAAGGCGCAATCTATCGATTCAATCGCACAAAGCAACTGCGTTATTACCAGGCCGCCGTCACCAAAGAGGGAGTCGAGTTCCTGTTTCCCATTCAGGTGAGCGGCACGCGTATTGCCGACCAGCAGCCGGGCGGGCGGCGCTACGTCATCATCTACTTTATGACCAAGTGGCACAAGCTGGCCGCCGCCGGCTATTGGCTGGACCCGCGGCAGGCCTTTGAAAAAGCCTACGTCACCGACGCCACCGAAAACGATCTGGAACTGGTGGCTCACGACCTGGCCGAGCTTTCCGTGGTCAACTCCGAGTTGGACAACATCCTCAACCGCCACGACATCGAGCTGGACATGGAGGTCTGGGGCGCGCTTTTGGAAGGGACTGGGGATTAGGGTTGGGGGATTAGGGATTAGATCGTCACGCGCTCCTAATCCCCAATTCCCATCCTCCTATCCTTTCTGCGCGCGGTATTCGGCGTACATCTCCGGGGTGGGTGGGTAATATTTGCCGGGGCGCACGCCTTCGGCCTGGATTTTGCGTTTGATGTAGGCTTCCACCTCTTCGTGCTCCTCGACAATAGCCACACACTCTTCGGCAAACCACGAGGGCACCACCACCACGCCATCGCCGTCGCCTACCAGCACGTCGCCGGGGCGCACCAGCACGCCGCCACACTGAATGTCCACATTTTCCTGCGCCGGGTGCGACCAGGGTTGTGACGCATAGGGCGTGCGCGCTTTCGCATAGATAATTAGCCCGTAGTTTTCCTGCTCCATAATATCAAGATCGCGGATGGCGCCGTCGGTCACAATGCCGTCGGCGTTGTTCATTTTGAGCTGGATGGCCTTCACATCGCCAAAGATGCACGAGAGCGGGTTGCCGGTCATATCTGCCACCAGCACGTCGCCGGGGCCACAGCGCGCCATGGCGGCATATTCGGGCGCATTTTCGCCGCGCGGCGTCTGCGCCACCAGGTCCGGGCGCGGCGGCAGATAGCGCAGCGTGCGGGCGCGGGCGGCCAGCCGCTTGCCCGGCGTCCACAGGCGAATGTTCTCCATAAAGGGCAGCGCCACGCCGGCATCTTTCACCACATGATTCCAAATGGTGGCGACGGGCAATGCTTTAAAACGGTCCAAAATATCCTGTGAGACTTCAACAGGTTCAAACGAACGGGTGGTCATTGGTGCCTCCTGTGTTGAGAGTTTTTGAAGTATACCTGCGGTTGTCATAAATTAACATTTTCTACCCGAGTAAAAATGTTAATTTATGACAGAGCTAAGTGTAGAACTTGTGCGTCAATGGATCCCAACTATAGCTTATCTGAAAACCGCCATGTTGACAACCATTCGAACCGCAAATGGACGCCTTTATTGGTTATTCGACAGATTGTGAGGTATCATGCTGTGATATTCTTTGTTACAAAATGAACAATCAAATTGGCAGTACTTTGGATTCAAAATTTGCACATTGGGACTGGTGGGGCGGTCGCAAACACCGCATCTTTACCGTCGTCGTTTTTATCATATTAGCATCCTTAGATAATTCAGCCCGGGCCGTGGCGCCTCCGCTGTATGCCGTCATGGCCCACGATCTGGCGGTGTCCGAGTGGGCATTGGGTATTGCTACCGGTCTCAATATCCTGGTGGTCGCCGTCACCTCAGTGCTGTGGGGATATTGGGGCGATCGCGGCAGCCGTAAAAAGCTGCTCCTCTACGGCACTGTGATCTGGAGCGTCGCCATGTATCTCACCGGCGCCGCTCAAACGTACACGCAATATTTGATTTGGCAACTGATTACCGCCATCGGTATTGGCTGCATTGCGTCGGTCGGCTTTAGCGTGGTGACCGATTTGATTCCGCCGGGCCGGCGCGGTCTGCTGATGAGTTTTTGGGGGCTTTCGCAAGCCAATGGGGGTGGATTGGGCGCGCTGGCGGGCAGCCTGCTCGGCGCCTCCAATTGGCGGTTGCCCTTTCTGGTGGTGGCCACGGCGGGCGTGCTCTTCGCCATTCTCTATGTTTTTACATACGAACCGCGGCGCGGCCAGGCTGAACCGGAACTGGCCAAAATCTTCGCCAAAGGGCAGCGCTACGGGCGGCGCATTCGTAAATCTGATCTCAAGCAGATTCTGCGCATCCGCTCCAACATTTGGGTCATGCTGCAAGGGCTGGCGGCGACGATTGCCTTTGGCTCGCTGGTCTGGATGCCGCGGCTCTATATTAGCAAGCTGCAAGCGCTGGGATACGACCTGGAAACTGCCACCATTGCCGGCAATATTTTGGCGCTTACCCTACAGGGCGGGCTGTATGTGGCCGTGATCGGTGGCCTTTGGGGCGACTGGTGGCAGCGGCGCAATCTGGCCGGGCGCGCCTGGCTCTGCACCATTGGCACGCTGGGCAGCATCCCTTTTCTATTGTTGCTCTTTTTTCTGCCACTGCCCGAGTTTGTGTTGCCCATCGACGCCACCAAGGCGGAACTGGTTTGGGCCACCATCCAGGGCATTTTTACCCACCGCTGGGTATTTCTCGCCTGGGTGGTGGCGCTCTTGGGCTTTGGTTTGCTTTCGCTGGATGTGCCCAACCGTTCGGCGCTGCTCAGTGATCTAAACCAGCCCGAACATCGCGGCACAGTGGCGGGTATGAATACGCTGCTGGCGGGCGCGGGGCTGGCCGTGGGCAACGGCTTGACCGGCCTGGCCCAAACCTATCTGCTGACCAATTTTGCCGCGCCCACCAACTATGCCATCGGGCTGGCCGTTTTTCAGCTCTTTTTTATTCCCGCCGGGCTTTTTTATGCCCGCATGATCAAATCAACGCCCGGCGACATCGCCCGCGCCCGCCGCACGCTGGCCCGCCGCGCCGAGCAGTCCGTCACCGAACGCATTACGGATGAGTATATTGCTGTGAAGTAGGTAGGGAGAAACCAACATGCCAAGATTGACCAAAATTTACACCAAGCGGGGTGATGACGGGACCACGGCGCTGGGCGGCGGCCAACGCGTGCCCAAAGAATCGCTGCGCGTCACCGCCTATGGCGCGGTGGACGAACTCAATTCGCAAATTGGCGTGGCGGTGGCCTGTGGGTTGGCGCCGCGATTGGCCGATGTGCTGACCATCATTCAGAACGAACTGTTCCATTTGGGCTCCGATCTCTGCTTTTTGGAAGAGGACAAGCAGCAGTACAACCTGCCCCAGATCGAAGCGCGTCACGTCCAACATCTGGAGCAGCTTATGGATGAACTGACGCTGGTAGTCGGCGCGCTGGAGAACTTTATCCTGCCGGGCGGCGCGCTGGGTGCGGCCCAATTGCACGTAGCGCGCACCATCTGTCGCCGCGCCGAACGCGATGTCATCGCCCTCTCGCGCCAGGAGCCGGTGGGCGCCCACGTGATCCCCTATCTGAACCGCCTGTCAGATGCTCTGTTCGTCATGGCGCGCTATGAAAATCACGCAAAGCAGGTCCCCGAACCGCTCTGGAATTCGCTGGCGTAAATGGCGACAGGTGGCAGGTGGCAGGTGGCAGGTGGCAGGTGGCAAGGTGGCAAGGTGACAGGTGGCAAGGTGACAGGTGGCAAGGTGGCAGGTGGCAGGTGGCAGGTGGCAAGGTGGCAGGTGGCAAGGTGACAGCGGTCTACCCGCCAACGCCCAAAAGCAGATAAAACGCCACTTCGGTCGCCTGCTGCGTTGCGCCCAGACAGTCGCCCGTGTAGCCGCCCAGCCGGTTCACAATTGGCGCGCTAGCAATTGCCGCGCCCCAATGACTGCCAACATTGCCGCCCCAAGGCGCCAACCGCCTCCCCCCGCCAACCAGAGCGGCAGCAGTGGCGCCAGCCCGGTTGCCGCGGCATTCAGCAGCTCGGGGAGAGACATGCGCACGGCTAGCGGCTTGGCCTTGCTTAGCATATCTTCGCGTACGTATTCGTGCGTATATAATAACGAAACAGAGGCCAATCGGCTGATGCTATGACCGGCGATCAGCGCCCACGGAATGCGTGCATCGGCTAGAGCCGCCAGCGTAGTAAACTTCAGCGCCAGCAGCAGCCCAATGCCCACCGCGCCATAGGTTCCAATGCGCGAATCTTTCATAATGGTGAGCACCTGCTCCTGGGTCCAGCCGCCGCCAAAACCGTCGCAAAAGTCGGCAAAGCCGTCCTCATGAAAAGCGCCGGTGATCCAAATAGAGGCGGCCATGCTCAACAGGAGGGCGATGGGTGTGGCAAAGAGCTGATGTGCGCCCCAAAAGACAGTGGCCGCAATCACCCCAATGAGCACGCCCACCAGCGGGAAATAGCGCGCCGCATGGTTGAGCAGCTCCTCCGAATGGCCCACCCATGCTGGACACGGGATGCGCGTAAAGAACATGAGCGCGGTGAAAAAGAGGCGGATTTGGCGTGCGAACAGAGGCTGCATAAAATTGTACCCTATGGATAGCGTGAAAGTGATCGGAAGTGGGCAATATTGGCATCAGCTGGGCGGACCGCGGGTTAGGTACCGCGGTTGGCAATGGTGGTTTGGCTGTTGTGTCCTACTCTGCACTATTTTAGACGTTTCACCCGTTCTGGCCCAACAGGCGTATGGATCGGCGCCGGAAGTGCAATTCAATCCGCAACGCACTTCTTTGATGATAAGTCCCCGGCAGACCGTTACCGATACAACGACGCCCACCGGCATTGAAACCGCGACTGAGACACCCACATTTACGCCGACGCCCACCAACACACTGACCACAACCGTCACCGTTACCACCACGGTCACGGTGACGCCCACCGTGACCGTCCAACCCACGTCGCCGCTGCCCACGCCCACCTTTACGCCTACGTCATCGTTTACACCGGTCGCCACCTTTACGCCACTGCCCACGGCTACCGGCACGCCCACCTTTACCCCGCTGCCCACTATGACCTTTACCCCGGCGCCCACACCGACCCCGATGGGGACGCACGTGGTGGCGCCCGCGATTGTGGAATTTGCAGCCGAGCCGGGGGCGATTGTGGCCGGCCAAAGCGCCAATCTGCGCTGGAATTTGGCGCGCACAAACTCTGCCATCATCACCCGCGTGGATGGGCAGGATGGCGTTGATCCCGTGGCGGGCGTGATGGCGGTGGCGCCTATCACCACCACGCGCTATACATTGACGGCCAGCGGCGCCGGCGGTCAAGTGAGCCGCACCATTACCATCACCGTGCAGATGGCGCCCACTGGGGTGCCGGTTGACAGCGCGACGCCCCTATCCGAGACAGCGCCGATCAGCGACCCAATTGCCCTAATCGAACCGGCGCCGGCAACCGCCACCAATACGCCGGCAACCGTGGCCCAAGCGCCGCCCACGGAAACCGCCACTGCCCCTCCCATTGCGCTCAACCTGACGCCGGGCGCCGCTATCACGCCTGAAAATGACGACGCGTTGGCCTTTGATCGCAGCCGCCGCCAGCGAACGGTGCTGCTCTATGCACTCTTGGCGCTGGGCGTGCTGGCCCCCATTGGGCTGATTTTGGCCGCCATTGTGTTCCGCACCGTGTGGCGACGGACATGATCTGAAAATCTTAAAATCTGCTGGCTGACTGACAAATCTTATTTTACCGCTAAGATCGCAAAGAAACGCGCGGAATCTACTCGGGACCCTTTGCGTATCTTCGCGCTCTTCGCGGTAGAAAGATTAAATGTGTTAGTCAATCAAATCTGTTTAATCGGTTGATCAATATTATAATATCGCCATCGTTTTAAATCGTAACGGACTTAAAGGAGCATTCATGCAACTCGCAAAAAATCTGAGCAAACTCGGTACCGAAACAGCTTTTGCTGTGTCTGGCGCGGCTGCGGCGTGGGCCGCCCAAGGCCACAAGGTTTTTCCCTTTCATCTGGGCGATATGAATATTGCCACACCTAGCAATATTACCGAAGCCACTTATAAAGCGATCAAAGATGGCTATACCGGCTACTGTCCCGGCGCCGGCATTCCCGAACTGCGCGCCGTGCTGGCCGAGGATGTGGGTCGCAAGCGCGGGGTGCAGTACAGCGCCGAAAATGTCTCCGTGCAGCCGGGCGGCAAGCCGGTCATCGGCAAATTTATTGGCGCCGTCATGGACCCCGGCGACGAGGTGCTCTATCCCAATCCGGGCTATCCGATCTACGAGTCGCAGATCGAATATCAGGGCGGGGTAGCCGTGCCTTATGGCTACATCGATACGCCGGACGGTTTCGCCCTGGATTTGGAGGCGATCAAACGCTCGATTGGGCCCAAGACTAAGGCCATTATTTACAACAATTACCAAAATCCAACCGGCGCCCAATCTACGCGCGCCGAGATGGAAGAGGTGGCGGCGCTGGCGCTGGCGCACGATCTGTGGGTGTTGAGCGATGACGCCTATTATGAAATCCTCTACAGCGGCCAGCCCGAATCGATCGTGAACATCCCTGGCATGCTGGAGCGCACGGTAATCCTCTATACCTGCTCCAAGCGCTTTGCCATGACGGGCTGGCGGCTGGGCGCGGCCATTGGCCCGCGTGCGGTCATCGACGTGATCAACAAGTTCAACACCAACATGGAATCGTGCAGCCCGCACTTTATCCAGCGCGCCATGGTCGAAGCCATCCCCGGTGACAGCACCGGCCCGGACGCCATTCTGGAAACGCTGCTGGAGCGGCGCGATGCCGCCGTGGCCGGTCTGCAAGCCATTGAGGGCGTCACCATCGCCAAGCCCAACAGCGCGTTTTATCTCTTCCCCAACGTGACCGGCGTCATGGAGCGCAAGGGCTACACCGACATCAACCAACTAATGACCGCCGCGCTGCACGAAACCGATGTCTCGTTCTGCACGCGCAAGCACTTTGGCCGCCCGGTGGCCGGCGAGACGGGTCACTTTATTCGGCTGGCCTATTCGGGAATCGATGTGCCGGATATTCAGAAGGGGTTGGCGCGGTTGAAGGAGTTTTTTGAGGGGTAGGAGGGGTTGCGTAGTGCGTGAACTGGTCATGCATCTTGTGGGGTGGCGACTTTCTTGCAGGTAAGGTGGGGAGTCTACATTTTGCTACACGGTAGAAGCTTGCCACCCACCAATCCCCGAACCGGTACACGCACCACGCACCACGTCTTACAGGATTGCCGCTAGCCACCCTATAATTCCCTGAACCGGTACACGCACCACGCACCACGTCCTACAGGATTGCCGCTAGCCACCCACCAATTCCCTGAACCGGTTAACGCACCACGCACCACGCCCTAAAAATCCTCCGCCAACACCACCGCATCCTGCAATTGCGCCGTCAGTCCCCCATCCACCACCAGGCGTGGCCGGTGACAAAGCTGGCCTGGTTGGAGAGCAGGAAGCGCACCACGGTGGCGATTTCGTGCGGTTCGCCGCCGCGACCCAGCGGATAGAGTTTGCGCATCTTTTGTGCCGTTTTTTCGGGCAGGCTGGCCGGGCCGCGCGTCTGTATCCAGCCGGGCAGAATGGCGTTGACGCGGATATTGTGCGGGCCGCCGTCAATGGCCATTTGGCGCGTCAAGTTGATCAGCCCGGCCTTGGCGGTGGCGTAGACCGGGTAGCGCGGAATGGAGGCCATGCCGTGGACCGACGAAATGTTGACCATAGCGCCGCCGCCCACCGCCTGCATGTGGGGAAAGGCGTGCTTGCCAAAAAGATACGCCGCCTTGAGCATGACGGCCATGCCTTTGTCCCACTCCCACTCCTCCAATTCCACCACATCTTTGCGCACGGACCAATAGGCATTGTTGACCACAAAATCCAGCCGCCCCCATTCCTGCACGGTCTGGTCGACCAGTTCACGAATCTGCGCATGTTCGCCCACATCGGTCAGCGCAAAATGCCCCGCACCGCCCGCCGCGTTGATCTGTTGCGCCGCCGCGGCGCCCTTTGCCGCCTCAATATCGGCCATCACCACGCGCACGCCCGTCTGCGCCAACAGCGTGGCCGTGGCCAATCCAATGCCCTGCGCGCCACCGGTGACGATGGCGACTTTGTTGTGTAGTTCTGGGTATTCGGTGTTCATAAATGGGAAGATGAAAGGGGGAAAGGGTGAAGGGGAGAAAGGGAGAGAGGAGGACATCGCAACCCCCCAGCGCCCCTTCTCCCTTTCCCCCCTTCTCCCTTTCTGCTATTTCACTTCAAAAATCGCCTCCACCTCGACGGCGAAGTTATCGGGGATGGTCATGCCGACGGCGCTGCGGGCGTGGCGACCGGCTTCGCCAAAGACTTCGATGAAGAGATCGCTGGCACCGTGGATGACGGCGGGCGTCTGGTCAAAATCGGGCGCCACGTTGACCATGCCCAGCACCTTGACCACGCGCACCACGTTGTCGATGCTGCCGGCCAGCGAATGGACGGCCTGCAAACAGCAAAGCGCCGACATGCGCGCGCCTTCATACCCCTTTTCCACCGACACATCGCGGCCCACTTTGCCCTTGATCATCTCGCCGTTCCAGCGCGAAACCTGGCCGGAAGTGTAAATTAAGTTGCCGACGCGCACGGCGTGCATAAGACGGCCGGCGTTAAGTTCAATGGTTTCCAGCGTGTAGCCCATTTCCTGTAATTTGGCTGCGTAGGACATCAATTTCCTCCTTGTGTTGTGGTCTTAAAAAGTTGAATTTTCGCTATGAAGGGCTTTATTATAGTGGGGATACGTCCTCGTGTCACGTCACGGTGAGTGGCAGTACGAAATTCGCGTGATGATTGGATGTATTGCGTGGTGCGTATTGCGTGTACCGGTTGAGTTGCTTGAATCGATACTTGAACCTGGGCCGCTTGCGCAAAATGTAATCAAGAACACGTGTTGCGCGTACCGGTTAAGTTGCTTGAATCAATACCAGAATCTGGACCGCTTGACGCAATACGTAATACGCAACAATAATCATGTCCAAACCAATTGCTTTATCCCAAACACTGCTCGAACAAGCCATCCATGAATTGACCGCCCACGACGCCGACCTGGCGCGCGTTCATGCTGACTTAGGCGCGCCGCCCATGTGGGAGCGGGAACCGGGCTTCCCGACGCTGATTCACATGATTTTGGAGCAGCAGGTCTCATTGGCGTCGGCGCGGGCCGCCTTTGACCGGCTGTGCGCGTTGGTCGATCCGCTGACGCCGGAGGGCTTTCTGGCGCTGGATGACGACACGTTGCGGGGAGTAGGATTCAGCCGCCAAAAGACCGGCTACGGGCGTCATCTGGCGCGGGCCATCCTCGGCGGCGAATTTGCGTGGGACGAGCTGCACAACCACCATGATGACGAGGCGCGCCGGCAGCTCATGCGGCTCAAGGGCATCGGCGCCTGGACGGCCGATGTCTATCTGCTCATGGTGCTGCGCCGGCCCGATGTGTGGCCCATTGGCGACCGGGCGCTGGTGGTGGCGGCGCGCGAAGTCAAGCGCCTGCCCGCGGATCCTACGTCGGAAGCGATGGAGGCGTTGGGCGAAGCGTGGCGGCCGTGGCGCGCCGTGGCGGCGCGGCTGCTGTGGCATCACTATTTGAGTACGCCGCGGGTGCGGTAATTATTAGGGCGCCTCTTTGCGTTCGAACATAAAGAAAAGTTTTTACTCTTGAAGAGCATTTCCGATATGGAACGTATTTGTCGCCGTTTTTTGGAAGAACGGCGTTGCTTGAGAAACGGCAAGTCCGGCAAGAATGAGCGCCAGTCCAATATATGACGTCCAGGCGAGCTTCTCGCCCAGCACAAAAATACCTAAAGATAATGCCGTAATGGGTATGAGAAATGTCACCATAGATGTGTTCGATGGACCAGCCGTCAAGATGAGTCGAATCCAAATAATAAATGCTAGGGCTGTGCTGAGTAGTGCGAGACCGAGAATAGCCCCAATCGAAGCTATATCTGGTGTGAGCTGCCAAGGTCGTTCAAGCACAAGCGAGAGCGGCAGAATTAGGAAAGTGGCGCCGGCTAACATGCCGGCCGTTGCAACGACAGCCGGTGTCCCCTTAAATTTACGGCCGTAGACTGCTGCAAATCCGTATGCACAGGTAGCGCCAAGCATAGCAATCTGCGCCATTACCTGTGTACCCAAGCCCCGCAGCGCATCAACTCCAATCAATACAACGAGGCCACCCATAGCCAGCACAACTCCAAGTAGTTTATTGGTGGTCAGCTTGTCATCTTCGGTTAGCCAATGGGCAATAAGCATGGTGAATAGAGGGGACGTTGAGTTCAATATCCCGGCGAGCCCGCTGCTGATTTGCGTTTCGGCCCACACAATCAGGCTTATGGGGATGGCCGCACGCAGCGCCCCCAAGACAATAAATTTGCCCCATACGCGCCGAGGTTGGCATGGGCTGCCTTGAGAAATATACATACACCATCAAGATCAGCGCCGCGATACCCACTCGACATGCGACTACTGTAAGAACCGGAATCGTTCGGATGGCAACTTCAATAAAAAAGAACGAACCGCCCCACAGAATTGATAACAGGATCAAGAGTAGCCACTCAGTTGCCCCCATATGTATATGAGATTTGGACATTTTGCCTCCTTCGAGTTGGCGCGTTTATTTTGCAATCTGTTTAAATCACACTATACTATGAGCCTCTGCATTTGTATAGTGCATATACTTTATATATCGTATCAGGAAAAATAATATGGAGCTGGCTGAAATACGAGCATTTGTGAGCATTGTGGATATGGGAAGCTTTGTGCAGGCCGCCTCATTCTTAAATCTGTCGCAACCGGCAATTAGTCGGCGTATCGGTCTGCTGGAAAAGGAGTTGGGGATTGTTCTGTTTGATCGCCAACCGGCAGGCGCCATTTTGACCGAAGCCGGCGAGGCCTATTTGCCATTTGCACGGAGAGTGCTGGCGACCATTGAGGATGGATATGAGCTGATGCGCGAATTTAAGGAAGGCGCGCAAGGAGCAATCAAATTGGCGCTGGTGGGGACACTGGCCAGTACCGATTTGACTGAGAAGCTAAAAACGTTTAGAGCAAAATATCCAGATATTCGGCTTTCACTACGCACTGCGCGTAGCAGTGAAGTGAGTTTGATGGTGCGAAGTGGTGAAACACATCTGGGGCTGCGTTATTTCGATGATGAAAATCCCACGATTCACTCCCAAGTTATTGCCACAGAAAGAATGGTGGTAGTCTGTGCCAACCACGCCCAGGAGGTGAACGACGCTGAAATCGATGTAGAGGAGCTAAAGGGAATGTCATGGGTGAGCTTTCCCATGGATGCGCGTTCGTCCGGTGATCCGTTTGCCAGGTTGCTACGCAGGCAATTGACTATAGCCGGTTTGGACGATGCCGATATGATTACAATTGATAGTTTGACTGCCCAAAAGCGGCTCATTGAGTCCGGTTTTGGAATTGGGCTTTTACCAATTAGCAGCATTCAGGAAGAACTGCACCTTGGCGCCGTCAAGATCCTACACGCGCCGACGTTGGAGACCGCTGCCCCGGTTGTGTTGATCTATCGCAAGCAAGCATATTTGAGCCAGGCTGTACAGAATTTTCTAGACGAGATTTTAGCAGAGAGACAAAATGAGACAACGAGCTAGGACGATTTTGCAAAACGCCGGTCTTGCGATAGATCAACCACTCGTATTAGCATCCGGTGGGCAACGTAATCAAACCTGGATTTGTGGCGGATTTGTGGTGCGTATGAATAGCCAACAAAATGGCGCGCTGTTTCGTTTGGAGGCAGAATTGTTGGCCCGGCTTGCCGATGTCATACCTTGCCCGCAAGTATATGCTGTGAGAGCAGACCAGCGTGGAGAACGGTCGATTCAGCAAAAAGTGGCGGGACGACCTTTGGCGCACGCGTGGCCAGAGCTTGACTCGGCTATGCGGCAAAGAGCCGTCGAGCAATTGGCTGATATGTGCGCCAGCTTTCAATATTTGCCAGGTGGATGATCTCGAGCTGCCGAGATTTCCAACAATGTATCAACTCCATGACCAAATCTTAGCTCATACAGCAGCGTGCCGAGATTTACAATTCGTGGATTCGTGGTTGCTGGAGCAAATTATGGCCCTCTCACAAGAACTAGCGCAAAGCTGGATGAATCAGCAGAAACCGTGCTGATTCATGGCGATCTGCATTTTGATAATATTCTATGGGATGGTCAAAACATTGCGGCGATCCTGGATTTTGAGAAAGCGTTCTACGCGCCGCCGGAGGTGGAACTGGATCTTTTCTTGCGCTACTGCGCCTTTCCACAACTCTTTGTGCAGGAAGAATACGAACATCTGACTCACGCCGCGGATTATGACCATGTGCCATTCTGGTTTGCAGACGCGTATCCCGGATTGTTTCAGGTTGACCACTTGGTGGAGCGTTTGCGCATGTACAGTCTTGCCTACGATTTGAGTCTGTTGAGGCAGTTTCCGCCAAAGCAGCAAGTGGACTCCAATATTGAGGATGAACTGCTCAATCGGCTGCGAGCCGTTGTAGAACAAACTGGCTACTTGTTCAGACTGACTCAAAAACTTCAGAACCGAAATTTCTCGATTAAGAATGACGCTATATATGCTGCTCATGACGCCGAGGATACAAAGTACCTCCGTTTAATGAAAGCAAAATACAGACAAAATTCTAGATGACGAAGAATGGTGAACTGCAAAATCATGCTTCGCTACTTTATTTGATTCGTAGCAGCGACAGTTGAAATTGCTCGCGAATCAACTTGCGCACCCTCGGAATGCGCATCACCAACAACACCTCCAACCAACAGCGCAAAAGCACCGGCTGCGTCCAATCCACCGTGCGCCCCATGCCCAGCGTGGATTCCCACGTTTCGCGCTGCCAATAGTGCCACACCAGCAGCGGAACCGCGATATAGACCAACCGGTGCAGTCGCTTCCAGTTTTTGCCCAGCCGCCGCATGGCCCAGCGGTTGGAGGTCAGCGCCAGCGGGATCAGCAGCAGCAGGCCGAACAGCCCAAAGCGTGCAAACGGTACTTTGAAAAACATGCTCGGGTCCATTATGTTTGCGATGGGGAACCAGACGTTTTCCCACGCTTCCGTGTGAAAAGTATCCCTTGCCGCCCAGAAAATAGAGGCTGTGAAAAGCCCCAAAGCCAAACCCCCACAGCCCCAACGATTTACGCACCGCGCCCGCCTCCCCACCCCAACAAGGCGAGCGGTGTGCAGGCCAGCGCAAGCAGTAGAAATATTAGCCCGGTTTTGCCTGTAAATAGCACAATGTTTTTCCAGCGCCATCCTGAAAGAGGATCCAGCCCCGAATGAGCGGCGCTTGCCAGAGCATCCACATCAGTCGCGCCGCCAAAATCAGCCCAATCCTGTTGACCAACAACCATAAGGGGGGCAATTGCTGGTGGCGCACAAAATCGAATGGGGTGAAAAATCGCGGCTTACTTTGTTGTATCATTATCGGACTCCAAAAATTGTATAACTGCATCGATCTCAGCGGCGGATAGCTGCAAGTTCGGCATTTTCGTTGCGGGTTTGATGGCCTGCGGATTGGCAAGCCAGCGGCGTAAAAATTCTGGCTGCCCCACATAATGGGTTAAATCGGGACCGAAACCGCTGCTTGAACGATTCGTCGCTTCGTGAACGTGACACGAAGCGCAACCCTTGGCCTGAAACAGCGCCTTCCCCAAAGCGACTTGCTCAACTTCGTATTTGTGCGCCGTCGCTTGGCGGGTAGACCAAAGCCATCCCGAGAAAACAATTGCCACCATAAGCAATCCCCCAATAAGCCCAATGCGCCAGCGTCGACGCGTTGCGTCTGCCTTGCGCAGCCAAACCAGACCGCCGAAGAGCACCAGTGCGATCATGCCGACCGCGCCAACTAGGGCTGTCAGATCCGAGCGGTCCACATTTGCCCACTGGGGGGCCGCTGGCAGCACCTCCATGGTGGCGACTTGGGCTGCTGGAAACCAGCCTGGCCGAATCTCCAATTCCCAAACGGCAGCAGTGGGCAGCGTTGCTTCCACCACAAAGTGACCAACAGCCCCCTCTTTGCGGGCTTCAAACTGAATCTGTTGGCCACTTTGGGCCTGGCGAAAGGTGACCAATACAGGGGCGTCATTTAGATTCAAATCCACCGGTTTGACGCCGTGCTGGCGCACCATAAAGCCCAATGTAAACGGCTCGCCCGCCTTGACGTTAAGCGGCATCTCATCCAACGTAACCGCCGTCCAGCCACCAGCCATTAACCGCACTGGCGCCAATATCATAACAACCACAAACATTAGAACACTGCTAATCCCAATAGGCCGCATTATATTCTCCTCCACTCCTCGACGCCTCTCCCCCTCGACTCCTCCACTCGCCCCAACGATTCCGCCACCCTCACCGCCTCCGCCATAGACAGCCCACTCTCCAGCCGATAAGTCACCTCCTGCCCATCCACCGGCTCCGTCCAGATCAACACGTGGCCGTCGATGAGCCGCACAAACTGCGTCCCGCCGCTGCGATAGATCAGCCCATAGGGGCCGGTGGTCCACAGCGCCCGTTGTCCGTGTACGGTGGTTTCCACAATCCCTTCTGGCTCGCCTTTGCTCACAAATGCGTTCGGCTCCATCTCCATAAGCGTCAGCCGCGGCTGCTCACTTTGGTCGGGGTCCAGCCAGATCAGCAGGGCAAAGGAGCCTGTCCCGCCCACTTTCTGTACAAAGACGTGATCGGGCTCACCCAGATCCGCCGGAAAGGTGGGCAGCCGCGGCGGGATGGAGAGCCGGTCGCGCGCCTCCGTCAGCGAAACTTCGCCGCTCAGATCGAGCCATGACGACAGGAATTGGGGCGTAGCCGTCGGCCTGGGGACGGGCGTGCTAAAGTTGGGTTGCGCCGTGGCCGTCGGCTCGACTAGCTCAATGCGCACGGCGCCAATTTGCAAAAATTCCAAAATGGCGGCGCGGATGGGTGGTGTCAACAGCAGCCCCGCTAAAGTCACCAACAGCGCCAGCAGCCCCACCCATGCCGGACGCAGCGCAACGCGCCTGTGTTTGGCCGCTGGCTGCGCAAGCTGGCGCGCCACCCCGGCGGCAATGTCCGGCGTGGATGGATAGGCAAAGGTGGCTGCCTGGCGGGCGATGGTTTCTGCCCAAGTTGCGTCGGTGCGCCCTGCTTCCGGTTGTGAATTTAGCCCGCGTTTCATGGGACAACCTCCTCTCGCAGCTCGGGGAAATCGGTTTCGATCACGTTGCGCAACCGCCCCAATGCCCGCGCCAGCCGCGATTTTACCGTGCCTTCAGCCACCTCCAACACAGCGGCCGTTTCCGCCACCGGCATTTCCAAAAAATAGCGCAAATAAAGAATTTCCTGGTCCGCAATCGACAGCCGCCGAATGGCGCGCCATAACAACTCGGCATCAGCGCCCTCTGGCGACGGCGGCGCGGTGGGCGGCGGCTGCTCCGTCCACCAACGACGCAGCGCGGCCACATAGCGCCGGGCCGAACGCCGCCGGTTGCGCGCTAGATTTTTGGCAATTTGCAGCAGCCACGGGCGCAGCGGATGACCCTCTTTCACCGAATCCAGCGCCCGCAAGGCGCGGATGAACGCCTCTTGCGCCACATCCTCGGCCTCATCCGCATCGCCCAGCAGCAGGTAGGCCATGCGAAAGAGCGCTTCCTGATGTGCGCGCACCAAGGCCAGCCAGGCCGCCTGTTCTCCGCGCCGCGCGCGGGTGATCAAATCAGCTTCGTTCACGTGAACCTCTTTGCGCGAAATTGTGCATGCATCTAATATACACCGCTCGCCCAGGTTTGGTTCCATAGGTTGAAATAAAAAAGGCCCCGGAACAATGTCCAGAGCCTTAACCGAACCTCCGCAACGAGGAAAGCCACAATTGTAAATGGTAAATGGTGAATTATCAATTGTGAACAAAGACGAAGCACCTAGCGGCCCCATTCACCATTCGCAATTCACCATTTACCATTCGCCATTCGAATTTCACCGCTCCTCCCACTTCACCGCATCCCACACCACCAGCCGCGACTGATCGGGCTCAAAGGTTACATCGGCCAGCGACACGTAGTCGCGTTCGGCGCCGCTAAAGTTGAATGTCCCCAGCGACACCCAGCGATTGCCGTTGGCGGCCTGGTCCACAAGGCGCAGCGTGAGCCCGCCGGCGTGCGAGACCCAATAGCGCGCCCGCTCGGTGGTGCTGAAGCGGTCGGGGATGTAAACGAAGACCTCATAGCGGCCGGGCCGCAGCTCGGGATTCCAGCGACCCCAATTATAGCCGTTCAGCGTGCGCTCGCTGTTGAGCGACCAGGTCAGGCTGCCGTTTGTGCCTTCGCGCTCGGTGCGCCAACCCTCTTCGACGCCGCCGCGCGTAAAGCCGGCGTCGGCATCATCCACAATGACGGCGTTGGCCGGTGCGGGCGCGGTGGGCGTGGGCAACGGACCTTCCACAACGCCGCCTTCCACAAATTTCAAGCTGTCGGCCATGTGGCGAATGTAGGGTTGGCTGGTGTAGAGCACAAAAAATTCGTATGTGGCGCCATTCACCTGCCGCGGCTCTGGATATTGGACCACCAGCGCCGACTGCTGCCGCAATTCGCTGGACTGATTGGCGCTGGGCAAAATCAGCCGGGCGTCCTGGCCGTCGACAGTCAGCGGAATCACCTGCGGGTTGAGGCCATAGGGGCGCAGCGGATGGCTGATTTCGTTGTCGGCGAAGTCGTCCAGCGTGGCGCCGCCGCTGGCGTTGAGCACAAAGAAGCCGTCGGCGCCGCTATAGCGTTCGGCATCGTCCGGGCTGGGTCGCCACGACGCGGGGAATTCGAATTGCACGCCAAAGCGCGGGCTGCGGAAGGTGCGCCAATCGGTATCGACCGGTTCCGTCGGTTCCGCAGCGCCCACCAGCGTCCAGGCCAGGCGGGCGGCCGCTTCCCCATTGCCCTCGTAATATTCCATGCGCAGGCGCGCCGGGCTTTCCCGAATATCCACTTCGGCCGTATAGATGCGCAACGGCTGATCGCGCCAGCCGTCGATGACGAGCTGGTCGTTGACAAAGAGCCGCCCGCCGTCATCCACGCCCATGGAAAAACGATAGCGACCGGGCGTCAGATCGAGCGTGCGCGTCCAGCGCGCCGAAAAGTTGTCGCGGCCAATGCCCAGGCCCGGCGCATCGTAGCCCCAGTTGAAGTTGATGGCGGGCTCGTCGACTACCACTTCCGGGTTGCCGCTGAGATCGCGGTTGTTAAAGTATTGGCCGCGCCAGTTGCCGCCGCTGCCGGACTGGCCGGAAAGCTGCACCCAATCAAGCTGGGCAATGGCGTGGTCGCCGGCGTCAAAATAGGTCATGACCACGGTGACCGGGCCGCCGGGCAGATAGATTTCGCCGCTATTGGTGGTGCGCGCCTGCTGCCGCCAGTTGTCGATGAGCAGCCGATCATCAATAGCCAGCCGCACGCCATCATCCACCGTGGTGGTGAAGCGATAATTGCCCGCCGGTAAATTGAGCCGTCGCGTCCAGCGCACCGAGAAATTGTCCTCATTGATCGTACCCGGCGCCGGCGAGCCGCGCCCCCAATCAAAATTGATAGCCGTATCGCTGCGCACCAGCGCCGGGTCGCCGCTGAGATCGCGGTTGTTGTAATATTCGGCCCGCCAGCCGGTGGTGGGCTGTTGCGGCGGCGTTTGGGTGGCCGGTCGCCAATCCCAGCCCAGAATGGCGTAGGCGCCCAGCGTGCGCTCGTAATATTCCATCTGAATGGTGACCGGGCCGCCAGCCAGCGTAATGTCGCCCGTGTAGGTGGCAATGCGCTGGTCGGACCAGGCGTCGATGACCGTTTGGCCGTTGACAAAGAGCCGCCCGCCATCGTCCACCGTCATGGAAAAGCGATAATCGCCCGCCGGCAGATCCAGCACGCGCGTCCAGCGCGCCGAGAAGCCGTCGGCCAAAATGCCCAAGCCGGGCGACCCGGTTCCCCATTGAAAGTTAATATCCGCATCAAAACGCACCAGATCGGGCGTGCCGCTGAGCGATTGGTTGTTGTAATATTCGCCGCGCCAGCCCGTGGTGGGTTGCGCCGGCAGATCGGGTGAGGCCGCCGCCAGTTCCCAACTCACCTGCGCAATGGCGGCGCTGCTCTGCTCGAAATATTCCACTTGCAGCAGATGATTGCCAAAGCCCAGTTCTTTTTCCGCCGAATAGGTGGCCGCCGCCTGCACACGCCACTGATCAATGATCAGATCGCCATCCACCCATAGGCGGATGCCGTCGTCCGCCGTGGCCGTAAAGCGATACGCACCGGGCGTCACGTCAATGTAGCGCGTCCAGCGCGCCGAAAAGCCATCCACATTGACCAGCGCGTGGGGCGAAGAGGTGGACCAATTGTTGTTGAGCGAGGTTTCGACGCGCGTCAGCACGGGGTCGCCGGAGAGTGTGGTGTTGTTCCAATAGGCGGCCTGCCAGGCGGCGTCGGTCTGGGCCGGCAGCACCTCTTGGGCATGGAGTTGGTTTGAGTATATCAGGATGAAAAGAGCGCTTAACGTGACTGCGAAGATGAAATATACGGACTGGGGCAGAGACCTGAAGACTCTGTAATTTATGCGCATATTTGGTTGCCTTTTGATTGCATATATTTACATAACCGTCTGACGTTCGTATGGCAAGAATATAAATGGCATCTAGCCGCCGTCAAAAAAGTCGTATACACTTTTTCTGTTTTGCTGTGAATGTTTCCACTTTTCTGTCGACCGCAATCGTATGCATCGGAAACGCGCTGCATGGATACGCTTGCGGTCTGTTTATTGGGCAAAATTTAAAGGATCACATCCCCTATGCACCGAAAATTGTTTTACTTTTCAATCCTATCAACATGTGTAGTTGCTTTTGGCATCTTGCTCATCGCCTTTATCTATCAACCCAGCGTGACGGGCCAATCGTTCAACGCCAATGCTTTTCCCCCAGCCACCAAAGAATTCAAAGTCTATACCGATCAATTGGCGGATGGCTGGGTCGATGGTTCTTGGAACACCGCCATTGTTTATACCGACACCGCGCAAGTTCACACTGGTACCGCCGCCATTGCCGTCACCTATCAGGCGCAATGGGCTTCGATCTATGTCATATCGAACCAGTCGGTGCCGGCCGATGAATACGACCTGCTGCGCTTTTGGGTTCACGGCGGCAGCAGCGGCGGGCAAAGCTTGAAAGTCGTGCTTTCGGAAGCTGGCGTCGGCTTTTCTACCGAAGCAGTTATTATTCCCGTGGAAGCCAATCAGTGGCAGCAGGTTGACATTCCACTCTCTAAATTGGGCAACATGCTGAACATTGAGGGCATTGCCTGGCAGGAGAATGGCCAGGGCGCGCAGCCAACTATGTATATTGATGATGTCTCCTTTGTGGACCTGGAGCTGCCGCCCACGGCCACCCCCGTGCCGGTGAGCGGTCCATCGCTCAGCGTCGATGTGGATGCGGAGCGCCACCTGATTTCTGAGGATATTTACGGCATCAATTTCTCCGGTGAAACGCTGGCGGAAACCATTGCCCTGCCCGTGGACCGCTGGGGCGGCAACGCCGCCCGCGCTACAACTGGAAGTTCGACACCGCCAACCGTGCTTCCGACTGGTACTTTGAAAACATCCCCAATGCCCACTTTGAGCCCGACAAGCTGCCCGAAGGCTCCCAGGTGAACGAGTTTGTGGCGCAGGATCGGCGCACCGGCACCCGATCCATGCTGACCATGCCCCTGGTTGGGTGGACGCCCAAAGCGCGCGCCCAGAACTGCGGCTTTAGTGTGGCCAAATATGGCCCACAGCAGTCTGTTGATCCATACTTCGAAGACTGCGGCAATGGCATCCGTCCCAACGGCGAATTGATCACCACCAACGATCCGGCCGATATTAGTATGGCCATTGACGAGACGTTTGTCAAGGAATGGATAGCATATTTAACGGGCAAATATGGCACGGCGGCGCAGGGCGGCGTGGCCTTTTATAGCCTGGACAACGAACCCATGCTCTGGAACCACACCCACCGCGACGTGCATCCCGCCCCGGTCAGCTACGATGAATTGCGCGATCTGACCTATCAATATGCACCGGCCATCAAAGAGGCCGACCCTTCGGCGGCGGTCTTTGGCCCGGCGCTGTGGGGCTGGACGGCCTATTTTTATTCGGCGAAAGATATCACCGCCGAGGGTGAATGGTGGAACAACCCGCCCGACCGCAATGCCCACGGCGGCCTGCCTTTCGTGGCCTGGTATCTGGACCAGATGCGCCAGTATGAAGAGCAGCACGGCGTCCGTATTTTAGACTATCTGGACCTGCACTACTACCCGGCCGCCAGCGGTGTAACCCTCTCCGGCGCCGGCAGCGCTGAAACGCAGCAACTGCGCCTGCGCACCACGCGCTCGCTGTGGGATCCCACCTATTTGGATGAGAGCTGGATCAACGACACCGTGCAGCTAATTCCGCGTATGAAGGAGTGGGTAAATCGCTATTATCCGGGCACCAAGCTGGCGCTGACCGAATACAACTGGGGCGCGCTGGATCACATCAACGGGGCGCTGGCGCAGGCCGACGTGCTGGGCATCTTTGGCCGCGAGGGGCTGGATTTTGCCACGCTGTGGGCGCCGCCCCGCCCCAATGATCCGGGGGCGCTGGCCTTTCGCATGTACCGCAACTATGATGGCGCCGGCAGCCGCTTTGGCGACATCGGCGTCCATGCGCTCAGCTCGGACCAGGCGCAGTTGGCCATTTATGCGGCGCAGCGCAGCAGCGACGGCGCGCTCACCATCATGCTGATCAACAAAAGCGACCAGTCGTTTACCTCTGATGTGAACATCGGAGGCAATTTTGACCTGGCCCCGAATGCGCAGATGTACGTTTACGGCGCCGGCATGCGCGGCATCAAACAGCAGGCCGATCTGAGCTTCACCAACGGCCAGGTCACCCCCATTATGCACGCCAACTCGCTTACGCTGCTGGTGATCCCGGCGGCCACGGCGGGCACGCTGCCCACGCCGCTGCCCACCGCCACGCCCATTTTGCCTACGGTCACACCTGTGCCAGCATCCACCCCTGTGCCAACGGCGCCGCCGGTGCCTGGTCAGGAGAGCAATAGCATCAAGTTGCCGATCATTATCCGGTAACATTAATGGAGGCTGAGCTTGTCGAAGCCGGAACGCTACGGCTTCGACAAGCTCAGCTCCGCTCGATTATTTGGTTTTAGTACACGACGGCGCAAGTAAACCCACGGTTAAGAAGTCCGACTTCTCTGAGAAGTCGGACTTCTGGCGGTCTCGCCGACTAGCGGTCGATTTAAGCCGTTGTGTAATAATTTTGCATCTGCATCTAGATTATCGGAAAAAGATAAGGTACGCGGATGAACGCGGATGTTCCCCGAAAAATCCGCGCAAATCAGCGTTCATCCGTGTACAAATTTTGCGCTGTCTTTGAATAGCTTCTCAATATTCAAGGTGAGGGTAGTGCCGGTTGAGTAGGCCACGGCAGTTTGTGGCCGTATCGAAACCAAACGGGTTTACGCACCACTCTTTATTGAGAGGCTACGTCTTTATGCCTATGATTCGCCAGCGCTCCCAGCGCTGCCAGCACTGCATCAGCTCACGCACCAATTGAACGGGCGTGCGGCGCAGAATGAGCAAACTGGCGACTACATAAACCGCCAGCCCCACGCCGCCGCCCAAGCTCAAAATGATCAGCGGATGCAGTTGGGCCGCGGCTCCACGCCACAATGGGCGCAACCACAACGCACATGATCAGGCTGGCCGCGGTGGCGCGCCAGCGCTTTCATGATCATGCGGGCGCCGATGCCGCCCCAGCGCCGCCGCAGAATAAAGAGCAGCACCAGCACCTCCGCGGTGACGGCCAGCGAATTGGCCAGCGCCAGCCCGCCATGCCCCAGCGGCCCCATCAGCGTAATCGCCAGCAGCACGTGGAGCAGCCCCATGCTGGCTGCCACGATCAGCGGCGTGATGGTGTCCTGCTGGGCAAAATAGACGCGCGCCGCCACTTCCAAACAGATGTGGCCCACCAGCCCCAGCGCATAAAACGCCAGCGCGGCGTAAACCGCTGCCGTGGCCGCGGCGTCAAACGCACCGCGCTGATAGACAAGTTGTAACAGCGGGCGGCCCAATAAAATCAATCCGCACGCCGCCGGCACGCTCAAAAAAGCAGCCCAGACAGCGATTCGCTCAGCGTGCGGCGCAATTGGTCCAGATCGCGGCGCGCCGCCTGTGCGGCCAATGTGGGAAAGACGACCAGCCCAAAGGCCGTGCCGATAATCGTTTCGGGCAACTGCATAAATTCCCAGCCCCACTCCAGCGCGCTGACGCTGCCGGCGCCCAGCCGCGAAGCCAGGTTGGCGCTGGCCAGCAGCGTCAAATGAAAGACGCCCAGGTCCAGCACCCGCGGCCCCATGAGCCAGAGCACCCGGCGCACGTCGCTGCGATTCAGGTCCAGCACCGGCTGCCAGCGCAGGCCATAGCGCAGCAGCATGGGAACTTTGACCAGCAGATGCAGCGCGGCCCCCAGCACCGCGCCCCAGGCCAACCCCGCCGTCCCCCATCTGGGAACCAGCCAGAGCGCGCCCATAATAATACCCAGCGGATAGACCACGGGCGCTAGCGCCGGCAACAAAAAATGCTTGAAACCGTGTAGCACGCTGCTTTGCACTGCGCTAATGCCAAAGAAGATGGTCGAGAGCAGCACAATGCGCATGAGCGCAGCGGTCTCCGCCTGCTGCGCCACATCAAAACCGGGCGCAATCAGCGTGCGCACCAGCCAGGGCGCCCCCAGCGCCGCCAGGCCGGCCAAAACGCTCACCGCCATGACCACCAAATTGGTGATGGCGCTGGCCAAGCGCCAGACGCCGGCGCGGTCATCCTGTGCTGCAAACTCGGCCAGCACCGGGATAAAAGCGGTGGCCAGCGCGCCGCCCGCCACAATGGTAAAGAGCAGGTCGGGCAGCTTGAAGGCGGCGTAAAAGGCGTCCAGCTCGACCCCAATGCCAAAGTGCCGCGCAATGATAATGTTGCGCAGCAGCCCCATGCCCGCCGCCAGCCCAAACGAACCGGCGACCATCAGCGTATTCAATATTAACCCGCGGCGTTCGGCCACGGGCGAATGGTTTTCACTCAAGAGGGAATCTCATTTCGGTGGGGGGAATGGAACACTGATTTGATGGATTGGATGGATTTTTGGGATACGAAAGGAACCGCAGATTTCGCAGATGAACGCAGATTTATGTACTGAAAAAAATCTGTGTAAATCCTTTAAATCAGCGAAATCTGTGTTCCATTCTGCTGTGGTTTCACGGATTCGCCGCTAGCAGCTCCGCGGCTGCGGCAAAATCGGGGTTTAGTTCGAGGGCGCGTTGCCAGGAGCGGCGGGCGGCGTCTATGTCGCCTAGAGCGGCTTGCCCGCGGCCGCGCCAGTAGTATATTTCCTCAATGCTTTTGGTGGTGGCGATGGTGGCGTCGGCCAGCGCCACCACTTCCTGGGGTCGCCCGCTTTGCAGATAGGCCTCGAAGGCGCCAAACTGGTACCAGAACATGCGCCAGGGCAGACCGAGCTGGCGGGCTCGGTCAAACGCGGCGGCGGACTGCGCATAATCACCCAGCGCCCGCCAGCTTGAACCCAGATTAAACCAGGCAAAGGCGTCTTGATTATTGGCGGAGATTTCGGCCTCGGCCCGCTGGAGCGATTGCTGCCACATGATAGTCGGGTCCAGAGCATCACCCACAATACTCTGCACAATTGCGCTCTGCTCAGGTTGATAAATCAACAAATAGGTGTGATTAAAGACGCGCCAGAGCGCCTCGGTTTCGGCATAGGGCAGGCGAATGCCGCGGTAGGGGGCATTCGCATCCGGGTTGATCAGGCCGTGAGTGTCATAGGAATCAAAGGCGATCCAGTGCTGCTCGGCGTCGCTGTAGCCGGTTAGCAGCCGGTAGTGGCCCATGCCGTCGTTGGGTTCCGGCTCCAGCCACGTCTCAATCAGCACGGGGATACCGTTGCTGAGCAGCAGCTTCATCAGCTCGGTGCTGCCGTTGACGCGCTGTTGCGCCATGTAGCCTTGGCTGGCGGCAAATTCGACCAGCTCTGCCGGGTTGACGTTTTTGTCGTCCTCATATTTGCGCAGCACCGCGCCAATATCGGCCTGGTCCAGCGGGCTGCCAAAGTAGCTCAAATTCATGGCCAGCGTGGCCGGGCCACAGTTGTTCCAGGTCTGCCATTCATGGCTAAAGCCGGACAATTCGACGCCGGGCGCGGCGGGTTGATGGAGGGGCAAAGGCGTTGCGGTGGGGGATGATTCGACGATTGGCTGGGTGGTTGTGGATTCAACAGTGGCGCTTAATTCAGCCGTAGTGTTGATTGCTGCGACTGCTGTCGGCATCACTTCTGGGATGGGCTGCGCTGGCGTGAGCGCTGCTTCAGCAGCCCCTAGCGGCAGCGGCAGCGGCGTGGGCGCAAACTCCGGGTGCGGTTGATGGGATGCCCATTCTGTTTGAACCCGGCGCAACACGCCTTCCGGCCCGCCGTAGCGCCAGCAACCCACCATGATGAGCAGCGAGCCGGTTACGGTGACCAGTATAAAGGCAATGCTGGTCGGCCAAGTGAGAAGTTTCATTGAGGAACTCCAAGATATGCACCACAAACAGAGTTTGCTCAGTGCGCTAGCCCCTATTATAGCATAATGCTGAACGATGTTTGCGAGGCGTAAGTTCCTGTCAATCTGAACATACACCCAATAGGAATATGCATTACCGCTTCGACCAACAATGCGTTGTAGAATGTAAATCTACAAGATGTAGTAAGTTCTAACACGACTAATGCAAATCAGCCGCTTGAACTTCAGAATCAAGCGGTTTTTTATTTTTGTTTGTTGGGAAAGACTTCGTTTTGTAATCTAAAATTTTTGTAGTACTTCACCAGGAAAAGGAGTTTTCCCAATGAACAATCGTCAAAAAGGAACCGTCAAGTGGTTCAACGACACCAAAGGCTTTGGTTTTATTGCCCCGGAATCTGGCAGCAAGGACGTGTTTGTCCATCAGTCTGCGATTCTGTCGGCCGGTTTCCGCAGCCTGAGCGAAGGCGACCGCGTCGAGTTTAGCATCGAGCAAGGCCCCAAAGGCCCCGCCGCGGCCAGCGTGCAAAAGATTTAAGCAGTCAGGAGCATAAGGGGCTCGTAGCCCCAATGCTCTGGCTTGAACACGAAAATCAAAATGGGGGGACGCGTCGCGTCCCCCCTTTTTGATTGGTTCTAAAGACGCGTGCGCGCACATATGGCTCAACGCTTCTGCGTCCGCACAGCCACAATACCCCGTGCAATGGTGCGAATCGTCATCGCGATCCAGAAAATGCTCCACGCACCCACCAGCATTCCGCCCAGCGGAATGCGCAATTCATCTACAATTGGCGTGTACTTGACCCCCTCCTGGGAAATATGAATGTAACCGCGTGGCGTGCTGCGTCCACCGGCGCCGCCACCGCCGCCACCGCCTTCGCTGGCTTCGCGGGCGTCCGTATCAGCATTTCCCGCGGCGGGCGCCCCTCAGCAGCCATGTCCATAACCGCCACCGTAGCCGAAGCCAAACTCCACCTGCGCCACGGGAATAATGGTGGCGTCGCCAACTGGATGGGTGCGCCAAGCACCTGTTTGACGCCAATACGCTCCACAAATTGCTCGATGGAGGCTGTGTTGACAAGCCGGATGTGTTCATGGGTTTTCTCCTTGATCTACACAGAGTGCTCAACTTCGATTGGCCATGCGGCCCGCCACAAACATAATCAGCAAACAAATTCCACTCTCACCGCCAGCGCGGCCATGATGAGCCCGCGCCCAGTTTCCCGCAGCGGATCGCTGATCGGAATGGTGTATTCGTCATCGCCTTCCTGCACGCGAATGGCGTGCGGCGTCAGGCGGCCCAATGCGCTGGCAAAGCTGCCGTCACTCGCCGCAATTTGCCAGCCTGTGAGGCTGGCCACGCCACAAACGCTGCGCTGCCCCACCACAATGGGCGCTTCTTCTAACATTTGATCCAGATTGGTAAATGTGGGCCTGGATCCATAGATTGCCCTCCGTTGAATCTCCCGCACTTCATTTTTCCTTTATAATCGGGTGGTGTAGGACCGCCCCCACTGAGATTACCAGAGTTTGATTTCTCTGACAAATTGTGTTTTTCTGCCAAGGAATGCCCCATGTCCACGCCCAATTCTGCGCACCCAAGCTCTACATCCGCCCTACGCCCACCAATCTATCGCCCGCCCGCATTTGGTCGAGTTGCTCTTAAATCATGGGCTACAGCAGGACCACAATTTGGCGCTGATTTCGGCGCCGGCGGGCTTTGGCAAAAGCACATTGATCGCCGAGTGGGTCCACGGCGCCAAGCGCCCCTGCGCATGGCTTTCCCTCGATGCGGCTGACGATCACCTGCCGCGCTTTCTGGCGTATGTGATTGCCGCGCTGCAAACAGTTGTCCCCGCCATCGGCGCCGAATTGGTCCCCGCGCTAGACGCCGCAAATATGCCTTCCATCGAAATTACGCGCTGGCGCTCGACAAAGTCCGCCGTGCCGGCGGCGCTTTGCCAGGCCCGGCTGCATTGGGCGCACGGCAAAGATGAAGCAGCGCACGCGGCGCTTATGCAGGCGCAACGCGAATTGCGCACATGGGAAGCCCAACAAGAGGTGAGCCACCTTGCCGCGCAGCGCAGCCGGAAGCGCCCTGATTTGGCGCAGGCGCTGATCCTGCTCGAAGAGTTACAGCACCGCGCAGAGCGCGCGGCGCGCCAGGGACGGGTGATTGAGATATGCGTGTTGCAGGCCCTGGCGCACAATGCCGTTGGCGAAGAAGCGCAGGCGCTGAGCCAACTAGGCCAGGCGCTAGTTCGAGCCGAGCCGGAAGGATACATGCGCACTTTTGTGGATGAAGGCGCGCCCATGGCGCGTCTGCTTTATGCCGCCGCCGAGCAGCAGATTGCGCCCATCTATGTGGGCAAGCTGCTGCTCGCCTTTGATGCCGATCTGCTCACGGCAGAGACGACTCCCCAGGCGGCGCGACGATGCATGACAGAAGAATTGATCGAGCCGCTGAGTACACGCGAAATCGAAGTGCTGCAACTCATCGCCGAGGGCTGCACCAATCAGGAGATTGCCAACCAGCTTGTGCTTTCGCTGGGTACCGTCAAAGTCCATACACGCAATATTTATGGCAAACTGGGCGTACGCAGCCGCACGCAAGCCGCCTCCAAAGCGCGGGCATTCGATTTGGTTTAACGTTTTCTTCCGTAACTCCGGAAGCTTTCTGCGCCGGCAGCCCATATTCAGCGTAGATAGAGTCGCCTGCAACGGCCTTGGCTCCTGG
>JAWKON010000078.1:0-37148 GCA_041391125.1 Caldilineaceae bacterium
CATCTTGCGCAACATTGCCGGCGCCACCGCCACCCAGACGGGCGACGCCTATTTCAACACGCTGGCCCAGCAACTGGTGCTGAATTACGGCGTCTCCACGGCGTTGATTACCCAATGCGCCGATGAAACCATGACGCGCGTGCGCACGCTGGCCTTGATGGACAACAATCGGCTGGTGGAAAATATTGAATATGACCTGGCCGGCACCCCCTGCGAAGGCGTGATCCACGGCTCGGTCTGCTACTTTCCAGAAAAGCTGGCCGAACTCTATCCGCGCGAAGCGGGCAAAGCCGCGTATCTGGGCGTGCCTTTTTATGATTCTAAAGGCAACATAATGGGTCACTTGGCCATTCTGGATGAAAAACCGCTGCAGTGCGATGTGAACGATGTGGCCATTCTGGAGATCTTTGCCGCCCGCAGCGGCGCCGAGCTAGAGCGTCAGCTCAATGCCAAAGCGCTGCGCCAAAGCACGGGGGAAGTCGACCAGCTCTATGCCCAATTGCAAGATCAGAATCGCCATTTGGAAGCCATGGTGGCCGCCCGCACGCACGAGATCGAGCAGCGCCGCCAGGTGGCCGAAAGCCTGCGCGATATGGTGATGCTCCTCAACTCGGCACACTCGCTGAGCGACATGTTGGAAGCGCTGCTGACCGACGCCATGCGCCTGCTGGATACAGAGAGCGGCGCGCTCTTCGTGTTGGACGCCAGGCAGCAGACGTTGGTCATCGGCACCACGCGCGGGCTGCCCGCCGCCTATGTGGCCAACCTCAGCGTGCCGGTGGCGCACAGCCTGGTGGGACAGGCCATCCTCAACCGGCAGCCGGTGGTCATCTCTAACATTCCTTCGGCGTTGGATAATGAGCAGGTGGAGCTGGACGCGCAGCGCCGCTCCCTATTAAGCAGCCAATATCAGACGCTGCTGGCTGTGCCCTTGATCCGCCAATCGGCGGAGGCAGAGGCCAACGAGACCTATGGCTGTATTGCGCTTTATTATCCGCAGCGCCAGGAGTTCTCCGACGAGGATATCCGTCTGGCCACGGCCTTTAGCGCGCAAGCTGCTCTGGCCATTGAAAACGCCCGTCTGCGCGAGCAGGTGCAGCGCGCCGCCGTGGTGGAAGAGCGCACGCGGCTGGCGCGCGATCTGCACGATTCGGTGACGCAGTCGCTATACAGTTTGACGTTGCTGGCCGAAGGGTGGCGCTATATGGCCGCCGAAGGGTGCCCGCTAAACGTGGCGGAGGCGCTCAGCGAGTTGGGCGGCTTGGGGCAGCAGGCGCTCAAAGAGATGCGGTTGCTGATCCATGAGCTGCGGCCACCGGCTTTGGAAAAGGAGCGGCTGCTGGGCGCGTTGCACAAGCGGCTGGCCGCCGTGGAGCAGCGTTCCGGCGTGGAGACAAGCCTGATCGCCGATGAGCTGGTCGATCTGCCGCCGGCGCAGGAAGAGGCGCTCTACGCCATTGCCCAAGAGGCGCTCAACAATACGCTCAAACACGCGGCGGCCACGGCAGTGGACGTGCGTCTGCGGTGCGCAGAATGGCCAGGTATCGCTGGAAATCAAGGACAATGGCAAAGGGTTTGACCGCCGCGGTGAGCGAGTGCGGCGGCTTGGGACTTTTGGCGCTGTGAACGGGCGGCGTGCTTTTGGGCGGCGCACTCACCGTGCAGTCCGTGCCGGGTGCGGTGGTGCATCCATTATGGTAGTCATCCATCATCAGGCCGCAGACGTGGCCCAGCCATCCGGGCGACCTTTTGCCAATGATGTCCAGCCCAAAGCGGCGCCGCTTTCTTCCCAATATCCCGCCTATGAGGTACAACATGACTGACAAAATTGCTGGTGGCCGATGACCATGCCATTGTGCGCCACGGCCTGACCACGCTCATCAACAGCCAGCCCGACATGGCGGTGGTTGACGAGGCGCAGGACGGTGCATACGGGAAGCCGTTTTAAAGCAGCGCTTCACCATCCCGACGTGATTCTCATGGACCTGGTGATGCCGCGGTTGATGGTCTTTGCCGCCATTCAGCAGATCAAAGCGGAGAATGTCGGCGCCCATATCCTCGTGCTCACCAGCTTTGCCGAAGATGACAAAGTTTTTCCGGCCATCAAAGCGGGCGCGCTGGGCTATCTGCTCAAAGATTCGTCGCCCGGCCAGCTTTTGCAGGCCATCCGCGACGTGCATCAGGGCAAATCCTCGCTGGACCCCACCATTGCGCTCAAGCTGATTCAGGAGCTGAACCGCCCCTCTGAACAGCCCCTGCTGCCCGACCCGCTCAGCGAGCGCGAAGTGGCCGTGCTCAAGCTGGTGGCGCGCGGCCTCAGCAACCAGGACATTGCCGACCAGCTCATCATCGGCGAGCGCACGGTGGGCAGCCACATCAGCAACATCCTCAGCAAGCTGCACCTGGCCAACCGCACGCAGGCTGCGCTCTACGCGCTACGCGAGGGGTTGGCGACGCTGGAGTAGTAGAGGCTTCAGTAGACAGTAGGGCAGTAAGGCAGTAAGACAGTGGGACGGTCGCTCCGTCACTGTCTTACTGCCTTACTGCCCTACTATCTGCCCTCACCCCTCCACCGCGCCTAGCGCCTTTAGCGCCTGCTTCTGCGCCGCGGTGACGCCGGTGATGCCGGTGATATTCATGCGCTCGTAGGGCCGGTCGCTGCGTAAGGTCTTTAGGCACTGACCGCTTTCGACCGACCAGAGCTTCATCGTTTCATCGGCGCTGCTGCTGACCAGCGTGGCGCCATCGGGGCTAAAGGCCACGCCTTTGACCCGGTTTGTGTGTCCCATCAGCGTGTACAGAAGTTGCCCCGTTGCGGGATCCCACAAGCGCACCGTATTATCGGCGCCGCCGCTGGCCAGGAGGCGCCCATCTGCGCTAAAGGCGACGGACCAGACGCGACTGGTGTGACCGGTTAAGATTTGGCGCGGTTGGCCGCTCGGCACATCCCACAGGCGGATGGTCCGATCCTCACTGCCGCTGGCCAGCGTTTGCCCATCCGGGCTAAAGGCAATGGTAAAGATGCCGCGCTCGTGGCCGCGTAACACGCACAGTTGTTCCCCCGTATCCACATCCCACAGGCGCACGGTTTGATCATCGGCGCCGCTGGCCAAAAGGGGCCGCGCGGCCGGCGTGTGCGGCTGAAAGGCGACAGCAAAGACGCCGTTGGCATGGCCCTCCAAAATGGTGCGCGTTTCGCCGCTTATCACGTCCCACAGGCGCACGGTCTGGTCGTTGCTGGCGCTGGCCAGCAGCTTGCCGTCGGGGCTGAAGCCGAGCGACCAGACTGCGTTGGTGTGGCCATGCAAGGTCATGGCCGCGCGCCCCCCTTCAGCAGGTCCCTCCACATCCCACAAGCGGATGGTCTGGTCTTCGCTGGCGCTGGCAAGACGTTTACCGTCAGGGCTAAAACAGACCGCGGTCACCGTGTCGGCGTGTCCGGGCAAGCTTTGGGTCACTTGTCCAGCCTGCAGATCCCACAAACGCACGATGTGATCTTCGCTGCCGCTGGCCAAAATGGCCGCTGGGGTCGTCGTGGACAGCCCGTTCTGTGGTTGAAAGCAGACCGTTGTGACCTCGTTGGTATAGCCCTGCCACGTGCGGATGGCGCGCCCCGTGCGCACATCCCACAAGTGGATGGCCTGGTCATAACCGCCGCTGGCCAGCGTTTCGCCATCGGGGCTGAAGGCAATGGCCCACACGGCGTTGGTGTGGCCGCGCAACACGTTGAGCGCCTGGCCGGATTCGACGGACGCCCCTATATCCCACAGACGCACGGTCTGATCCTGGCTGCTGCTGGCGATGGTTTTGCCATCGGAGCTGAAGCGGATGGCGGTGACCCAGTGGGTGTGGCCCTCCAATACCATCTGCGTTTCGCCGGTAATCACATCCCAAAGGCGCACTGTCCGGTCATCGCTGCCGCTGGCCAGCTTCACCCCGTCGGGGCTGAAGCGGACGGAGGTGATGCCGCTGGCATGTCCGGCCAACGTTTGCAACACCTGTCCACTGCGCACATCCCACAGACGGATCGTGCGGTCCTCGCTGGCGCTGGCCAAAAGCTGTCCATCGGGGCTAAAGCAGACCGCGCGCACGGCATGGGTATGGCCCGCCAATGTTTGCAACAGCTCCCCGCTGCACACATCCCACAGCCGCACTGTTTTGTCCAAACTGCCGCTGGCCAGGGTGGCGCCATCGGGGCTAAAGGCCACAGACCATACCCAGTGCGTATGGCCGGACAACACTTTGCGCGTACGAGCAGAGCCGGCCGCCGGCCCAATTTCCCACAGGCGCACCGTCTGGTCGCGACTGCCGCTGGCCAACAGTGCGCAGGCGTCGTCTGGCCCGCCTGCATGGTGTGGGCGGAAGGCGATGGAAAGCACCGGTCCTTTGTGCCCTGCGCATGTCAACAGAGGCTGGCCATCGGCGGCGCGCCAGAGGCGGATGTGGCCATCGGCGGCGCCGGCGGCCAGCCACAGGGCGCGCTCTACTCCCTCGGTATCTGCGTCTAGGTCTTGGTCAAAGGCCAGGGCATAGATTGTGCCAAAGGTATTGGCAAAGACCGCGCCGGTCAGATCGGCGTGGGCAAAATTGACGTCCTGCAAGTGGGTTTCGGCCAAGTAGGCCTGCCAGACGGTGAGTTGTGAAAAATCACGGCCTTGGAGATTCTGTTTCAGGGCGAGCAGCAGGTGGAGAATATTGGTCCCCGCATAGCCCGGCGTCAGCGGCGCCGTGGCGCGCAACCTGGCCGCCAACGCATGCAGACGCTCGACTAAAACGGCTCGCCCCAAGTTTGTCATAAGTTGGTCGGCAATGGGTTGCAGGATGAGACGGATCTGGCTGGCGCGCACGTAATCTTTGGCTTGGGCTTTCATCAAGGCGTGGCTCAGAAAAAAGTGCAATTCATCGGTTGTCACCTCTTGCACAATCTGCTTGACCAACCAGGCAGTCACATATTCCATGACTACATTTTGCAGGGTAAACCCCCCAGGCCCTGTCTCCAGCCACGAACGCTGCTCCAGGCTGCGCAAGGCGCTCAGCAGGCTGTGTTGCGAAACGCTATTGTGCAGATTAACGCGCAACATTTGGGGCGAGAACGCCTCGCGCTCAATGGCCAACCAGAGCAAGAGGATGCGTTCCAAGTCGCTCACTCGTGCAAACTGTTGATCCAGCACGTCGTGAATGTCATCAAAGATCAGCGTACCTTCGGCCAGAAACGCGCTGAGATCGCCGTAAAAATCCTGCACCGTTTCCACAATCAGCTTGAGCGCCAACGGGTTGCCCGAATAGCGCTGCATTAACAGCTGCACCTGCGCCGCTGTGGCCACAAGCCCACGGTCCTGCAAAATTTCCCGGCCCGCATCTGTATCCAAGCCGCTCAAGTGGAGCGCTCGCACCAGATGCCGATCGCGTTCCAAGCGCGCCACTTCGTGCGGACATTCGCGGCTGGTCAGCAGCAGGCAACTCTGATGGTCGCCATAGCCCACCCGCTGCAGGAGCTGGCCATAATCGGCATAGCCTGGCCGGTAGGCGCCGGCGCGCTCACCCGTTTGGCCGGATTGCAAAATGCTCTCCATATTGTCGAGCACCAGCAGGGCGCGCCGCTGTTGCAGCAGATCGAGCAGCAGCGCCAATTGGGCATCCAGCCCGGCGGGCAGCTCGGTCACCGTCTGGTCGGACAAGAGCTGCACCCACGTCTGCAACATATCGGGCAGCGGCGGTGCGTTGAGCAGCGACCGCCAGATGATCTGTTCAAACGGCGGCGAGGCTGCGGCGGTGGCTGCGGTGGCCAATGTGCGGGCCAACTGGGCGGCCAGCGTCGTCTTCCCCTGCCCGCCCATGCCGAGGATCGCCGCCAGCCGGCAGCGGTCATCCAGCAGCCACGCGGAGAGCGTGGCCAGTTCAGGGGCGCGCCCGTGGAAGGCATCCAGGTGCGGCATTTCGCCCCAGTCCACGCGTGGCGCCGCCGCGGTTGCAACGGGCGCGGTTTGCGGCGGCGATTTTGCCGATTGATTTGGGGCAGGCGGGGACGCGGCGCGGTCAGCTGCAAAGTGGCCGCTTTGAATTTGCTGCCATAGTTGTTGCGTCTCCGCGCTGGGGTCGACGCCCAATTCTTGCCGCAATAGCCGTCTGCAGCGTTCATATTGAGTCAACGCGGCGCTGCGTTCACCTTGGGCGGCCAGTGCGTAAATTAATTGACGATGCGCCTCCTCGCGCCACGGTTCAAGTTCGATTTGGCGCTGGGCATAGGCGCGGGCTGGCGCGTATTCGCCTAGCGTGAGGTGGCGCTGGGTGAGCTGATGCAGGGCATCGAGCGCTATATTATGCAGTCGCTCACGGGTCAAGCGCAGCCACGCTTCCAAGGGGGCGCTGTCGCAAGCCAAACCCGCCAGCAGATCGTCTTGATAGCACGCAGCCGCTGCGGCCAACTCCCCGCGCTTGATCTGCCTCAGAAAGTCCGTTACGTCGAGCTGGTGAGCGCTGGCCGGGTTAAATTGGACGGTTTGGCGCGTGATCAATAGAAAAGGTTCGGCCTGGTCGTCCGTATCAGCCAGCGTGCGGCGCAGCAAATAGAGGGCCTGGCGCAGACTCTGCTGGGCCGACTCGGGGGCGTCATCCGGCCAGAGCAGGGCCATGAGCGATTCACGGGCGTGGGGACGCTCGGCTTCCAGCACAAGATAGGCCAACAGGGCGCGCACTTTGGCCGAGCGAAAGCTGGTGAGGGGAACGCCGTCGCGATGAACTTGAAAGGCGCCGAGAAAGGTAAGCTTTAAAGTAGACATCGGTTACCCCAAGGCCGCAAGCGGCGCTCTGACTTGCTGTCCACAACAGAATGTAAATATCGATATGGCAAGGGGCGTGACTCGAAGTGGTGGGCGGATCCGCGATCCGCCGTACAGATTGCAGTCAGCTCCTGTTCCAGTATGCCACAGAATGTACTGCGTATCAACTCTTCTCCAAAGAAACTGTTGACGATTTGGTGACGACATGTATCTGCCAATTTGACGTTCTGGTGATCAGCATATGCTATTCTGGACATCAAGGAGTATATACGCTTGACAGAATGAATTGTTCACAGGAGGGTATGATGCAAAAGTATTGTTTCGTATTCAGCGCCCGTGCCGAAATTGTAAAATTTACCCCCCTTGTTGACGAGTTTAAGCAGCATAACGTTAACTTTTTCACGGTCTACACGGGGCCGCATCCGGCGTCAGAGATGAAGGATGTACTGATGCGTGAACTGGACATCCCGGCGCCGGATTACTTTCTACAGCACGCATCATGGGTCTTCAACGTGATGGATGGTGTACAGCAACTCGCCGCCATCCTCCGTTTTGAACAGCCCCATGTAGTTCTTGTACAAGACGAGGCCAATTCCACTCTGGTTGCCACATTGGCCGCCAAGGCGGTAGGTTTACACGTCCTGCATTTTAAGACAGGACCACGCAGCGGCAAGACATTTACCGGCGAAGCACAGAATGCGCTGCCGATAGCCATGGGCGCCCGCTCCGCCGACGGGTACCAACCCGCGGCCTATAGTGAAATCAGATAGAAGATCGTAGTGCGAGCCATTTTCTTCTAGGAAGAGACTGCAAACACTTCGCAAAAAGGGCGGCTCTTTCGCCTCTTCCCGGAAGGTACACACCTCGCCTCCAAAGAGGAGTCCCCCCTGGTCTGGGGGGGCGTCCCCAATTTGGGGGCAATATTGCGGGCCGCGCGCCGCCTCTCCCTTTGACAACTCCACTATTCAACTATATAATGTTCCTCAGTTAGCAAGCCAAGCTGTAGTGATACTCAGCTCTGAATGAAAACTGCGGTTTTATTTCAGGCTAAATTCTGTGGTAAACCGCAGTTTCATCTCAACCGCAGTATACTCCTCTAAGCTCCCTTTTTCAGCGTCGCCATAATTGGCTCTGGCATCGATGAGAATGCACCACCGCCTGAAGATAGGCCAGAATTTTCTCGTCTCTGCCCAACCGCACTATATTTTGGCTGGGCGCTGGATGGCGCAAAATCCTAAACATTATTGAGGCGGTGGATGTGACCATTGGCTATATTGCTCGACGGATTGGAATATTCCTCCTCATCGTGATCACGGCGGTCAGTCTCAACTTTTTTATGCCCCGTCTGCGGTCGACGAACCCCATCCAGTCACGCATGAACCAGCTTGCGGCGCAGGGCGGCGTCTACGAAAATCAGATCCAAGAACTCATCAAAATCTATAACCAGAAGTTTGGGCTCGATAAGCCGCTGTGGCAGCAGTACCTAAACTACTGGCGCGATCTGCTTCGCCTTGACCTGGGCGTCTCGGTGGCTTTCTATCCGCAAACCACCTTTGAGATGATCGCGCGCTCGGCGCCGTGGACGATTGGACTGCTCACTGTGGCTACGATCATTGCCTTTGTGCTGGGTACGCTCTTTGGTGCGCTAATGGCCTGGCCCAGAACAAGCGGCATCGCCTACGCCTTATCGCCGTTCTTTATGACGCTGTCGGCCATCCCCTATTACTTGGTGGGCATGCTCTTTATCTATCTGGTGGCCATGCGCTGGCGGCTGCTGCCCGTGGGTGGGGCGTACACGGCCGGCGCCAGCCTGACCCTGAGCTGGCAGATGGTGCTCGATATTGCGCACCACGCCATCCTGCCGGGCGCTTCGATTGTGTTGAGCGGCATCGGCTCGTGGGGCTTGGGGATGCGGGCGATGATGACCATCACGCTGGGCGAGGATTATCTGCACATGGCGGAAGCCAAGGGGTTAAAGCCGCGGACCATCTTTATGGACTACGCGCTGCGCAACGCGCTGCTGCCGCAAGTCACCTCGCTGGCCATTTCGCTGGCCATGGTGATGTCGGGCGCCGTGCTGGTGGAGGTAATCTTCGGCTATCCAGGCGTGGGCAATCTGCTCTTTAAAGCCATTGCCGGCAACGATTACTTTGTCATCCAAGGGATTGCGCTTTTTATCATCCTGTCGATTGGCGTGGTGCTGCTGGCGTTGGATCTGATCTACCCACTCATTGACCCGCGCATCCGCTATCGACAAAACTAAGCTGCCGTATATAAAAAGGAGTCGTTTGACAGCGTGCTAACTCGTCATCCTTCATTGATTGCCGGGCTCATCCTCGTTGTGCTCATCTCGCTTTTTGGCCTGGTGGGGCAGCTTATTGTGCCCAAAGACAGGTCCGAGGTGGGCGCCGGACGCCCCGCGCAGAAGCCTTCCGCCGAGCATTGGCTGGGGACGGATCAGCAGGGCCGCGACGTGCTGGCCGACCTCATTTATGGAACCCCCACATCTCTGGAAATTGGGGTGGTTGCAGGCTTGATTGGCGTGACCGTCGGTGCGCTGATGGGGCTGATTGCCGGTTATGCCGGCGGCATTGTCGATGAAGTTATCCGCATCATTATCGACATTCTGCTGACCATACCCGGTCTGATGATCCTGATTATTGTGGCGTCCATGTTGGGTACCGTCTCCGTCGAGGCGATGGCGCTGATCATCGCCGCGCTCTCTTGGATGTGGCCGGCGCGGGCCGTACGCGCGCAGGTGCTGACGATTCGTGAACGCATGTACATCCAGGTGGCCCGCTTTAACGGCGCCAGCAACCTGAAGATTATCCTCGGCGAACTGTTGCCCAATTTGATACCCTATTTGGCGGCCAATCTGGTTGGCGCCGTTTCCGGTGCGATCCTCGCCTCGGTCGGTCTCTCGACGCTTGGCCTAGGGCCCGTGACCAGGCCATCGCTGGGCCTGACTTTTTACTGGGCCATCACCTACGGCGCCCTGATCCGCCAGATGTGGTGGTGGTTCATGCCCCCCATCGTGGTCATCGTCATCCTCTTCCTGGGCCTCTTTTTGATGAGCCAGGGCTTGGACCAGATTGCAAACCCCCGGCTGCAGAGCAAAGCGTAATAGTTCAATAGGAAGTCCATGTGGTAGACCCGCTTTGGTTTCGATACGGCTGGAAACTGCCCCAGCCTACTCAACCGCCGCTAAACCTTGTCAACCACATGAGATATTAAATATCCGGGGTAATCCTAGGAATCTTCACTTGCTGACCGTGCATCAAGGGCAGCAATCCATCGGATAGAGGTGGTTATTGAGCGCAACGATTCTGGAAGTTCGCGACCTGCATGTGTACTACTATACCCGCCAAGGCGCCGTGCGCGCGGTTAACGGCGTCTCCTTTGATTTGGACGCCGGCGAGCGCCTGGGGTTGGTCGGTGAGTCGGGCTCCGGCAAGTCGACGGCCGCGCTGGCGCTCATGCGCCTGATCAAGCCGCCGGGTCAGATCGAGAGCGGCCAGGTGCTGCTGGATGGTCTCTCCCTACTCGAATTGTCCGAGGAGCGCATGCGTCAGGTTCGGCTGGCCCAAATTGGGTTGGTCTCGCAGGGCGCCATGAATTCGCTAAACCCGGTGACGCGCGTGCGGCGGCAGATCGAAGACGCGCTGCGCGACCACGGCGTAAAAATGACGGCCAGTGAACGCGCCGAGCGGATTGGCGAACTAATGGAGCACGTTGGCTTGCCCCGCGCCGCGGCCGATATGTACCCCCACGAGCTGAGCGGCGGCATGAAGCAGCGCGTCTGTATTGCCATCGCCATCTGTTTACAGCCTCAAGGTGATTATTGCCGACGAACCCACCAGCGCCTTAGACGTGGTGGTCCAACATCAGGTTATGCAGACGCTGGAGGCTATGCGGGCTGAATTGGGGGCGTCGGTGATCCTCATCGGACACGATATGGGGTTGATGGCGCAAGCCGTTGACCGCCTGGGCGTCATGTATGCTGGCGACCTGATCGAGATGGGGGACATTGACGAACTTTTTAGCGAACCCCTTCACCCTTATACCAGATTGCTCATGGCCAGCCTGCCTTCGCTTGAGCAAAAAGAGACGGCCAAGGGTATCCCCGGATTGATGCCATCTCTGCTCAACAAACCGACAGGTTGCCCCTTTCATCCCCGCTGCCCGGAGGCGTTCGACCGCTGTCGGGTGGAAGAGCCAAAGCTGCAAACGGTGGGTCTGCGCCGCCACGTTGCGTGCCATCTACATGACGACAATGGGTCTGCCTCAGCATCACCCGCGACAAATTTGGCCGAGAGGAAGAAGTCGTGACTGCATTAATTGAAGCCCGGCGCGTAACAAAGATATTTGGTGGTGGATTCTTTAATCGCAGCGGCGGTCTGGTGGCGCTGGGCGATCTGTCGTTGACCATTGCGGAAGCGCCGCCCACCATCACCGCCATTGTGGGCGAGAGCGGCAGCGGCAAGACCACCTTTGCCCGTCTGCTCCTTGGCCTCACCGAGCCAACCAGCGGTCAGGTCTGCTATCGCGGGGTGGACTTGCGCCAATTGAATCCAGAGCAGCGGCGCCAGTTTCTGCGCGAAGTGCAGGTGATTTTTCAGGATCCTTTCGAAGTTTACAACCCGTTCTATCGCGTGGACCGTGTTCTGCAGGAGCCTGTGCTCAACTTTCGCCTGGCCAGTTCAAAGGCACAGGGCCGCGAACTCATCGAGGAGGCGCTTGTCTCCGTCGGCCTACGCCCAGATGAGACGCTGGGGCGCTACCCACACCAGCTCAGCGGCGGTCAGCGGCAGCGGGTGATGGTGGCGCGCGCGCTGCTGCTGCGCCCGCGGGTGATCATTGCCGATGAGCCGGTCTCGATGATCGATGCTTCTTTGCGCGCCACGGTGATCGAAAATCTGCGCAACCTCAACCGCCAGTTTGGCATCTCGCTGGTCTATATTACGCACGATCTCACCACGGCTTACCAGATGAGTGAAAACATTGTGGTGCTCTATCGGGGCGCCGTGGCCGAGGTGGGCGACGTTGAGCGGGTGGTCAAAGAACCGGAGCATCCCTACACGCGCTTGTTGATCGGCTCCATCCCGCAGCCGGACCCCAAGCACTCGTGGGGGCTCAAAGAGTATACCTCCGACGGGGTTGGCAGCAAGGAGGCAAATGCCGGCGTGCAGCAACAGGGGTGTCATTTTGCGGATCGCTGTCCAAACGTGATGCCCATTTGTCGTGCGCAAAAACCCCCGCTTTACCAAACGGCGCCCCATCGGGCCACGGCCTGCTTTCTCTACAACGATGCGCCAGTGGCCGCGGCAGAGACGCTGAGTGAGATTTTTGTGGCGCCGGCTTGACGTTGTTTGGCGTCGCGCAGGAAAATTGCATTTCTGGTATTGTCTGCATAGCAAAAAAGAGTCATTTGTAGTAAAGTTTATGTGGCAACATCAAGCTCCCAGTAAATTTCGAATCGTTCTGTAAATGTAACTATCATCTCCTCCCTGGTCCTCCCTCAAAGCGAGGGCCAGGGAGGAGATGATAGTTACCTGCAAATTAAGATGTTTGTTCACCACAAAGAGGAAACCATATCTATGACCAATTCAACCCGTTTTAATCGACGTTCGTTCCTGCTGGGCCTTGGCTCTGCCAGTACGACCTTGCTCCTCGCCGCTTGTGGGCAGCAGCAGGCGGCGGCGCCCGCTGTGCCGGCGGGCGGAGACAGCGCCGCGTCCGCTGGGTCCGCCGGCGGCGCCAAGGCGGAAGTAGCGCGCAACGAAACGCTTGTTCACTATGGCGGCGATACGGAAGTTCAGGAGCCGACCAACTTCAACCCCTACTCGCTGGGTGGGTTGGGCCGGATTCGCGGACCGCTCAATAAGACGATCTTTGAGTTCCTCTATTACTACAATCACAACGATGGCGCCGAAATCCCCTGGCTGGCCGAGAATTATGAGGTGGCCGAAGATTACACGAGCGTGAACGTCACCATTCGGGCAGGCGTCTCGTGGAATGATGGCGAGCCCTTTACGTCGGAAGATGTCAAGTTCACCTTGGAAAAGCTGCGATACGCCCGAACTGGCCTTCTCTTCAGACATGAACGAGTGGGTAAAAGATGTCACCGTCCTTGACGACCAGAACTTTACCATCAATCTGAATAAGCCCAACCCGCGCTTTTTCTACTTCTATTTTGTGGAGAATTCGGAAATCCAAATTGCCATTCTGCCCAAACACATTTGGGAGAACGAGGATTGGACCTCCTTCTTGAACTATGATCCGGGCGGGGCTTGCCCGTGGGAACCGGGCCCTTCAAGCTGGTCGAGGCGTCACCGCAGGGCGTCTTCTTTGACCGTGATGACGATTGGTGGGGGCCAAGACCGGCTTCTCCGAGCTTTCCAAGGTGAAGCGCCAGGCGTTTATTCCGCTGGGCAGCGGTCCCGCCGTCTTTGCGCGCATGATCAACAACGAGCTGGATGTGGACTGGACCGTTCAGCCCGGCGAATTTGTGGCCGGCAATGCCCAAAACCCGGAGATCGGAGTTGGAACGCCGAAGGGCCCTCCTATGGCGCGCCGGATGCCTGTCTCTACACGCTGGGGCTGAACACGCGCTGGGGGCCAATGGCCGATGTACACGTGCGCCGGGCCGTGCAGGCGGCCATCAACCGCCAGGCCATGGTGGACTTGGCCTACGAAGGCGGCACCGTCCCCTTGGATCTGCCCTTCTCGACCTTTGGCGGACTCAATCCCTATCGGGAACTGGTGGCCGATCTGGTAGAGCAGTACAAACCTGACAACCCCTCGCAGGATCTGGTCGATTCTGAAATGGCCGCCGCGGGCTACGAGAAGGACGGCGAAGGCTTCTGGTCCAAGGACGGCGCGCGGTTGCAGCCCAACTTCCAATGCGCCTGTTGGCTTGGCCCCATGGGACCCGTGGTCGAAAAGCAGCTGCGCGACGCCGGCTTTGACGTCACAGTCAAGCTCGTCACCACAACCTGTGACCCGTTCTTCGAGTCGGTGCGCACGGGCGAGGCCGATATTTGGATCATTGTACACTGCGGCAGCAGCCGCGAGCCGTGGGGGACGCTCCAACACTACCACAGCAAGTTTGCCTCGCCGGCCCAAGGCGAGACCAACAACTACATCTGGGCCAATAGCCAATACATGAATCCAGAGTACGACGCGCTCATCGATAAACTGGATGGCATCCCGCCCTCACCGGACAACCCGGAATACACCGATCTGGTCCGCCAGTGCATCGAAATCTATCTGCGCGATGTGATTGAAATTACCATGTCTGAGGAGCGGCACGTCCGCACCTACAACTACACCTATTGGACCGGCTGGCCCAATGCCGACGATCCTTATGTTGCGCCGTACGCCTTGTGGGCGAGCATTATGCTGGCGCTGCTCAAGGTCAGCTTGACGAGGCCTAATCGACACGTGATTCACGTCTAGTTTTGTTGTTCAAAAAGTACCAAAGCGCTAAGGCGCAAGGGCTTGCAGAGATGGCGTCTTGAGTGCGCAAAGTTCGCCTTTTACAATAGGGTTCTTTGATGTTTGTGGGTGTATTGGTCTTTTCGTGGATCGGAAATAGGAGTCTCTGTGTATGAAGGTCATCCGCGGAATCGTAATCAGATGGGTTAGGCGCCGCCTGCGTGATCGTGGATTGCAGCATGTCAACCGGCGGTGGCCAATCAGGATTCACCGGTCAGCGGCCAGCCGATGGCGCCGCTGTCAGCATCAGTGACGACGCCGCAGGCCGACAGGGTTGTGTGGGGACGCATGCCCTACTGCAACTGTCTGGCCGACTCCGCCACTGCCAACGTCTCGCGCTCACTGCAGGAAGCTGATCTGAGCGTCAGCCTGCAAGAGTTGAGCCCACGTGACGGCTGGCTCTACTTTGCGGTAACCTTCAACCCCCATGCCGCCACGCTGGATGAAGTGAGTGATGCAATGGCGGCCGGCGGCGCCGAGGTGCTTGACGGCCCGCCGTGAGGATATTTCCCGGCTGTCGGAGGGCCATAATTTATTTTGACAAATTGACCGCTTATCATATAAGGTATGCTGGTTCAGGTCAGTAAAAGTAGAGTTTTATTACACAGAAAGGAGGATCTAATGCGCAAGCTTATCCATATGCAACTGTTCAACGGACAAACGGAGCTTAAAATGAAGATAGAGTGCCAGGGGATTCTCCTTTATGAAGATTGTGAACATTGGCATCGTCGCTCACGTCGATGCCGGCAAGACCAGCCTGACCGAGCGCATCTTATTTGAGACAAAAGTTATCTCAAAAATCGGCCGTGTCGATCACGGCAACACCCAGACCGACACACTGGATCTGGAAAAACGGCGGGGCATTACCATCAAAGCCTCGGTCGTCTCCTTTTTTGTGCAAGATCAGAAGATCAATCTGATCGACACTCCCGGCCATGCCGACTTTATTGCCGAAGTGGAGCGCTCCTTGAGCGTGCTGGATGGCGCCATTCTCGTCATCTCTGCCGTGGAGGGCATACAGGCGCAAACCAAGTTCCTCATGGCCATCCTCAAGCAGCTTGGCATTCCCACCATCCTCTTTATCAACAAGATCGACCGCATGGGCGCGCGGGCCGATGCACTGATCGCCCAGATCAAAGCGAAGCTGACGCCAGCCGTCATTCCGCTCAATCGCCCCGCCAATCTGGGCGCCCGCGATGCCTATGTTGTGGCCAACGATTTTAGCCGCGCCGCCGATGCCCATTTCCTGGAAGCGTGCATTGACCTGCTCACCCAAAACGACGACCAGTTGCTGGAAGCTTATATCAACAACGGGCAGGTGACGGAGTCGCAACTGCACCGCGCGTTGGCGCGTCAAAGCGCCGATGCCAAACTCTATCCGATCTGTTTTGGCTCGGCCATCACCGGTGCGGGCGTGGCGGAACTCTTAACGGGTGTCAGCACGCTTTTTCCCGCCGGCAGCAGCGCCGAGGACGCGCCTCTATCCGGCGTCGTTTTCAAGATTGAGCGCGAGGCTTCGGGCGAAAAAATTGCCTATGTGCGCCTTTTCGCCGGGCGCATTCTGGTGCGCGCCGAGGTGGCCGTGCGCAGGCAATCGCTCCGCAGCAAAGAAGAAACCCAGCATTACAAGGTGAAGAAGTTGCATCTGTTCCGCGCCGGGAAAAGCGTGCAGGAAAGTGCCGCGGAGGCGGGTGACATCTGCAAAATCTGGGGGCTGACCGATGTCAAAATTGGCGATGTGGTGGGCGAACGGTCCGGATAAGTGCGATCTGCACTTTGTGGCGCCGCAGATGGGCGCGCATCGGCCGCAAGCAGCGGAACAGAATCATAGATTATATCTGGCGCTGACCGAGCTGGCGAGGAAGACCCGCTGATCAATGTGTCCAAAGACGCCTTTCACAATGAAATTTATCTGCGCATCTTTGGCGAGGTGCAAAAAGAGGTGCTGGAAGCCATGCTGCTGGACAAGTATGCGCTGGCCGTGCGCTTTGCCGAGACGCGCGTCGTCTGCATCGAAAAGCCCGTCGGGACCAGGGCGAGGCACTCGGGGGCATGGGCAAAGATGGCAATCCCTTTATGGCCACCATCGGCTTTCGGGTTGAACTGGCCCACTTCCCGGGCGCTTGGTATTACCTACGGCTTGGAAGTACACCTGGGCTCGCTGCCCCTGCCGCTGCACCGCGCCATCGAAGAGACCGTCTTCGAGACGCTCAAACAGGGGCTCTACGGCTGGGAAGTGACCGACATTGCCGTCACGCTGACCCACAGCGGCTACAGCAGCGTGGCCTCCACAGCGAGGCGATTTCCGCAACCTGGCGCCGCTGGTGCTGATGGAGGCGCTCGTGCAGGCCGGCTGCGGTCTGCAAAAACCGCTGAACGAATTTGAACTAAAGCACGCCGCTCGACACGGTCAGCCAGGCCATGTTCAAGCTCACCGTGGCGCAAGCGACCTTTGAACAGCCGGTGCTCTCCAGCGATGCGTTTTACGCTGACGGGAACGCTGCCGGTGGCGACCACCGAGGAATTTAGCTTGAACTCTATGCCTTTGCCGGCGGCCAAGGCGTGTTTCTCACCAAACCGTCCGGCTTCCGCGTCAGGCGGAATTCCCCACCCCTTGCAAGCTAACGGACCTATGTCCGCTGAATCGCAAGGAGTATATGCTGCATGTGCTTCATGCATATTGATTGTCACTCTACTGTTCTAACGTTTGGATAGCCTGTTCGCATTTGTTCCCCGATCATTGAGGCTTAAGGGGCGCGCTGGCAGAGAACGCAAATAGGGATGATACAAATGTAGGGGCATGAGTAGCGGCGGGAAAAAGTGACTCTGGCTGGCCTTGTCCCGCCGCTACTCGTGCTGTACCGGGATCTGCCACTTTTATTTGCATTCTCTATAACTATCAACAGTGCCGTACAGTTAGCGCAAATGGAGAAATGCAGATGGAAAATGAAGCGCATTGCGGTGGGGATCAAATCGTAACGGACGCGATGCTCGATGGCGTCATTCGCTACCTGAATACCGATCTCGATCTACGGTCGGCGGAAGATCTGACTCCACTCGCGACTCTGTTCAAATCATCATGGGATGTGGCAAAACCATCTGATCCAGGGAAGACGATGGAAGCTGGTTTGCTATTTTCGAGATAGGCTGCGGCGGTGCGGATCTAAATCAAACGATTACGCTACTGCTTGACATGAAATTAAAGCGCTTTGAGGCCGGAATATAGGGCCAATATTAAACGCTGTACGGTGCGAGTTCAATATCGGTTATCGGTGCGGCCCCAAACCGCATCCATGCATCAAAAGGGTGAGCAGTGAAGCGGTGGCGCGTATGGCGGCTTTGAAGCGTCCTTTTGCATCACCCTCTATCCCGATAGTGATGCAATTGCTACCCCAGCGAGTTGATGCTGCATTGGACGGTGTCGGACGATATTGAAGGACTGCGTATATCCGTATCAGAAGAACCTGGCATCAAAATCGTGACAAACGCCTCCGCCAGCGTCATCTGCTGGCCGGCAGCGAATGCCGCGGCAAAGGCCGCCGCTTATAACGGCTTGCACGACTGCCAGCGCTTCATCCATAGAGCGCGCATGGGACCGCCACGATGACATGGTGGATGCGACTGTGCCTAAATCTCCCAGCCTGTCACCAACTCCCAGCCCTTGTAGATCAAGACCAACTTCTTCAAGGTAACCGCTTTGGCCACCTGCGCGATCCGTGGATCATTGGCATATTGTTGCAGTTGTGTGGTTGCTTCCGCCTTTTCTTTGGCGAGGGATTGGTCAAAGGTCTTCTGATTGAAGTGGCTGTTGGAAATATATTCCAGCTCAATCAAGTAACCATACTGGATGCCGGGGAAACGAGAGAGGAAGGGCTCCAGGTACAGATCGACGAATCCTCCCCCCATCTCCCGTTCGGACCAGGTGAGGAAGTTGTGGGTCACGTTGAGATAGGCGAGCAGAAAGCCTTGCAGCACCTTTTCGCCGTTCAGATGGTCGCGCACCGAAGCCTGTTGCTGAATCTCGCTGCTGAGATAATCAAAGAAGGGTTGCCACTGCCCGCGGTAGGCCATGTCATCCAAGAGCCGTGACAACTTCCACACATCCAGCTTAAAGACATTGACGTCGGCAAAGCCGCTGCGGATATAGCCATACATCAAATCTTTGACGGTGCGGTTGGGAATCCGCAAGAGCGGTTTGCCATCGGCGACGCCGGCCATGGTCAACAGCCCAAAGTAGTAGAGCAGGGAAATGAAATTCTCATGATCCAGAATCTGTTCCAGCGGGAAACTCAGCTTGATGGGTGAGGTGGTTTCTTCCTCCTCAATGAGCCGGCGCAGCAAGCTAAAGTTGCCGTTCAAGCGTTGATCAACGGCCATGAGATGGCGCAATTTGTTGTAATCAATGCGGATGTTCTCATCAATTAAATTGAGCGGAACGCCGTTATCCGCATCGGTGCGCAGCAGAAAATAGAGCACCATGTCTGAATTGTACATGGGTGTCTCGGCGCGCTGGCCAAAGCGATAGTTGTTGTACCAGACCTGCATCAATTGCAATGACTGTTCAACCCCCAATGGCAGCAGCCCATAATTCTGATAATCGTCGAGCATCGACCGCACCTCCGCTTCGGTGAAGCCGATCATCTCATTGTAGCGGCTGTCGATGCTGATGTTCGTGCCAATATTAAAACCGCTGGTCACATCGTCCATGGTCACGGGTGAAACGCCGGTGATAAAGAGGCGGGTGAGACCAGATATCTGACCGCCAGTGGCGCCTTTGAGTAAATTGAAGAAATAGCGAAAGAAACCGGCGCCGTGGGTCAGGTCGTGATAGGCTTCCTGGCCATAGGTGGTGAGAATGGTGTTGGCGAAGTTGTCATACTCGTCGATGAGCAGGTAGATCTTTAGTTGATGCTCAACGGCGTGATAAAAAATGCGTTGTAATTTATCGGCTACATTGGCGCCAGCTTGGACATAATCAATCTCTGCGTCAGAAAAGAAGCGTTGATAGCGGCGCAGAAAGCTATCGATTTCATTGGTTCCGTTGGACTCAAAAGATGCCTCTACCTTGTCAATGGCGGGATTGACCAGCGCAAAATTGAAAAAGAGGATCAGATAGCTGTTGCGGTCGGGGGTTGGCTGCCGGCCGATATACGTTTCGCCAAAGAGCAGGTCAAAGTTATCGGCCTGATTCACATCATAATAGTGCTGCAAAACCGAGAGCCACAGCGATTTGCCAAAGCGGCGCGGGCGAATGCAGAAGAGATAGAAGGGCGCAGCTTCAATCTTGGGAATGTAGTGGGTCTTATCCACATAATAGGCATTCTCGCGGCGCAGGCGTCCATAATCGGCGACCCCGTAGGGAATGCGCTTGGGAACGGCAGCGGTCTGAGTAGTCATTGCATCATTTTCCGGCATAAGACTTGCACACGTTGCGACAACGTTGTCGAACCATTATATCACACTTCCGCTTCCTGGAGGTTATTGGCCCTCTGCGCACGGAGATTTAGCGATCACAAGGCAGCAAACACTTCCTCTCGCGCCATCCGCTGCCCGGTGGCGAATGCTTCGGCAAAGGCCGCCCGTTCCAGCGCGGCCTGGACCACTCCCAGCGCGTCATCCGCCAGGGCGCGCATAGGTCCATCAATTGTATACCCAATCTGGCTGTGGATCGCTTCGGCTAGACCAAAGAGGGTGGCGGCGTGCAAGTATTGCTGCTGTGCGACAGCTAGGCGGGCGCCCACCCAAAGTCGCGCCACTTCGTGTGCATCATTGCGCCGCGGGTCGGTTTGGTGATCCAGGCTCTGGGTGAGCCACTCTGCCGCCTCGTCCAGCAGCCCTTCAGTGAGCGCGGTCTCGGCCAGGTAGGCGCAGGTGCGCGTTGGAAAGGTTTTGTCTTTCAGTTTCAGAGCAAGGCGCAGCCCGGCAAGGGGCAACCGGCGCGCCCCGGCTGGATCGCCGCAGGAGAGGGTGACAATCATAGCGCATCAACAAATCATAAAAATCAAAGTACGGACAAGGTTTTCTCTTCCGCACGGCGGCGCCCTGATTATTAACGCTGTCTGAATCTATTCGATACTGGTACCAAGGCTTGATTATACTCCACCGCGCCGCCAAAGGTCTAACAGCCTGTGTAGAATTTGTGTAGAATTTTTGTGGAATTTTCGCTTTTATGGACGCCTCGCTGCTCCTATGATAGGGGGCAAAATTGTCAGTGTAGAGAATGACAGATGCGAGGCGAACTCATGCGCAAACAGACCCCTGAATTGGAATGGCGCGTTATCGATAATGATGAAGAATGGAACCGGCAGCGGGCCTCCACACGCATGGGCGTCTCCGCTTACCGGCTATCGGCTGTATGCGGGAAAATGACCGAGAGCGTACTCGCCCTTTTGCTGTTGCTGGTGCTGGCCGGCGTCTGGGGGCGCTGGCTGTTCCAAGCCCGGCTGCATCAAGTGCAGGCGGCCACCACGATGGCTGCCCAACCGCGCTGGCAACAGCAGCGTCCGCCCCGGCTGAATTGGTCGCTGCTATCGCGGATCCGCAACGGGAGCTGGCACAGTTGCCGCGGGATGAGCGTGCAGGCGACGACATATTCCCAACCGATCCAAGCGTTGATGTGGCAGGCGGTTTGGATGTCGCCGTCCAAACTGTGGCTATGCAAGGGGAGCAGGCTGTCGTGGGTATCACGATGGCTGACCAGAGCGGTGCGCCAGTCTACCGGCAGACCCGTTTCTACCTGCGCACCAGCCTTGTCAACGGTCGACCAAGTTGGGTGCGGACGCAGCCCGACGCCAGCCTGTGGGGCGCGGAGCAGAGCTTGGCCACCCCCTACTTTCTCTATCACTTTCGCCAGCGCGATGCGGCGGTCGTGCGCGCCGTGGCGCCGACGATGGATGCGCTCTACACTACGCTGTGGCGCAACCTCGGCTTGCCGCTTAGTCCCATACCACGCCGGTTGCTGATTAATGTCTCCATAGAGCAGCCTCCTGGCCAAGCGACACTGGCCTTCGAGATACGCCGTCCCGCCGCCACATCTGCGCCGACGCTCAACTTGATGCCCGGCGATCCGCCCACCGAGCCCGCCGAGATGCCTTCCGTCACCGTGCCTTCGCCGGCGCTCTACCTGGCGCCAGTCGCTCTGAGCGATGCTGATCTGTTGGCGCAATCCATTGCCCTGCCCTTGATCACGCACGGCTTGGCGCAAGCCCGCCAGCTTTATCGGATCGACGCGGCCTGGCAGCCGCTGATGGATGGCCTCTATTTGTGGCAGGTGTGGGATGGGGATCTGCCTTTGTCCGCCTGGCGGGAAGCAATTGTGCAGTGGCAGTATAGCGAACTCCCGACCGCCAAAGCCGCACAGACGCTGCCACTGCCGCAGCGTTATCAGGAGCTCTGTACTGCGCACAAGCTCTGGCTGCATTCGCCGGCACAGATATACATTCCATTGGTATGTGCAGGGGCCGAACGGGAAGAGGGGAATTGGCACATGTGGCGAGCCGGCGCCCCATTGACCTCTCTGGCGCAACTCGATGTGCCGTCGCCGATGCCTTGGGGTGGCGGGGCATCTTCATTGGTCGCACTGCCATCCTACACCAATCATCCGGGGCAAACGGTGGCGCTGGCCACACTGATCGACTATGCGGTGCAGACCTACGGGCGGGAATCACTGCCGGGCTTGCTGGCCGCGTTGGGTGACGCCGATAGTTGGGAGACGCTGGTCCCCGCGGTTTATGGCGTGTCGACCGCTGAGTTTGAGGTGGGTTGGCAAGATTATCTGGTCAGCCGGTATGGCATACCTATACCTCTTGATGCGCAGACGAAGTTGCAGGTCCGTTCGTTTCCGGTAAGTTCTAAGAGCTGGCCGGAATCTAGGTAAAATTGCGTGAACATGAATTCACCCCCATCGCGATTGCCACTTGTCGCTGCAACTTACGCTTGCACGATAACCGCGTTGGCCAATCCATCGAGTGTCACCACCAAGTGATTTAAAATATCGCGCCCGATAATGATTTCGTCCGTATCTCGATTGCCGAGCACCTCGATCCGGTTGCGTTTGTAATGAGCAAATTGTAGAGATATGGTGTACAAATTGGCGCCAGTGCGTTTGCCGTTGACGTTGCGGATAAATACATACTGGCGCTTTACGGCATTGACAGCTTTGAGATAATTAGCGGGGATCATTGTGGCATCTGCACCAGAGTCCACAAGTGCAGATAGGGTTAGTGCCGGTCCTGCATCGGGCTTCCCGATCTGAATCGTCACCAATGGCATAGCAGGCAGATAGCCCAAATCGTAATCGTAGGTGTAGACCATCAGCTAGCGACCGGTTCCAGCCGGGGTGAACGAAAGACAATCGTTTTGATTGGCTCATCCTCTACGGTCGAAATCCAAACAAATTGATCGGGATATTTGTCGTCAATTCGCCTTGTTAACGCATCATAATCACCATCAGAATCGATTAACCGACTTTCATAAATGGCCACATGTTTGCCATAATGTGTTTTCTTTAATTGGGGGTGCATTGCAATGTATGCCTGCATCTCGCGCTGAAGCGCCGTGTCGTCTTCCGCCTCATCGTCCTGCTGGTCAAGTTCTATTTCCCCATGTTCAGCCGCTGCCAAAATCTGGTCGAGTACATCCACCAGCTCTGCAGCCGACTGCTCACTTTGTCCTTGCGCGAGTTGTTTTGCTCGTGTGAACAAGCTACTTGAAATTTTCAGAGTTACCTGCGATAACATAACGCTGCCCCCTAATCCGGCTCAATTGTCTGCCTATAGTATACTATGTTTTTCAGGTTTCAGCACTATCAATCAAGTCTGTGGAATTTGTGTAGAAAAATTGAATGCATGGATTTAGCGGGTTACCGTTCTATACCGTCGCTAGGGCAAACGCCACCGCTTCTGCTGGCGTCATAGCAAAACCTATGTCATAGGCTGCGGCAAACGCTGTACCGTCTAATTGAGTGGGGTTGGCAGTCATTATCGCAAAATCTGAACGATAAACTGGCGGAATAATAAAGTTGATCATTTGCTGAAGCATTTTCATGGCGCCAAGCAATTGCGCGGCCAATATTTCACGCTGTTGCTGAATTGCTACAGTTGCAAGCCCACACAGCGTAAAGAGCCAGTCTTCACGATCACCACTATGCTGCATCAAAGTGAGGCTTTCGATGAACGATGCGCGCGCCTTTGTCCAATCCTTTTGGTGCAGGGCTAACACACCGAGCTGCCGCATCGACCATGAAATTCCATCAACATCCCCAATTTCCACGAACTGCGCGTGCGCACAGGTAAATAACTCACTGGCCTGTGCAAACTCTTTCCCGTAGAGAGCAACGCACCCTAAAACCACGCGTGTATAAGCCTCGTATCGTCTATTCCCCACGGCTGCAAAGAGGGGGAGCGCCTGTTCCGCCAACCTTTGGCATCGCTCTAGGTCAGCTTGATGAAACGCGTTGATACTCGACTGTTCCAATGCGAAGGCTAATTTGCCTTTACGCTCATCTTCGCTGATGCCAGGCAGGGCATGGACCAGTTGTAAAGCCTGATCGTGCCATTGATCAGCACGTGCATAATCACCGCGTCTCATCTCTACCCTGGCCAAGGCGTGGTAGAGGTCAAGAGTCGTCTCTTTGGGATCAGTAAGTCGATCAAGCGCTAAACTTCGTTCGTACAAGGCAGCGGTAGTTTCCCGGTCACCCATGGTAGCGGCTCCCTTGGCACTCAGGACTTTGGCGAGGATATCAATTTGATGACGCAATGGCTCTGTCAGTTCACCTTCTAATCTGTCATAGGGAATTGCCCATTCAGCTTCTGCTAGGGCTAGCGCCTGTTCCAGCCACCTCATTGCTTCTGTATAATAGCCGCACCAATCCCAAAACCACCCAAGTGAACTGGCTATCCGCAAAGCAATTGCGGTCTCCTTGCGCGTGAACGCCCATGTGAGCGCCGCCCGCAAATTATGATGATCACATTCTAATTGATTGATCCAGAGCTGTTGGCCTGCATGGCTGGCGTGGCGTTCAGCCCGTTCAGCCAGCGCTAGAAAATATTCAGCATGGTGTTTCTGCACAATTCTAATTTCGGAACGAACCATCAACTGCTCTCTGGCATATTCACGTAAGGCTTCTAGCAAAAGAAAACGTCGCTCGTTGCCAACAGCCGCAGCCACATGCACTAGGCTTTTATTGATTAACGATTGCAACACAACTTCATCAAAGCCTAAATGCACGACAGCCGCCAGGTTAAAGCCACCCACAAAGATGCCTAACGTATGAAAGAGCGCCCGCTCCTGTTCATATCGCGCATCACTGTATTGAATCGCCTGACGCAGTGTGTGATGGCGCGTCAGCAAATGCGCGCACCATCCGGTGAGCAGGTCGAATACCGCAGTTGTGGCGCGCCAGCAAAACAGGTAGCGTCAGGTAATTCAGGTGCGCCGCGCACAATTCCAGCGCCAGCGGCTCGCAGACAATCCAACCGTTGACGAGGCTTTGGTCGGCAGGTTGTGAGATGTGAGACGAAAATCAGCATCTACGGCCTGAAACACTGCACAGAAGTTCCACCGCAGCGGCGAGATCGAGCGGCGGCACTTTAAATCTTTGCTCGGCATAGATGCAAGCGCTACGCGGCTGTGGTCTAATCGTACAGCAGGACATTCAGCCAGCACCGTAGCCATCAAGGGGGCAGCGCCCGCGATCTACTCCAGGTTATCAGAATCAACAACAGCGTCGGCGACGCAACAGCTTCGTCAGCAATTTCAGGCAGCAGCGCTCATGTCGCCGGGCGCCACCGCCGATGATGGTGGCGGCCATGATCAGCAGGATCGCTGATATGACCAGCGACACAAAGCGGGCGCCGTCGTCATAATGGTGTTGCATTTGCGCAGCCACGGCCAGCGCCAACGTTGGTCTTGCCGACCAGCGGCCCACCAGCGTCAAGGCGCCGTGCCCCATCAAGCGGTTGCAAAGCTGGTTGACTTCGGCGTCGCAATGATCAGCTCCGGTCGGCGAAGCGGCGCTTCGACAGGCTCAGCGAACGTGTTCTGACGGTCAAACGATTGGAAGCGGCAAAGTCAGCGTCGTGGGTGGGCGTTCGCCGCGCCAACGCTACCCTGCTCGATCAGGCTGGTGCGCTGGCGGATCATCTGCAAGCCCAGCGCCGGAATAAAGCGTTCGATCACTATCTGGAGATCCCGGGCGGCGCTGCGCTTTCAGGCTGGAGATGAGCGCAATGCTGTAGCAACTTGGCCTTAGCGGGTCACGCGCTGGGTCATGCCGCGCGTTTGCGGGCTGTTTGAGTAGTGGACCAAAAAGTGAGTGGCGGCGTGAAGGCCATCGGGGTGCTTCTCTTGGAAGATGATAGCGGAAAAGATAGGACAATGCAGCGGATCTTACCCGATTCTTACCAAACAGACAAGTGCGTATTTTGTGGAATTTTTGTGGAAAATCACTTGCATAGCGCCCCGGCAACCGCTAGAGTAGCATACCACGGTGCCGCTCACCGCGAATCGCATCCAGCTTTATGTCCAGAAAGGGTTACCAAAAATGAATCAGCTCAGATGGATGTGCGCCAGCTGAATTTACGCCAGAAACCAAGGGGCACCCCGGCCGTGAATCAACACACTCTCCCAGTTGATCCAATCAATCAACAGTTGCAAGCGTCATTGCGCCAGGCGACTCTGCACAGCCGTGCGCTTACGTTTACCAAAGGCGTCAATATCTATGCTACCGGTGAGCATGACAGCAATGTCTACTTCATCGAAAGCGGACAGATCAAGATCACCATGCTGACGCCAGAAGGCAGTGAATGTCTGCTGGCCATCCTCACCACGGGCGACATCTTCGGTGAACTCTGCCTCTCCGGGCGGGGCGAACGGCAGGAGACGGCGACCGCCATGACCCTGCGGTTGTGCGCGCCATACCCTGTGCGCACTTTCTTATGCACTCACAGGGTGGATTGCTGCCCGGTTTTATCCACTATCTGGCTGTGCGGCTTGCCGACAACAACAGACCATTTCCAACCGCAGCGTGACCGTGGACAGCGAACAACGCCTGGGCAAAACCCTGTTGCAGCTGGCGCACAAACTACAGGCAAACAAGACCCGCAGCAGCATCCGCATTGAACAGCGGATTACCCACGAAGAGTTGGCGGCGATGGTCGGCACGGCACGACCGCGCATCAGCACCTTTATGCGGCGGTTTTTGGAGTTGGGGTTGATCGAGTTTAGTGCGGAGCGCTTTTTGATTGTGAAGGAGGTGAAAAGTTGAAACGTATTTGGGGGAAGGTAAGGGTGAGATTGTGAGTGATTGGCTTGAGAAATTTTACAAAGTGTTCAATATTGGACGGAAGTTTTGAAAATAGAGGTGTAATCTAGCGCAGGACCAAATTATTTTTCTTTACATCTATTCTTAAAATGGAGGTCAAACACCAGCAGAACGTCTTAATCTTTCTATGATCAATCGGGGTTGGTGACGGTTCGTCCTTCCATCGGGTAGCACCGGACGCCCAGGATCTTTTCATTGACCATGCGGCGGATATTCCTCCCGATATGGTCGTCGTTGGCGGTGGCGGACTTGGGACGGGGCCCGCCAGGACATCTCTTGACTGCCTCCTATCCGAATACTAATTGTCTGCATGGTTAGTCTCTTCCAAAGCCCATGAGTTCTCGCCCTGTCGGCTAGTGACGTATGCGTTGGTCTCGCCATTAACGGCATGGCGCAGGATAGACTTATGAACAACATCTTTGTCAGCACAGGGGATAGTGGGTTTGGTGAACTTCCTGAAGCAAATTGCGTTTGTTCCCGACGGATTCGTCTTGATCAGTGAAATTATTCGCGTTGATTTCGGAGCTGGTGCTGGCAGCCTCGCGGCTGCTTCCTTTCAACTATGAACCGATCATGGACAGGCAGATCAAGCTCACGATATCTCAAGTCCGGCAATTTGCGGAGTTTGCAGTATGCATTAGAGAGAACCTGCGTGTCGGACGTGTTTCGTCGCCATCAACTCACAAGATTCAGTGTGTCTGAAATTCCCGCAAGTGTCGCAGACGTAAGACCAGGTTTTTTGCATTGACGGGCGGTGGGGCGGAGGTGCATTTGAACCCTGCTCTTGGTAGTTTATTATGGAAACTCGAACCAGCGACAAATACGAGTTTCCAAAACTTTGCCTCGTCATCAAAGGCTCACCGTCACTCCAGTCCAGAAACAGTTACTACTTATGCAGTCGGTATTCAAATACTCCAGTAGAAAAAGAATTTTTGCATTGATAGCGAGCCAACTACACACAACGTTAATCTTCGTGTCAATACCGTCCCAAATATGGGAATGACACTCATACGGTCAATAGACTGAAATTGCTGTACGGATATGATACATCATATCCGTACGTAATGATTAGCCAGATAAACGAAACGAAAGGAGAAATACCCCCATGTCTCGAACTATTATTTTATAGGCAGATAAAATCGGTAAATTTGATGGCGGCGGACATCAGAACGAATGCTTGGTGCCGGACGCTAATAGCTATATGGGCTTTCCACCGCAGCCATATCGGCGACCATTACAGAGTTTCGCTATCGAATTTATTCGATTCGCAGAATTGTTAAGTTCAGCGGTCAAGGGTGATCCATTACCAAATATTAGCCGCGGCGGACATCATTGCGTTCGAGGGAAACGGATATAGCTTGGCGGCATCAGGTGGTTGGGAGGATTGTGATTGGTCTTTTAGCGATGGTTTGAATCCATCACTTTTGGTTTCATGGGATGAAGCGATTGGAGCGTGCCGATCCTCACATTTTAGCGAATGGCAGCATTACCGGAGCCGCTTACAAAGCATTTTTCGGCTTTTTCATATCAAATTTCAAAGTTGGGGTATTGCTCCAGAAAGGATATTAAGCCGGAGAGAGCTTGTCGTTTCGTTCCTTCTCTTCCGCCTACGACCGAGATCGATACGGCAAGCCTTTCCTTTCAGATTAAAATTAGTGGGAGCAGCTTACCGCCCCAGCCAGGCGTTCATTAGTGTACGCCCGACCCAGATGCTATTGGAATTATCGCTTGTCATCGTGAGGATGAAGATTCGATAGACTGAGAACAAATTGGGGCAAGCTGGTTTGCTGCGCTTGACCAACACGGCGAGCACACCCGATCCCGACGCCATTGGCATGCAGTAGCAGAAGTGGGCAGTTAGAAAGTGTGAGATGGCTTTCAAACGTGAGCATAGGCAGATCAGAGCTGCACCTATGCTACGATCTAACCGCAGTGCAACCTGTATTACAAGAATATAACCTCATTTAACTAAGGCACAATCTACCGAGAGGCTTCTGACTGGTGAGATTGTGCCTTGATCTATGTGTCATTTCTATATAAAGTCCTGTCCGTTGCGGGTAATGAGATGGCCAATACGGAACCATGAAGACCATCATTGGAAAAGAGCAAGCGCCTCCATTGCCGCCGCCGCCACCCAACCTGGAAAAAGTTATACCAACGGCAATTTTGTCCGCGATCTGCTCGTGCAGAACGAATTGCCTTTGGGCGGCCACCTGTGGGGGCATGGTGCGCTGAATCGCCTCATAAACGAATCTGTCAAATACACAACCGCGCATGGTTAGCCTCGAACGCGGTCAGCGGCCTTTGCCAGGACCAAGCGGGCGCTCTGGTTCGGCACCTACGACAGTGGACTCTGTGCCTTGGACAAGGAAGGGCATTGGACATATTTTAGCGCGGCGACAACACCGACGGCAATCGCATCCAGGCGATCTATCTCACCACCGAGGACACGCTCTGCCAGCACCTATAGCGTCTATCAACTTGATACGCAGGGCGAATGGCAGCAACTGCTCTCCTCGGTGATGGCAATCTACCAGAGCACGCGATGGCGCTCTGGTTCGGTCTTTCGAAGGGGGCGTGGTGCGGTTGGCCACCGATATGGCACGGTGACGCATTCACAATCGCGGATACCCTTGGAGAAGGCATCACGGTCTACGCCATCTACCAAGCCGACGATGATGCGCTCTGGTTTGGCGGCTACGAATCCGGTATCCGGCGCATGGACAAAGCTGGCCACTGGTCGCAAGTGCGGGAGGGCGAGACCGATTGGTACGGTGTCACCAGCATCGCGCAGGCCGGATGGCAGCATGTGGTTTGGCCGCTTTGACCGCTTTTTGCCGCCTGGCAACGATGTGTGGGAACAGATTGGTTGTTCCGACGAATACGACCAATGCGCAGCTCTCCGCAGCGTCAATCTCAACGTCAGCGATGCTTTGGCTGAAGGTTGTGGGGCGAGGGCATTGTACGGATCGAGGCGGATGGCGATGTGCTACGCTACGTGACTGCGGATGAAATCACAGCAGGCGCGATCGGGATGATCGCCCAAAGCGCCGGCAGGGCCCTGTGGTTTGGCACACAAGGTCACGGGTTGAACCAACTGCGACTGGCGCATGGACATCCTATACAGAACGGAATGGTCTGATTAGCAATCGGATCGTACAGCTGTTGCCCAAGCGATGGCACACTCTGGCTAGGGACGGAAGCGCACGACCAGGCAGCAGCAGGCCACCATTCAGCAATTGTGGACACAAATGGCGACTCGATGGGATGGGTCAATGTGGACGGCTATCCGCGCTGCCGACTGATTTTGACGGCGATGTAACCGCCCTCTGCGGATGTAAGATGGGATGGTCTGGCTGGGTTCACGCTCGTATATGGGTACAACCTATGGCCTCCTGCGGCTCGATGTCGACCAACAATGGCGGCGCTTTGACACAGCGGATGGGCTGGCGTCTGTTCGATCCATGCACTGTGCGCCGCCAGGATGGCACATCTGGCTGAGCACCAGATGCGGGTCTTTGTGCATTATGATCCCCATGAAGAACGCAATATGGACGAAGAAGCAGGCTACGACCTATTGCAAATTAGCCGTTCCACGATTGAAATCACCATGCCGGATGGTTCACCCGCTACGCCAGAAGTGCTTTACGCAGCGATCAAAGATGAAGATTAACAGTGAGCATCAGTGCGGCATTGGGGTTAGCAAGCTGGGTGACCTAAGCCCGACGGTGATTCACATCTTATTCAACGCAGCCGACTGGCGCAGTTATCAGAGGCGGGCAGCACCATCGCACGCAATGGCATTACCGAGTTAGCCAAGACAAACCCGGTGTCGTCGATCTGCTACTGAGAGCATTACCGGCAGAACTGATTAAGTGGTGTCGCTGAATGTCTGGGTGAGATTGGGCGCGACGCCGGCTGTCATCAATGGTTTGCTGGCCTTCAGCCAAAGTAGTGGGGATGAGTATGCCGTTGTAAGCGCGCTACGGAGTCTGCTGCAATTGGGCTATGAGACCGATACCGTGGTACAACGGCTACACTGTCACTCCACAAGCCGGGGCGATATGGTTGTACGCTCTGTCGTTTTGCGGGCGTTGGGATTGGTGCAGCAACCGTCACCGGCCGCGCTTACCTTTGCTTATGACTGCTGCACAATAAACACTCGCAATCACGCCATGATATACAGAGCGCGCCTCCGACAAACCGACCCAAACGATCCACAATGGACCGCGCTCTTTATGGCGTCTCTTGAAACGGCAGGCCATGCGCAGCGCGACGCCTGAAAGGGTGCAGGGGGCAATCTCCAATCCACCCGATCGTGTTGTAGAAATCCTTTGCTGGCGCTGGCGGATGAAGAATGGTTTGTGCCGAGGGAAGCGGTGGAAAACGGCCGAATGGGCAATTCCACCCCGCCGTAGTGAAGGGCTGCTCGCGTTGCTGGTGGCCGAGGAAGCCAGGGAACAAGCGCGTCGCAAACGTGCGCAACAACAGCTCCCAATGGCGGAGAAGACGCAGAAGATGTTAAGCTATTCTGGCTGCATTAAAAGATCACCAAAGTCTGGCGGCGACCCCTTATGACGCTGGCGCAATTGGGCTGCATTAACGAAGCCGTGATTGCCGCATTTCTGGCAGAGCTTGACAGCGCAGATGCCAGCGTGCGTGAGCGGATTGTACGCAATTGGTGGTTGCTGGACAAGGATAACCTGCCGGTCTTGCATGCGCTGCACGCTGCACTGCAAGACGAGGCGGAAATGGTGCGCAGGAGTGCTGCGGAGAGTATGGAAAAATGGTATTCATAAAGTGGCCTCTAAGTCTCAGTCAAGCGGCTGAATTTACAGCTATAGATCTCCAGAAAAATGTTGTCCCATCCTATCGCTTGGGGATGTGGCACAAAACTTCTCTGGGAAACCATATTCGTACGATTACGCTTGTCTACCTTTGCACCCTGATCCGGGGCTTCTGGCTGGCGTCAGCCATGCTTGTGGCGCTGTTCTTAACAACACACCATGCGCAGGCAGCGACGATTGCGGTCAACACAACCGACGATTCACCCAGCACGACGCAATGCAGCTTGCGCCAGGCGATCCGCGCCGCCAACACCAATACAGCGGTGGGCGGCTGTGTTGCTGGCGACATCGGTATCGATACGATTGTGCTCCCGACCGGCTTCTATACGCTCACCATCTCTGGTCGGGATGAGAACGACGCCTTAACTGGCGATCTGGATATTCAAGAGAACATGGTGATTCATGGCGCCGACCGCGCCACCACGGTTATTGACGGCGCAAAGCTGGATCGGGTTTTTGAGATTATGCCCGGTGTCGTGGTGACAATCACCAACCTGACCCTACAAAACGGGCGAGTGTTACCCAGCGGCGATGCGGACCCATCGGTCGCCAGCGGTGGCGCTATTTACAATACAGGTCAGTTAACGCTACGCGCCACCACTCTCATTTCCAATAGCGCCTTCTACTCGACGACGACAACAAGCATGGGTGGCGCCCTCTATAGTATCATGCCTCTCAACCTGACAGATGTTCTGTTCCAGGACAATCAGGCGCAAGTTGGCGGCGCGCTCTATACAGTCAATGCGCAGAGTGCCATCACCAATAGTCGCTTTATTGAGAACCACGCCGAAAAAGGCGGTGCACTCTATCTAGATGCGCAAAGTGTGACCACCATCAGCAATAGCGAGGTTCTTTCGAACACAGCGATTGCCAACCATCATGTGGGCGGTGGGATCGTCAATGCGGGGGTCTTAACCGCAACGAATCTTCTTGTCGCCCACAATTCGGCTTTTGCTCTAACCGATGCGCCAGATCCTTCGTATCCGTATGGCGGAGGTGGTGGAATTGCCAATTTGAAGCAAGCAACGCTGATCATTGTGCGCTCCACAATCGCCAATAATGCTATATGGGGCATCTATTCTTATCCAAGCAACAATGGCGGCGGTATTCACAATGCCGGTTCGCTCTCTGTGCAGCAGAGTCGTATCGAAGGCAATGGCGCCAGCAGCGATGGCGGAGGGGTTTACGGGGGCGGAATTTTTCAGGATGTAGCAATCGAGCGCAACATTGCCGGCAATCGGGGTGGTGGTCTCTACGGATTGGGTGATCTCACCAATGTCACCATAAGTCACAACACGATTGCGGAAATTGGCACAGGCGCCGGTGGATATGGTTGTGGCCACTTACGCAATGTCACGGTCAGCAATAACGCCATAGGCGACTATGGGTTCGGTGGCGGCATCGCGTTTGACGAAGAGGATGAGCACATCATTTTGATTGGCCAATGCCTTACTCTTCAGCATGTCACCATCATCAGCAACAGCGCGACCTCCGGCGCCGGGCTTCTTGTCAAGACCAGTAGTTCCATGGGTTTGATCATGGATAACACAGTGATTGTGCAGAATGCAGGGGATAACAATTGCCAGCTATCCGAAGCAACAGTTCAATCGCTGGGCGGCAATTATGTTGACGACTTGAGTTGCGCCGTCAGCGCGTCGACGGATCGCCAGGGTGAATTACCCGATCCACTCCTTGGTCCTCTAGCGGACAATGGTGGGATAACGCAAACCCACATGCCGCAAGAGGGTAGCCCGCTGATTGATCGCGGAATTTGTCATGGATCCATCATGGCAGACCAAAGAGACGCACCTCGACCACAAGGTTATGGCTGTGACATTGGCGCAGTGGAGACGCCGGGTCCTTTCCTGCGGTTTTTACCGAATGTAAATAAATGATACCACGCTGCAAACGCCAGTCACAGCCGCTGAAGCGCCCAATCAGCCATCCCCTGAGGAAATGATGCAACCGCCCGACGCATGGCTGGTTAGCGCAACTGCCAAGCAGCGGCGTAAGCCGGTTCGCCGTCGCCGCGCCAAAGACAAGCCAAGGCGGCCAGCGGACGAAAGTCCATCCAATGCTCAGTAGATTGGAATAGCATCATGTCCACTTACAAACTTTATACCGATTGGGCCGCAGGGTGGCCGCTCGTACATCCGTCGGAGGGTTGCGCCGAGGAAGCTGTCGCATTTTGCCAATTGTTGCGCGACCTCCACCCGCGGCCAGCGCCCCACCAACCGCAGACCATGCTTGAATTTGGCTGTGGCGGCGGTGGCAAAGCTTCGTATCGCAAAACCAATTTTTAGTCCGGCGGCGAAGGCTTCGGCAATGACCGCCGGTTCCAGCACAGCGTTCGCTTCAGCCTAAACTAGCATCTGTTCCAGTGACAATGTTTGGCCGGCTATCCATGCCCGCTCAAAAGCTTCTTCACCCAATTGTTGACGGGTATCAGCAATCAGCGTTTCCACCTCGCGCTGATCGATGGGAGCCAGAAAGGGTGGGACTTGATCAAAGCGCTGTTGTGCGGCGCTCAGGAGAACTGCCGCGCGCGCCGGTGCACCTTCCAGCAGCGCCACGCCCCCCAAACCGACCAGGCAACGGGGGATCATCCGCTCATTCGGTTGTTCGACGCGGCAAAGCTGCAAACTATGCCGATAATAGTCACCAGCGGCGGCGCCATTGCCCCGCTGCCGCTCGATAGTCCCCAGCGTGTGCAGGGTCAACATCCGGCCCTCGGCATAGCCAATCTCAGTGAAGAGTTGGTGGGCCTTTTGTAAATCTTCCTGCGCCAGCTCCCATAGGCCGCAGTGTAGGTTGGCTTCGCCGCGCATGGCCAAGGCGCGGGCGCACTGTTGTTTGTTGCCTAATTGCGCGGTCAGCAGATAGCCCTCGCCGGCCAGGGTGGCCGCCTGTTCATAATGGCCGGCCAGATCTTCAATAAAGGCCCAGGTCAATAATGCTTGGGCCATGCTGTTCGGGTCATTCAGCGTGCGATGGAGCGCAACACATTCTGCTAAATAGTGGCGCACCCGCTCGTGACCGGGTGATTCATAGAGGTGCATGTGGGCCAACGCCCTCAAAACGTCAGCCACTTTGGACGTCAGCTTGAGCCGGCGAAAGTGGTGCAGGCTCTCTTCAAAGCGTTGGATGGCTTGCGTGTTGGCAGCGTATTGATGGGCGATCCAGCCCGCCTCGCGCAACGCTTCCGCCAAGCCAGTTTGCTCTTCGACCTGGCGGAAGAGGGCAATACTCGCTTCACCCAATTCCTGTGCTGGGTTGCCATCCCCTTGGTGACTGGCCAACTGCGCCGCCGAGAGCATGGCCCACGCGCGCAAGGTCAGCACCGTCTTGGTGGCGCCATCGGCCGTTTGGGCTAACGCTTGCGCCAGCCACGTCCGCCCTTCGGTGTAGTAATCCCGCAGATGCCAGAATTCGCGCAGTGCCGTGGCTAGGCGCAGCGCGCCAACCGCGTCCGTCGCCAACAGATGCCGAAATGCGGCGCGCAGATTGTCAAGCTCCTCGGCCAACTGATCCAGCCCCGCTTTTTTGTCACCATCGTCGATCACTTGTGCGGTGCGTTCCGCAAGGTTCAGAAAATAACAGGCATGACGTTCGTGTAGGAGAGCTTCTACTCCATGCAGCCGTTGTTGCTCCAGCGCATAGGCGCGGATCATCGCCAAAAGCAGAAAGCGCCGTCCACCGCTTGGCGCGGCCTCGCTGCGCAACAGATTCTTGCCAATCAAGGCATGGAGCAAGGAAGGGAGCGGCTGTGTCACCCGGTCGGCCGCAACGACTGCCGTGACCGCCGCCAAATCACAGCCGCCAACAAAAACCCCCAGGCTACGCAGGAGGATACGTTCCTCTGCGGTCAGCAGGTGGTCGCTATGGGCGATTGCCCGCCGGAGGGTGCGTTGATGGGCCGGCAAATCATGCGCGCCATCGATCAGCAGATCCAGCCGCTGGGTTTGTAGTTGCACCAGGATCTGCGCCGGCGCCAGGAGATCCACCTGCGCAGCACAGAGTTCCAAGGCCAGCGGCAAACAGTCCAGCCGTGGCAAATGGCTGTCAGCGTCGGTCGATTGTAGTCGGTCAATGCAAAGTCGGCAGCGACACTTTGGAAACGTTGGACAAATAAATCAACCGCGGCGCCAAGCGCCAGCGGCGGCACATTGAAGCGCTGCTCGGCGCGCAGATGGAGCCGCTCGCGGCTGGTGACCAGCAGAGATACCTCAGGACATTCAGCCACCAGGGCCGCCATCGCCGGCGCGGCCTCAGCAATCTGCTCAACATTATCCAACACCAACAACAGATGTTTGTGGCGTAAAAACTCAATGAGCCGCGTTTGCGGCGGTTTAGGACTCTGATCGCTGCTGCCCACGGCGGTGGCAATGGTCACAACCATCAAGAGCGGATCGCTGATCGCAGCCAATGGCACAAAGACAACGCCATCCCGATACTGGGCTTGCAGTTGGGAGGCAACCGCCAGCGCCAACGTGGTCTTCCCAACGCCCGGCGGCCCCACCAGCGTGAGTAACCGACCGCCGTGCCCCAACAACCGGTTGCAAAGCTGGTTGACTTCAGCAGCGCGGCCAATCAACTCGGTCGGCGGGGCGGGCAAGTGCGTGTCCGGCACGCTGCGCTCGGCGTACACGGTGACCGGGGTGTCGCGCGACACAGTTAGCGCCGCGGGCGGGCGTTCGCCGCGCGCCAACGCCGCCTGCTCGATCAAGCGGGCCGCGCTGGCCGGATCATCCTGCAAGCCCAGCGCCGGGATAAAGCGTTCGCGCACCGCCTGCAGATCGGGGCGGCGCTGCGCTTTTTCCAGGCTGGAGATGAGCGCAATGCTGTAGCCCAGCGCGGCGCCCAGGTCGCGTTGGGTCATGCCGGCGCGTTTGCGGAGCTGTTTGAGTAAGGGACCAAAGCTGAGTGGCTGTGTGGAGGCCATCGAGGCGCTTCCCTCTTGGAAGATGATAGCGGAAAAGATAGGACAATGCAGCGGATCTTACCCGATTCTTACCAAACTGGCAAGTGCGTATTTTGTGGAATTTTTGTGGAAAAAACGCTTGTGTTTCGCCAGGGAATGACCTAGAGTAATGATCAATCATTAAGGCCCGTCAAGCATGAAAAATCGTGAATCAATAATGTCCCCTATCGCATGGGAAAAGCGCAATGGCGCCATCCTGAAATGACGCTGTAACCAAAGGCGTCAATATGCAATGAGGTGATCGCTGGCCAAAGGACACTGCCCGTCGCGCTGCCACATGCATCTTGGAAACCATATGCCGCTCTTTTGCGTCCTTTGGAGTTGCGCGTCTCTGGCATTCAGTTTCCATTTGTGGTCAATTTGGGGCCAGGGCAGCCATTGCAGGCAGATTTCAACAACACCAAAATCAGGAGTAAAGTTAGCATGACTGCCGGTGATTTATTAGGGATTTTTCTGTTGCTTGTCGTGATCGGTTTTGTATTGGCGTTTTTCTATCTGATCTTCTTGCAGCGCCGTCTGGTGACTTCTCACGGCAAGGCGGTGACGCAGTTGGGGCATGGCCAACGGCTGACCGAATTGCAGGAGCAGAGCGAGCAGCGTCAACTGCGCGTCTTGCAAATTGCCGAAGAACAGCTTGTCTTACAGCGTGAACACAATGAATTGCTGCGTGAATTACTAACGCGCCTCGTTGAACGCACGGGCGTTCCATCACCACCTAC
>JAWKON010000079.1:0-36604 GCA_041391125.1 Caldilineaceae bacterium
GCCAAATCGCCGCGCTATGTGGCGCCGGAAATGGTGGCGGAAATTGCGCAGAACGTGCGAGAGCTGGCCGCACATGATGAGCGGGCCGTGCAATTGGTGGGCGTGTTTGTCAATGAACCGGCGGAGCGTGTGCAGGCTGTGCTGGCGCAGGCCGGGTTAGATCTGGCGCAACTGCATGGCGATGAGCCGCCGCAAATGCTGGCTGCGCTAGGCGGGCGGGCCTATAAAGCGCTGCGTCCGGCGGACAATGTGGCGGCGCAAGAGGAAGCCGCGCGCTACGCCACGCGGACGGGAGAGGATGGCACGGTCACAAAACTAGGCTGGATGTTGGATGCGTATGACCCCAACGAATATGGCGGCACGGGTAAAAAGGCGGATTGGACCATTGCGGCCACGCTGGCGGCAGATTATGCCGGTCTGCTATTGGCGGGTGGGTTGACGCCGCAAAATGTGGCGCAGGCGATTGCCACCGTGCGGCCCTGGGGTGTGGATGTGGCCAGCGGGGTAGAGCGCGCGCCGGGGCAGAAGGATCACCAATTGGTGGCGGAATTCGTCAGAGCGGCTAAGTCCGCGTCCCAACCATGACAATGGGACCGGTCGGTTGTTCACTGCCCGCAGCCGGTTCAATGCTTACAGCCACAGCGCTGAAATCCTCAAGGGCGCCGGGCAATTCGACGCTGACGGCGGCATGGGTGGGCGCGTCGGCGCCCAGCAGACCGGCGGGCACGGGCGTCCCGTCGGCATCGATCAGCCATAGTTCATAGGTCTGTTCAGCGGGAAGCGTATCGAGCCCCCGCAGCGCGAGCAGATTTCCCTCGGGTCCAGCAAAAAGTCCGCCCAGGGCATCGGGTGTATCTTCGGTGCCAAAAATGAGGATCAGGATTTGGGACTGCGCAAATGCGTCCACCTGTTTTTCTAATAGCGCCTGTTGCACCAAGCTTACGTTGTAGTTGGAGCGGATTTCCTGATTCTCCGCTTGCAGTGCTGAAATCTCCTTTTGCATGGCGGCAATTTGCTTTGCCATGTCATCATTTTGGTTGTTGCTGGCTATGGCTTGGTCGCGGGCGGCAATGGCGTCCTCTAAAGCGTTAGCCAGATCGTCCTTCTCGGTTTGCAACGTCGCCACCTGTGCTTGCAGGGCATCGGCGTTCTGTTGCTGCGTGGTCACCTGCGCCGCAATATTGTTGGTTTCCTGCAACATCTGTGCATTCATAATGGCCATAGGACCACCGCTGCCGCCAAGGCGGCCAGCGTGGCGATCTTCCAGCCCAATGCATGGCCAAACCGGCTGCGGCGGGGTTCAACGGCTCGGCGGCTGGCGGGCTGCGTTGCGGGACGCGGCGGCGCAATGGGCGAGGGAGGGGGGATCATTCCCTTCTGGGTGGCAGCATCGATCTTTCCACCGTTGGCAGCTCTTTGGCGCGGCGTAGGAGCTGTGATGGGCGCCACAGCTTCGGCACTTTCGGATGTCATCGGTACTTCGCTTTGCGCCCCGCTTTTCACATCGGCGTAACTATCCGGCTGCGGGGCATCGCGATTTACCGCCACTTGTTGTTGCAGGGTGACGTCGGCTTGCGCCACTTCTAAGATGCGACCGCGCAGATGGGCGGGCAAGGCAACTGGCGGCGCCGCATAGGTCAGTTGCGCCGCCGCATCCTCCAGGCTTTCGGCGCGCTGCCGCAGATCGGGCCGCGTCTCCAGGAAGGCGCGTATGGCAACCATTTCGTCCGGCTCAAGCGCGTTGAGCGCATAGGCGGGCAGTGCTTGTACAACTTCGTTTTCGGTCATAGTAAACTTGTCTTTGTGTACCCTCGATTGGCTACAATGTGGCTAGGGGAAACCGGCGCTGCGCAGCAATCGTTCCAATTTTTCCAGACCGATGCGCATGCGACTCTTCACGGTGCCAAGGGGGACGTTTATGATTTCCGCAATCTCGCGTTGTGTGTAGCCGTCAAAATATGCCCATTCCAAACAAGTGCGTTGGTCGGGCGGAATGTCGTTGAGCGCTTCTTGAATCCGGTTGCGGCTAAATGCGATCTCTGGCTGTGTTTCGGCGGATGTGTCTTGTTGATTCAAATCGTGCTGTTCCAGCATGTTGGCAATATCGGGCGCTGCGCTAGATGGGCGGGCGCGCTGCCTGCGCAGTTCATCCAGACAGCGGTTGCGCGCAATGCGAAAGAGCCAAGCCGCCGCCACGCCATGACCCTGATATTGATGCGCGTTTTGCCATACCTGCCAAAAGGTCTCTTGCAGCAGATCTTCGGCAAGGTGGCGATCATGGATCATACGCATGATGAGGCCGTACATGGACTCGGCATGACGATCATACAGCACTTCATACGCCCGCAGATCTTGGCTGCTGATGCGCTTTAGCAAATCTTCATCGCTCAGAGTAGTGAATACTGTGTCTATCAATTTGGACATTGGCTTGTCTAATATGGATTCTGTTTAGAATGACGTCCAAAAACGCCAAATAGATCACGGCAACCTGAAAATGTGACTCCTCAACCCGCCACTTGCCACCCGCCACTCGCAAACTCGTTGGTTTGAGCCGCAGCTGCGCGAGATGATTACGTCTACTTGGTATTATTTTATACTATAGGGTTTGGGCGCGCGCAAACACAACCGAAGCCTTTATTGACTTCGGCTACAATGTCATTAAGTTAGCAGTGCTCAGTTAGCAGTAGGCAGTTCGGAACTCACACTGAATACTGCGCCCTGAAAACTGTCTACGAGGGACACCAAAACGCTTAACTTAATGACATTGACTTCGGCAATGCTTGCTAAAGAGGGATTTAGGGAGCAGTTGGCGAAGCTTGAAAGAGGATATCGCCGATCTGGGTAATCTCGGTCAAGGACGCACTGCTGATGCCAATGGCCGTATAATCGTAGATGCCAATGGGCAAATAGATGTCGATGAGTGTGGGGCCACGGACCGCCAATGGCAGCGGCGCCACAAAAGTTGTATCGCCAGATTGATTTTGAAACCAGAGTTGATAAACGCGGCCATCAGGCAGTGGCTGTAGCCCGGCCAGGACAAGCAGATTGTGCTCGGCATCGACCAGAAAGTAAGCCTGACCATTACCCAGGTCCGCCACAGGCGACAGCTCCAATTTGTGCTGCCCTGGCGAGGCTTCTGGCGGCGCGATGGCTTGCACCTGACCCTGAGCCAGGTTGATGGGCGATATTGGTATAGGATTAGAGCCGATGGGCGCCGCGCTGCCCATCTGACCGCTCTGTGCTTCCAAGATAGAAACTTGGCGCTGCATGAGGTTCAGTTCGCTGGCCAGTTGGCGCATGGCCAAAAGAAATTGCCCGGCCGCAAAACAGACTACAATAAAGGCAATGGTGCTGGCCACCGTGGCGTATTTCCAGCCGGTGGGGCTGAGAATGCTGGGCGCCGGCGGCGGGCTTGGCTCTTCGGGTATCTGCAGCAATTTGACAATGGCGCCCACGGCCTCGGCGGCGGCAGCGTCGCTGTGGCTGGGATCACGGGTGGTGCTGGCCTGGCGTGAGTATGGCGGCGGAGCCGTGCTTTCCTCCGCGAGCTGCTGATCATAATGCGCCACGTGGATGTTGAGACTGGCCAAATATTGGCGCAGACTCGGTCGATGGGCCAGATATTCTTCTAATTCGCGGCTTTTTTCTGGTGCTAAAGTTCCTGAAACATAGGCCGGCAACCTTGTGAGTAATTCTTCATTTGTCATCATAATATCCATAAATCTTCATCCAGTATAAACAGTGGTGCATAGCCAAGGATGAGAGTAGACGGGTTAATTTTCTCATTCATGCCAATGCCAACATGAACCGAGAGCAATGCTGGCTGCAATCAGTTGATATCCAGTGAGTCGCTGATAATGCGGTGAGAAGAATGGCGGTAACGCTTAACTTAACGTCATTAGATGGGACAGCGAAGCAACAACTCGAGGGACTATAATTATATACCAATAATTTGATGTTTTAGTGTTACAGAATAATGACATTATGTTTAGAATGGATTTAGAGTCATCCCTCGTTGTTGCGATCTATCGAGATTGCAAAGTGAAGCCAAATTACCTTGTAAATATAAATATTTGACAGAGTAGCTTGCATCGGGTATTCTCCAATCGGCTAAAGGAGAAAGCCTCCCTCTACAGCAGTAAACTTACAACCAAACTATCTAATCGATTTACGTACATGAGTCAACGCAGAGTGCATTAAAGGAGAAATCTATGTACAGATTGTTTACGCGCAAATCGCGCAGCAGCCTTTATGGCCTGCTGGGCGTATTGGTCGTTTTGTCTATGATTCTGGCCGCCTGCCCCGCGCCATCGCCGGCAGCGCCCGCCGATACCGGCGGCAGCAGCGATAGCGGTGGCGGCGAACAGGCCGCCGACGGCGAGTCAAACTGGTGGACCGAAGCCGCTGCGCCCTACGCCGGCGTTACGATTCGCGGCGTATCGGAAAGCACGCCGCCATCTAACTATGTGAAGGACGTGCTGGCCCCGCAGTTCACCGAGCTAACCGGCATCAACGTCGAGTTTGAAACCACCTCGTGGGATCAGATGTATGACAAGGCCATCAAGGACATGGAAGCCAACACCGGCATCTATGACTTTGTCTACATTGAGCAGGACATTATTTACGCCTATCTCGACCGCGATTTCCTGGTCAACATTACGCAGTCCCTGGCTGACAATGCCGATATTGCCGCCCCCGATTTTGACGTGAGCAAGTTCACCAGCTTCATCGACTATTTCAAGAATGGCGACGGCGATTTGTTTGGCGTTCCCATGGAAGCCTTTATCAAGACTTACCTGTATCGCACCGATCTCTTTGGCGACCCGGACATTCAGGCTGCGTTCAAAGAGCAATATGGTTACGATCTGGCGCCGGCCACCACCTATGAACAGTATGGTGATATTGCCGAGTTCTTCACCAATTACGGCGCCGAGAACGACATGGAATTGTGGGGAACTACGGTCCAGGGTTCAACCGGCCATCCTGCCTCCACCTACGAGCTGATTGAGACGCTCCTGCCCTCCTGCGGTGTCTACAACTGGGGCATCAATATGGAGAATTACAAGGCCACCGAAGAGAATGGCGGTACGCTCAACAGCCAAAAAGCCAAAGATTGCTTCAACTTCTGGCTCAGCATGAGACAATATGCGCCGCCGGAATGGTCCTCCAGCACGTGGGATGAAGTTGGCTCCACCTTTGCCGCCGGCCGCGCGGCCCAGGGCTGGGTCTACGGTGAGAACGCGGTGTGGATTGCTACCGACACCGATCGCTCGCTGGTGACCGGTAAAGTGGGCGTGGCGCTGCCGCCGCTGGGCGAAGGCGTGCTGGAAGAGGCTCAGGCTGGCAATGGCTACATCGGCTACTACGATGGTGGGGCCTTTGGTATTCCGCACTCGTCCAAGAACAAAGAAGCGGCGCTGCTCTTCCTGCAGTTCATTGGTCAGGAATCGGTGCAGCCGGCATGGGCCGTGGCCGGTGGCCGCATTGTGATGGAATCGACCTATGACGATCCGCTGGTGGTCGAGGCCGATGCCGCCACCAATGGGTACTACACGTTGCTGCGCGAGCAGGGACCGCTCTTTGCGGGCGCCCCGCCCTTCCCGTTCCACAGCCCCATCCGCGAGACCATGGACCCCTTCATCCATCAGGCGCTGGCCGATGAGATTACGGGCGACGAGGCGCTGGATCAGGCCGCGGCCGCCGTGGACGCCGCCCTGGTGCAGTTAGGTTACGGACAATAAAGCAGTAGAGGAGTAGAGGAGGGGAGGAGTTATTCGCTCTCCTCTACTCCTCCCCTCCTCTACTCCCTTACTATATTATGTGGTCAAACCGCGTCGCCTGGGCTTTTCTATCGCCAACCCTCATCATTCTGGGCATTACGGGTCTGCTGCCCTTTTTCTACGTGCTCTACGTAGGTTTTTTTGATTGGAATGTATTTGCCGCCGATCCCACGCTGCATTGGGCGGGCGCCAACAATTATCGACGCCTCGTATTTGATCCTGAGTTTCTCAAGTCGCTGTGGGCTACGGCCCGTTTCACCTTTTGGGCGGTGGGCAGCGAGCTTGTGTTGGGTTTTCTGCTGGCGCAGCTCTTGACCCGTGACTTTCGGGGCAAAGCCGTTTTTCGCACGATCCACGCCCTGCCCATTATGGTGGCCCCCATTGCCGTGGGTGCGGTCTGGCGGCTGCTGGTCATCCCCGGCTTTGGTCCTGTTCCCTACTTTTTGGACCGCTGGTTTGAAATCGAGTACAACATTGGCACCTACGCCAGCCACGCCTTTTTCACCACCGTTCTCATGGATATTTGGCACTGGACACCGCTGGTCACGCTGACCATGCTGGCCGGGCTTTCCGCCATGCCCAAGGAGCCTTTGGAAGCCGCGCTAGTTGATGGCGCCAGCCGTTGGCAGATCTTCCGCTATGTGACCATTCCCATGATCATGCCGGTGATTCTGACGACCACTTTTATCCGCATAATGGACGCACTACGCATTGTGGATGAAGTGTGGATGTTGACGGGCGGCGGACCCGGCAGCGCCACCCGCTACGCCGGTATTCATATCTGGCGCGTCGTCTTTCCCCAAACCGATTACGGTTATGGTTCGGCCATGTCGCTGCTGGTGCTCTATTTTACCATTGTGCTCTGCTGGCTGCTCTTTATTGCGCTCACGCAAACCGGGGAACGGGGAACGTAAAACCGCTCATGCAACCACAACCTGTTCGCAAACGGCTCATCACTATCGGTACCTATCTGCTCTGGACAGTGCTGACCGTCTTCACGCTCATCCCCATCTATTGGCTGTTTGTGGTGTCGGCGCGCAGCCGCGTTGAACTCTTTGGGCGGCCCTCCTTTTGGCCGCTGTGGCAAACCAAATTTTTCGCCCCCAATTACACTGAGCCGCTGACGGACCGCATCTTTCAAGGCTATATTTGGAATTCAGTCATTGTGGCCACCACCAACGCCCTGCTGGTAACTGTGCTGGCGCTGCTGGCAACCTATGCTCTCTCGCGCTGGAAACTGGCGGCCAAAGATAACATCTTCTTTTGGACGATTACCAACCGCATGGCGCCGCCGGCGGCCTTTATGCTGCCGCTCTTTTTGCTCTTTACCCGCGTCTTTGGCATCGGCGACTGGACGCTCTTTGACACCCGCATTGGGCTAATTCTGCTCTATTGCGTCTTTAATTTGCCCTTTGCCATCTGGCTGCTCATCGGCATTATCGACGGCATCCCCATTGAGCTGGACGAAGCCGCCTTTGTGGATGGCGCCGGCTTTGGCACTGTGCTCTGGCGCGTGATCGTCCCCCTGGCCGCGCCCGGCCTGGCCATCACGGCGCTGCTCAGCTGGATGTTTGCCTGGAATGAATACCTCTTTGCCGCCACGCTCACCAGCGTCGAAGCGCGCACCATCACCACCGGCCTGGCCGAATTTGTCACCGTCACCGGCTCCAACTGGGGTGAACTGGCCGCCGTGGCTTTCATTTCGCTGCTGCCCGCCCTGCTGCTGCTGGTCTTTGTCCAGCGCTATATTGTGATGGGGCTGACGTTCGGCGCCGTCAAACAGTAAATGTAGGGCAAGTTGGAAACTGCCCGCAGACAAGCTGAAAGCTTGTCTAGCTAATCACCCTTATGAACCGCACACAATCCCACACATTAGCCGCCTATGGCGGCGAAGGCTGGCAGCCCCGCCTCGATTCGCTGGCCAATGAACTCGGCGGCATTTGGGGCGCTGGCGGCATGAAGTCCGAATGGATGCGGCTGCGCGCCGTACTGCTGCACCGCCCCGGTGCCGAGCTGGCGGCCTCTGCCGATCCCAACGCCGTGCAGATGCTGGAGCCGCTCGATCTGGCGCGGGCCCAACAGCAGCATGATCAGATTGCGGCCACCTATCGGTCACTTGGCGTCACGGTCCACTATTTGGAACCGACGCACACACCCTCCCCCAACCAAATGTTTATGGCCGACCTGTTTTTTATGACGCCCGAAGGCGCCATCCTGGCCCGACCGGCGTCACGCGTGCGGGCGGGGAGGAGCGCGAGCAGCGGCGCGCCTTGGCCGCGTTGGGCATTCCCATTGTGCGCAGCATCAGCGGCCGCGGCGCCTTTGAGGGCGCCGACGCCATGTGGCTGGACCGCAAAACGGTCATTTTGGGCCGCGGTCTGCGCACCAATGATGAAGGCGCGGCCCAAGTCACCGCCGTGCTTAACCAAATGGGCGTGGAGGTCATTCAAGTGGATTTGCCCTTTGGCTCCATGCACCTGATGGGCATGCTGCGCATTGCCGATGGCGATTTGGCCATTGCGTGGCCGCTGCGGCTGGTGCATCGGGCGGTGGAGGCGCTACGGGCGCGCGGCTATCGCGTGGCCTTTCTGCCCGATGAGGGCGAAGCGCATGAATCGTTCAGCGCTCAACTTTGTGACCGTGGGGCCGCGCGCCATCGTCATGTGTGGCGGCAACCCGCAGACGCAGGAATTTTACGAAGAGCTGGACATTACGTGCCACCCCGTAGACGTAAGCGAGCTGAGCAAAGCCGCCGGCGCCATTGGCTGTTTGAGCGGTATTTTGCAGCGGGATGGGGGATGACAAGGTGACAGGATGACAAGATGCGACCTTATCATCTTGTCATCCTGTCATCCTGTCACTCTATCATAAGATCAAGAAGGATACTTAGCTATGGCAAATGCCCCTGTGCGCCGGACGGGCGCCCGCAACGGATTTTTACCCATGCGGACCAATGCCTTTGACCGCGGCTTTATCAGCGTGGTCTGCTTTGTGGCCATTCATCTGCTTTGGATGCGCTTTTTGGAAGCCAGCCTGCCGCTTTGGGTCGCCACGGTTTTGTCATTAGTGCTGGCGGTAATCATCGTGAAGCGGGGATAACCACTTACCCCTCCCTGGCCCTCCCCTCGAGGGGAGGGAACTACGCCGCCTACGGCGACGCTTGACGTTCCTCCCTCCTGAGGGGAGGCTGGGAGGAGGTATATGAGCCATTACAAGCGGGGATATAAATGAGCAAACCGTATACCTTCGGGCTATCCGCCGCCGACGCTAGCATGACGCGCTATGACAACCACATTCAGCGCCCCCTTTCGGCCATGCGCGGCCAATATCATGACGCGGCGGCATATGAAGTGTTGCTGGCGGCGGGTGATATTGAGCTGTATCAAGTGTATGAAAACACGCGCCCATCCGAGGCCGGCGAATTGCCCCACGGCCTGTCGATTCTGCATCCGGGCCGGGTCGGCGATGAATATTTTATGACCAAGGGCCACTTCCATCGCGTGCTGGCAACGGGCGAAGTCTACCACTGCCTCAAAGGCCAGGGCATGATCGTCATGGAGACGCCGGAAGGTGACTGGGCCGTAGAGGAGCTGACGCCCGGCCGCGTGCTCTACGTGCCCCCGCGCTGGGCGCACCGCTCGGTCAACATCGGCGAAAATGAAGACTTGGTCACCTTTTTCGTCTATCCCGGCAATGCGGGCCATGACTATGGAACCATCGAACAAAAAGGCTTCCGCAAACTGGTGCTGGCCGGCCCCGATGGCCCGCAAATTGTCGACAACCCGCGTTGGGGGAAGTAGGAAGTAGGGAGTAGGGAGTAGGAAGTAGGGAGTAAGCGTTTTGCCTAATCCCTACTCCCTAATCCCTACTCCCCTCCCCAGGAGAACAACCCATGAACTACACCGCACAGGAACCGTTGCCCAAGACCATGCAGGCCGTGGTTTGTCATGGCCCGCGCGACTATCGATTGCAGGAGTGGAATGTACCCACGCCGGGGAAGGAAGAGGTGGTGATCCGGGTGGATTCAGTGGGCATTTGTGCTAGCGATCTGAAGTGCTATTCGGGGCGGCGCTCTTTGGGGCGACGCCAACCGGGTGGGCTACGCACAGCCGCCGGTGATTGCTGGGCACGAGTTTATAGGCACGGTGGCGGCGCTGGGCGAAGGCGGGGCGCAAAGTATGGCCTGGCCCTGGGCGACACAGCCATCTCCGAGCAGATTGTGCCGTGCTGGCACTGTCGCTATTGCCGCCGCGGCCAATATTGGATGTGCCAGGAGCACGAAATTTATGGCTTTCGCCAAAAAGGCCTTTGGCGCCATGGCCGAATATATGCTATTCCCGGCCAATGCCATCAATTACAAAGTGCCGGACAGCGTACCTAGGAGCACGCCGTCTTTATCGAGCCGCTGGCCTGCACTCGATCCACGCCGTGCAGCGCGGCGAAATTGAACTGGACGACGTGGTGGTGATCGCCGGCGCCGGGCCGCTGGGGCTGGGCATGATGGCGGCGGCGCGTATGAAGAGCCCGCGGCTGCTCATTGCGCTGGACATGAGCGATGCCCGGCTGGAACTGGCCAAAGCCAGCGGCGCTGACCTGGGGCTGAACCCTGGCAAAGTGGATGTGGTGGACGAGGTGCGCAAGCTGACCGACGGCTATGGTTGCGATGTCTATATTGAGGCCACGGGCCATCCGGCGGCGGTGGAGCAGGGGCTGCACATGATCCGCAAACTGGGCACCTTTGTGGAGTTCAGCGTCATGCGCGAGCCGGTGACGGTGGATTGGACCATTATTGGCGACACCAAAGAGTTAAACATTCATGGCTCACACCTGGGGCCATATTGTTATCCCATTGCCATGGAGATGCTGGCCAAGGGGCTGCTGCCCATGGAGCAGATTATTACACACACCATGCCGTTGGCCTCCTTTCAGCAGGGCATTGATTTGGTCGGTTCGGGAGCACAATCGGTGAAGGTGACGTTGAAGCCATAGGCGTGTTATATTAAGGCCGTTATACGATTTCTTTCGAGAAGCGTAACTACTCAGCCCCTCGAGGCCTGAGCTTGTCGAAGGGAATCCGGCCCTCGACAAGCTCAGGGACCGGGTTGGTAGTTACCGAGAAACGACGAAGCCCCGCGCAGCCTGAGCTTGCCGAAGGCTGCGCGGGGCTTCGTCGTTTCTCTTTCGAAATAGATTAAACTGGCAACGCCTGAATTGCCCATTGTACCTCTTTTACTCCTGATTCCTCTCCCGTTGAGCCTGTATGTCGATGTTAACATATGTAGCAAACATTAACGGATGAAGCCTGAAGTTTGTTCGTCTGTTAATGTTTGCGAATTAATGTTAAGGATTGTCAGCTATCTGTAACATCGATTTGATGAATTTGTTTTCATCTTATGATATATTTGAGCTAACAAAAATCACACTTTCAACGCACCTGCACTGCGGATCTCTGCACAAATGTCGTAGGCCTCAATAACCCACATTGATGCTCTGATTTTACTCACATCCTTCCCAAGTGTGATAACACCCCTAGAACCTAGCCTGTTGCCTGCTAGTATTCGTCCATGATATGGATGAAGTGTACCGTCGCGTCCTGATTGTCTTTCAAGGGGGAGAGAGTTTGAATTACAGACAATCAATTAGTAAGTTAAGAGATTTTAGGAGTTTTGAGATGGAAATGGTTTTGATTAATCCTTCACGCGTTCTACTGTTCCGCACTGGCTATAAGTTTGCCAAGCGCGTGCTAGATATTACCCTTTGCCTGCTGGCCCTACCTTGCATTCTGCCGGTGATTTTGCTGTGCGCCGTGCTTATTTACATTGATAACCCTGGCCCGATTTTCTTTAAGCAGTTACGCACGGGCAAAGGTGGACGCAGATTCAAGATGTACAAGCTGCGCACCATGGCGACCAATGCCGAAGAGTTGAAGCTGAAATATGCCCATCTCAACGAGCTGACCTGGCCCGATTTCAAGATCACCAACGACCCGCGCGTCACGCGCGTCGGCCGTATTCTGCGCAAGACCAGCCTGGATGAGCTGCCGCAGATTTTTAACATCATCAAAGGCGATATGAGCATTGTGGGTCCACGCCCAACGTCATTTGATGTCAGCACCTATTCGCTCTGGCACACCGAGCGCCTGGAAGTACAGCCGGGTCTCACCGGTCTCTGGCAGGTCAGCGGACGTAGCGATCTCGATTTTGATGATCGGCTACGGTTAGATATTGAGTATATTGAGAAGCAGAGTTTCTGGCTGGATGTGAAGATTATCGTACGCACGTTCACCAGCATTCTGACCCAAAAGGGCGCCTATTAGGCCTATTCGGGTCTAAATGCGGTAGCTGTTGAGTTTGCTAGATTTGCCCTACACGCCCTTCCGCCATATGTACCTGAGAAGCTGTCTGAAAAGTGACGCTGCCGCCTGCTGGTCGACCTTCTACATTGCACCTAAGCCCACAGTCACGACATGCTGGAGACCCTTTTCAGACGGCTTTTATTATGCGATTCGTAACTCAATGTCATTAAGTTAGCGGACATCAGGACTCAGTAGTTTTCAGTGGCCATTCGCGCAGCAACACTGAAAACTGAGTACCGAAAACTGAGTACTGAAAACTGTTTACTTTGATGCCAAACCGCTTAACTTAATGACATTGATTCGTAACTCATCGGCCGCTTCGAATGCCTTTTACAGAAGCGGCCGACCGTTAATGGACATAGGTTTCGATTCGCATATCCTTCTCGCAGGGCCAATTCAAATATTCATTGATTCATATAGGTTCAAAAAATGACACAAGTTCGCTACTTGCTAATCGGGCTGTGCAGTTGGCTTTTTCTACTCTATAACGTAGAACGCCTGGCTGCCCCCGCCAATATAGCATCCTTCGTATACATCATGACCGTTGTGGCAGCCGTTGCGCTCTTTTTTGTGCCGCGACTCTGTTGGGTGGGGTTTCAGTGGCTTTTCCTGACGGCGCTTGTCCCCTTCTTTGCCTTTAAATGGCTGCTTGGCTATCAGATCTGGGGCGCCAATTGGCCCATTACCATTGTGGAGCTGAGCGCCCTTGCCTTGACCATTGGTTTGGCCCAGATGATTGGCCGCCGTTTCGACAAGCTGCAAACGCTGCTGATCAACCTCACCACCGACCCGATTGATGAGGAAGTGCATTCGTTCCGCAGCGGGCAAAGCCAGATCTATCGCGAAATCCGGCGCCCGCCAGTATCAGCGCCCCGCTTCGTTGCTGGCCATCTCAGCCATTGATGCGCCCGTGGATCCTGATCAGAATCCGCTGCTGCAAGACAGCTATCTGCGTCGATTTTTGGAAGAGATCCAGCGCGAAACGCTCAAAAAACATATTACGACCCGCCTGGCCAACTTGCTGGTCTCCGTGTTGGGGGATACCGCCGTGGTGACAAAACGCGATGGTCACTTTGTAACCCTGCTGCCAGAAGCCAGCCGCGAGCAGCTTGACGAGATTACGCAGAAGCTGCAAAAGGCCGCCCAGGACTCCTTGGGACTCAATCTGCGCATCGGCGTTTCTACCTTTCCTGATGAAGCGGTCACCTTTGAAAGCATGTTGGAACATGCTGAATCGGATATGACCAATACCACAACTGGCTCCGGCCCCGCCAAGAAGACGCCATTTGCCGGACTGCACCGCAAAAACGAGGCAGGGGTTGAACATCGCGGCAGCGGCGCCCAGCCTATCATCTCGAGCGCTTCCGCATCCACCGAAGCGCAGCCAGCCAATCCCATACCGATCAGTGAATATCGTAATGGCGACCACCGCGAATCGCGCAACCTGCCGCTCAATCCGGCCGCTTAGAACCTTCCCAATCAAAGAACCAAGAAAGTAAGGTAAGCACGTGTTACAGCAACAATTAAGCATGATACGGCGGTGGGTTTGGCTGATAGCGCTTGCAGTTCTCAGTTGCAGCGCCGTCACCTACATGATCGCCAAAGATAAACCGATAGTATATGAAGCATCCGCCCTGCTGATTGTGGGACCGGGTATCGATAGCCTGAGCCCCAATCTCACCGATCTGCGGGCGGCGGCCCAACTCATGCAGTCATATGCCGAACTGGCGCGCACCAAGCCCGTTTTGCAAAATGTAGTGAACTCGCTCAACCTGGATGTGAGCCCGGAAAAACTAGCCAAATCCATTGAGACGCGTGCTGATGAGACCACGCAAATCTTAACCATCAATGTGCAGCGCAACGACGCCGCTGAGGCGGCCATGGTCGCCAATATGGTGGCCGAAGTGCTGGTCGACATGAGCCCGTCGGCTGCCGGTAGCAAGGAGAGCCAGCTCAAAAGCAAGCTGGCCGCCCAGATTGACAGCCAAGAGGCCGATGTGGCCCGCTTGGAGATCACCGTCCAGCAATTGACCGAACAGCTGGACCGGTCCGTGCAGGCCGTGGAGCGCAGCGTCATTACGGATCGGCTGGCCCAGGAACGCAGCAATCTGGCTGAGGCCCGCCGCATGCTTTCCACGCTTTTTGATTCATTCAAGGGCAGCTACACCAATCAAGTCAAGATTGTGGAAGTGGCCTCCAGCGGTCAAGCGCTCGATTCGGGGCTCTATCTCACGGTGTTGATGGGCGGGATAGCCGGTTTCGTCGTGGCGTTGGCTATTGTGCTGGGTATTGAGTTCTTCAAAGACACCATTGATACCGGCGAAGAGCTGGCTATGGCGGCCCGCATCCCATTTTTGGGCGCGCTGGACCGATTTAGAGGCAATAGCGCCTCCGATAAAACGGGTCCCATTGTGATCTCCAACCCGGAATCTAAAGCCGCCGAGAGCTATCGCATGGCGGGCAGCAAACTGCTGCTTTCGCGATACAAATTGCAGCGCGACGGGCTGATTTCGGCCCGCGACGAGCAATCCATGCGCACCATGCTCATCAGCGGCGCCTATGCCAGCGACAACACCAGCGAAATTGCCGCCAATCTGGCCGTGGTGCTGGCGCAGACCGGCTACAGCGTGATTCTGGTGGATGCTCATCTGCACAATCCTACGCTGCACCACGAGTTTGGCATTCCCGAACAGCGCGGCCTGGCCGATGCGCTGATCGAACGCACCAAAGTGCTGATCGGCACGCCGATTGCGCGGGCGACTATGCCCAATGTGGTGCCGGTTAAGTGGGCGCCCAAGCTGTCGATTGTGCCGGGCGGCCTGGTGCCGGCCAACCCGTTTGAGCTGCTCGTCTCCAGCCACATGAACGATCTGATCGACGAGCTGAAGCAGCAGGCCGATATTGTGCTCATCACTGCCTCGCCGCTCATCTCTTTTGCCGAGAGTCTGATTCTGGCCTCGCATGTGGACGGCGTTGTGCTGGTGGCCCGCAGCGGCAAGACGCAGCGCTCTATGGTTAAGGAAGTGGTCGAAAGCCTGCGTTCGCTCAACGTACACATGATCGGCTCGATTTTAGACCACAATCGAGGCAGCACCGATTCGCCGTCCGCCGTCTCCAAACTGACGGGCAGCCTGCCCGTCAAATCGGGCGGCAGCGTCGATACACAGAATCCGGTGACGGCGCTGCGGTCACAGTCATAAAAACTTTGTGTCCTTCAACACTCCCGGCTATCAGATGACGCTTGCAGGTTGCGAAGGACGTTTGAAAGCCGATTCATGAACACCGTATTAACGTCACTTTTGCATTCGTTTGACCAACAAGAGATTGCCTATTGCCTCTTACGCGGTGATGGGCAATCGCACTCACCCGATTCCTCTGCCCAATCTGACAACTCAGCCGCCACCGAGATCGATCTGCTGGTGGCCGCAAACCGCCTGACCGATGTACAGGCGCTGCTGGCCGGGCTTGGCTTTGTGGCGCTGCCGGGGTGGGGTCATGCGCCCCACCATTTTTATGTGGCCTACGATCAAGAGCGCGATGGCTGGCTCAAGCTCGATCTGGTCACCGAGGCCAGCTATGGCCGCCCCACCCGCGCCCTGCGCACGGATCTGGCGGCAGGTTGTCTGCAAACACGGCGCCGCGTCGGCGGAACATATGCCCCGGCGCCCGAATATGAGCTGGTCATGCTGCTGCTGCACTGTTTGTTGGACAAGGGCTATTTTAAGCCGGACCATCAGGTGCGCCTGCAAAGCTTGCTCGCACAGGTGACCGATGCCGCGCTGTTGGCCCAATTGTTTGCCCAAACTGGCATTGGGTTGCAGGGCAAAGAGGCGCTGGCCGGCATTGTCAGCCGCGGGGAATGGAACAACCTGCTGGCGCGGCAAGGAGAAATTACCTGCCATTTGGCCAGCCGCGACCCACTGGGCGTGCGCATACGCCAGCTAAAAGGGCAGGTATTGCGCAAACTTAACGCCGCCATTAATTTTCGCCGCCCGCGCGCGGTTAGCGTGGCCGTGCTGGCTCCCGATGGCGCCGGCAAATCTACGGTGACCGAGGGGCTGGGCAGCTGCTTCTATTTTCCGGTGCGCACCATCTACATGGGGCTGTATCAGAAACAGAATGGCAAGCGCTCCCTTTTTGACCGCCTGGGGCTGGCCGGTCGCATTCTGCGCCAGTGGACGCGCTACGGCAGCGCGCTGACGCATTTGGCGCGGCGACGCTTGGTCATTTTTGACCGCTACACCTATGACGCCTTGCTGACCGCCGCCGATGGCGCCGACTGGCGCAAACAGGGACGACGCTGGCTGTTGGCCAATTGCTGTCCGGCCCCCGATCTGGTGGTCGTGCTCGACGCACCGGGGGAACTGCTCTTTGCGCGCAAAGGCGAACACACGGCCGCACTGCTGGAAACGCAGCGCCAACAGTATCTTGCTCTGCGCGGTCGCATCCCCAACATGACGGTGGTCGATGCCACGCAGGACAGCGACCAGGTGCGCCGGACCGTGACTGCGCTCATTTGGCGCACCTATTTGCGCCGCCAGCACGGGCGCGATGTGGCTGTGGTGAATGCACTTCCCGTCAAGGGTGAGTCGGCATTGGCGCAATAGAAATTCGCATTAGACCCCCTCCCGGCCTCCCTCTTTAAGAAGAGGAGATCGAATTCCCTCCCCACGGTTTCTGATTTTGTCGAAGGAAGGGGAGGGCCAGGGAGGGGTTTATACTCGCGGTCGGCATAGATGAAAAGGATTAGACCAAATTTTAATCGAGTGAACGATTTTCATCTATGACAGAGCCAAGTATAACAGGAATTACGACAATGACTTATTTGTACGCAGAGGCCCAGGTGGCCGAACACACGCCAGAGACTACGGAAGCCGCTGCGGCGCCGCAGACCGCCAGCGCCAAACAAAAAGTGGCCTACATGATGTCTCGTTTTCCCAAGATTACCGAGACCTTTATTTTGTATGAAATGTTGGCCGTACAGCAGCAGGGCGTGCCGGTGGAGGTCTATCCGCTGCGCCGTGAAAAGACCAATGTGGTTCATCCCGAAGCCGTGCCTTTTGTGGAGCGGGCCAACTTTATCCCGTATGTTTCCAAAGAGATTTTACAGGCGCATCTGCACTACGCTTTGCGCCAGCCGCGCGCCTATTTTGGCGCGCTGGGCACACTGTTGCGCGAGAACCTGGGCAGCCGCCGCTATTTGACCGGTGCGCTGGGCCTGTTTCCCAAGGCGGTCTATTTTGCCCAGCGCATGAGTGAAGAAGGCGTTTCGCATATTCATGCGCACTTTGCCAGCCATCCCGCTGCCGCCGCCTACGTCATTCATCGGCTGACCGGCATTCCGTACAGCTTTACCGCCCACGGTTCGGACCTGCATCGCGACCGGCACATGCTGGCCGAAAAGGTGGCCCACGCCGCCCTGGTGGTGCCGATTTCCAATTACAATCGCGAGATCATTCTCGAGGAGTGCGGCGGTCGCTTTGGTGAGAAAGTGACGGTTATCCACTGCGGTGTGGATGTGAGCGTGTTTCAGCCGCGCACCGGGCCCACGCCGCACGAGCGGGGCCAAGGGCCGTTCAGTATCCTGTGCATCGGTACGCTGCACGAGGTGAAAGGGCAACAATATTTGATCGACGCCTGCCGCACATTGGCCGAGCAGGCGATCACGGTGGATTGCCACTTTGCCGGCGATGGGCCGGATGAAGAGATGCTGACCCGGCGGGCGGCGGAGGCCGGCCTGGCCGACCACATGCACTTCCACGGCCGCTTGACGCGGGAGCAGGTGGTGGCGCTTTTGCACAAGGCCGATGTGGTGGTGGCGCCCAGTGTGCCCTCCAGCGACGGTCGCCGCGAGGGCATTCCGGTGGCGCTCATGGAGGCCATGGGCGCCGGTGTGCCGGTCATTGGCAGCGATCTGTCGGGCATTCCCGAGCTGATCGAAGATGGCGTGAGCGGTCTGCTGGCGCCGCCCGGCAACGCAGAGGCCATTGCCCACGCGCTCTATCGTTTGATTCAGCAGCCGGAATTGCGCCAACAATTTGGCCCGGCTGGCCGCCAAAAGGTGATGAACGAGTTTGATCTGCACAAGAATGCCAAAATTTTGGCGGATTGTTTTACGGAAGGAGTCTAACATGGCGTTAGCGATATTTTGGGGGGCCGTCGCCCTGATCGTATATACCTATATTTTGTTTCCAATTTTGACCATGATTCGCGGCGCATTCTGGCCGCGCGAACATCACAGCATTGCGATTGCGCCGTCGGTCAGCCTGATTATTGCGGCCTATAACGAGGCGGACAGTATCCGCGCCAAGCTGGAGAATGTGCTGGCGCTGGTCTATCCGCGCGAGAGTTTGGAAGTGCTGGTGGCTTCCGACGGCTCTAGCGATGGCACCAACGAGATTGTGCGCGAATATGAGGACCGCGGCATCCGGCTGCTGGCGCTGCCGCGGCAGGGCAAGGCCGGTGCGCTCAACGATGCGGTGGCCGTGGCCACGGGCGACATCCTGGTCTTCTCCGACGCCAACAGTATGTATGACCCCGACGCCATTCAGGAGCTGGTGCGCCCCTTTGCCGATATGGCCGTGGGCGGCGTGGCGGGCAATCAGTGTTATTCGGACGACATGGAAAGTGGCCGCAACGCCGGCGAGCACGGCTACTGGAATTTTGACCGGCTCATGAAGGAATTCCAGAGCCGCTCCGGCAACGCCATCTCGGCCACCGGCGCCATTTACGCCATCCGCCGTTCGCTCTTTGAGCCGGTGCCGGGCGGCGTGACCGACGATTTCACCATTTCCACCGGCGTCATTGAAAAGGGCTACCGGCTGGTCTTTGCCTCGGCAGCCCAGGCCTTTGAACCGGCTTCATCCTCCAACAGCGACGAGTTTGGCCGCAAGGTGCGTATTATTACGCGCGGCCTGCGGGCGGTGATTGTGCGGCGCAAGTTGCTCAATCCGTTCCGCTATGGCTTCTATTCATTTCAGCTTTTTTCGCACAAAGTGCTGCGGCGGTTGGTGGTTTTTCCGCTGCTGTTGCTGCTGGTGATCAACCCGCTGCTGGTGTTGAAAGGCCTATTTTACCAGGCCACCATGTTGGCGCAGCTTGTCTTTTATGGCATGGCCGTGGTGGGCTTCTATTCCAAAAACGAACGCATCAAGCGCAACAAACTGGTGACGATCCCGGCCTTTTTCTGTATGGTCAACGGCGCAGCGCTGATGGCGACCATCAACGTCCTGCGCGGTCACCGCATTGAACGGTGGGAGCCCAAACGGGTTGAGGTGGAGGCGAACGAGGTGGCGGACGCCGGCGGTATTATGTCGGATGCTAAAGGAGTATCGTAGTCGTGCGTAGTTCATCGAAACTCACGTTGTGGAAGCTGGTTGTGCTGATGGCGTTGCTTTTGGCGGGTTGCAGCAGCCGCATGGGCATGCGCGCGCCGCAGCTCACCAGCCGGATCTTGTCGCCATTTTCCTCGGCCAAAAGCGAGGCTGAACAGGCGCTCAAGCAAGAATTGGCGGATGCGGCGGCGGCCAATGCCGGCCAAGCGCAGATACCCGCCTTGGCGCCGCTGGCTGCGCGCGGTTATCTGACCACGCCGCAAGAGCTGACCGCGATTCGCCAAAAGGCGGATGCCGGCCTGGAGCCCTATGCGAGCACCATGCAATATGTGCTGAAAGCGGCCGACCGCAAGTGGGATTATAAATTGGACGCGCACCAGACGTGTAAAGGCGCCGATAGACCGGCCTGGTTGGACGAAGGCGAAGGCACGCCGCGACTCTATGCGCGGGCGCTGGCCTATCATCTGACCGGTGAAGAACATTACGCCCAGGACGTGAAGGCAATTCTGGAGCGCATTATGACCGAGGTGGTGCAGATCGATCTGGATGCGCAGCAGTGTCGGCTCAATTTTGGCTGGGGCACGCCCGAACTGGTGGCTTCAGCGGATCTGATCGAGGCTTATTGGGCGGATGATGTTTGTACCGGTCCTACCGGCACGCTCTATAGCGATGTGTCTATCGGTTCCGGCAATTGCAAGAAGTTGTTTCAAAACTGGCTGGTCAAGAATCCTTATTATGTGGTGTCATTTACGGCGGAAGACGCCATGAGCAACTGGGGCGCGGCGGCCACGAATACGCTGGCCTACATTGCCGACTATCTGTGGGATCGGCCGGGGTTGGAGATTGTCCATCGGATGCCGTACGGGGCGGGCAGCGACAGCTATTTTGAGGTCACTTTGAATCCCAGCGATGCATACGTTCACGCCAACCAGCTCATGTTTGACCGCATGAATGGCTATGGCGTTGACCTGCACAGCAACAGCTCGTGCGACTATATGGGGGGTTCGCAGCAGGATGACCGCTGGGCGCCAGTTAAGTCGCAAATCACCGAGAATGGCGTCATTCCCGAAGACGCCCGCCGCGAGGAAAAGTGCAATATCCCAGAGTATGATGGCTCGTATCAGAACTATCCGCAAGTGCATATTGGCAACAACATCCAGCAGTGCGAATTAATGTGGCGGCGCGGCGATGCGTCCTGTTATGACAATGTGGCCACCGATGACCGGCCCAATTATGTGTTCGAGGGGACCGGCGGCTACGAGCACACCACCCATCTCTATGCGGGCCGCGGCTCGCTGGAACGGGCCATCAAGGCCATTATTGTGGATGCCGATACCGAATGGAAACACGATTCGGCGCTGGCCGTTGCCATCCGCTACTATTATGATCATCACACGTTGCCCGGTTTTGCCCAGTGGCGCTCGCATGTAGAGCGGCTGGAAGATTGCGATCAGGACATCTGCTTTGGCGTGTTGACGCACGGGCTGGCCGCGGATGAGGTTCCGTCTCCGCCGCCGCTCGCTCCGCCGCCGTGAGACTCCCTCCCGGCCTCGGTCATAGTGACCGCTGCAACTGCAACGCACGGCGGATAATGGCTGCGCAAGTTTGTAACTCTTGGCCGCCGTGCATCGCAGTCTCCGCTAACTTAAGGGCAGTGAGGGCTGGGGAGAGAGTAGTTTCATACAGTAATCTGTTTCAGACCGAACTTGTGCGACCGGGATGTCGCACCTACGATGAGTGAAGAACGACTTAACACAATATGACGACTTTGACGAATTTACGCTCGAATTCCTTTATAAAACCATTTGATCTGGACCGTCGCAAGGCAGCCATTCCCTTTATTTTGCTGCTGCCGCCGCTAGTGGTGGGGCTGCTGGTGCAGCAGCAGATCAACCTGGCGTTTTTGATTGCCGGCGTGGTGCTGCTGGGCATTGGCGCCACCATTCTGTCCCAGCCGCAGACCACCACGCTGTTGGTGCTCTTTGTGATGTACGCTAATATTCCGGTGGCAGCCAAACGCTCATTTGCCGTGCCGGATCTGCTGGCGGCCTCCTTTATTTTGCTGCTGGGCATTCCTCTGCTGCACTATATTGTGATCCGGCGCGAGCGCATTCTGGTGGATCGCAATATTTACTTGATGCTGGCCCATTTGGGCGTGCTGCTCATATCGGCGGTTCTATCCGGCGAAACCGCGCTGTCACTCGACCGCATTGTTACCTACGTGTTGGAAGGCTATCTGCTTTACTGGCTCATCCTCAACACAATTCGCACGCGCGAACTGCTGCGGCAATCGGTCTGGGCGCTTATTTTAGCGGGTATTCTCATGGGCAGCCTCTCGCTGACCCAGGAGATCACCAAGGATTATGACAATGACTTTGCCGGCATGGCCGTGGTGGACAACGGCGTGATCAACACCGGTGAGGTCACTAGCTTTGGCACAGAGATCAAACGCAACCGGCTCTCTGGCCCCATTGGCGAAAAGAACCGTTACGCCCAAGTCATGGTGGTGCTGCTGCCGCTGGCGCTCATGCGCATTTGGGCCGAGCGGCGCTGGTGGCTGCGGTTGATGGGGGCGGCGGCCTGTATTCCCATTGTGGCGGGCGTATTGCTCTCCTTTTCGCGCGGGGGCGGCGTGGCCGTGGGGGTGACCTTTGTGGCCATGGTGCTTATGCGCATGATCAAGTGGTGGCAAGTGCTGCTCGTAGTGGCCATTGGCTATGTTGTGATCACCACCGTAGCGCCGGACTATCTGTATCGGCTTTCCACGGCTGCCGATGTGGCGGACCTGGCTACGGGGAACGCCCAAGACGCGGGTGGTGCGGTCAGAGGCCGCGCCACATCGGGTCTGGCGGCGTTTTATATCTTTTTGGATTATCCAGCCTTTGGCATCGGCCCAGGCCAAACCAGCAAACATACCCGCGAGTATGGCAATGAAATCGGCTATCGCAAGCTGGAAGGCAACCGCCGCGCCCACAACATGTATCTGGAAGAGCTTGCCGACACCGGGTTGGCTGGTTTTACGCTGTTGATGAGCATGATTGGGGCAACGTTTTTCGATCTGATCAAGCTGCGGCGGCGCTGGCAGGACTCGCACCCGGTGATTGGCTACACCGCCGCCGGTTTTATCCTGGGCGTTACTGTCTATATGCTCACCGCTATCTTTTTACATCTTTCCTACATGCGCTACTTCTGGCTGCTCATGGGGCTGGCCGCCGTAGCCGTGCGGCTTTACAGTGAGGACGAGGTGGCAAAGGCCGTCCCGGAAGCGATGGCGGTGTAGTAGGCCGCTCCTCCCCTTGACGCACAGTGCGTCTTTGCCCTCCTCTCCACTCCTAGCGGAGCTTAGGCAGAGAGGAGGGGCCGGGGGAGGAGCGGCCCTCACCTGTGCAATATTCATCCTATTCAAACGAAGCTGACAACCAACTATATGAACTCAACTGTTTCCACCCCTCTTGAAATGGGTACACTCGAACCAAAAAAATCAAAATCAACCAGAACCAAACGACAGATTCGCGGCTCCAGCCTGCTGCTGTCGGGGCAGTTTCTCTCAAGGCGCTCAACTTTGTCACCCAGGTGCTGATTGTGCGCTATCTAACCAAGGCGGACTATGGTGCGTTTGGCTATGCGCTTTCAATTGTGGCGCTGGGGCAAAGTTTCGCCACTTTCGGCTTGGATCGGGCGATTACGCGCTTTGTGCCGATCTATCATGAAAAGGAAGAGTATAACAAGCTCTTTGGCACGCTGATTATGGTGCTGACAACGGTCCTTTCGTTGGGACTGGGTATGGCGCTGCTCTTTTACAGCTTTCAGGGCGCCATTGGCGATACTTGGATCAAGGATCAACTGGCCGTCGAGTTGCTGCTGATACTCATTTTCTGGCGCCGCTGCAAGCCATGGACGAGCTGTTCGTGGGTATGTTTGCTGTCTTTACCGGCTCGCGGTCTTTTTTCGCAAACACTTGATGGGTCCAGGCATCAAATTAGGCGCGGTGTTGGCGCTCATGCTGGCGCACGGCAATGTGCTCTTTTTGGCTGGCGCACAGCTCGTTGGCGCGATCCTGGCGATTGCCATTTATAGCGTCATGTTGGTGCGGGCGTTGCGCAGTCAGAACCTCTTTGCCCATTTCCAGTGGGCCGCCATAGACATTCCCTGGCGTGAAATTCTGGTCTTCACCATTCCGCTGCTCACTTCGGACCTGGTCTATGTGGTGATGAACAGCATGGATGCGGTGATGATCCAATATTTCCACAGCGCGGTAGATGTGGCGGCGCTGCGGGCGGTGCAGCCCACAGCCAAGTTGAACCAGATTGTGTTGACCAGCTTTGGCCTGCTCTTTACGCCGGCGGCGGCGCGTATGTTTGCCCGCAACGACCGCGAAGGCATCAACAATCTGTACTGGCAAAACGCCGTTTGGATTGCCGTGGCCTCGTTTCCCATTTTTGTGCTCACCTTTTCGCTGGCCCAACCCATTACCATTTTGCTCTATGGTGAACGTTACGCCCAGTCAGCCCTTATTTTGGCGCTGCTTTCGTTCAGCTACTATTTTAACGCCGCCCTGGGCCAGAACGGTCTGACGCTCAAAGTTTTTGGCAAGGTGCGCTACGTGGTGGTGATCAACGTGATCGCCGTGCTGGCCAATCTGGTGGCCAACCTGCTGCTGATCCCGCGCTACGGCGCCCTGGGCGCCACCATTGGTACGGCGGGTACGTTGGTGCTGCACAACCTGCTCAAACAGGCCGGGCTGCGCATGGGTACCGGCATCAACCTGTTCGAGTGGCACTATCTGCGCGTCTATGTGATTATTACCATTGGCGCGGCCGCGCTGCTGCTGAACCAGTGGCTCTTTGCGCCATCGGTTTACGTGAGTGTGGGGCTGGCCGTGCTGGTCTCGCTGGTCATTGTGCGTTTGAATCGCCACCTGTTGGATATTGAAAATACGTTCCCCGAACTGCTCCGGCTGCCCTTTGCCAAGCAGCTTTTGGGGTAGGGCGGCAGAGTTGCCCTCATATTGGAGCATTTTGATTGTGTTAGAAATTACAACTTCAACCATTTTTATCCCTGGCAGCAACCTGAAAGGCAATGTGACTGGAGCCAATTGGCTCTTTTTATTACCCAAGCTGCGCATGAGCCACGTAATCTGCGTGGGGATGCCGCTGCCGGGCACGCTGCTTTCGCTGGCCAACTTTTGCCGCCAGATTACGGTTATCTGCACGGATGCAGCACAGGAAGAGCAGATGGACCTGGCTGTCGATGAAGCCGATTTGCGCAATGTGGAAGTGCTCATGGCGCGGCCGGTTGCGGACATGCTGCTGCCCGATCAGCGCGTCGATCTGCTGCTGATTAGCGGGCGCAACACGGTGGACTGGCTCAATCGACATATCGAAGTGTGTAATCAATTAGTGCGTCTGTTGACAACCGATGGCCTGATTTATCACGACTACGTGGGTGGCGCCGATCCCTTTGATGGTGTGTCGTCAGCAGGTGGCTAAATGTGCCAACTCTGGCTGACACCGCTTTCTGGAGAAATGCACACGGCGGTGCCGCAGGGCGACCGCGCCACAACCGACTATTTTCGCCAAAAACAGATCTACAGCCCCTCGATCAACAAACAGTTGATCAAGGCGTGAGCGCGGCTTTGGGCCAGGGCGGCAAGCGCCAATCGGCATCCGATGCGGATGCGTCAGCACCGGCCATAATGCGCCCGGCCGAGCGGCCAAGCGATCATCAAGCGACCTCAAGCGCCAACTGCGCAAGGTGGCTCGCCAAATGGTCCAACGTTCCTGGAAACCATGGAAACTGCTGAGGAGCGGCTGAGCCGCCAGCCCATTACCGGCCCCATGTTGCGCCGCCAGGGCGTGTTGCAAGCGCGGGCGCCGCCGGATTGAACCAACATCCGCCCCGCTATCTGCGCCAGATTGCCGCTGCCGATGGCGTCGATCTAAACGGATTGCGCTGGGGTTGAGCGCTAGCGGTGAATATAGCTCGCGCAAGCTGCTCTTTCCTGTTTGAAGCGCCGGCGCGCGGCCCCGCAGTCGCCCGCGAGCCTAAATATATAGTCAAAATGGTGCGCGACTCTGTTTTCAACGCCCGGCTGGAAAATGAGTGCCGCAGCCTGCGTCTCTTGGCGGAACACGGCGTCGGCGATGCGGAGACGTTGCCGCAGGTGGTCTTTGCCGGTCACCATGGTGGGCTGGCGCTGGTGGGCGAGACTGCCGTGGCGGGCGTTCCTTTCCGCAGCGCTACCCACTACACCGCAGAATGCCCCTATGCGCACGCAGCCATCGATTGGTTGACCGACATGGCGATCAAAACCGTGAATCCCATTGGGCATCCGCAAGATGTGGGCGGGGTGCTGCGCCAGCTTTTTGAACAGTTTGATGAAATCTACCAGCTCAAATCGGAGCAGCGCACCTTTCTGGCCAACCAGATCGCACGCATCGAACAGAGTCGGGCGCCGGTGCCGCTGGTCTTCCAGCACGGTGATCCCGGCACGTGGAACATGCTGGCCACGCCGGGCGGCCGCGTGGCCATTTTGGATTGGGAAGCCGCTGAAGCCAACGGCATGCCGCTGTGGGACCTCTTCTATTTTCTGCGCTCATACACGGTGGGGGCGGCCCGCGCCCACGATTCGATTGCCGGTTTTCGCCAGCAGATTTTCAACGATACGCCGCTGCGGCGCCTCTTTAGCGCCGCTACCACCCGCTATTGCCAACAGATCGGGCTGGATCTGCGCCTGGTCGAAGCCCTCTTTTATACCTGCTGGATGCACCGCGCGCTGAAAGAATCCACGCGCCTGCCCGCGGCGCGGCTGGGCCAGGGGCACTATGTAAATCTGCTGGCAGCCGCCATTGAGAATCACGACTCTGTCCAGTCGCTGTGGAGGTCAACAAGCGGTTAATAAGCGGTTAGCAAATGATGGTGAATTGTAAGCATTTGTCACAACATTTGTCTGCAAAAGTAAGGTAAAATTCTACTAGAGACAGATTGTGACAAATATACTTGGCTCTGGCATAGGTGGAAATCGACGACTCGACTAAAATGGCGTCTAATCCTTTTCCTCTATGCCAACCGCAAGTATCGTGTAAATCATAGAGGAAATACGACTAAATCCATGACCACTGCTTACACCAGCGCTCCGCGTACCGCAGAAAATCATAACCAGCATCCGGTTGACTTTGACCTGCACGGCATTGTGGGGATCCGGCTGCTGAACGCCGATGCCAAGGACGCCAAGGCGGTCAATCGCCAGCTTGGCCCCATCCGCGGCCATTTGGAACGTCAGCCCGACATCACCATTCGTTTTGTAGACTATCTGCCCACTACGTCGCGGCTGCGCTATCTGGGGGTCAATGAGGCGGCATTTACGGACGACGCTTTTCTGGTTTTGAAGGGCAAGCATAAGGCGCACATCAAAGTGCAGATTCCGTTTGAACAGGTGGGCGGCCCATGCGAAATTGTGTGTGAACGGGGCGCCCCCGCCGTGCCGCTGCTGATTCCCATAATCAACCTGACGGCGCTGGCCAAAGGCGTATTGCCGCTGCACGCCGCCGCTTTTCGCTATAACGAGACGGGCGCGCTGGTCACCGGCTGGTCCAAGGGGGGGAAGACCGAAACGCTGTTGGCCTTTGCCGCCCACGGCGCCCAATATGTGGGCGATGAGTGGATTTACATTACGCCCGATGGCCGGCGTATGCACGGCATTCCCGAACCGGTGCGGTTGTGGGATTGGCATCTCAAATCGTTGCCCCAATATTGGCCGCAGCTTTCCACCGGCGAGCGCACGCGGCTGCGTACGCTGCGGCTCATGCTGAACGGTGTGGACAAAGTGGCCAACGCCAATGGCGCCCCGGCCCGTTTTATGCGCCGCGTGCAGCCGCTGCTCAAATCGCAGCAGCACGTCAATCTGCCGCCGCAAACGCTCTTTAACCAGATGCCCGAACAGCTTTCCTGCACGTTGGACAAAGTCTTCTTTGTGGCCAGCCACGAAGCGCCCGAGATCACCGTGCAACCGGTTGATCCGCAGGTGGTGGCCCAGCGCATGGTCTTTTCGCTGGAAGAAGAGCGCATGGACTTTCTTTCCTATTATCACAAATTTCGCTTTGCCTTTCCCGACCGGCCCAACCGGCTGCTGGAGCAGACCGAGGAGATGCAGCGCACGCTGCTCACCCGCATGCTGGCGGGCAAAGAGGCGTACGAAGTCTATCACCCCTATCCATTTGAGATTCCGGCGCTATATGACGCCGTCAGTGCGGTGATATGAAAATGGTGTTGAACTCTTGGCCTCAAGACCCCCGCCCAGCCTCCCCCTCAAGGGAGAGGAGCCAGGATTCCCTCCCCTCAAGGGGAGGGCCAGGGAGGGGTGAGTGTGCGGCCCAGGATATTTCCCTGCTGCACCTGTCGCGGCGGCTGGATTGGCGCTTTCTGCTGCCCGATTCAACGCTGGGGCAAGTGGGGTATCTGGGTCAAGTGGATGCTCAACTTGTGCAGGCGTTGGCTCAGTTTGCCGAGAATGTGGCGGCGGTGAGCCGGGGCGACGGTGTCTCCAAACAGTACGATTTGGTGGTGGCCGGTCGGCCCAATTACGCCGAATTGGCGCAGGCGGTCAGCCTGGTGCGGCCCGGCGGTTATCTTTATGTTGAAACTAGCGGCCTGCTTTGGGTCAAGAACTTTACAAACATCAAAGGTTTACAGAAGGTCTTTACGCGCTGGCGACTCTGGTCGCCGCAAGCCCACGTCCGTGTACTAACCGGCTTGGGCATGCACAATGTGACCGCGTATTGGTGCTGGCCCAATTTTGCCGCCTGCACACGTATGACGCCGCTTGACGATCCGGCCGCCTATCGCTTCCTCTTCGCTACAATGCCCTCCCACAAGCGGCTCAAGCGTCGAGCCATCTACGCCGCCCAAAAAGCCGTCGTCACCAATCGCTGGCTCAACGCACTGCTGCCCAGCGTGGCCATTGTGGCTGCAAAATAAGCAGTGGGAAGAGCATCGCATCTTGCGCGGGTCAGCAGGCCGCACCCCCTCGTAGGTCACTCTTTTAGCGTGACACAGTTGAGGAGTAGACCACACTTGTCACACAGCATGTGTGACCTACTTTGAAGCGGCCATACGGGTCTAAAATCATGGATACAGTATTAACTTTTTTACAACAGAATCGGACCCGACTCGATTTGGCTCGTTTTGGGGCGGATGTACCGTTGAGCAGCGTGGTGCTCACGCCGCGCTTTCAAGCCTCCAGTCACGTGGTCTTTTTGTTGATCAGCCAGCGCAAGGCCACGCCGGTTCTGGTGGCCAAGACGCCGCGGCTGGCCGACGCCACCGCCAGCATCAGCCGCGAGGCCGCCAATTTGCAGCAGGTGCAGGCGCTGCGTCCGCAAGGTTTTGCCTCGATTCCACAAGTGGTGGCCTATGAGGAACATTGTGGCCGCCCGCTGCTGGTGGAGACCGCGCTGGTGGGACAGCCCATGGATCCGTCGCTAATCCGGCAGCGCCGCGACCACTGTTGCACCGCTGTGGTGGATTGGCTGCTGGAATTGCAAACGCCTGCGTGCGTCGATATGGCTCCGGTTGCCGACTGGTACGCCACGTTGATCGAGCAACCGCTGCACTATTTGGCCGAGCGCTTTCCGCTATCGGCACAGGAAGAAAACCTGCTGCAAATCACGGCAACGCTCGTGAAGCCGCTGCAAACCATGCGGCTGCCGTTGCCCTTTGAGCACGGCGACGTGAGCCATCCCAATCTCTTTCTGCTGGAGGATGGTTCGGCGGGCGTGGTGGATTGGGAATTGGCGCTGCCGGTGGGGTTGCCCGCCTGCGACCTCTTCTTTTTTCTGACGTATGCCGCCTTTGCACAGGCCGAGGCGAGCGAACAGGACAGCCATTTGGCAGCATTCAAGATGGCCTTTGGGGGAACCGATGCCTGGGCCAAAGCGTTTGTCCAAAGTTATGCAAAGGCCATGAAGCTGCCCGCGGCAGCGCTGACGCCGCTCTTTGTATTGACCTGGCTGCGCTATCTGGTGGGGCTCCTTTCCCGGCTGGAGGATGCCAATGGCGTCACGGGTCGCTTTGACGATGTAACAGCCAACTGGCTGCGCCAAAATCGCTACTTTGCCCTCTGGCAATATGCGGTCGAGCACGCCGGTGAGCTACTCTGGGCAATGTAGGACAAGTTTCCTAACTTGTCCCAATCCTTGGAAATGAAATGAGAAATAGCATGTTTACCGTTGCACTGATTGGCCCGGACGGAGCGGGCAAGACCACCGTGGGCCAATTGTTACACGACCGCTTGCCGGCGCCGGTGCGCTATCTGTATATGGGTGTGAGCACCGATTCGAGCAACGTCATGTTGCCCACGACGCGGCTGCTGCACAAGCTCAAGCGCATGGCCGGCGGCAAACCCGATGTGGCCGGTCCGCCCGACCCCAACCGGGTCAAGACGAAGCCCAAGGGGCTGGTTAAGCGCACGATCAGCGAGGTGCGCGCCGTGTTTCGGCTGGCCAACCGATTGACTGAAGAGTGGTATCGGCAGTGGCTCACCTGGCAATATCAGCGCCAGGGCAATATTGTGCTCTTTGACCGCCACTTTTTTACCGACTATTTTGCCTACGACATTGTCGACAATGGCCAGCCGCGCACCTTTACGCAGCGCATTCATGGCTTTGTGCTCAATCACATTTACCCCAAGCCCGACATGGTCATCTATCTGGATGCGCCGGGTGCGGTGCTCTATGCCCGCAAAGGTGAGGGCAGCATCGAAGCGCTGGAGCGGCGGCGGCTGGACTACTTTCAACTGGGCGAGCATGTACCCTATTTTGCCGCCGTGGACGCCACGCACCCGCTGGAACAGGTGGTCGACGAGGTGACGAAATTGATCTGGGATTATTACGAAGCGCGCACAAAGGCTGGTAAGCGTGGCGCCAAGCCGGCGGTTCACCATGGAACGGCTGCGCTCAATTCCCCTTTTGGGAGCGGGAAAGAACAGGGAGAGAGCGCCCAATGAGCATAAAAACCAACCGGCCCACCATTCTGGTCACCGACGCCAATCGCGGCAGCGCCATCTCGATTATCCGTTCACTGGGGCGGCGCGGCTGGCGCGTGATTGCGGCCGATTCGACGCCCGACAGCTTGGGCTTTCGTTCGCGCTACGTGGGCGAGACGCTGCTCTATCCCGATGCCGAAAGCGAGCCGCGCGGGCTGGTCAACTGTCTGCTGGACGCGGTGCAGCGGCTCAATGTGGATCTGGTGATCCCGGTGACCGATGCGGTGATTCTGCCGCTTTCCGCCGAGCGGGCGCGCTTTGAAGGTGTGTGCAAACTGGCTTTGCCCACTCCGGAAGCGCTGGAGGTAGTCACCAACAAGCTGAAGACGCTGGAGCTGGCCCAGGAACTGGATGTGCCGGCGCCCAAGACCAAGCTGGTGCATACCGTCAAGGAGGCGCTGGCGCAGGGAGCCGATCTGGGTTGGCCCATTGTGCTCAAGCCGCAGAATTCGCGGCTCTATGTGGACCAGGCGGCCATCGAGTCGTTCACGGTCTGCTATGCCGAAAATCCCGAGCAGCTCGCCAGCCAAATGGCGCGCTTTGAAGGGCGCTGTCCGGTGCTATTGCAGGAATATTACACAGGCAGCGGCCAGGGCGTGGAGCTGTTGATGCACCAGGGGCGACCGCTGGCGGCGTTCCAGCACAAGCGGCTGCGCGAGGTGCCCATTAACGGCGGCGCCAGCGCCTTTCGCGAAAGCGTGGCGCTCGACCCGGATCTCTATGCCCATTCGGTGCGGCTGCTGGAAGCGCTCAAGTGGACCGGGCTGGCTATGGTGGAATTTAAGGTGGGCGCGCAGGGGCCAAAGTTGATGGAGATCAACGGCCGCGTGTGGGGTTCGCTGCCGCTGGCCGTACGCAGCGGCATGGATTTCCCGGCCGCGCTGGTGGAGCTCTATTTGCAGGGGCCGCCACCGCCCACGACGCCGGTTAACCGGGATTATAACGTGGGTGTGCGCGCCCGCAATCTGGAACTGGATATTGTGTGGATTGCCTCGGTGTTGCAGGGCAAGCAGCGCTATCCGTTCCTCAAAATGCCCAAACGTCACGAGGCCGTAACGGCTTTCTTTGAGCTGTTCCACCCGGCTTATAAATATGACATTCTTTCGCGTAGCGACCCGATGCCGGGATTGGCGGAGATTCCCAAGATTACGCGCAAACTGGTAGCTAAGTTCAAGGACGCCGCCTGATGAAAAAGGAAGTGACGGGTTTATTGGCTCGCAATCCGCTTGTGTCTGGCCTGATGACGCAGTTGACGCGACTGGACCGGACGGGGGCCAATCAGCTTCGCATATTCACCTATCACCGGTTGGGGGAATCGGCGGTCTTTGCGGCGCAGATGCGCTATCTGGCCGCGCATTATCATGCGGTTTCCATGTATGAGCTGGCGCAGGTTCGCAGCGGTGGACATACGCTGCCGCCCCGTTCGGTCATGGTGACGTTTGATGACGCCTATGAGGATTTTGCCGAAGTGGCTTGGCCCATTATGCAGCGCTATGGGGTGCCGGCCACGGTGTTTGTGGCCACCGGCTTTCCGGATCAGCCGGCGCGCGTCTTCTGGTGGGACCGACTGGAAGCGGCGACCATGCAGACTGAACGCCGTGACGAACTGTCGACACCGCTGGGCGATTTGCCATTGGCCGTACCCACACAGCGGTTGAGTGCGTATAAGAAGCTGCGTGATTATATTAAAACGCTGCCGCACGAGGTGGCCATGGCCTATGTGAATCAGTTCTGCGATGAGCTGGGCAATCCGCCAGTAATCAACGATGTGCTAGGGTGGGATGCGTTGCGACAGCTGGCCAAAGAGGGGTGACGCTGGGTGCGCACGCGGACCCACCCGCTAATGAACCGCATTCCCGTGGGTGAAGCGGTGGCGGAGGCGGTGGCGTCACAGCAGGATTTGGAACGCGAAATCGGGCCGCTGCTGCCGATCTTTGCCTATCCCAACGGCTCATTTAGCCAGGAAGTGGTGGATGGGTTGCTGGCAGAGGGCTTTGAGATGGCGTTCACGACGGGGCCAGGCGTGAATCGCCTCCCGGCTACGGATTGGATGCGTTTGTATCGTAATAACATCAGCCCCACGTCCAACTTGACCATGTTGCAGGCGCGGCTGCTGCAATCGGCTAAAATTTTATAAAGTAGACCCCTGACCGCCCTCTCCCTTCCTTCGACATACTTAGGAACCGAGAGGAGGAGCAGAAGTTTTCTCGGTGCAAGGGCCCTTTAACGGGTTCTTAATGGGAAAGCGAGACAAGGGCGAAAGACATTTGTAAGAGTTTTAAATGAAAATTTTGTATATTATTCCAACATTCCAACATCCCAAAGTACGTGGCTCGGATCGTCACTATCACTTTGTGCGCGAATTGGCGCAGCGGCACCGCATTACGCTGCTGTCGCTCCAGCGTGTGGATCAGATCGCGCAGGAGGCATTGGAGGAGATCCGCTCCTGGGTGGATGAATTGCACACGTTCAAGGTAGAGCGGAACGCGGTGGCAGGTATGGCGGGGCTGTTGGCAAAGGCGCCCGCGATTGGCAAAACGCTGGGGGAACAAACCGCCGTGCGCGAGAGCGTGGCACAGATGCGGCGGACGTTTCGGCGGCTGGCGCGCGAAGGGAACTTTGACCTAGTTCTGTTTCATGGTAAGGATTGTTTTCCGGTAATCGACGGTTGGCGCGATTTGCCCATCGTGATCGATTTTTGTGATGCCACTTCGCTGCGCGTGCGCACCAAGATGCTGCATGTGCCGCTGCCGCAAAAAGTGCTGCTGGGGCTGCGCTATCGGCAGGTGCGCAAGGTGGAAAAGAAAATGATTCAAGCCACCCCGCATTTGGCTTTTATCTCGCAACGCGACCGCGCGGCCGTGATGGGCGCCAATAGTCAGGCTGCCGTCATCCCCAATGGGATTGATCTGGCTTACTGGTCGCGCCGCACGCATAATCCGGAGCCCCAAACGCTAATCTTCACCGGCGTCATGGACTATTCACCTAACGAAGACGCGGCGCTGCATCTGATCGACAATATCTTGCCGCATCTGCGCAAAGAGATCCCCGATGTGCGCGTGCTGATTGCCGGGCGCAACCCCACGCCGGCTTTACAGGAACGGGCGCGGGCGCACAAAAATGTAGTGGTAACTGGATTTGTGGAGGACATGCGCGACTATCTGGAGCAGGCGGCGGTCTTTGTGGCGCCGTTGCGCTACGCTTCCGGCATGCAGAACAAGCTGCAGGAGGCGCTGGCCATGCAGGCGCCAGTGGTGACCACTTCGGTGGCAGCCAATGGGCTGCGCGTGAAAGATGGCCAGAAGCTGCCGCTCTATGTGGCGGATGCGCCGGAGTCTTTTGCCCAGCGGGTGGTGGAATTGTTGAACCGGCCCGATGAGCAGGCGCGGTTGGCCGCCGAGGGGCGTCAATATGCGGAAGCGCACTTTAGCTGGACGCGCAGCGCCGCCCAGTTGGAAGAAATGTGCATGCAGGCGGCGGGTTCCAGTTCGGTCTCGCCAGCCAGCGGTATATTGCTGCCAACAGCAAGTTAAATAATAGAGAGGTGTTTTTGCGGAGTTTACCTAGGTCAATATTCAGAAATAACTTGTAGATTTAAACCTGTCAGGTCTCGAAGACCTGATAGGTTTGGCCGCCAACTTATTTCTTGATGATGACTAACCTGCGTATTTTCAAAAGCCTCAAACCTGTTGCCCAATGAGGTGGTTCGCAATCCAGCTATACTCGCGGTTGTCATAAATTCCCATTTTTTGCCCGAGTAAAAAATGGGAATTTATAACAGAGCCAAGTATATTTTGAGTACTGCGAAAATACACGATTGTAAACTACTGAGTTTTGCGGGACAAGGCTGCCTTCGTTGCTGCACATATTGGTATCAATTGTTGTCCCACGCTCTTTGCAAAGTAGCGTGGATATGTACAGTAACCGTGCTTCACAGTTATGCGATGTAGTATGCGGTATGTTGTACGCATTTAGAAGCATAAGAAGGTTCATCGTGAGTACGAAAAGTCTTTTGGCGACGGACGGCCAGCGCAGTGGCGTTTGGGGCCGGTTGTATGAGTTCGGTGTGCAGTTTGTTGAAGAGGGAGTGGAGGCCTGGCAATTGCCCGCCGGGGCTGTGCTGGCCATTATCATTGTACCGCTGTTGGTGGCGGCCAGTGGCGTCGGTTTTGCGCTGTTCGGCAAGGGGGCATACAAATGGTATATACAGGAGGATGGCTTTGCTGAGAATGTGCAGGTGCTTTTACTAGCTTGCACGTTGCTCATGGCGATGGCGGTGACGTATCGCGAATGGTTCAGGGGTACGCGCTGGGTGGCCCTCATGTATGCAGTGCTTTGCTGTGGCTTTGTGTTTCTGATTGGGGAAGAACTGACATGGGGACAACGGATTTTCCAATGGACCACCACAGCTACATTTGCCGCCATTAACAAACAAAACGAAACCAATTTGCATAATATTGAAAGTGTGGAACAGGTATTCAAATGGGTGCAGCTTTTGGTGGGGGCATATGGCTTCCTATTGCCGCTGGTGATCTTCAACTGGAAGTGGCCGGAGTGGCTCAAAAAGGAATTGCCGGCATTTATCCCACCCCCCACGTTGATGCCTGCGTTTGCCGCTCTGTTTGTGTGGCGGCTGTATCGTAATCTGCTGCCGGCGCCCAAACAGTTTTACTTTTTTGTATCCGAATACAACGAAGTGCTGGAGTTGACGCTGGCGCTGGGTCTGTTTTTATTTATGGTTTTTCAATTGCGCCGAAAACGTGAATGATGTCGTATTTGGTTTTATTTAGTTTTCGCCCCTAAATTTACCTCCTGCTGTCTCTTGGCGTCTGCAAGGGTAGCGGCGAGGTGTTCGTGCATTCCCAAAAATTTCGCTGGTGCGTAAAAGCCAGAGCGGCTGAATGGCCGCATAGCTGGCGTTTTGCCCGGCGAAACACGCTGTTCTATGAATAGTTTAGAGGAGATTTTAGATGCTTCAAACACAGCAAGCAGTTCGTGCAACCCGTAATAGTTCGGTTGCCCGTCGATTTATCTTGAGCATGTGTACTGGATTGATACTCATGCTCTCCCTGTGGCTGATGGTCAGCGCAGACAGCACGCCGTTGAGCGTGGTTGGTTATCTCGATTTTTCGTATCAGGGGTGGGACGGCCCCGGTTCACCGACTGGTGAAAAGCAGGAGAGCAAACTCTGGTGGAACGATGGCTTCTGGTGGGCCTCCATGTTCAATTCGTCCAGCAGCACGTTTCATATCTACCGGCTCAATTGGGGGACCCACACCTGGGAAGATTGGGGCGTGGAGCTGGACGACCGCATTGACTCTAAAGCCGATGTGCTGTGGGATGATACGGCCAAAAAGCTCTATGTGGCCTCGCATGTGGCCGTGCAGTCGGATGGCGAGGTTGTGGCCACAGACGTAAACTGGGCGCGCCTCTATCGCTTTAGCTATGACGCCGGCGCGCAGACCTACATGTTGGATGATGGCTTTCCAGTTAAAATGAACCAGGATAAGAGCGAATCGCTGGTGTTGGCCAAAGATCCTACCTCAGGTCGCCTATGGATTACCTGGGTATCGCGTGGTCTAACGCCCAAAATTAACCCGGATTATCGCGTCTTCCTCAATTCATCGACTGATGATGGCGCCTCCTGGGGGACGCCCATTGTGCCTACGCTCAACGTTACCGCTACGGCGGTCCACGTCGGTCGCGGCGACAGTTCGGCCATTGTGGCCGTGGCCAACAAAGTGGCCATTATGTGGAACAATTCGATAAGCAATACCAATCAGACGCTGCACTTTGCCTACCACGATGCCAGTACCGACGTTGGCAACTGGACGCATCAGCAGGTTGCTGTGCCGGAAGGCGCCGATGATCACATTTCGGTGAAGTCGTTACAGTCCACCACTGATGGCAAGGTTTTTGCAGGAATTAAGACGACCGCAGTAACCTCCGGTTCGCCACCCGAGCAGACGCTGATCGCTTTGTTTGGCATTGACATTAATACCGGCCAAAAGATCATGCGACGCTATAGCACCAACTACGATAAAGATACGCGCCCGATGGTGATGATCGATCTGGGTGATAAAGCGAACACGGC
>JAWKON010000080.1:0-34094 GCA_041391125.1 Caldilineaceae bacterium
ATTTGCGCTTGCCGCTGCAGATAGGCCAGCGTCTCCGGCAAGAGACTTTGGTCGTTTGTGCGGCGCGCCCAGGCGATGCTGACCTGGGCGCGGGCCAAACGGCTGTGTTCATAGAGATAGACAAAATCTACAAAGCGATAGGCGCCCAAAAGCGGACCCTCTTCCCAAGCGCTGTTTTGCACCCTGGCCCATATAGTTTCCGCATCCACCTTGCCTTCCGCCAACTGAAATTGTGCCGTCATAGCCGGCAGGATTGTACTGTGGAGCAGATTCGGATGTTGCTGGGTCAGGCTCGCTACATCCTCCATGAGCTGCCACACCTGTGGCCAATCGCCCTGCGCTTGCTTGACCCGTATCAGCGCCAGACGACTGAAGATGAGAATCGAAGGGTTCAGCTCCTGGTCGCTGTGGGTAACGGCGCTTTGGGCATAATGGTGGGCGCTCTCGAGCTGATTTTGCTCGCGCAAGAGGTCGGCCAGAGCCAGGTATAGGGTGCCAAAGGTTGGGTAGGCGAAGGCGCCGTGTTGGCGCAGCCAGGCCAAATTTTCATGGCCCGTTTCCAGCGCACGGTTCAGAGCGCCGCGCGTCCGTTGCATCATCACCTGGCTCGAGGCAAACGCCACCTGCATATAGGCATTGCCGGCGGCGCGACTCATGCGCGTGGCCTCGGCCATGGCTTCCTCCGCCCCGATTACGTTGCCCTGTTTTAGATAGGCCATCCCCATGCCGCAGGCGGCCATGCCGCGAAAGCTATATTGCGTTTCGCCCAGCGTGGCCAAGGCTTGGCTGCCGTAGGCTAATACTTCGGTCGATGCGATGTTGGCGTTATAGGCCGCTAAGACAGTGCGCATGGCGAGCGCCTCGGCGGCAATTTCAGCGGCGCCGGCGGCAGCGGACAGCGCTAGTTTGTGATCGGGCAAGGCCGCTTCGGCGTGCGTCACCCATTGGAGCGCCGTGCTGTTGTCGGCATGGGCAAAGCGGATCCAGGCCTGCATCAGGCAAAGTCGGGGGCGGGCGCGGATAAAGGCTGTGGGAAGGGCCGATAACCAGCGTTGGAGCGAATGTTGGATGTTGGGTTGGGCAAAGAGCGCAATGCCCACACCCTCAATCATTTGCGCCGCCAGGGCATAATCGGTCGCGGCCAGCGCATGCGCGATCGCTTCCGGCCACAGTTCTTGCGTCGCAAACCAGGTCGCCGCCCGCTGGTGCAGCGTGGGAATGGTTTGCGCCGCGGCCTGCTGCAAGTGATCGCGCAACACTTCGGCAAAGAGATGATGATAGCGATACCACTTGCGTTCATCATCCAGCGGAATCAGAAAAAGATTCGCCTGTTCGATCCGTTCCAGCAGCGCCTGGCTATCAGTGAGGCCCGTCACGGCGTTGCACAGGTCGGCATTGAAACGCTCCAGCAGCGCGGTCTGCAACAAAAAATCGAGCGTCCCCGCCGGTCGTTGGTTAAGCACCTCTTCGATCAAATAGCTAAAGATGTGGCGGTGACTGCCGGAGAAGCTCTGAATAAAATCGGCAATGTCGCTGCGCCCCTGCATGGAGAGCGCGGCCAGTTGCAGACCGGCGATCCAGCCTTCGGTGCGCGTTTCCAAACGGGCAACGTCCGCCGGCGTCAACGGCAGGTCCATGATTTGATTGAAAAATAGGGCTGCCTCCGCCGCGTCAAAGCGCAGATCATCGACGCGCACCTCGGCCAATTGACCGCGCACTCGCCAGCGCGCCAACGGCAGCGGCGGGTCCATGCGCGTGGTGAGGATGAGGCGCAGGTTCGGCGGCAGATGCTCAATCAGAAAGATCAACGCCTCATGAATGGGCTGGGCGCTGATCAGGTGATAATCGTCCAGCACCAGCGCGATGGGTTCGGCGAGCTGATGCAGGTCGTTGAGCAGCGGCGTGAGGAGCGCCGTGAGGGGCGGAAGCTGCGGCGCTTGCAGGGCAGCCAGCGTGTTCTCGCCGATAGCCGCGTGAATGCTGTGCAGCGCCGTCACGAAATAGGTCAAAAAGCGACCGGGGTCGTTATCCTCATCGTCGAGCGACAGCCAAGCCACCCGCCGCCCACTCTGGGCAATCCACTCGCTGACCAACGTTGTCTTGCCAAAACCGGCCGGCGCCGCGACTAAAGTTAGCGGAAAGGCAACGCCCCGCTGTAACTTGGCCGTCACAGCCGGGCGCGCAACCGACTGCGGCCTTGCCGGCGGGATGTAGAACTTGGTCTGGAGCAGCGGCAATGACATGGCTGGGCCTCCGTCATTGAATCATCACGATGGATACGCTGCGCCAAATTATAGCAAGGAAAAGTGGGTATGATCAACTCGCGTGGTTTGTGTACGGTGAGACAGTAGGACAGCGACTGACTCACTGTCCTACTGTCTCACTTTGGGTTCATTTGCGCCGTCAAATACTAGCGTTACGCAAGTTCCTAAGGTCAACCGTCCCTACGGGACAAGAACCCATTCTCATCCATCATCATTTACGTAATAGTGTACTAGCAGTGCGACAGTATTACTTTACCGGATAAGAAACTGAGTTTTTGCCAAAAACTCAGTTTCTGCTTCCCGACAATATAAATTTGCTCGACTACCAGATTCTGTTGACATTTACAATGCGACCACTGGTGACATTTTTCGTGCTAACGCCTTTCTACCAGCAGTGGTCTGTGAAACGTCAACACAGCCTAGTCATCCCCCGGATACGTAGCCACAAATGCATCCACCATCTGATCCAATTCCGCCTGGGTGAACCATTGGCCGCGGACCATCACGCCCAGGCGTTGCCGCGTGTGGCTGACGTTTTCCAGCGGATTTTCTGCCAGCAGCAGCAGGCTGGCGATCTGTCCGACCGCTACGGTGCCAAAGCTGCCGTCACGCCCCATGCGCGCCACGCTCATGCCGGCGTTCTTGGTGCCGGCCTCCAGGGCTTCATAGGGTGTCAAGCCCGCTTCCACCAGCAGTTCCAGCTCGCGGTGGATATGATACGGGAGGATCCCTTCACCATTACATCGGTGCCGATTAAGAGCGGCACGCCGCCATCATGCAGTGCTTTGGTCAGTGTGTAAAAGAAGGGCTGCGCGACATTACGTCGATACGCTTGCTGCCCCTGCCAATTGACATAACGTCCTTGGGTCCGCCAGCTTTGTAACACTTCCGGCCGCGCCACCGCATACTCGGGCCGGGCGAGTAACCCGTCAATATCTTCCAGCCCCCGATAAATGATTTCATCGACCACTAAGTTGGAGACGACCATGACGTTGTTGTCTTTGGTCAGGGCCACCGAGTGGGGAATTGCATCATAGTCAAATTCGAACTCGACAAATTTCTCAAGCGGTGGCTCATAGCCAGTCAATGGTAGGTGAGATACTCATCCACATGCGCGATCTCTTGTAGACCGGAGGTGAGGATGGTCTCTAGGGATCTCATCCGCCATATGCCCCACCGCGTACATGTTTTGCGCGGGCTTCGGCCCATGGCGGCCGTGAAACTTCTGCGCTCAAGTAATCGTAGGGTTTGATGAAGTCGTAGCCGGCTGCTTTTGTTGCATGACCGCCCGCCGGGCTTCACTTCCCGTTTCAACAAAGTGAGCCGTTGGGTCAAGATAGGATGTAAATACATTGATAGGAATGACCTTGAACCAAGCCATGCATAGCCCCACTAGCGCTAGAACGGCGAAACTAGACGGTGCTACGCGTCTGCTTTGTTTGATTTGTACCCTCTTCCCGGAAAATTTGCCTACTGCCCAGACCAGCAGCCAGATGCCAATCCCCAGCAATATGGGCAAGAGAACGATGGCCATCCGTAACAGCAGCGCTACCACTGGCTGTCGGCTGGTATACCAACAATTCTGGGGCCGCTGGTGTAGATAGTCGGGCCTAGCAACTGGCCGCTGGCGACCTTGTGCGCGCCATTCCAGATGCATGGGGAGGCCGCTCAGGTTGCGAATGGTGGTCACCCCTGCGCCAGGTACAGACGCAGATGGTCGGGATCGGAATCAAACGCCAGGTGGGTGTGCATATCGGCCAGGCCGGGCATCCAGGTAGGCCCCATTGCCATCGATCACCGCTGCGCCGGCGGGACGGTCACTGGCCGCCGGGCCGATGGCGGTGATGCGCTCACCTTCGACGAGCACGGTCTGGTTGGCCAGCACCGCTTCGCTGTCCATCAGGATGACGTTGACGTTGACAAAGGCCGTGGTTTGGGCGTCTTGCGCCAAAGCCAAACTGGGTCTTTGGCCTAGGGCCGATCAGCAGCAGCCCCAACAGCAGGCCGGTCAAAATTAGAAAACGTTGGCGGGATCGATACAGATAAAGGTCATAACCTTTGCTCCTTTTGTTCGCTACTCTTGGATAGGTAAGATTTCAATCTTTACGGCGGGTTCAAATTGTGAACTACTGAGACTGGGACGATTCAGCGTGCGGACGCCAGGTGCGCATCAGCAGCACCGACACGGCAACCACCGCCAGCATGACCAGAATGCCGGACTCACCGATCCACAGGCTCGCTTGGCAGCCGCTGGTGGAGGCATCAAAGACATCGCCGATAAGGGTGTTCCAGGCCCATGGAGGATGATGACCGGCCAGATGCTGCCCGTGCCCAGCCGCAACTGCGCAAAGAACCAGGCTAACAGCGTGGTGACGGCCACCATGAAGAGCAGGGCAGAGAGCAACACATTTGGCCCTGTCTGATAGATACCGCCGAGCAGCATTGGCAGATGCCAAACACCCCAAATTAACCCGCTGGCCAGCACGGGGATAGGGACGCGGGCGTCAATCAGGCGCGTCAACATGTAGCCACGCCAACCGATCTCTTCGCCTACTGCGCCGATGAGCTGGGGTACGAAGTTGCCAATCAGCGCGGCGAGAAACAGCAACCCCAAGCGGGCCATCGCCCCTTGAGCAGCCGGAAAGGCCGTTGAGGCAGGGGGCGTAAATTCAGCCAGACCGACCGACCAGGCGATGCCATGAGGCAATCAACCCGACGAGTAGAGGCTGGAGCAGCGCCAGAAGCATCCCCTGCGCCGCGCCGCCCGCCCAACCGGAACGACACATCGCCAAAGCCCTCGCGCAAAGTCAGGCGTGCGATCACCGAGGCCAGCGTCGGCATGAACATTAGCAGCAGCACCAACAGCCCAATCATGGCGCCTTTTTTGATCATGTACCCTTCGATCAGCGCCGTAATCGGCAGCAGGATGGCAAAGTAGATCGTTAGTCCGCGTCGCGCTTGCTGCACGGAATTTAGCGCGTCTGCGGTTTGGGCGACTGCACTGTTGTGCATCATGGTTATCTCCTTTTGATGAATTTCTTGAAATTGCGTAACTAACTGAACAGCCGTCATTACATCCCCATCGCGCCCAACGCTAAAAACAGATAAATCGCCACATCGGTCACCATGTGCATCAGCGTGGGCAGGAGAATGCCGCGTGTCTCTACCAGCGCTTTGCCATAGAGCAGGGCGATCCCTCCGGCCATCAGCGCGCCGACCGGCCCACTGGGAATGCCGCCATAATAGTGGCCCAGCCCAAACCAGACAGCGGTCAACCAGATGGCCTGGGTTCGCCCCACCACATGCGCAAGCTGCGACAGGGGCGCCGCGCGATAGACAAATTCCTCGCCAAAGGCGTTCAGCAGCGCAAAGAGCACGATGACCGGCAGCCACGGCAGCACCCGCGGCAATTCACTGAGGCGTGTACCGGTCATGGCCGCCGTGCCAAAGAAAAAGAGCAGCGTTAACAGCAGCGCCCAAAACGGGCCAACCACCAGCCAGGCGTTGCCGAACCGGAGCAGCGGCAGCCCCGTCGCCGCAGCGCGCAAATTCCCCACCGCGAGAAAGAAGTCTCGCCCCTTCATCCCCATGCCGATCAGCATCAGCATGAGGATCAACGCCTCGACCACCAGGGGGAGGCGCTCGCCCAAAAAACTGATGGGCCAACCCCGCTCCGGGCTGAACCACGTTGCCCACAGCGGGCTGTGGCGCAGCAACATATCGCACGGGCCGGTGATCAGCGCCATCGCGGCCATGATCCACAGGTAGCCGCGTAGTGGTTTCATCCCCGGCCAAAGATAGGTGGCGGCTAGCAACACCGCGGCTATACCCAGCCATAGCCCAACAAACGATGCCTCAATGGCAAAGAATTCGCGCAGTACGATTTGGGGCAGCCGGCTCATGAGCAACATAGCAACCCAGGCAACACCAACGAGCCATGACTGTTTGGCAGCTTGCGTAGGCAGGGAGAGAGTGATCATAAGTTGTTTGCTCCCTTGGCCTTGCCTTTAACCGTGGCCGCTGCTATGGCGGCGATAACGAAATGATGATAGAATTTCATGGATTGATCTCCTGAATTGATCGCTCATGCTGGGTAGGCAATTGACCGTATGCGTATGCCAACAGCATACACATCAACCGGGGCGGTTGTCGTCTATCGAAGGTTCACTTGGGGGGTTGATTGTGAGCGTGTGGGGGGTGAATTTTCTTGGTTGAAGGAGAAATTATGACTGTCAAACGGATGGACAACATCGGCATTGTGGTAGAAGACCTCGATGCCGTCATTGCGTTCTTCGCAGAACTGGGCCTCGAACTCGAGGGGCGCGCCATGATCGAAGGCGAATGGGCCGGGCGCGTCACCGGACTGGGCAACCAACAGGTCGAGATTGCCATGCTGCGTACGCCGGACGGCCACAGCCGGATCGAGCTGTCGCGCTTCCTCGCGCCGCCTGTGGTTGCCGACCACCGCAACGCGCCAGTGAACGCGCTTGGTTATCTGCGCGTCATGTTCGCCGTGGAGGACATCGACGATACGCTCGCCCGTCTCGGCAAACACGACGCAGAGCTTGTCGGCGAAGTGGTCCAGTATGAAAATATGTATCGGCTCTGCTACATCCGCGGACCCGAAGGGATTCTGATCGGGCTTGCGGAAGAGCTCGAGCAGCAGATTTCCTGATGAGTATTCTTATGAAAACCCAATATTACACGGCAACGAGTCTCGATGGCTTCATCGCCACCGAGGACGATTCGTTGGATTGGCTGTTCCCGCTTGCCGACCTAAATGAAACAGGCTATCCCGACTTCATCGAAGCGGTGGGCGCCTTGGTGATGGGTTCAGCCACCTATGAGTGGATGCTTCGTCATGCGGACAGGGTCGCTGCTGACATGGGTACGGCTTGGCCCTATGCGCAGCCAACTTGGGTCTTTTCCAGTCGGCGCCTGCCCGCGGTTGCAAGCGCCGACATTCGCTTTGTACAGGGAGATGTGCGCCCAGTTCACACGGCCATGCGCGACGCGGCTGGGGCGAAAAACATTTGGATCGTCGGGGGCGGCGATCTGGCTGGGCAGTTCTTTGACGCCGGCCTGTTGGATGAAATTATTGTGCAGGTTGGCTCGGTGACGTTGGCGCAAGGCAAACCACTTTTCCCACGCCGAGTCACGCACCCGCCATTCCGGCTCGTCTCCGTGCGCCAAATCGGCGCGGGCTTTGCCGAGTTGCGGTACGCGGTGACAAATACTGGCGCAGGATGAGTCGACACAGAAACTTTGGGCTTGTTCAAGGAGAAGCCGGATGAATTCAGTTGTGCTTGCGTTGCAAGAGATTGATCAAACCAAATTCGCAGTTGCGGGCGGAAAAGGCGCCAACTTGGGGGAGCTTGCCAAGATTGAAGGCATCCGCGTGCCGGATGGCTTTTGTGTTTCGACGGAAGCCTTTCAGCGCATCATCGAGGGAACACCGTCGATTCACGAATACCTGAATCAGTTAGCGCAGCTCAAGGTGGAAGAGCGCGCTAAAATCAGCGAACTCAGCGGTGAGATCCGCAGCGCTATCGAAGGGATCGCCATTCCGGAAGATATACGCGCAGAGATCACCCGCCATCTCGCCAGGCTCGGTGCGCAAAATGCCTACGCCGTGCGCTCCAGCGCAACGGCGGAGGATTTGCCCACGGCTTCCTTTGCCGGCCAGCAGGATACGTATCTAAACATTATCGGCGAGGAGGCCATTCTCCAGCATATCAGCAAGTGCTGGGCATCGCTCTTTACTGAGCGAGCAGTGACATACCGCCTGCAAAACGGCTTCGATCACCGCACAGTGTACCTGGCGGTGGTGGTGCAGAAGATGGTCTTTCCGCAGGCGGCAGGCATTTTGTTTACCGCCGATCCGGTCACGTCTAACCGCAAGGTCGTATCGATTGACGCCAGCTTTGGGTTGGGGGAGGCGCTGGTTTCCGGCCTGGTGAATGCGGATGTTTATAAAGTGCGTGACGGCCAGATTATTGACAAGCAGATATCGACTAAGAACCTCGCGATTTCTGCACTAAAAGATGGCGGCACGCAAGCAGAGGCGATTACGCAGGAGCGGCAGAACCAGCAGGCGCTGACGGATGCGCAGATTTTGCAGCTTGCGCACCTGGGCAGAAAGATCGAAGCGATATTTCAGACGATTACACAACAGACGAATTGCAGGAAGCGTTGAAACCGTCGTTGCTTCACTAATCAGCAAGTCTGAAAAAGCACAGCAGAAACTGGCGCCGGGAACGTGGCAACATACGATGTAAGGTGGCGCCTCATAGCGTTGCGCCATGCGGCCTGCTCTGATGAGCAAGGAGGCTAACGATGTGTATGATTTCACACGGGACGATTTACAAAAGCCCTCCATGCGTTTGCTTCGATGATAAGCAAAGCTGAAAGCAGCTCTGTAAAATTCTCTCGGGAGCTTCCCCGCACACCTTGCAGAAGAACAGACTTAAGCCGATGCACATAGGCAGAAGGCTATGCAAAATTCCGGCGCTCCCCAGGACATCGAATGGCAGTTGTCTGAGTGGATGATACATTCTTTTGTTGTCCAGAGTCGGCCAATTACGACCTTATTTCCGATTCCTGAAGTGAATGACGCCGAAAATCACGTCTATATATCGGTCGGCCACCAGCAGATGATGACCAAACGCCATGAAACCATTGGGAATTTCGGTTTGGCAGCTAACTGCGGGCCGCCCCATGTTTCAAGCTGGCGGCAGGCTCTTTGTGGATGCGCCCCGGACTTGGCTTCACCTATCGAAGAAATGAAAACACTCGTCAACGTCCTGGGCAACTCCGACCCGCTCATCAAAGGGGGCGCTCGTGACCACTCCTGGAGCAGGGAGATTTCATCCAATCCGTTGCCGGATGAGAGCCAGGAACGGGACCCCGGTAAGCACCAGCACCGGGGCCGCCGCCGGATTGTAAACGCTCAACCAATTGACCCGGCCATTGTGGCTGATTTGATTCCAGCGCGGCCAAAGCGCGCGCTCGAAGCGTTACAACAGAACATTCAAACAAAGTCAGGATCGGAGTTGCTCGTTTATTCTGGACGCCATCCAGCAGTTGCGCAAGAGTTTAGCGGATCCACAAAGTTTTGGCGTGTTTATGAGCGCCATGAATGCTAAATCATGGATCAATCAAAACATGCAGGAATGGCTGGGGAAAAGGGCGTAGCAGACACGCTTACGCAATCTGTACCCAACAATGTTACCTCGGAAATGGGGCTGGCGCTGCTGGATGTGGCCGACGTGATTCGTCCTTATCCGGCCGTAGTGGCGTATTTGCAACAGGTGAAAAATGACGACTTTTTGGATGAGCTGGTGAAGCACAAAGGTGGAGAGGAAGCGCGGGCCGCTATCGCGGCTTTTCTCGACCAATGCGGCATGCGCTGTGCCGGCGAAATCGATATCACGACCGCGCTGGTGCGAAAAACCGACACCCTCGTCCCCTTGCTTCTCAGCAACATCCAAAACTTTGCGCCTGGTGAAAGTCAGCGCCGGTTTTGCTACAAGGGCGGCAGAAGCGTTGCAAAAGAAGCCGGATTGACCAGCGCCTGCGGCGCTTGCCAGATGGCGACGAAAGCCGCCGAAACCAAACGCATGATCGACCTGGTACGGAATTTGATCGGTTACCGTGAATACCCCAAATATGACATCGTGAGTCGCTATTTGATCTATAAACAGGCTTTGCTGCAAGAAGCCGCACGCCTCGTCCAAGCCCACGTACTTCAGACAGGAACATCTATTATCTCACCCGCACGAACTCCACGAGAAGGATTCTGTACGCACCCATCAACTGAATCGCAGATCATCGACAACGCAAAGATGAGTTCCAGACACTATGCCAAACTAACGCCGCCGCGCGTGTTCACCTCGGAGAAATCACGCATCACTGGCGCCTACAATCGCGACAATCTCCCCACTGATGCGCTGGCCGGTCTGCCGGTTTCCGCCGGCGTCATCGAAGACCTGCACGGAGTCATCCTCAACATGGCCGAGGCCAATCCGGCCGGGGGCGATATCTTGGTCCGCGCTTTACCGACCCAAGCTGGACACCCCTGTTTGTCGCCATCAAAGGTCTCGTCACCAGAAGTCAGCGGCCTGATGACCCACAGCGCCGTGATCGCCCGTGAATATGGCTTGCCAGAGCGGTTGTCGGCGTGGAGGAATGCCACCAAGCTGATCAAGGATGGGCAGAGAATCCGGGTGAATGGCGCGGATGGGTTTGTGGAAGTTCTGGAGTGAAGCGAGAAAGATTAAAAAATTGAAGTGGTGCTACTCGTGCCTTGTAGGCGGATGCCAACCAACGCGCCCAATTGTGGGCATCAACAATCGCGTCATTGTTCATATTGAGCGCAATCACCGTCACGGCCTACGGCGTAATGCCAATCACTTGAGCTCCGTCATTCGACCATGCGAAATGGTCCGTCCAACGTTGATGCCGTGGATCAGGTGGAGCCATCTCACCGGTGAGCGGATCATCCCCTTCAGTCCTATCATTCTTGAATAGATTGCAGCGATAACAAGCAAAGCATAGGTTCATAAAAAGGGTTAGCCCATTCTTGCTACGTGGCTTGATGTGATCGACCACCATTGGGTAACCTGAATTTGCCTGCGTGGTATGGCAATAAACACAGCGATGGTCATCGGCGTCCAGCAATTGCTCGCGTAGTTCATTGGTGAGATAGAGACTCATTGCAATTGTTCCGCGGGTGGGATGACCTCACCACGCCAACGCAACAAAGCCGCCGCATGCGCCTTACAAAGCATGAAACGTCGGCTTCCTCCACGAGCATATTCAACTCTTGCTCTTCAAGTGCAGAGAGTGGAATCGCTGCGTTTATCCAGTAACTCCTGTAAACGGGGAACCTCGGTTTCGTCACGTTTTGCCTTGGCAATTTGCCAGAGCGACTGATTGTCTAAGCGGTCGAGCGCAGCCAAATCCGTTTGAAGCGCCCGCCGGCGCTTCTTCCCAACTCGGCGGGCTGCCGACTTCAACCGCATGGAGCAGGAGTTCAACCAACGGACGCCGGGTCACTCTTGCCATCTGCTCAAAACGTAAAAAAACCGATTCGGGCAATGGTAAGGCTATCGTTTGCATGGTCATCACTGTCCTCCTGCTACGCACGATTGACAAGGCCAACAATTTTGAAGTTAGGCACAGTATAACATGTTTGGCCTTACTGGACATTATAGTGATCGTGGCGGGGAAACGTTTCACGTTGGGGACGAGATCCATCCCCATCATCCCATCATCCATTCTCTAGACGAAACCCAACCACATCAGCTATAATCTGTTGCAGACCAACTATCATTCAAAATCGTCCCTTACGAAGCTGACCGGTCCGCAACCGGAAGAACTTCTAACCCGCTTTGCTCAGCGCCTATCGCTCCCCATCAGCATTGGAGCAGATGGTTCGTTTGCCCTATAGACCCGCTGTGTAGCCGGGAAACGATTTGACACAGGATGATTTTCAACTGGATATTGAGTTAGAGGAAAAGGGCGGAAGCCTTGCCGCCACCATTGGCCGTCATCCGGGGATTGTCGCCGGGCGGCTGAAACATGATGCCATCCTGGGAATGGCGTTGGCATCGCGGCCTGCAGGTCGATGTGGATGGGTATTTGATGGCGTGGGTTGATCGAGAAAGCCAGTTGACCAATGATCATCTGCGACAGAAATTAGAATGGCTCACACCAAATATTGGCATCCCCAGCTAGTAGTATCGACACGCTTGACCAGCTAATCAAAGCAAGAGTACACGGTGCAATCAATATTGCCAGTATTCCAGCTTTCAGTTACTCTATTCTCTGCTCACGCTCATTTGATCTGTACGAGAATTCGATGACAATGCATCCGTACAATTTGAGGGCTAGAAGATCTGAACAAGCGTACACTGCGTGCCGGTGACACCTATTATCAGGTAAAAACATCTATATCGGACCAGGTTGGAATTTGGTTTAATCAAGCGAAGATTCTTGACCACTTTCTGGAAGCCTATCAGTTTTGACCAACAGCGAAATTTGTTGTTGTAACAAATTTCAAATTGATGATCTCGACAAACTAGAGCCTTCTGCCGAAGGACAAGCCGAGCGAAACCAATTCCTCGAACCGCTGCGTACGAAAACTGAAAAAAGATTGCCGCCCGCCATCGAAGATCAAGATTATCTTATTTAACTACTTTGCACCATCAAACGACCTTTGAAACCCATCATTGAGTTAAGAAATCCCACCAAGTTTAACTCTTGCAGTAATTCCTCCATTTGCCATTGATGCGGGCAATGAACAAGGATATCTCTCCCGTCTGAACCATTGTGCCGTCGACTGGGCGGCGGCGAATGCCATTTTCCAAACAGCATCGCGAAATGGAAGAAACTCGTGCGGATGCTATTGAAGCCTGGTACTAAAAACCAGCTTTACGCAATCGTCATTGAGCCCAGTTTCCACCAAGAGATGGGTCAGGCGTACACACGATTACTGCAAGGCAAACAGGCTCAGTTGCGCCATATTTTGTGCTTTAATGATGCTGAGCCAAAATGGCAACAAAGCGATTCACAACGCTTTTACCAGACGCCAATGTCTGTATAGTCAAATCATCCAGTGGTCAGGGCAAATCAACGTTGATTTATCGGTTTGCCATGACAATTCGTGCCCGGTGCAATCTATCGGTTGAATACCTGCACCCAACACGAAGAGGTTGGTCAAATCGTCAGTTATCTCAAGACCCGGCTGGCCTTGGGGTTGCCACTCATTGTCCTCATCGACAATTTAGATTTTTCTAGCGGTTTTGGCATCGGATAACAACTGCTCAGTAAGCGGTGCCTTCCTTGTCTCTGTGCTGAGGATTGGTATCGCTATGGCATTCAGCTCAGCGGCTTTTCTTACAGATCATTGAACCTATGCTTGATCTTGACGAGGCAAAGAAGTTTTTTCAGCACTTCCATCAGGAGAATAAGATTGCGGGTTCTGTGCAATCGGCGGAATGGGCCTATGAAAAGTCGCGGAGCGGGCTGCTCATTGAGTTTGTCTACCTGATTACGCATGGTCATATGTTGGCGGAACGGATTGAAACACAGCTCCGCGTGATTGAGGAACAGCAGGAAGATCGGCAAATTGGATGTGTTGCGCTTGGTCTCTGTGGCACAATGTTTCGGTGCGGATCGCGCTCAGCACACTGCACAAATGGTTACCATTCACCGCTGATCCAGAACGAACCTTGCGATCAATGGATGGTGAATATTTCACGATTCACAAGAGGGAGTGTGAAAGGCTTACATCTCGTCCGCTCCGAACATCTCGTACGTTCGTTACATGGGTTACTGCCGATTGGGCAGACAGTGCAGCGGCTTCTACGTCATCTGGATCTTGAAAACCTCACGGCGGTGGTCTCGCAAGCATTTGCCGACCAATCATTGGATGCCAATTCACTCATCACGGCGCTGATTGAGCGCTGTCCACAGCTGTCGTTGCAACAGATCAACGAACTACTCAACGCCTTGTTTCTGGCAACCGAGTCGCTGTACATTCAAGCGAATCAACCGACGCTCGATACAATTGTCAAGCTATCTGGCCCATCTTCCTTGTTACTGGTTGCCGCAGCAACAATGCCTAGTAGTGGGTATAACATCTATGAACAGCTTGCCGGACTAGCAGCCTTTGATAATAATTTGCGGCTACAGTTGCAAAAAATGCTTGTGGAAGAGATGAAGCCGAGGGAAGCTCTCGGTACACAGCGAGTGGCAAAAACACTTTTGCAGTCTCTTGTGTGTACGTTACACTTCGACGAGACGGTTGCCCTTGATGAGTGCGCTCAACTTGCAGATTGGGGCACATTCTTTCAGGTTGCTATGTCAGCGCTGTCGGATTTCTATCAGGGAGATGTTTGGGAGCCGCAGTTTTGGCAACATAACCCGGCCCAACAATCGGCATTTCTGAGCTCGCTGCATCGCGTGGCTCCGGCGCGCTATCTTGAATTTGTAGCAAAGGCACGAAAGCAACTGATGGCGCAGTTCAAGGAATCGTTTGATACACTGACGATTTGGGAAGAAGATCCACAGACGATCCACATTGAGTTCATTGTGGATAAACTGGATCAAAAAGATAAACCGCATGAGCAAGCGCTTTGGCGGTTGCGGCATCTACGTCAGTGGTTTCCGACCTATGCACTCTATTGTTCGCAAGGATTGTATCCGTCTACTGGGGCAACTCCGCCAGAAATTGATGATACCAAGAAGCGAATGGCAGCTGAGACGCTCGACTATGATATTTTCCACAAACAGAATCGTCAGTACACCCGTTTGCTTGACGCACATTATGCCAAAGATACCTTTTATGAGTGGGCGAGTCATTGGATTCAACTACGTGGCAAGGTGTTGGTGGTCGTGCAAGAGTTGATCGCCTTGCACGACTCCACGTATGTCGGGAAATCATACAACACCAATAAATTACAAACACTTTACGCTGATTTTGAACAGTTGAACCTTGGAACACCTGGACTCCCAGCAGTCATAGAACACGCGTTGGGTCAGCAGGCACAGACTATTCAAAGCACATTGCGGCAGTGGCAATCCTCAATGCACGCTTTTCTGCAACAATATCTGCAATTTCTCAGTGGTGAGGAGAAAGAGCGCATGGCCAGATTGATGCGCAGTAACCTGCGCGATGCTATGGAGAAACTGCCGACATTCCAGTCTTCGTTCACTGATGTTTTGCGTGTTGGGCCAGTAACGGTTGCAAACGCGGTCGTTGATGAACATGAGCAACAGGCATATCGCACCTTGGTTGATATCTTTGACCTTTTCTATGATGAGCAAATGGATCGCGGACGGGTATACAAGGCGCGCAACTTGCAGACAACCCTACGCCTGTGGCGTACCCAGCAGGAAGCTCAATTTCTTGCTGAACTCAAGCATTGTCTTGTACCACTGGCAGAGGCCGGTGTGCACTTTTACTACCCAACAAAGCGCAAACAAAAGGGATTCCTCTTCGAGGTCTACCTCGCGTTTGAAATCATTGATTTCGAGCAGATGGAGTTGCAAGTGGGTTATATTGCCCAATGTCTTGCACAACTAGAGGCAGCCTACCACTTTTTCTATCTGGTTCCAACCGTTGACAAGCATCCCCTTGGGAACATGATTATGGTGAGTGTGGACACATTGAAAGCACTGGTCAATGAGAAAGAACCTGTTGGTCAGATCTACCCCTTGCCTATCTCAGAGGATGCGTTGGCGCTATTACCGGAACTTGAACAGGTGTATCCAGCAGATATAACGCTTGTCCACCAGATTGGCGCTATATTGACAGAATGTGCGTTTGAGCGCAACAAACTCTCGTTTGCCCGATCTCGCCTTGACACACAAGAGCTTTCTGACCGCACACGATTGATAAAGTATGAAGAGCACTTTGCCAGCAGAATGCAAGAGGTTGTGTCACAGGGCGAAGCCATTTGTCATCAAGCCAGTGAAACCACCATTGGAGAGGAAGTGCAAGCTGCATGGAACGAACTATGGGATGAGCGCGCTGTTCTGTTGCGCACCCTGGCCGATGCCACAATCGTTGATGAGACTTATGTTGCGCAGCCGGTTCTACAAGTCTCTACACTTGACCCGTTGTTTTTCCGCTATCTGAACTACCGGTACAGATAACAATCAGGCCTCGTCAGCTCCGTCTTTTATGCTCAGTCATACCGCAACGCCTCCGCCGGATAAATCCGCGCCGCCTGAACCGCGGGCAAGATCGTCGTAAGCAGCGAGAAGACATAGGCCAGCAGCAGGAACACCCCCGTCGCGCCGATGAAGATGCTGGCCGGATGAAAAAGATTTGGCTTTCGTGTTATAATGGCGATAAGAAATTGAAGGTTGTTTTGAGTCGGGAGTGAATCATATGCAAGCCGATACCATTCATTAAAGGACTGTAGATGGCGAGAAGAGATAAGTTTTACCAGGTTGTGTATGATTTACTCGAAGCAGACGGTTGGACCATTACACACAATGGATATGTTTTTGATGCTGATCCACAACTTGAAGCCGATTTGGGCGCGGAGCGACTGCTTATAGCCGAGCGACGCCTGGAAAAAATCGCTGTCGAAATTAAGAGTTTCTTGCTGGAATCGCAGGCAGCCGAACTCGAAAAAGCCCTGGGACAATATGGTTTATATCGTAAACTTCTGGAATTACAGGAACCAGAGCGCACATTGTATCTCGCCGTGCCGCTGCACGCCTATGAAGATATTTTTGCCCGTCAGGTGGGGCAATTGGCCATTGAGGTGTTTGAATTACAGTTAATTGTCTATGATATTGCTCAAGAGGAACCATTGCTATGGCTACAAAGATAGAAAATTATAAAAACTATGTAAAGCAACTATTGCTATCCTATGAATCTTTACAGAGCGAGCGTTCCAAGGTTGAGCTAATTTTCGATGATGAGCGGATGCACTACATGGCTGTGCGCGTCGGTTGGGCAAATCGCAAACGACTTCATCTCTGTTTGATCCATATTGATATTTGCGATGGCAAGATTGTTATTCAGTGCAATAACACCGAAGATTTAATCATCTCTGAACTGGAGCAGATCGGTGTACCGCGCCAGGATATCAGTTCAGGTTTTCTGCCCCCTGCGCTTCGCGCTATTGCAGACCAGGCGGACCCTCAACCCGAGCTGGCCTTAGCCTGACCTTTGCAAAGTTTTCCTCTCATCACAATTCTTGCGCTTGCCGTCACCTGTTGCTGGGATGATACATACACGTATCTCGGGCCATGCCAGTGTCGGGGGCACTGGCATGGCGGTTGACTACTGAGAAAACAACCCGTTTCGCAAACGCGTTGACGCTGCTAACTCCTATCACTCCTCACTCATACCGCAACGCCTCCGCCGGATAAATCCGCGCCGCTTGATACGCGGGCAAGATCGTCGTCAGCAGCGAAAAGCCATAGGCCAGCAGCAGGATCAACCCAATCTCCAGCCAGGGGAGGGCATTCTGCGCGGTGGGCGTCAAGCCGGTGAAGAAGGTGGCAACGATATTCTGCCCTAAGTGATCAGCCCCGCCGCCGCGCCGATGAAGATGCCGGCTGCCGGCGATGAAGCTGGCTTCGAGCACAAAGGAGAAGGCGACCATGTTGCCAGATAGCCAATCGCGCGCAACATGCCCACTCCTGCTGTCGCCGCTCCACCACCGTGCGGCTGCTGATCACGCCGAGAGCGGCAATTCCCACCAAAACCCAGCTACTGGTAAAAACCGAAGAGCTGCAAAATGCCGCGCGCCACGTTGCGACCGGCGGCAAAGGTCTCGCCATCACCGCGGCGTCGAGACCGCTGCTGAGGAAGGCGCGCTCCAACTCGCCCGCCACCACATGCACATCGGCCCCCGCCTGCACTTTGACGTAAAAGTGATCGGGCGTCGCCGGCTGGCCAGTCAACGCCAGCGCGGCCAGATTATCTGGATTTGGCCGCCCGCCAAGGTGCTGCTGTCGTCCAGCACGCCGATGATCTGGAGCCGATGTGGCGACGGCGTCCGTGATTGGGCGTGTGTCCCCAAAGGGGTTGTCGCTGTTGGCCGGCACTGATCCAGAGTTCGGCAAGTTCTCAACGCTAGGCTCTACATTATAGAGCAGGAAAGGCAGCGGAATCTCAGCTGGTGGCGCTTCGCTATGTGAGTTGGTGGCGATGCTGTCCGCCGATGGCCCGGTGGTATCAGTCAGCAGGTAGTCGGGGGTCACAATGGCCACATCGTTACGGGTGCGCAGGGCGTCCCAGATCGCCGCATCGTCGGCATAACCGGCGGCGCGCGCTTGGAAATGATAGACCTGTGCGGCCTGCATCAGATAGCCCGCGTCAACGCCATCGAGTTGCGCAGAACCCCATTGCGCATTCGACCCAACCGGACGGGCCGCCACCGATTCGCGGGCGACGCGCCCACGGCGGCCACACCGCTCAAGTCGGCGGTCTGTGTGGCCATGCGCGCTTGCAGATCGGTGATCGGGTCGAAGAACGAGAGCAGCGTGGGCGAGGTCGTGATCTCGAAACCGGCGCCTGTTTTGACGTCCAGCGTGATCAGCGCCTGCGTGGCCTGAATCGTTTACCGCCATAATCACTCACTCTCGTGCAGATGATCATGGCAAACATGACCATGGCCATGCCGGTGCGAAAGCGCGTGCTCAGCGGATAGGCAATCGCCGTCTTGAGCACGGGCGTCAGCGAGCTAATCCCGCCGACCAGGTGGCTAAAGGTCCAGGTCAGCGCATCGGCGTTGAACATGATGGCCAGGATGGAGCGCCCAGGATAATCATGGGCGCACGCAGCGCAAAGGCGGCCAGAAAGAGCGGCCCGGTTTGGTCCAGCACGGTGCAGGCGGCACCATAAGCGCGCCCCACGGCACGGTCCAGGATGGCCAGCAGCCCCAGTCCCAGCAGCGTGAAGGTCAGCCGTTGTACCTGTTCCTGGCGGATGGAGGTCGGTTCCAGCGCCCGCTCGACCAGGATCAGCAGCCCGGCCAGCAGCAGCGTGACCGCCATGAGTACATTCGTATAGCCATCGACCCAGGTCGCGGTCCAGCAATAATAGCCCAACAGCGCCAGCAGCGGACCAACGACCAGCGCCACACCTGGTTGAGCAGCGAGCGCGGCCTTGGCGTTGGCTTCTATCGGGCAGGGCGCGGATGGCGGTGACGATGTTGAGATGGCTCACCCGCCACGACGCCACGGTGACCACGCTAAAGGTCAGGACCACGCCCAAGCAATAGGCGATGAGCACCGAAGAGGGCTGCCGTACGTGGAAGTTGAAGTGGAAGAACGTACGTGGCTACGCCCAGTTGGCTGCTCACATTGTTGAAGATGCCGCCCAGAAAAGCCGACCATCAAATAGGAGATGCCCAGCCCCAGCGCCACCCCAAAGAACGCCGCCACCAGGTCGTAGATCACCCCTTCGGTCACAAACATCTGCACCAGATGGCCGCGCCGTACACCAATCGCCCGCCATACCCATTTCGCTGCGCCGTTCGGCGGCCAGCATGACAAAGATCAGGAAGATCAGCATGACGCCGGCCAGGATCGAGAAGATGCCAAAGAGCGAAAAAACGGTGGTAAAGATGGCCCCGCCGGCGGTGGCGGCCTGTAACATCGTCGCTTTGTTGAGCGGGTCAATCACGTCGAACTGGTTGAGCGCGGCCAGCGCCGCTTTGAGATCGGCGCTATCTTGCGCCGCCAGCGGCAGACCAACCAGCCAAGCGCGCACGTTATCGTTGGCAAAGAGCGTGCGTAACTCGTCATTGACTGCCGGTTGGTCGAGCACTGCGGGCAACGCTTTGATCTGCGCCGATAGGTTGCACATTCACCAGACTTGACGAGACTGCGATAATCGGGCGGCGCGCCGATCTCTTCAGGTCTGCTCGACGATGCGCGCCGCCGTTTGATTCAACACAGCGCGACAGCCGGGCGGCGCAGGATAAGCGGCCAACTGTACCACGGCGACAGGGTCGAGCGCCAGCACTTTGAGCCGTTCGCTGACCGCTGCGGTTTGCAGCCAAAGCCTGCTCAACTCATCGCCCTGGTTGAGATCAGCACGTTGTTGACTTTGTCGTGCATAAAGAAGAGCTTCTTGCGCCTCATCCAGCCGCATCATCACCACCGGGCATGAGCACGCCCACGGTCCCGCCTTCGGCCACTATGGCCTTGACGTGAAGGGAATCGGAATCGGGCCGACGAAGTTCCAGCACGTCGCTTCCACCTGCGCGCGTAATTTTTCCGCGCCTAAACTGGTTGAGATAGACATCGCCCCGGCGCAGTTGCAGACCAAACTGGCCAGCACGCGGTCGATCTCGGCGCCCAGCGTATTGAGATTGAGCGCATCAAGCAGTTGCGCCGTCGGGTTTTTGCACGCGGCTGGGAGGATGCGCCCGGCGTCGAGCGACACCGTGGGTCGTGCTGACGCCCACCTCTTTGCAGCGTGGCCGGCGTCACCCCCAGTGCCTCCAGGCTCAGTGACTCGGTGATGCCCCCGTTGCTCCAGCAGGGTCGACGCCACCGCCTGCAGCGTGCTCAACGGAATGCTGAATTAATAAATCGACGGCGGGGGCCACCCCATCTGCGCCGCGGTTGGCCGTCAGCGCCGAACCCAATGCCGCCGTGGCCAGCGCCACAGATTGGAGAGACTGAAGCTGTCGCCAGCAACCGCTGACCCTGGCTTTGCGCATGCCGAAGAGATTCGATGCCTGCACAAAGATGTTGCCAATGCCCGGACAAAGCGCATCCACCGTAACGGCGCCGGCGACGGTCAGGCCGAAGCTCTCTGGTCATAATCGCCGTCGACCGCAAAGACAAAGCCCAGCGGTTTGCCCCGGCCAATGCTGACGTTGCGGATCGTCGGGAAGAGGATCGAGGGCGACGGCGTCGATCAGCGGCTCTTCCTCGGCGGCGGCGCAACCTGATAGCGCGCTGTGCTGATGCCCGGCAACCGGCCTTCGAGGATGGTCAAGACATCGCTAAGGCCACCTTCATCAACTCGTTGATCTGGTCGCGGTTTTGGGTGGACGGGGCGCTGGCGCAGGGGGCAGTGGTGGTCTCTCTTGTGGCGGTATCCACAACTACCGGTGATTCCGTCACATCGCCCAGCGTGATCAGCATGGAGAGCAGCGGCGGCGTTATGATCTCGTCGATCTGCCCATAGGCGCTGACGGTCTGGCGACGCAGCGAACTTCCGCCTAACGTATCGCCTGTGCTGAGCGCGCTGACGATGATGATGGTGTTTTCGTCAGCCCCAGCACAATCAGCGTCGATTGGGCCGGGCGGCGCGGAATGTTGCGCAGCCCAGCTTGGCCAGCACCGGCGGCGCAGCGACAGCACCAGCAGATAGCCCAGCAGCGCCAGCACGATCACGACTAGGCCGGTGGTGATGTTGGTGTTGATGGTTTGCATGAGTTTGCTCCTGTGCGCGCTTGGGCGCAGTATTGGGGCGAGTCTGATAGAAAAACGTACTTTTCAGAGGTGATCAGTGAGTGCCGGTTGAGTAGGCTGCGGTAGTTTGCAGCCTTGGGAGCGCAGCGGCAGTATCGAAACCAAACGAACGGGTCGACCCGCTCTGGTTTCGATACGCCCCAAACGGCCGGGCTACTCACCGCTGCCAGCCTTCTCGGCACTTCACTGAAGAAAATCGTTGGCCGCAAACTGATTTCATTATGGGTAAAAGAATTATGCTGCAACTGGCATCTAAACTCAACCGCCACCCCCTGCTGGCTCACCTCATCCGCCGCGATCTGCCCATCCTGCATGCGAATGATGCGGTCGCATTGCTGGCCGATCTGCGGGTCGTGGGTCACGATGACCAGGGTTTGGCCCTGTTCCTGGTTGAGCCGGCGCATGAGTTGCAGGATGTCGCCGGCGGCTTCGCTGTCCAAGCTGCCGGTCGGTTCGTCGGCCCAGACGATGGCCGGGTTGTTGACCAGCGCGCGGGCAATGGTCACGTTATGCTGACCGTCGGCTCGGCGGGGCGATGGTGCGCCCGCTCGTGCAGCCCCCTACTTGATCGAGCGCGGCCAGGCGCGGCGGCGCGCCTCCTTTGGGCACGCCGCTGACCAGCAGCGGCACTCACATTTTCCACCGCCGTGATGACCGACAGCAGGTTAAAGGTCTGAAAGACAGCCCATGTGCTGCGCGCGATAGGTGGTGCGCGTGCGGTCGTTCATGGCGCGCAGATTGGCGCCGTCGATGGTCACCTCGCCGGCGTCAAAATCATCCAGGCCTGAGATGCAGTTGAGCAGCGTGGTCCTTCTGCCGCAGCCCGACGGCCCCATAATGGCGACCATCTCACCGTGGGCCACGCGGTCAGGTCGACCGGCAGGGTAAACTTCGATTTTGCCGAAGGTGAAAGCGCTTGTAGCTGGCGCTGGCGATTATTGGCTGTCTGGCGATGAGTTTTTCCAGAATGTTCAGACTAGTGCCGGCTGAGTAGGCCTCGGCAGTTTGAGGCCGTATCGAAACCAAAACAAGCTTCAACGGCAATCTGACTCCGCTCACGCTGGTTTCGATACTGCTCCATACTGCCGGAGCCACTCAATCGCCGTTCGCCAACGTGAGGTCGGACCCGTTTGCCAAAGATTTACCCCAGGATCACCACCAACGCCAACGCCGCCAACGCCGTCATCACCGTAACCAGCGCCCAGCGGTGATGTCGTTGCTTTCGGCTGGCGGCGAAACGAGGATGAACATGGTGTCGGTCGCGGCGTGCATCAGGAATGCGTGCAGCACGCTGCCACTGGTCTGGTTGAAGAGCCAGGCCGACAGATGATGGTCATGGATTGTCCAGGCCGGTGAAGGAATAGATGGCCGGCAGCGGGTTTTCGATGCCCACCGTCCAGCACCTGCAGCGCCGCCCATAGCGTGCCAGATCAGCGAGGCGGCTTGCCCGTTAAAGCGCTTCGCAAGGGGGCAACGGGGAAAACAGGGCGATCTCTTCGCCCAGGTTGACGGGCAGAATCGCCGTTACACCGGCAACGCCAGGCGCAGAAAGGGAAGGCGCCGAAAAGAGCGCCCACCCCATCGCCGCCAAATGCATCGCCGGAATGAGCAAAAGCAAGCACGTTACTGAACAGTTGCCAGCCAACGCCAGGTACGCAGCCGCTGCCGGAAGGCGGAGGAGGGCGTTCGCCGGTTGTGCCGGTCGATGTGCAGCACCAGCCAAGCCGCCAGCGCCGGTACGGTGCTCATAGCCACAGCACGATGGTGGGTTGTAGGCGGGTGCATAGACGATTACCAGTGAGCAGCCAGTCGATACACGTACCTCGAAAAGAGGAGAGTGGATAACGCTGTACCAGCGTCGCCGGCGTGATGCGCTGATGAGCTCAGTTGTGTGATCATGGGCTTATTCTCGTGGGCGTTACCATAAATCAAGGTGAAATTCAGTTGTAGAGCTTCAGCAGCACGCCGTGTTAGCTCAGCTCACCGGCATGGGGCTGCCAGCGTGGCTTCGCCCGCTGCTTTTGTTGCTCACTTGCAAGGGTTCGTCCACTGCGCACGTGTCGCCGAGAGGGTCTTTGCACTCGAATTTGCAGGTAAATACGTACCATACCCCACAGCATACACGTCAACCGCGATGTCGTTCATCAGTTTAAATTGGGTGGTTGATTGTTGAGTACCATATGGTATATCTGAAGCACATCGAAGAGGTTCACGCAGAAGCAGCCACAGCCATCAACCGATACAATGAGATAGGATGCGAAATTTTCATCATATGGGCCGATTGACACGAAATCAATTATTATCCTGGCGGCATGAATAGACGCGCAGCCGTGGGCCACCTGGCCGGGGAAGATCTGACGTGGGGCGGTCACTACATCACGGTCTGGGCGCTGCGCCAACGGGTATGAGCGATTCTGTTGCGCGCCATGCTGCAACTGCGCGCTGACGCGCGCCATGCTAATTTTGACGTACTCAAGATAAACCCAGAACATTTGAAGATGACGCCGGATGTCGTACGCATTGCTCAGGTCATTGCGCGCACATCTGCGGCAATTGCGCTGCCGCCCATTGAGATTCAGCAACTGGATGATTTTTACACCATCTTCAGATCGCGAGCACCACAAAAGCCGCTGATCCTGATCCTCGACGAATTTGATGCGCTTCTGCCGAAGCGATCACCGTTGAATATGCCTGTAATATCTATAACACGCGGCGCGAACAGGTAGACAAAACGACTGCCGAGAAGGATTATCTGCTGCACGGCATGGCGCTGATCGGCGTGCGCAGCGTTGGGGTTGATAATCCAAGCGGTTCGCCCTTCAACGGTGCAGCGAAAGATGGTAGACTCCAACTTAACCGCCGACGAAGTGGCGGCGATGATGCACTGGTATGAACGCGAGCGGCTAAGCCGTAGAACTGGCCTTGATCGAGCGGCTCTACACCCAGTTGCAGCGGCCAACCTGGGTTGACTTCATGGTTTGGCGAGCTGTTTGACCGAAACTTTCTACAATGAGCACAACCCAACATTGACCCTACATGATCTGGAAGTCGTCGAGGCTGCGGCCACCAATCGGCTGCCTAATGCCAACATCATTAATTCTGATCAGCAAGGCCACCGGAAGAACCTCATCGTGAGTTCCTGATCGAACTCCCGCAAACGGATGGCAAGATTGAGTTTGCTTATGACGATCCCAGTATCAACCATCTCATGAATGGCGTGATCGACGAGGATGGTGAGTCCCGCTGAATCGTATGTCATGTTTCCCCGCCCTTGTGCAGAAACGCTTTTCAATCGCTTTGCGTTATTTTCCGCGATTCCGGCGCGCTCTATCCACCGTTTACCAAATCGACTATCCCCTACCCCGGCCGGGTCGCGCTGCATATCAAACATGGTGCGCTCTACGAAGCCTATCTGCGCAAGAATCATGGCTGGCTTCTTCCGGGCAGGCGCTGCGGCGCAACGACATGGCTCTATGAGGCGGTCTATCACTCAACCTCTACATGTGGCTCTCGCAGTCTTTGTACGCACCGGTGTCATGCATCCCGAGTTTCCCACGGCAATGGCCAGATTGACTTGTTGATCTGCTACCAGGGGCAGCACTAAGGGCTGGAACTCAAGAGCTTTCGCAGCGACTTTCGAATATGAGGCCGTTAGTGCAGGCAGCCCGCTACGCCCGGCTAACTGGGGTTGACCACCATTACCGTTATCTTTTTGTGGAAGCGGTCGACGACGAGACGCGCCTCTACGGCGCCCTATCAGGATGTTGTCGCCGCGCCACCGTCGAGCCGCTGTTGGTGACGACAGTGGAATAGGCTATTGTGGTTGAGATTAGAGATTTATACAGGTGTGGGTAAATTGAGGTGGTTCTCCTGGAGAACCAATCGGCAAGTAGCCCAATCCTCGCTTCCACGCGCAATGGCTTAGGTGGGTGGCTGATACCGCCAAGCTTGGGCAGATATTGTTGAGGTGTTTTTTTGACCGTGCCGACGGGACGAGGATCGCTGGCTGCTGGAAAGGGCCATCGGCGACCAGTTGGAGGATTCTCGACTGGTGCTCGGAGAGCGGCTCGACGAGATTTACGATTGGGATTTACGATTTACGATTGTTGGCGAGGGAGTCTCGTTTGGAGGGATAGTTGCAGAACTTGGTTGACCGCTCAACGCTGCAAAGGCGGCTGAACAGCGTGCCTTGTAATCGACAAGCGCCGCGCCGGTGCTTGAGCATCCGTAAGCCATCAAGCAAGTCGTACATGGGCTCGCCCATATCCAGATAGGACGCGGATGTAGCCTTCCGGCGCCGTTAGACGCAACAATTGATGCAGCTGAGCGTGCGCGGCGGCGCTATCACCCGCCGCCGCGCAAGTGCCAGCGCCTGGATGGCCAACATTTGATCAACTGTTGCACGTGGCCGGCCGCGCGCTGCGCCAAGCAAGGGCGCCAAGCGCGCCAACGCTTGCGCCGGCTGGCCCGCCAGAGGTCCACCCAGGCGACCAGCGTGTGGGCAAAGGCGGTGATATACGGATTGGTGGAATCTTGCCCTTGGCGATAGCGATTGGCCCAATGACTGGCTTTGGCCAAGGCCTCCCCGTTCATCAGCAACCGCGGCCAACATAAGCCAACTGCGCACCTGCTCCAATTCAATGAGCGGCTCCTCCACCGTATCATCGGTGGCCAGGGCCTGCTGCCAGAGCACCTGCGCTGCGTCAGCATCACCCGTTAACTGCACAGGGGCGCCAACCGGAAGAGGGCGCGGCGGATCATGGTGCCGTCGGCCATGAATTCGCCAAGTTCGCCTGACGTAGGGCGCTTTCCGCCGCGGTCAACTCGTTGCGCTCATACTGGATGTTGCCCAAAACGGCGTAAGCATAGCCTGCCGATGGGAAAAGGATGTCCCCCATTGTGCGTGAGCCCCGCTTCCTTCAATTGCGTCTTCGCACAACTGCATAGCGCGGCGTAACTTGCCTTGGGCGACAGCTACATTGGCTTGCGTACCTTTGGCGATCAGATTCACGTGCGGGGCTTGAATGAGTTTGGCTTCGCGTTGTGTCGTCTCCAGCACCTGATTGGCTACAGTAAGCTGCCCCGTCATCCAGTAATTGAAACCCAGGTTCAGATTGATGGCCGTACGCGTGAGCAGATTGTCCGGCGCACAGTCGGTCAGCGCTTGCTGCAGTTGGGCGTTGGCCGTGGCAAAATCGCCCTGGCGGCGCGTTTCATAGGCGCGCAACGTAATGATCTGCGCCCGGATGTCTTGAGCCACGGCGGTGGGAACATTGTGTAAATTCAGCTCCGCTGCCTGCAGCCACTCTTCAAGCAGCGCCGGCTGCCCGGTTAAGTTGAGCACCCACGCCCGCCACAGCGCCAGCCGCGGCCGCGCCCGCACCAGGTCAACCGGCAATTTCTCCAACCAAAGGCGCAGCCGGGTGAGATTGCTCTTGCCAATGGCCGCATAGCCCACCTCCTCGATGAGATCGGCGGCTTGGGCAACGGCGGTGGCCGCCAGGTAGTGCTGAATCGCCTCGTCGGTCAACTCATGCGCGGCATACCAGTCCGCAGCGCGCTGATGCAGGGCCTGGCGCGTGGCGACGTCAAAGTGCTCGCGCAGGCGCTGTTGCAGCAATTCGCGAAACAGGTGGTGATAGCGATACCAATGGCGTTCATCGTCGAGCGCAATGAGAAAGAGATTGGCCTGTTCCAATGCGGTCAACACCGCTTGCGCGTTCGGTTGTCCAGTTACCGCCTCGCCCAGATCGGCGCAAAAGCGGTCCAACAGGGCGGTTTGCATGAGAAAATGCTGCGTGACGGTGGGCAGCCGCTGCCACACCTCTTCGGCCAAATAATCGACGATGAAGCGGTTGCTGCCGCTAAAGGCCGCAATAAACTCGGCCGGATTCTGGCGCCCCTGCATGGAAAGGGCAGCCAGTTGCAAACCGGCGATCCAGCCTTCGGTGCGCGTTTCCAGCAGGGCAATATCGGCCGCGGTTAATTGCAAGCCCATCACTTGATTGAAAAAGTCGGCGGCCTCGGTCGCGCCAAAGCGCAAATCGTCGGCGTGATTTCCGCCAGTTGACCGCGCACCCGCCAGCGCGCCAGCGGCAGCGGCGGATCGATGCGGGTGGTGATGATCAAGCGCAGGGTGGGCGGTAAATGCTCAATCAGAAAGGTGAGCGCTTCGTGGATGGCTGCGCCGTGATCAGGTGGTAATCGTCCAGCACCAGCGCCACGGGATCGGCAAGCTGGCTCAGGTCATTAAGCAGGGGCGTCAAGAGGGCTGTGATGGGGGGAAGCTGCCCCAATTCCAGGAACGCCAGCGTGGTCTCGCCGATTTGCGCGTGAAGGGTGCGCAGCGCCGCCACCAGATACACCAGAAAGCGGCTGGCATCGTTGTCTTCCTCGTCGAGCGACAGCCAGGCCACCGGCTGCGCACTTTGCACAATCCATTCGCTGACCAACGTCGTCTTGCCAAAACCGGCCGGCGCCGCGATGAGGATGAGCGGACAAGCCGCGCCCTGCTGCAATTTGGCGGTGACCGCCGGGCGCGGCACGAATTGCGGACGTGGAGGCGGAATGTAGAGCTTGGTTTGGAGCAGCGGTAATGACACGGCAAGACCTCCGTCATCGGATACCCACTTTGTGGACGCTGCGCCAAATTATAGCAAGGAATAGTTGGGATTACCAACTAAGGTTTCGTTCCGGGTGCATCCCATTTATGGGGGCAGTAGATTCACCCATTCTGGCGGCTGCACGCGGTCATTGGCGTGGCGCCGCAGAGCTGTCAGGTTTGCAAAACCTGACAGCTCTTGGTGGCCCTCAAATTGGGGATGCACCCTTTCGTTCCCAATGGTAAATACGCTCTTCATCATCAAGCCGGATGGTCATTGATGAGAAACACCGCACTGCTTTTCCGGTCGCGAAAATTGCCCCACGTCGCGATCACCACCGCCAATGCGGCCATGCAATAGACGGCAGCCAACAGCCAACGCCACTCTGTTTGGCCGATTGCCGCATTCATCACCCCCAATGAGTTGACCGCGCCGTGCAAGAGCGTGGCCAAGAGCAGGCTGCCTTGGGTCTGCTGGTAAAGCCATGTAAAGAGAAAAGTCAACCCCACCACCCAGCCCAAATACGCGGTGAAAGGAAGTTCGAACATGGGCGTGCCGGGTATAATGAACATGGGCAAATGCCAGCCGGCCCACAGCACCCCCAATAGCAAGCTGGCCGTCAATGGCGCATAGCGTTGCAGCAGCCGGGGTAGAGCAAAGCCGCGCCAGCCAATCTCTTCGCCGACAACCAGCACGAAGACGGTGATCAGCAATGGCGTCAATTCGGCGGTCTGCATCTGCACCGGCCAACCCCATAATCCGCCCAACCCGACCGCCAGCACCGAGAGCAGGATGGGCAACCCCAACGCCACGCCGTACCAGAACGGGTGGACCCGCCAGATAAATAGCGGGCGCAATAACTGTTTCACCCCGCTTTTCCCCTCACTCATTCCGGCAACCACGATAGCGGCGACCGCAGGCATCAACAACCCAAAGACGCCCAGCGCCAGGTTAATCAGCAGCAGGGGCACCAGTATCCAGGTAAAAGTATAAGCCAATATAAAATAAGCCGCTACTGGATGCTGTTTGATGATGGCCGTGCTCAGTTTCATCTTCCTTCTCCTTATATGCGCAACGATTTTGTCACCGCAAGGCCAACGGCGCACCCGTCTGCGCCGCGTCGATCACATCGAGGATGGCGTCGCTCACCTGCTGCGCGTATTGCGCGGTCCCCAAAATGGAACCGTGATCCGCACCCTCAACTGTGTGCGTTACGCTGTTGGTGGAATAGCTCGCCACCTCCTGGCGATAGGCTGCGTAATCAGGCTGGTTGGCGCCCGATTGGCTGGCCCACAACACGGCCATCGGCAGATCGCCCAGATCTTCGGCGGCCAACGCCGCCTGCATGAGCGCCCACGTGGCGTCATAACCGTGTTCGGCCAGGTCGGTGGCGCAGGTCTGGTTGCGCAGCGTGTAGGCCGCCAATTCCTTGGCAATCGCCGGTGGATAGCCCATTGCCGCGGTGCTGCGCGCCACCCACAAACGCCCCACGCCCAAGTGATAGATCACCCAAAAGGGCGCCTGAATGGCATACGATGGCCATTTGTAGCTGGCGAATTCCGCAGCGCTGAGCCCTTTCAACTCCAGCGGCATGCCATCCACCAGGGCCAGCCCGGCAACCTCGTCCGGGTATTGGGCGGCATAAACCCGCGTGAGGATGGCGCCGAATGAATGACCGGCCATGACATAAGGCGGTTGAATGTCTGCAACCGCCAGCAGATCATGCAACTCGCCGACGAGCGTGATGGGGTCGCGTGGCGTAGCGGCCGCTTCACTCCAGCCCAACCCGGCCCGGTCATAGGCGCAGACGCGCACGTGGTCCGCCAGTTGACTTTGTACGCGCACCCACCACAAACTCTCATTGGCGCCGCCGGCCTGCAAGATGACCGTCGGCGCGCCCGGCTGGCTTTGCCCCGCGCAGACCATGTGCATCTGGCGGCCGTTAACCATGTAAAGCTGACCCCGCGGCGCGTAAGTGCGGTTGTCGATCTGCGTGGCGATGCTCTGAACCGTCACGCAGATCACCACGAGCGCCAACAAGGTGATGCCGAGCCAGCGCAGCCCACGCCCAATGTAGACAAGGTAGCCACGCCCTACTCGTGTATTTTGTGCTGGCCTAAGTACTTCGTTGACAGTTGTTGTCGTATTCATCCTCTACTCCAATCATAGCTTGATTCTATCGATGTCAGGCGTCCGAGCCAGTGCTTCATGCCCGAACAACTTTGGTGAAACATAGAGTGGACGTCATGGTCCAGCCGCGTTCATAGGTACGCGCCTAGTATACGCGTCAACCAGTGGTGTTTTGAATCATCAAAAGATATAGGGAATGGTTGATTGTTGGATTTTCAGGTTGATGTTTGGCGCCGGCCTTGTGGCCAAGGTGTGTGGTCAATCTGTGACCATCCTTGAACCGGATATTGCCATTGTGATGCTGCGGCAGAGTGTAGGACACTTGCACTTGCATCAGGTATAATGATGCTTCATGAAAGGAAAAAAGTATGCCTAGTCCATATATTCAGTCGCTCCTCTGCCCCGTCCTGATTGGCCGCGACGCGCAAGTCGCAGCTTTGGCGCGCTTATTGGATCAGGCGCGCGCCGGTCATGGTCAAATCGCGCTGATCAGCGGCGAGGCGGGCATCGGCAAGTCGCGACTTATCACGGAGATCAAGCGGCAGGTGCAACAGATGGGCGGCCAGATTGGCGCAGGATTCTGCTTTGAGTTGGACAGCACCTATCTCTATGCGCCAATTTTGGATCTGTTGCGCAACGCTGCTTTTGCTGCGCCGTTGGCCGACGAGGTACGCACCCTATTGACCGAGCCGCCGCGGAATCTGGAGGACCCTGAACAGTACCGCCGTCGCTTGTTCGATACGCTGGCCAACACGCTCTTAAATCGCCACTCATCGCACGCCACCCGCCACCCGCTACTCCTCCTCATTTTTGAGGATCTCCATTGGGCCGACGACGCTACCCTCGAATTTTTGGGATTCTTGACGCGCCACATCGTGGAGTACCCACTCTTGCTGTTGCTGACCTACCGTTCGGATGAAATCACGCCAGCGCTTATGCATCTGTTGGCGCAATTGGATCGCCGCCGGCTGGCGACCGAGATCGCGCTGCCGCCGCTGACGGAACGGGAAACTGACCAGATGGTGCGCACCCTCTTTCAGCAGAACAAGCCGATCCGCAGCGACTTTCTCTACACGATCCACAGCCTGAGCGAAGGCAACCCTTTTTTTATCGAAGAGATGTTGAAAGCGCTGGTGGCTGCCGGTGACATCTTTCAAAGCGGAGGCGGCTGGGAACGCAAACCGCTGGCGCAACTCCATATTCCACGCACGGTGCAGGCCGCCGTGCAAAGCCGCATTGCGGATGTGAGTACGGGCGCGCGCCGGCTGCTGCAACTGGCTGCTGTCATGGGGCGCCAATTTGACTTTGGGGTGCTTCAGCAGATCACTGGCATGGATGAGGCCATCCAGATTGGGCTGATCAAAGAATTGATCGAGACTCAATTGGTGAGCGAGACAACCGCCAATATCTTTACCTTTCGCCATGCCCTCACCCGCCAGGCCATCTATAACGAGTTGCTGCAACGCGAGCGCAGCGCCCTACACCAGCTTGTGGGAGAAGCTATCGAACAGCACACATGGGGGGCCACGCACACAACTGACGCCGGAGGCGAAGCGGCCGTCAGCGCCAGTCTAGCCTATCATTTTTATGAAGCCCAACAGTGGGAAAAGGCGTTGCACTATGCCCAAATGGCCGGCGAGCAGGCCCGCCGTGCGGATGCGCCCCGCGCCGCTATCGTCCACTATACGCGTGCTATCGAAGCCGCACACAGCGTTTATCCCCACCAGGGGCATCATGCGCTCTATCACGCCCGCGGTCAGGCCGCCGAACGCATTGGCGACTTTGATCAAGCGCGGTTCGATTATGAAACGGCGCTGGCGGCGGCGCGCACCGTGCAAGCGCACCATGCCGAATGGCAAAATCTGCTGGCGTTGGGCTTTCTGTGGACGGCGCGCAGCTATGCCCAGGCCGATGGCTACTTTCAGACCGCCCTCGTTCTGGCGCGGGCGCATGACGAACCGGTTGCATTGGCGCGCACGTTGAACCGCGTGGGCAATTGGTATTTGAACGCCGATGCGCCGCAAACCGCGCTCACCCATCATGCCGAAGCATTGGCCCTTCTTCGTCAAACCAATGACCAGGCGGGGATAGCCGAAACGCTCGATCTCGTCGGCACGGCCACCTATTACAGCGGCGATCTGACGCGGGCCAAAGCCATCTATCAGGAGACGATTGGCCTGTGCCGCAAGTTGGAACAGCGCACAACGCTTGTCTCTGCACTTCTGCTGGCGGCAGTTGTCGATGCGCCCAATTATCTGCATGACACGCTGCCCTGGCCCACGCGCGAAAATGAAACGAGTGACGATACGGGTGCAGAGGCGCTGGCGCTCTGCACCACCATGCAGTGGCGACTCCGTGAGGCTTTCGTGCTGGCCTATCTCGCCTGGCGCGACGGCTCCCGCGGGGCATACACCCAAGCTTTCACCCACGCCCGCCGCGCCCTGCTGCTGGCTGATGAAAGCGAATTTCATTTGGTGGCGGCGCATCTGGCGTTTGCCCTACTCTACCTGGACATTGGCGCGTTCGATGCGGCGCAACAGGCCATCGCCACGACGCAACATCTGGCCAAACAAGTGGGTGCGTTAATGATCCGCCGTTTTGTGGACGCCACTCAAGCGCGGATTCTGATTGCGCAAGGGCAATATGCTGAGGCGGAAAGCTTGTTGCACAGCGCCTGCCCCCCCACAACGCCAATGGAGACGCCGCCTCAACGGTTGCTGTGGTTGGCCTGGCTCGAATGGCGGCTGGCCACCGGCGACCCGGCAGGCGCGTTTGCGGTGATCGAAAAGTTGCGCGCAACGGTACCGTTAACCGAGGCCGCAAACGCGATCCCCGCGTTATGGCTGCCGGCGGGTGAAGCACTGTTGGCGCTCCGCCGTTACACCCAGGCGGAAGAGCAGCTCCAGCGCGCCCGCACAGTGGCCGCTACTTATGAAGCATTGCCTTTGCTCTGGCGCATTGACGCTACGTTGGCAAACCTCTATCGGAGCCAACGCCGCAGCGATGCCGCCGAAGCCATGACCACCGCGGTGCATGTAACCATCACCCAGCTCATCGCCCAACTGCCCGAGGAGTCGCTGCGCGACGCGCTGCGAGGCCACGCCGCATCATGCCTGCCTGCGCCGAAACGGCCAACGCCACGCCAAAGAGCCAAAAGGGCCGTTGACGGTTTGACGGCGCGCGAAGTAGAGGTGGCTACGTTGGCCGCACAAGGGTTGACCAACCTGGAAATTGCCACGGCGCTGAGCGTCACCGAGCGCACTGTGGAAAGCCACATCAGCAATATCCTTGCCAAATTGGGCTACACCAATCGCACTCAGATCGCCACTTGGGCGGCCAGTAAAGGGTTAACCCTGACCGGGTGACAGGCAGACAAGGTAATCGGATAGGGTAACGATCACCTTGTCTCCCTGTCACATGTCACCTTGTCAGACTCAAAAATCTCCGTACTGCGCGCACAAAATCTCCGTACTATCCCCGCTGACAGACATCCACCGAGCTGCTATCCTTATGCCAGAGCGATAGTCCATATCCACGCAAAACGCATAGGAGAAAATAGCATGTCAATGGCAGAAAACAAATCAATTGTACGCCGCCTAGTGGCGGCAATCAACGACAGCGACGAAGCCACCTTCCTGCAACTACTCGCACCCGCTGTGGTCGATCATTATGGGTTGCCCGGTCTGCCGCCGGGCCGCGAAGGGTGGAATCTCAACCGCAAGATCCTGCGGGCCGCCTTTCCTGACGGCTGCTGGCAAGAGGAGGATCTCTTCGCCGAAGGCGAGCAGGTCGTGGGACGCTACACCTTACGCGGCACGCACTTGGGCGAATTCATGGGCATCCCCCCCACTGGCAAATCGATCACCGTCTCCAACATTCACATCATACGCCTGGCAGATGGCAAAATCGTCGAGCATTGGGGCCACGGCGACGACCTGGGCATGTTGCAGCAGTTGGGCGTTATGCCCATGCCGGAGCCGAGCGGACTGTAGTCAACCAGGAAAAGGTGACAAGGTGACCGGGTGCCCGGGTGACCAAGCGCATAGTCTGTCACCCTGTCACCCCTTCACCCGTCATCTTGTCATCTTGTCATCTTGTCATCGTGTCATCGTGTCATCGTGTCATCTTGTCATCT
>JAWKON010000081.1:0-33408 GCA_041391125.1 Caldilineaceae bacterium
GTGGAGGTGCCTTCCAGCGCCACCAGCCCTTCGGTGATCGTGTTGATCACACGGGCCGATTCACCATCGGTGACGGCGCCATTATCCAGCAGCACCGAGTCGCCGCCGCGCCCGACGATCAGCGTGCCGCCGGTGCCTTCCGCGGCTGCCGCGCCGCTATCGGCGGCGGGGGCAGCGGCTTCGCCCGCCTGGCTGGGCTGCGCCGGCGCCGCCGCCGTACAGGCGCTCAACAGCAGCACAGCCGCCAAGAGCAAATTCAAAAATATCCAATTTCTACGCATAATTTTCTCCTTGTGAACAGTTATTTTGAAAACAATGGCAATTTAGCGAGTCAGCAATCAGCGGTTTAACAGAGATATTGTACGCTGATAAACGCGGATGAACACAGATTCTTTCAGACAAAATCAGCGTTTATCCGTGTTCATCCGCGTACCCATTTCTTATTTCCACTAATCTCTAGTGTAGTTACCAGCGGTCAGCCAAATGGCTGGCTTGCTAAACAGCCACAAATTAACAGAAGCAATTACGCCAGCAGTGCGGGCATGGCCGTCTGCAGCGGCAACGTGGTCACCTCGACGCGGTCGGCGTGCATAAAACAGTTGATCTCGCTGCGGATGCCCAGCCCTTTGGCGGCGGGACTGTCGTCGTAATTAAAGTGGGGCATATAGATGCCCGGCTCAATGGTAAACATGATGCCTGGAATCAGTTGGCGCCCATCCTGCGTTTCATAATTGTCGATGTTGACGCCCAGATAGTGGCCGGTTGGGCCTAGGCTGTGACCCGTGCGGTGGATAAAATAGTCGCCATAGCCGGCGTCGGCAATCACCTGGCGGCAGGCATCGTCCACCGCCGTGCCGGCCACGCTGCCTTTGGCGTCCAATTGTTCCTGAATAAATTGCACCGCCCGGTCGCGCCCGGCGATGACCACCGCAAAGACGTGCTGCACTTTGGGCGGAATATGGCTGCCGCAAAAGGCGGTCCACGTGCAGTCGGCAAAACAGTCGTCGGGGCTGTTCTTCTCGCGATTCCATAAGTCGATCAGCACCACATCGCCCACTTGAATGGGGCTGTGATCTTTTGCGGAGGGAAAGTAGTGGGGGTCGGCGGCGTTGGCGTTGACCGAGACAATCGCGCGCGCCGGGTCGAGACCGGCGGCGGCAAAACGCTGCGCCACAAATTGCTGCGCCTCATATTCGGTGATGGGCTGGTGGTTGCGCAGGCATTCGCCGATGTGGGCAAAGGCGGCATCTTTCACATCCAAACAGATGCGGGCGGCCCGCCGATGACCGGCCAATTGTTGCGGCGTTAACACCGCCAGCGCCATTTGGGCCAGATCGGCGCTGCTGACGATTTCGGCATTGGCGCCCTGCTCCACCAGCTCTTTCATGCCGGCATCCACCCGGCTGATAAAGGGCAGCGCATTGCGCGGGCTGTATTCCATGACCAGCCGCAAACGCTGACCGGGCGTCGCCCCCACCAGTTGCGGGATCATGCTCTCCCACTCTTGCCAACTGGCATAGCGGCGCAATTCGCCTTTCAAGGCCGGCGCGGCCTCCATAAACCTGTGGCTTTCGATGGCGTGAACCAGCCAGGTGGGGGCGCCTTGGGCCGGAATATAAAGACACCAACGGCGGCTGCCGCCATGCGACAAACCGGCCACGCCCAGGGCAATGGGATTCAAATCGCGAAAGTTATAGAGCAGCCAGCCGTCGATCTGGTGGGTTTGCAAATACGTTTGGATGTCCGCCAGGTTCATAGGGTGATCCTGTGTGGTGGGTTGTGGCGAGTGAAATTGAAGCAGTGCCATCTCTATTATCGTCCACGGTGGCGAATTTGTCCAACCGCGGACATGGGTTTGGGGAGCAAACGCTACTCACGCCACACGGGATTGACCCCACCTCACGCGCAAACTCGCCCCCCGGAAGGGACGCCCCTGCGGACCGCGCTGATCGCACCCCACACCCCACTTGGGCTGCCATATCAGCCGCTCGGCGCCCCAGGCATTGGCGTTGCGCAGGGTGGACCAGGGCGCATCGTCGCGCCAGCGCCAGAGCAGGCCGCCCGGCCCCATGCCGGTGTGGATGGCGATTTGGATGGCAAAAGGTTGGCGCGGCGCCAGCGTTGGCCCCAGCCAATAGCGCGGGCTGCGGCCCGGCTCCGGGCTCAAAAGCAGCGCCACCCGCTGCTCCGCACCCATCAGGCCAATCCAGAAGGGAGCGAGCGGCGGTCCATCGTCCCACATGCTCAGCAGCGTTTGTTGCGTTCCCTCGTCTGAATCTGCGGCAATCCCCTCAAAACGCCAGATGACCAAATGGGCATCGCCAGCGGCAGCCGTTTTGGGCAACACAATTGGCGCATCCTGCACGCCGGGCGTCAGTTCGCGCCACACGGATTCGGGCGGCAATTGCAGCGGCCAGCGCAACCATTCGCGCACCTGTCCGCTGGTGTCCAGCACCTGATAGCGCAGGCCATCTGCATCCAACGCGCATTGGACGCAGTGCAGATATTCGGTGTCGGGCGTCAGCGGCCGCGTGCCGGCGCCGCCGGTGAGAATTTGCAGCACACCTTCATGCATCTGCACGTCAAAGGCCATAATGTGGCTGCACAAATAGGCCAGCACGTTGTGTTCGACCAGGATTTGCCAAAAGGCGCGTCCGTTTTCCGCCTCAATGGTGCGCTGGTATGCGCCGGCAAAACCGTTGATGGGATGTACAGGATGGTGACCCAACACCAATTTGTGGCGGGCGTCGGCGTGGTCGGCTAGCGCCTGCGCCAGCCACGCCGTCTCCACGCGGCCTTCACCGCCCAGCCCGGACCACATGGTGTTGACAAAGATCAGCAGCAGATCGCCCCGGCGCACAAAGTAGCTGAGGCCGCGCTGATCCGGCGGGCCGTTCTGGGGCAGATGGGAGAGCACCTGGCGGAAGACTTGTTCGCTGGCCGGATCATAGGCGGTGTGGTTGGCCGGGCATTGATAAAGCGGCGTGGCGGTGCGATCCAGCCAGGCCATTTCGTAATCCAGCCAATAGCGCCACTGCTGGCGCAGCGCGTCATCATCGGCCAGCAGCCCTTTGATCTCATCACCCAGAAAGCAGATAAATTCAGGCGGCGGGTCGAGTCGGGCGATCACGGCATTTACGGCGGCAAAGTTGGCTTCATGCGGGCCGCCGGGGATGCCCGAACAGCAGTCGCCGTAGACGACGAAGTTGTGACCATTGTTGTCGTGCAGGGTTAGAGCAGGGAGAGGCGAAAAAATTGGCATGATTTATGATGATAAAAATTATGAGAATCGACTTGCGTACTCTAGTACGCATATGTTATTCTGCATCTATCAAATGAAAGGCGAGCAATGAGTGAAACATCAACACCTAAACAGGTTATATTCTATGCCGATGCAAGCGGGCGCGAACCTTTTGTGGTTTGGCTAAGCAATTTACGTGACAAAGGGGGACGTAAACGTATTTTAGCTCGCCTGCGCCGTCTCGAGCAAGGCAATCTGGGTGATTGGAAATCAGTTGGTGACGGAGTGAAAGAACTACGGCTCTTTTTTGGGCCGGGTTACCGAGTCTACTTTGCCGAAGATGGCGATACAATTGTGGTGTTGCTATTGGGCGGGGATAAGAGCAGCCAGGTCAATGATATTGAGAGGGCTAAAGCTTATTGGAAGGAGTATCAAGCTCATGCGTAATTTGCGCACTTTAGATGAGGTCGAAGAAGAATATCTGCGTGAACATCCAGATGAAATTGATGAGTATGTAACGATTCTTTTTGAAGAGTTTGCGCTGGACAATGATATTGGCGCGCTGCTGGCTTCGCTGCGGGTGGTCAGCCGGGTGAAAGGTGTAACAGAAGTCGCACAAGATGCCGGCATGAGCCGCAAAGGATTACAAAAGGCGCTGTCGGAAAAAGGCAATCCCCGTTTTGACAGTATGGCCCACATAATGCAGGCGCTGGGCTATCGCTTGACCGTGCAGAAGATGACAAGGTGACATGGTGACTTCGACAGGCTCAGTCACCATGTCACCCGGTCATCTTGTCAAAACTTAACGTACCATCGCCGCCATCGCGGCGACGCCATTCTCCATCTTCTCCCCGATCTGCACGCGCTCCTCAGCGGCTTTGAGGATCAGCCCCAGCATTTGCGGGTAGCTGATGCCGACCAGCTTGGCCATTTTGGCCAGGTGGCCGTCCCAGCACCAGCCGGGGTTGGGGTTGGCTTCAAGCAGACGCGGGGTGCCGTTGGCGTCCAGCCGCCAGTCGAAGCGGGCATAGTCGCGGCAGCCCAGCCGCTCGTAGAGCTTGAGGCAGCTCGCTATGAGGAAGCGCTCGGTCGCCTCGGGCAGGTTGGCCGGGATGGAGCGCAGTTGCCAATAGGGCGAGTTGGGGTCCCATTTGGCTTCATAGCCACAAATTTTGGGCAGTCCCTCCGGCAGCACTGAGTAATCTTCTTCGATGATTGGCAGCACCTGATACGATTCGGGCGGGTTGCCGATGATGCCCACGCTGATGTCTTTGCCGGTGAGGAAGTTTTCCACCAGCACCGGCTTGTCGTAGCCCACGCGCTCGCGCACCTGCACCAGCGCGTTCTCCAGCTCCAGCACGTTGGCGCAGACGCTGTTCTGCGTAATGCCCACGCTGGAATCGCCAAAGTTGGGCTTGACGATGACCGGGAAGTCAATGGGCAACTCGATAAAGTTGATGTCGTCGGCCTTGATGAAGAAGCCCTGCGGCACCGGAATATCCATCTCTTGGGCCACGCCGCGCACCAGCGATTTGTCGTAGCAATAGGCCAGACATTGGGGCGCGCCGCCGCTGTACGGAATGTTGAGCATTTCCAGCAGCGCCGGCACGTGCAGCTCTTTGGTGGCCTCGTTGTCGTAACCCTCATCGCACAGGTTGAAGACGTAGTCGATCTTGCCCTTGAGCTTGGTCAAATCGGCCAGCAGCGTGTTGTGATTGTTGAGATAGGTGAACTTGTAGCCGGGGAGTTCGGCCAGCGCCCGCTTGAGTTCATCAATGGTGTGCAGATCGTCCTCATCAAAGTCGGCGTTGGGTTTGACCGTGTCCTGCTTGAGCGGGTCGCCCATGATGACAGCCACGTGCTTTTGGGCGGCGCGCGGCTGGCGCTTGGGCGTCCACGCCTTTTTGGCCAGCGCGGTGACCAAGATGCGCCGCTCCATCATGCCCAAGTCCTGGTTGCGCGCTGAATCGGTCTGGATGGGCATATGGACGCCCGCATTGGTAAAACCGGCGCTGACCAGCAGCGTGCGGATGGCGTCCTGGCTGTAGAGCCGCTCGGCGTAGAATTGGTCAGCGATGACGCCCTCATTGACGTGGGTGATCACTTCGCGCGAAATCAGGCGCTGGCGGTCTTTGGAGAGCGAACGCTCGCGGCAAACAAAGTACTTTTTGTCGATCCACTCCCACGAGCGGGGTTGGAAGTTATCGCGCACATAGTCGCCATCGGTCAGGTCGACCAGCAGGATGCCGTTGGGCTTAAGCACGCGCAGCACTTCGTGCAGCACCTTCAGGTCGTCTTGGGCCGATTCAAAGTAGCCAAAGCTATTGCCGGCGATGATCACGTAGTCGAACTTGTCGGTGGTGAAGGGCAGCTTGCGCGCATCGCCTTCCTTAAAGGTGGCGTTGAAGCCGCCCTTTTTGTTGAGGGTTTTGGCGCGGTTGATCAGATAGTGCGAGCGGTCCAGCCCAAAGAGATTTTGATAGCCGCGGCGCGCCAGTTCCAGCGTGTGGCGGCCCTGACCACAGCAAAGGTCCAAAATGACGCTCTCTTTGGGTGGTTGCAGAACATCGAGAAAGAGGTCAATTTCATGCTTGGTGATGTGGGGGTCCTCCACTACATCGCCATCGGTGCGTAGATAGTTGGCGTTAAAGATCTGGCGCCACCAATCGCCTTTGACGTAGGTTTCCAGATCCTCAACTGGTCCTAAAAACTTGGACCATTCGGCCTGACGGCGGTCAGGTTGACCGGAGCCAGGTTGACGAGAGTCGGCCTGACGAGATTTACCCGAATTGGGTCCGCTGCTTTGGGCAGCGGTAGTAGCGGGAGGTTGTGTTTTTTCTGCCTTCATTGTCGTTCTAAAGAGTCTCCTTAGAGTGAATAATCTTCACCTGGCCCGCACCAACCATCGGTGAAGTCAACGAATCGCATCGCAGGCTTGAGATTCTGTGGCTGCCGCGCCGGGCAACGCCCCAGTATATATCGGGTAAAAGCGATTCGTTTTTCAAAGATGTACTGCCCTGATTTTATGATCAACAGATTACACGGATTGCACAGATTAAAAAATCTTTAAAATCTGTGCAATCTGTTGATCTCCTCTCCTGCCAAACGCACGAAATCGGCGGGCTGCAAGGGTGCAAACGCCGCCGATTTCTGTGAGTTTATGCACGCGCGATCATATCACGATTGTGTGTGGAAATCAATATATTTTGGTCGCAATTTGCGGACGAATTGGCTACGTAGGATAGGAGTGGGATTGGGTTCGACGATGCTGGCCGATCTCGTTTGGAAAAGGGGGAATTGTAAATGGTAAATGGTGAATGGTGAATTATGAATGAGGCAGGCTACGCGCGCCCTTCATTTACCATTCACCGTTCACCATTTACCATTCTTTTCTAAATCATCGCGCTGCGCAAATTCATCACCGCCTTCTCCTCAAGGCCGCGGATGGCCAGCACCTGTTCGGCCAGGGCGGCGCGCATATTGGTTACGCCCGCGGCATCCAGCGGAAAGTCATTTCCCGCGGCCTCTTCCAACGCTTGCAGCTGGGCTTTTTGCGCACGCCTTTGCGCAAGAGCGGCGCCGCCATTTTGCAGAAAAAGTTGGTGGATGCGCAACTTGAGTTCGCGAATCTGTTTGAAAGGCGCGATTTCATCCGGCAGCAGCATATTGGCCAGCGCACGCCAGGCCGCGGCGCTGCGGCGGAACTGATTGGCCACGGTCTGCAAATCCGGCTTATTCAGGATTACGCTGGCTTCGTCCAGAAAATCGGCATACATCAGCCGCTCGGCAGCATCATCGGTGACGCCGGCGCTTTTGCCAAAAAGCATGATGTGATTGTAGGTGGTGGTCAGCCCGGCCACCATTTTGGGACCGGTGGGAAATTCCTTTTCCCAGCTCATGCGCTGTTTGGGTTGGGTGAGCAGCTTGGCCCACCATTCAAAGGCTTGCAGCCCAAAGTTATTGCGCGAACCTTTGGGCGGCTTTTCGGTGAAGAGGTTGATGGCATCCCAAATGCCGGCGCTGACGGCTTCGGCCAGCTTGTCCGGGTCGGGCATGTCCAGCGTGAGCACGCGAAACTTGTCCTTTTTGACGCGGGCGCGCGCTGCCGCCAATTCGCCGGTGGAAACGGTCAGCGGCACAGCGGCGCGGTCGGCAATATGAACGGTGTCGGCGCTTTCATCGTAGCCATAAACCAAAATCGGCATCATGGCCCACCAGCCGTCGTCATATTTGAGCGCATTGTAGGGCAATCCAAACATATCGGCCCACACAATGGCAGGCGTGCCGTCCGCCAGCGTGTCGAGCAGATTTTGCCGTCCCTTTTCGGGTTTGCTGGTGTGCAGCACATTCTGCACCACGCCCAGCCGCTGCAAGAGTCGCTCCATGGGGTCAAAGGTGTTGCGGGTCAGCAGCGCCACGTGCGGCGGATATCCTGCATACGCAAACGAGAAATAGCCCATAACCGCGCCCCCGCTCACACCCATGAGCAGCGCTTCGCTATAGGGCTGCCCGGTGTGCGGCGCTTTGATGCCCACATAGTCCCAGTAGTTGCGGATGGTCCCGGTCTCCCAGTGGAAACCGTTGAATTGGGTGTAATTGGTAAGTGTTGGCATGAGATGGCTCCAGAATATGTTGCGTGTTGAGTATTGGGTGTATTCGTTTAGGTTATGCAGGGGCGGCTTGGTGTGTTTCTTGTTTGGATGTATTGCGTGTTGCGTAGTGCGTGTACCGGTTGAGTTACTTGTTTTGCAACAAGATTGTCTACGAGTTAACCCAATACTCGATACGCAATACGCAATACTCGATAGGCCCCTCCCCCAGTTTAGCAGAAAAAGCGAGCGCTGTGGGAAAGGAGAGACATAGTATTGAGTTTTTGATGGCACAGAATTTAACGCAAAAGGCGCAAAGGACGCAAAGGGTGCAAAGGGGAATCAACCCTTGCGTCGATTGCGCCCCTTGCGTCCTTTGCGTTAAATTCTGCGGATACACGAGCGCGATACGTGTTGATGATGTGGCGGAGTTGAAGTAAAATAGAGTCATCATAGGCGAATTGGTTTGTTGCAAAGGAACCAAACATGAGTCTTCTTACCAAGCCCAATCGGCAAGCAGAAAGTATGGCGCCGCCACTGCGGTGGCGCGATATCCCTGAGCCACCTCCATTGGAAAATGGGGATCGCATGAGCCGCGCCGAATTTGAGCGTCGGTACCAGTTGCATCCAGAAATCAAAAAAGCCGAACTCATCGAAGGGGTGGTCTACGTGTCTTCACCGGTGCAAACGCGCAAGCATGGCATTCCGCATAGCCACATCAATACCTGGCTCGGCGTCTATTGCGCCGCTACGCCTGGTGTTGAACTAAGCGGCAATTCCACAGTGCGGCTCGATCTGGATAACGAACCACAGCCGGACGTGACGGTCTGGATTGAAGGTGGCGGCGCTTATATTAGCGCAGATGATTATCTGGAAGGCGCACCCGAACTGGTGGTGGAAGTGGCGGGCAGCAGCGCCTCAATTGACCTGAACGATAAGTTGCACGCTTACCGGCGCAACGGCGTGCAGGAATATATTGTCCTGCTGACCTACGAGCAGGAAGTGCGCTGGTATACATGGCGCAGCGGTGAGACAGAGCAGATTCAGCCCGACGTGCAGGGAGTTTTGTGCAGTTCCGTTTTCCCCGGTTTGCACCTGCACCCGGAGCGCTTTTGGCAGCGCGATCTGGCGGGTATGCTGGCGGTTTTGCAGCAGGGATTGGATACGCCGGGGCATGTGGCGTTTGTAGAACAATTGCAGCAGTTCGAGTAATACGACTGTTACAAAAATCATGACAGAAATCGCACGTTTCTATGGAATTATCATTCGCATGTATCCCGAGTTTGGTGAGCGGCATCATCGGCCACATTTTCACGCCTACTATCAAGAGCATGGCGTCACCTATGGAATCGATGACATTGAAGAGATACGCGGCGAACTGCCCAAGCGCCAACGACGGCTGGTCGAAGCGTGGGCCGAATTACATCGAATTGAGCTTCAGGAGAACTGGGAGCGCCTGGTCCGTGGCCAAAATGCTCAGAAAATTGACCCTTTGAAGTAAGGAGATATGACATGCACGAAATATTTTATGTGGTGGATTTCGAGATCGTCGGACCATATACGCTGCGTGTGCGCTTTGATGATGACAGCGAACAGGTCATCAATTTTGAGCCGGTTCTTTATGGCGAGATGTTTGGGCCATTACGAGACAAGGCGCTCTTTGAGCAAGTGCGGCTGGATGCAGAAATCCGCAACCTTGTCTGGCCCAATGACGCGGCGTTTGATCCTGAAACGCTGCGCAACTGGCCCCAATATAAGGACGAATTTGCCAGAGCGGCCCAATCTTGGGAAGCAGTTGTGGTGTAACTATAATGCGGTTGTGATGAAAACCACAGTTTCTCCAACGAGTATTGGGCAGAAGTAAAACTGCGGTTTTCATTCAGAGCAAAGTCTAACTATGAACCAACCAATCGGCACCGTCAAAGGACCGGGCGAGACGCCCCACGAATTTACTTTTATTGCGCCCGACCCGGAGCGGCGGGTGAAGCATGGCGAGTTTGTCTACTACGTCACCGACGTGGATGACGAGACGCGCCAGATCATCGGGCGGGTGACGGGGCGGGTGTCGGTCAAGCTCTTCCCGGACAGCTTTATGGCCGACCCCGGCGTGCCGCCCAATGAGGTGGCCGAGCTGCTGGGTTACGACAGCCCCGAGCGAACTCTTTGAGATCACGGTGGCCGTGCTGGGCTATCACAGCGCCAGCATGGGCGACTTTATCAATCCGCGTGCCGCCGGTGGGCGGTGCGCCCGTTTATATTGCCGATGCACGCTGCTGACGCAGGTGTTGAGCAAGGGCGAAAAAGGCCAGCTCGGCAGCGCCCACCTGGGCAGCCTGCTCTCCCGCGGGCCGGACGCGGTGCCGGTGGCGCTGGACGTGCGCGGCTTTACCTCCACGCACCTGGCCATTATTGCCAGCACCGGCTCGGGCAAAAGCTATCTGGCCGGCGTGCTGCTGGAAGAGATGATGATGCCCTACAATCGCGCCTCGGTGCTGATTGTGGACCCGCACGGCGAGTATGACACACTGCAGGGGATGCAGAATCTGCCCGCCTTTAGCGAGGGCAACTATAAGCCCAAAGTGCGCATCTTCCGTCCGGACGATGTGCGCGTGCGCATCGACACGCTGACGCTGGCCGATCTGCGCTATCTGCTGCCCAACCTGTCGGACAAGATGCACTATCAGCTTTCGCGCGCCTATGCCCACGCCCAACGCTCGTATCGCAACGGCGGCTATACGCTGGAGCAATTTATGCACTCGGTGCGCGAAACCGGCGAAGGGCCGCGTGATGAAGAGAGCGGCATTACTGAAGAAGACCCGACCACCGGGGCGCTGATCTGGCGCTTGGGCAGCGTGCTCAAAAACAGCCGCATTTTTAACGATTTTGAGAATTTGGAGCTGGAAGAGCTGTTCCGGCCCGGCCAATGCACCGTCTTGCAGCTCAACGAAGTGGACCAGCGCGAGCAGCAGGTGATCGCGGCCACGCTGCTGCGGCGGGTCTATCAGGCGCGCATGGATACAGCCAAGGGCAAAGTGGACCGCGGCGACAAGGGCTACATCCCCTTTCCCGTTTTCTGCCTGATAGAGGAAGCGCACAACTACGCGCCGGCCAATGCCGATGCGGTCAGCTCGGACGTGCTCAAGCAGATTTTGAGCGAGGGGCGCAAATTCGGCGTCAGCATTGGGCTGATCAGTCAGCGGCCGGGCAAGCTGGACTCTGACGTGTTGAGCCAGTGCATGACCCAGTGCATCATGCGCATCACCAACCCCATCGACCAGAACCGCATTGCCGAATCGGTGGAGAGCGTGGGCCGCGACCTGCTCAAAGAGCTGCCCAGCCTGAGCAAAGGGCAGGTCATCGTCAGCGGCGCCAGCGTCAACACGCCGGTCATGCTGCGGGTGCGCACGCGGCTGACGCAACACGGTGGCCAAAGTGTGGATGCGCCGCTGGAATGGCGGCAGTGGTTCGACAGCGACCGCGCCGGCCAGGATGAGCGAGATAGTGCGATGGTGTCCAGCGCGGGACATGATTTTGAGGAAGACCCGGACATGTTATTTGCCACGCCGCGCTCGCGTGGGCGGGGGACATAGGCATCAAGCTATGGGCTAGTGCCGGTCGAGTAGGGGCGGCAGTTTGCCCCGTATCGAGGCCAAACGGGTCGACCCACTCACTCTGGTTTCGATACGGCTGCCAACTGCCGCAGCCTACTCAACCGCCGTTCGCTCTCCTGTTGGACGGCCAAAATGGTTTAGCTTGATGCCTAGGGGGGAGTAGCGGCTACCACCCCGCAATACACATCGTCACAAAAACCAAAAACCATTTCATCACAAGGAATCCTCTATGAACGGCAATACAATGCGCTATTTGGATGATGGAACGATTGAGTTGATCGAAATCGAGGTTGGTGACCCCAGCGAAAATGAGGTGCAGGTGCAGGGCGGCGCCTGCGGCATCTGTTCGTGGGATATTGCTACGGCCAAGTTGGGCCAGAAGATGTATCCGATGGCGCCTCCAGGGCATGAAGGCGTTGGCCGCGTGGCCAAGGTGGGGCGCGGCGTCAAAGGCATCAAAGAAGGCGACCGCGTGGCGGGCGGCGGCTTTGCCACCGTGCGCAACTTGGCCAGCGAACGCGTCTACAAAATTCCCGAGTCGACGCTGCCCGACCACTTGTGGATTGTGGAGCCGGTCTCCTGCGCCGTCACCGGCATTGATCATTGCCGGGTGCGCGCCGGGGATCGGGTGGCCGTGATTGGGGCGGGCTTTATGGGGTTGCTGATTTTGCAGGGGTTGCGCCATTCGCCGCTGGATCAGTTGGTCGCTATTGACGTGGTGCAGAGCCGGCTGGATCTGGCGCAGAAAGTGGGTATTGGTGAAACTTTTAACAGTGCGCAGATGGACCGGGCGCAACTGGTGCAGGATCTAAAGGCGCGTGAATTTGACGTGGTGGTCGATACCACCGGCCATCAAGCCGGGCTGGATCTGGCCACCGATGTGGTCAAACGGGGCGGGCTGATCAACCTGTTTGGCTGGCTCAAGGGCAGCAGCGCCGCGTTTGACCCGACCAAGTGGCACATGGGCGGCTTTACGATTGTCAACTCATCGCCCTCGGCTAAATTGCGCGATCCGTTCCCACCGGCCATTCGGCTGATCCACCAAGGCATCATTGATCTGAATCCCTTGGTCACCCATGTGGCGGCGCTGGGCGAATATCCCAGTTTGATGCAAAAGATTGTGGGCGGCGATGCGAGCAATGTGAAAGGGGTGGTGACGTTGTAGCCGGTTCACTTTCAGAATCGCGGTTGGCGGATATTTATGAAGCGGCGGTATCGGATATATGTACTTGTCGTATATCCGATACCGATACGAGAGCAATTTTCAACAGCCGACTTATATTGGGCTCTGTCATAGATGAAAATCGACTACTCGACAAAAATTCGGTGTGAACCGTTTCATCTATGCCAACCGCGAGTATAGCCCTTAGACGAAAAACACATGTTCATTTTGAGCCGGAACATACCGTCTATTTGTCCTGAGACAAGATAAGCAGCGTGTACGGCGGCAGTGAGATCTGGGCGGAATGCGTTTGCCCATCGGCGCCTTCCGCGTTGGCTTCGATGGCGGCGCCGCCCTGATTGCCAAATTCGGCGTCATAGGGGGCGGCATCGCTATTTAGCCGCACTTGCCACGTGCCGCCAGCGGGCAGACCAATGGTGTATTGGTCAAAATGCTGGTTGGCAAAGTTGGCCACCACCACCACGCTGTCGCCAGGGCCGCCCGCGTCCCAGCGCTGAAAGGCCAATACCTTATCCCCGTTATTTATGTGATAGGCATCCACATTCTGTCCGGTTAACCCTTTGGTCGCGCCATCGACATTGCGGCGCAGCCGAATCAGGTCGCGATAAAATTGCACAATGCCCTTAAAGGTTGCAGTCTTCGTCCAATCCAGCGGATCCTGATCGCGAAACCATTCATCTTCCAAAAATTCTTGTCCTTGAAAAATCATGGGAATGCCCGGCGCCGTAAAGACCAGACCGGCCCCCAACATAGAGCGCTTCTTGGCAAACCAACTAGCGGCCTGGCCGGGGTGGATGTCTTCGGGCAAGCGGGCGCGGCCATTGGCCACTTCATCGTGGGATTCGGTGTAAATGACGCGGTCAAACGCATCGCCGTTGTAGCGGGCGCCAATGGCGGCGGCCACCGCGTCTAGGTCGCGCTGCGCATCGTCTGTACCAATCAACGCCTGACGCACGGGGTGAACAAACTCGGCCGCCCACTGGGCGTCAAAGCCGGCGCCGCCTTCACCCGTCGTTTTTGTGATCCATTCGTTGCGCTGCAAGTCTTCGGCAATGGTAATGCGCGGCTGCGGCAGATTGTGTGCAGCCTCGTTGATCTGCTGCAACAGTGACCAGCCATCGGGAATATCGGTACTTGTATCATAATTGTTGCCAAAGATGTTGCGGATATAGGACGTGGCGTCAAAGCGCAAGCCATCCACATGATAATCGTTCAGCCACATGAGAGCGTTGTCCATAATAAATTGACGCACCTGTGGGCGACCATAATCAGGTCGAGTGGCGCCCCAGGGGGTTTCACCGCGTATATCGTTGTAAAAGTAGATGCCGCCCCGCTCTTCCTCACTCCAGCCGTCAAAGCGCCACAGGTCCAGATCGCCGGGGCCAAAGTGGTTGTAGACCACATCAAAAATGACGGCCATACCGTGTGCATGGGCCGCTTTCACCAATGCCTTAAAGGCCGTGGGACCGCCATAGTCGCTTTCAATGGCAAAGATGTGGGAAGGGTTGTAGCCCCACGAATGGCCGCCCGGAAATTCCACCGGCGGCATAAGCTGAATGGCGTTGACGCCCAATTCTTGCAAGTAGGGCAGCCGTTCGATCACGCCGCCCAAGTCGCCGGGACCGCCGCCCGGCTCGTCCAAGAACGTGCCGATGTGTAATTCATAAATGATCAGTTCATTGAGAGCGGGCGGGGTAAACTTGTCATCGCCCCAATCAAAATCATCGGCTTCAATAATCGCATTGCCCACAGAGTTTGTCACGTGTTTGGCATAGGGATCGATGCGTTCCATCTCCTGTTGGCCGTTGATAATGATATATTTGTATTCATCTTTGGGTTTGGCGGTTTTGACCAATGTCTCCCAGACGCCATCGGCGGCCCGCTTTAAGCTATTGCGCTTACTCCAATCGTTAAAGCTGCCCGTAACGAACACCTTTTCGGCAAAGGGCGCCCATACGCGAAAAGTAACGCCTTGGGGGGTGGGGGTAGCGCCCATTTGGACCCTGATTTGTTTGTTGTTCTTTTTCGTAGTTGTCATATTATTCTTTATCCTGGTTACTGGAAATTCAGATCATTTGCTCTGCATAGCGTTGGTGGCTAAAGAGCCCTTTGCCGTTTACATGACTCAGATAGCGGGCGGCCTCTTTACGACTGCGCAGATTCAACTTCTTTAGCACATTATGCACATGGTTTTTCACGGTGCCAATACTGATGATGAGCCGGTCGGCAATGGCTTTGTTGGAATGGCCTTGGGCCAGCAACTCCAAAACATCTCGCTCGCGCATCGTTAGATCGGAGTGCGCAGATGCACAGGGAGCGCTCTGTTTGTGAACCAGGCTCAGTTTGGCGATCTGGCGCATGAGCAAGGCGGCAATTTCGTCCGAGATAATTGCCTGCCCCTGATGAATGGTGCGAATCGCCGCGGCCATTTTCGTCACGCCATCACCTTTAAGGGCATAGCCCGATGCCCCGGCCAGTATATAACGCATAATCAATGCTTTGTCGTTGGGCAAATCCGTCACCAGGATGCGAGCATTGATATTGGCGCACTTCAATTGGCGAATCAAGCGGATGGCGTCATCGTCCGGTAGCGAGGCCGAGGCCAAAATCACGTCACATGTATCGCGGCCAATCCGCACCAGCGCTTCGTTTGCCGTTGAAATCTGATGAATAATTCGCATGTCCTGTTCTTTGACAAGACCTTGCGCCACGTGACTGGACACATCGGTGTTGGAATGAACGATAGATATGCGGATCATTTTTTTCTCCTCTTTGTCTCGTTATATATGGCGCCACTATGGTGCATCACTTGTCAATCAGTGACGGTGTAAAGATTACAGCATTTAGGGCGGCAAAGGAACGGCGCTGGCGACAGTTGCGCGCTGCCCTCGGGGGCAATCTTACCTGGCGTAAACGACAGGTGTACAAATGACAGCGCACCAGGTGGCCACGGGCGCAATCCGCTCTGAAAATCTGCACAAAAAAACCGAGCGCCATTGCGCCTCGGCAGATAGTAACGATTCCGCCGACCCCTTCGACAAGCTCAGGGGCCAGCGAAATCGTTACGGCAAATACAGGTTATGATAGATTAGACGTTATTCCGATTTAACATGACGATAGGACAGGATGACAAGATGACAGGATGAAATTGCCGTGGTCATCTTGTCATCTTGTCACACGAGTGCAAAACAAATCGGAATAAGCTCTTTTATATATTTTAAAGTGAAGCTAGTTAACGCAGGGCCCCACGCCGGAACAAGTTGATCATGCCCAGCAGGATGACGGCGCCCAGGAACGAGACCAATAGCGACGGCAGACTAAAGTTGCTCTGATTAATTGTGCCGATATTGAACAGTGGCGTCAGTACCAGCCCGGCCACAAAGGCGCCCACAATGCCGACGATAATGTTGAGCAATTTGCCCTGACTGGCATCGGTGTGCATGACGATGCTGGCCAACCAACCGAGAATGCCGCCCAAGATGATCCACAGGATAAAGTTAATCATAGTTATCTCCTTTTATATATATGTAATGTTTTAGATTGATGCTTCTTGCTTGCTTAACAAGCCGCTGTTCCAAAATCGATGCTTGATACTTTTGGGTTGTAGCTGTGCGATTTGGTTTGGTTTATTACTTTGGCTTGTTTAACTGCTTGCCCCAAGTATACATGGAGTTTTGCGCCGTGAGAATGGCGTCAGCGGCAGTCTTTTGGCTACCAAAAAAGACAGTCCGACCTGCCGGATGCGGCAGGTCGGACTGTCTTTTCTCTGGGAACTGGCATTGCATAATGGGCCTAACCGATTCTTTTGCTACATCATGCATCATCATCCTGGGTGAGCGCCCAGCTAATGGCTTCGGCGCGTGAAGAGACGCCGAGTTTGTCATACACGTTGGTCAGGTGAAAGCGCACAGTGCGTTCACTCAGAAACAGCTCTTCGGCAATGCGGCTGTTCGCCCAGCCTTTTTTGAGCAGGTTCAGCACTTCGGTTTCGCGCTCAGTAAGCTGGAGCGGATCTTTGTTGCGCTCTTTCAGATGAACCGAGGCAATGCGGGCGGTGGCGCGCCGGCTAAACCAGCCCTCTTCGCCGCGCGCCACGCCGTGGACGGCATCCACAATCGTGTCCAATGCTTCCTCTTTGGTGAGATAGCCCACGGCCCCTTCCGCCAGCAGATTGAGAATATATTGCTCATCATCATAGGCGCTGAGCGCCAACACGCGTACGGGCGCACTGGCGGCCTTCAACTCCCGCGCCACCTCAACTCCCGTTTTGCCCGGCATTTCCATATCCAACAGCAGCACATCCGGTTTCAAGCGCTTGACCAACCCCAGAGCATCATCGCCCCGGTCGGCTTCGCCCACCACCAATATGTCGCCCGCTTGCTCCAGCAACATGCGAATGCCCGAGCGCACAATGGGGTGGTCGTCAATTAAGAGAACGCGAATCGGTTGGCTCATCTGTGGATTCATCCAATCTATATCTCATATTTGCGCGGCGCGATGACCGAGAGCGATGTGCCCAAATCGGGGCCGGACACCACGTGGAGAACGCCGCCAATGGCTTCGGCGCGCTCGGCGGACCCCACCAGGCCCAAATGGCCTTCGCGCGCCAATTCAATCCAGCGCGCCGGCACGTGGAAGCCTCGTCCGTCATCCAAAATGCGCAGATGCACGCTTTGCTCGTGCATCTGAAAACTCACGCGCACATTGCTGGCGTCGGCGTGGGTGGCCACGTTGGCCAAAGCGTGTTGGTAAATACGATAGAGGGCCAGCCGGACGCGCTCGGGCAGTTCCTGGCGGTCTTCGTGCAGATCCAACTCAACATCAATCGCCGGATGTTGCGCTTTGAAATTCTGGGCGTGCGCCCGAATCGCTTGCTCCAAACCAAAGGGAGCCAGCGCGGGCGGGCGCAATTCGCGGCACAGCAGACGCAGCGAGTGGATCACCTGTTGCAGACTGCCCTGCACATTTTGCAACTGTTCGCCAAATTGGTCGGCGGGCATGGCGTTGGCAATCACGCCCAAGTGAAAGCGCAGGCCGATGAGTTCTTGCAACGGGCCATCGTGCAGCTCTTGGGCCAAATGCAGACGCTCCCCCTCCTGGCTTTCAGTCAGCCGCTGTTTTAGCTCGGCCAATTCGGCCTCGGCGCGTTTCTGTTCGATAGAGTAGCGAATCGAGCGCTCCAGCAGCGGAGCCGTAATTTCGCCCTTTACCAAATAATCGGCGGCGCCGGCGCGCATGGCTTCCAAATCAATGTGGTGATCGCCTTGCCCCGTGAGCAAAATAACCGGCTTGCGACAACCCTGCTGCATGGCCTCATAGAGCAAAGACAGGCCGTCGCCGGCGCCCAATCGATAGTCAAGCAGATAGACGTCGTGTCGATTGCGCGCCATTTCGGCCAGCGCCTGATCATAAGTGGTTATCCAGTCGACATCGGGCGTCATGCCTTCGGCGTCGCGCAACAGGTCGCGCGTCAGCACAAAGTCATCTTCATCGTCTTCCACCAAAAGTATGCGTATGCGTTCCACTGGTGCTATCCCATGGCGAGAGAGGGCTTTTGTTCCGCCGGCAGTTCGACAATTTCAAACCAGTAGCGGCCCAGCGTATGCATTACGTCCACCAGCCCTTCAAAGGTGACCGGCTTGACAATAAATGAGCTGACCCCCAAATCATAGGTGCGCAGAATATCTTCTTCGGCTTTGGAAGTGGTCATCACCACCACGGGGATGCGGCGCAACCGCTGGTCCAGCTTGATTTCGGCCAAGGCCTCGCGCCCGTCTTTACGCGGCATATTGAGATCGAGCAAGATCAGACCGGGATAGGGTGTGTTTTCCCCCGCATATTTGTTGCGGCGGTGCAGATAGTCGATCAGCTCCTCGCCATCCTCCACAAAGCGCAGTTCATTGAGCAGCCGGCTTTCCTCGAAGGCCTCGCGCACGAGCAGACGATCATCGGGATCGTCTTCGGCCACCAGGATCACGATCGATTTGGTATTCTTCATTCTACTCCTCTAATATAGATGTCACTTTGCCCGCCTGTTGGGCCGGCAAAGTAATGATAAACGTGGCGCCCGCATTGGGTGCGCTGCGGGCCGTAATTTCGCCTTGATGCCGCTCTACAATGCGGCGACAAATCGCCAAGCCCATCCCCGTGCCCGGATAGTCCATCCGGCCATGCAGACGCTGAAAGGGCTGAAAGATGCGGTCCAGATATTTTTCATCAAAGCCAACACCATTGTCCTGTACCAAAAGGCGCACCCGTTGCTTTTCACATTCGGAATCAAAATCTGTTTCGCTCCAAATAGAAATGGCGGGCGCGGCCTGTTCATTGCGAAATTTGAGCGAATTGCTAATCAAATTTTGCAGCAGGCGGCTCATCTGCGATGGGTCCGCCTCAACGGTCGGCAGATCGCCAATGGTGACGCGGCCATCGACCGCTTCAAGAGCGGTTTCCAAATCATCCAATACTTCGGCGGCAATCTGACGCAAATCCACCTTGACAAAGGGCTCCCCGCGCGTGGTGACGCGGGAAAGGGTGAGCAGATCGTTGATGAGCACCTTCATCCGTTCGGCGGCGTTTTGCATACGCTCCATGTAGTCGAGCGCATCCGGCTCCATGCCGGCGCCAAAACGCGAACGCAGCCGGTCGGCAAAGGCGATAATTTTGCGCAGCGGCTCCTGCAGATCGTGCGAGGCCACATAGGCGAATTCTTGCAGCTCGCGGTTGCTGCGCTCTAATTCGGCCGTGCGCGCATCAACCCGCTCTTCCAGGTCAGCGGCGAATTGACGCAATTCCTGCTCAAGCGCCTTACGGTCGCTAATATCCAGCCCCGAAGGCACCAGGTGGGTCACTTCACCGGTCTCGCTAAAAACGGGCGCCAGCATAAAGTCAATGGGAATGTATCTATCTTCCGCCAGCCGCACCTTCACATCATAGCGTGAGGATTTCCCCGCTGCGCACTGTTGGATGGCATCCTCCAATTGGCGCTGCACATCCGGCGCATAGGACCACCAATAGGCCTGGGCAAAAGGACGGCCCATAACATCCGCAGGCTGCAGATTGGCGGCCTCCAGCGCGGTGCGATTGGCCTCAATCAAAATCCCTTCGGGGGTGAGCAGCCCGACAAAAGTGAACAGATTATCGATCAGCTTGCGCAACAGACGTTCCTGAGCGCGCAACGCCTCTTCGCTGGCTTTGCGCTGCGTGATGTCGAACGATACGCCCACAACGCCGATTAGATTCCCTTCTGCATCCTGAATGGGGGCATCCATGACGTAGGCGGGGAACTGCGTTCCATCACGGCGCTGCATAATGAATTCTCCACTCCAGCTTTGGCCCTGGCGCAGGCGCTCCATAATCTCGCGACCGGCAGCCTGCATTTCCGGCGCCGACAACATGCCCGTAATATTCTGGCCCAGCACCTCTTCCGCTGGCCAGCCATAAAGCGTCTCGGCAAATCGGTTCCAAAATAGAATAGTTCCCGTCAAATCGATAGCAATGACGGCTTGCTCCACGGCATTTAACATATGCCGCTTGAGCTGCGCTCTCTGCGCAAGTGCTTCCTGGGCGCGGTGATAGTGGCGTGCGGCAATTTCGGTCATGACCATATCGGCCAGCTCGCTCAGCGTCGCCACATCTTCGTCGCTCCAAAGCCGCGGTTCGCTGTCGATGGCGCAAAGCGAGCCGATAACCACATCATCGGGGGTCCGCAAAGGGATGCCCAAATAGGCCACCACATTGAGTTCGGGAATGGCCAGATTGTCACAGAGAGCGGGGTGCTCGCGGGCGTCTGCCACAATGAGCGGCTGCGCCGAGGCCACCACGTGTTGGCAGAATGAATGGGAAAGCGGCGTTTGGCGCAAGGTGGCCCAAGGTTCGGCCAGCCCTTGCGCACTTTTGAAGAACTGTCGTTCCTCATCCACAATGGATACGAGTGAAACCGGCGCGCCCAGCAGCCGGCAAGCCATGCGCGTGAGGCGATCAAAGGCGGCTTCCGGTGGGCTGTCTAGCAGCCCCGTTTCCTGAATGGCCTGACGACGTGTGTTCGTCACAATCAAAAATCTCCTGGTTACCGACGCCGCTATTATTGATCCGAAGTTTCGGGCGCGCCCTGATGGATCAGGTCTATTTCGGCTTGTAAATGTTGCTCCAGCATGTGCAAAGCGGCCATTATTTCGGGCGGCATATCGTCCGCCAGTTCTTGGCGAATCACCGCCACCCGGCGCAGGTTGCGCCGGTCGGCCGGGGAGAGCATGTCCCCGTCCCCCTGCGGTTCATCCATAGACCATTCGAGCATATCTAGCCGTGCTTTCAACTCTCTTTGGAGCACATGGTGAAAGCGCGTCTGCAATTCATGTTTGGTCGCTTCGAATTCGGTAACGATGGTGTTGAGGCGGTCTTTCTCGGCGCCGGTCAAATTGGCGTAAAGCGCTTGCAATACGTAAATGCGCGCCAACATGTCGCCGCCGGACATTTGGTACTGTTGATTACCCCGCCCCATATCAATCATCATCGTCCGGAATATATCGCCCTCAACGATGTAATCTTCAAGTTCGCCAATCATGGCCTCAAGAATTGTTAAATCGGTATCAATTTTTTGCCTGTGCACAGTGGTCATTACGCTATCATCCTTTATCTATATGTTATACTGCGGTTGTGATGAAAACCGTAGTTTTCGAAAGCTCTATCAGAGAGAGCGAACTACGGTTTTCATTCAGAGCAGAGTATAATGCGCCCTACGTCTCAGCGCGATTTCATACTCCGGCCGCGCGCAGCCGAACTGCGGTTAACAGGTTCTGCTTTTTGGTCGTGTGGTTGTGTAGAGCATTTCTATGAAAGCATATACGACCAACATCAGGTTGGCAATAGATAAAGATATAGAGAAAGGACACATGTATTTAATGGAAACCACTACGCTACAACGAACAAACTTCTTAACCGGCGCACGCAACACGCAATACATATAGTCGGCATCATCATTCTGCGACAATGGTCTTAGCGATCTCTATGTTCCAATAGCGACAGATAAATGGCCGCATCCTGGCGGGTATGCACATCCAATTTGCCCAGAATGCTGTGCACGTGGTTCTTGACCGTCCCCAATTCAATGGTCAGCGCGGCAGCTATTTCCTGATTCGTCATCCCATCGGCAATCAGCTGCAGAATCTCTTTCTCGCGGCCGGTGAGCGCGGCATAATCGGCAGGGTCAATCCCCAAACTATCCAGTCGTTCGGCCAGAGAAACCGCCCGTTCGATCAAATGGGCAGCCATGACGGGCGTCACCAGCGCGCGGCCATCGAAAGCCGCCCGGACCTTCTCTAATAGGACCGTCGTCGATTCATGCTGCAGCAGATAACCAACAGCGCCGGCCTCAATGTAGCGCATAATGATAGCCGGCGAATCGGGCATCGCTGCGATGATCACGTTGACGCGTGCATCTTCGGCGCCAATCTGTTCCGTCAGTTGCAGCGCGCCCCCCTCCGGCAGATTGGCGCTAACTATGGCCACATGGCAATCTATTGCCGCCATCTGCGCAAGCGCCGCATCCGTCTCCGTGGCCGCGCTGACGACGCGCATATCGGCTTCTTGATTTAACAAGTGGCTCAGCGCTTCACAATTAATCAATATGTGATCAATGATAAATATGTGAATCACGGAGTAAATGTGTCCTTTCGCTACAATTAAGCACTTCCAAATTTCAGACGAATTGTATCATTGACTCATCTGCGCTTCACAATTCGCCGGGCAGATATGTACTAAGTGAGTTGGCCTGGATTGGTGCGTCACCGTGACTATTCACCAACGCGCTTTAGTCCCTACGCCGTGAAGCGCTGGTGAAGCGCTCACTATGTAAAATAGGTACGGCGTGGCGCCTCGCCGATGCCAAATGGAAATTAGTTTACCTGCATTTCTAGATCAAGAAAGGACTGACGATCATGAAGAAGTGGTTACTTTGGGGACTGTTGTGGCTCGGGAGCTGCCTGGTGAGCGGTTGCGTCATCCAGCCGCTTAGCCCGCCGGAGGGGACGACCATCCCGGTCAGGGGCGCTGCGGGTCTGGGCGACACGCTCTTTCCCAATGCCGGCAATGGCGGCTATGACGTGCAGCATTATGATCTCGATCTCACCGCCAATGTGGACGACAACATCATTACCAGCACGGCCACATTGACAGCGGTGGCCACCTTAACGCTGGATGCGTTCAACCTGGACTTTCACGCATTGGAGATCGACGCGCTAAGCGTCAATGGTGTAGAGACGCCCTATGAGCGCCAGGAGGATGAGCTGATCATCGATCCGGCCGCCCCCCTGCCGGCAGACGCCGTTTTCACGGTGTCCGTGCGCTATCATGGCAAACCCAATGCCATTGGGACATCTGGCTGGCTCAATTACTTGGGCCGTGTGGCGGTTACCAATGGGTCGTTGGGCGCCGCCACCTGGTATCCGCTGAATAATCACGCATCCGATAGAGCCACTTACAGCTATCGCATCAAGGTGCCTCCCACCTACATGGCGCTGGTCAATGGACAATTGCTGGGCCAAGAGAGCGACGCCAGCGGCTGGACCACCTATCGCTGGGCGACCGATAGCCCCATGATCAGCGCTGAAGGCGCGCTCATGATTGGTCGTTATGTTCTGCAATCGAGTACAACGGATCCCGCTGGTACTTTGGTCTCCATCTATCGCGAACAATCCACGACGGAGGGTTCCCTGCGGCGCCTTGAACATATGCCCGATATGCTGGCGTTGCTCAATGAGGTGGTCGGTCCCTATCCCTTTCCCAGCTATAGCGTTGTGATTCATACGCGATCGGCGCCCTATGCCAACTTTCAGCAAGAACTCTCTATCTTGAGCCTAGCCGTACTCACCGATTATGGCGAGGAAGCCGTTATGAATGGCCTTTCGTTTCAATATTTTGGGAATAGCGTGGGCATCGCGCAGCGGCAGGATCTTTGGCTGATCCAGGGCTTGGGCGGCTATCTGGGCTGGTTTTGGATCGAAAAGAGCAAAGGTCCCGCCGCCTTGCAAACAATGGTCCAACGCATCCATAACGGCTATAGTTTGGATTTCCCGCCGGCCGCCCCCGCTACCGCGCACGACCTGGACAACGATAGCATCTACTTTCGCGCGCCCATGGCGATCCACGCCCTGCGTCTGCGCCTAGGAGACGAACGTTTTTTCCAACTTCTGCGCACCTTTTACGCCCGCTATCGGGGCGACAATGCCAGCACCGCCGATTTTATTGCCGTGGCCGAGGAGGTCAGCGGGGAGGATTTGACGGAGTTTTTCCAGGCGTGGCTCTATGACGACAAGTTGCCGCCGTTGCCCGCAAATTGAACCATATAGGAAACTACGGTTTGGATCCACGGAGGGAATGATGCTCAACTTGTCATTGGGACTTGGACTACAGTAAAATACTGTTTATGGACACCGAAGCGGATGAGCCAGATTTTGAGCTCTTGGCCCCCATTTCGCACATAGAAGTCATCGCTCGCGGCACAGGTGTCCATCTGCGTCACTTCCTGAATCGAACATATGGCCGCGGCAATTGGCGCAAACTTAAAGGTCAGGCTGTAATCAAGATGAAAGTGAACGAATTTACGGGCCTTGCTGAGATACACTGGTTTGAAGCTCACGGCATCGGTAGACGAAAGATGAAGCGTAAACGATGGATAACGTAACCTTTGCGCGTTGCATTGATAATACAGGATATGAAGGTAGCTTGCAGGTTGGGCAGATCTACCAGAGTCTGCCAACCACGGCCACCGAGCAGGCGGCTGGTGATGTACGCATTATCGACAATGAAGGCGAGGACTACCTGTATAACCAGCGTCTGTTTGAACCCGTCCCAATTGAGGAGCTGTTGTCCTCTCATGCATTTCCCATTACCACGCATCTGGACGGTGTAAGGGCGGTGTTGTTACGCGACCAAGCCCGCGCCCAGGGGCTTTCCATGAGCGCGCTCCTGCGTGAATGGGTTGATGAGCGGCTCGACCTCCCTGCTGCTGCATAATAAGACTTTAGACCGATTTTCTTGCCACAGGTGACAGGGCGCTCTTTACCCTGTCATGTCTCATTCTGCGCGATAAACCAACTCCCGACCGTTACAAACTAGAATCAGATACTTCAGGTAGCAACCCATCAAGTTTGTGACCGCAGTTCAGCCAGCGCATAGTCAACCGCCTGGTCCAACGGCATGGCGCGGCCGTTGGACCAGGCCGTGGTAAAGGCTGCTTCGCCCAGCCCGGTGCGCACAGACGCCAGCGTTTGTTCATACACACTCCGTGCGCGCGGTGGGATGACCACCCCGGTCGCCGCGCGGAACGCTGCGGTGGCGCCCAATAGTTGTGCTGTCGCCGCTGGCTTTTCTTCCTGCACGAAGAAGAACGCAATATCGTACAAGGCTTGCTCGTATCTGCCGTTGTCCCCCAATTCGCGGAAGAGCAACAGGCTTTCCTGGTAGTGAGAACGGGCCAGGGGGCCATTGCCTTGCTTACGCGCCAGGTTGGCCAGATAGTGCAGGGCAGCCGCAATTCCGTCTTTCCCCTCCAATGCCTGTTGTATGGACAAACTCTCCTCATGCAGTGCTTGTGCCGCGGCATGATTGCCTAACGCTTGACTCACCCAGCCAAGAGAGTTGAGTGTGAACGCGATTCTTTCCTTTTCACCGATGGCTTGGTAAAGCGCAAGACTTTGCTGCAGCAACGCTTGCGCCGCTTGGCAATCGCCAAGATCATGGTGGAGCGTTCCCAAGCTACTCAGTATGCTAGCAACCCCTGATTTATCACTCAATTCCTTTCTCAGGGCTAAACTTTCTTCGTAAAGCGCCTTGGCAACGCCATAGTTGCCCTGGCGCTGATTTATCCAGCCCAAACTTTCCAATGACCAAGCAATTGTCGAGTTATCGCCTAATTCCTGTCTGATGACCAGGGCCTCTTCATAGTAAAGGCGCCCAGCAGGATAATCCCCCTGGATAAGCATTGCGCTGGCTAAGTGGTCAAGCGACAAAGCTATTCCCCACCGATTCCCCATAGCGCGATTGAGCGCCAAACTTTCCTCAGCGCAGATGCGTGATAAATCATACTCTCCCAGCGTGTAGACCAGACTACTGAGATTGATCAAGGCTAAAACAAGACACTCCATGTTTTCTGCTTGTCGACTAAGGACAAGTGCCTCCTCTAAAAGGTTGCGTGCAGTGCCATTGTCACCCTGAGCTTTAGCGTGATTGCCTAAGTTCATCAGCGCACGGGCAACACCAACCTTGTCCCCGTGCACCCGGCGTAGCGTTAATGTCTCTTGATAGAACGGCGCCGCTTGCGCATAATCACCTTGTCGCGACGCCAAGAGACCGGCAGCAGCGAAAACCTTTGCTTTTGTCAGGGGTGCTATTGCATGATCCTGTGCGAGCATCGCGGTTAGCCATTCGCGACCTTCGCTCATGTAACCACGCATTTCCCATAAGCGTCGTAGGGCCGCACTCATGCGGGCGCCTAGTTCAATTTCACCTGTAATCAGTGCATACCGGAGGGCCGCTCGTAGGTTGTCGAGTTCCGCCTCCAGCCGATCCAGCCAGCTGATCTGGTACGCCCCGGCCAATTCCGGCTCTGCTTGCTCGACCAGCTCCGTGTAGTACCCCAGATGACGTTTCTGCAATTCCTCGGCTTCGCCGCTGCTGGTGAGTTGTGCAGAGGCATACTCATGGATCGTAACCAGCATCATAAAGCGCGGCTCACCGGCGCTGTCGGTTGTTTGATACAACAAGCTCTTCTCGATCAGCGCAGTCAACCCATCCAGCAGATCAATGGATAAGGGTGCGATCTGCGAGCTATTGACCGGATTACAAATCGACCCCACCGCCGCCAGGCTGCGCCCGCCTCTAAAGACAGCCAACCGCCGAAAGAGCCGCTTCTCCTCCTCCGCCAGCAGCTCGTAACTCCAATCTAGGGTCGCGCGCAATGCGCGATGACGATCGGGCAGATCGCGCGCGCGGCTAGTTAGAAAGGCAAAGCGGTCTTGGATGCGCGCCAAGATAGCTGGCGGCGCAAACAGCTTGCTCTGGGCGGCGGCCAGCTCAATGGCCAGCGGTAGATAATCGAGCTGCTGACAAATGGTCGTCACAATCGTCACCTATACTCGGGTCGAGCCGAAAGTTGGGTTGCACGGCCTGGGAGAGCGCTGCACAAAGAGACCCACGGCATCCTCCGAGGCCAGGGCCGGCACCGAAACTTCGCGTTCGCCACGCAGCCGCAGCGTCTCGCGGCTGGTGACCAACGCCTTGGTTAGGCAGTGCAACAAATTCAGCAGATGGGGCGCTGCGCCAACCACCTGTTCAAATTATCGACGAGCAACAAGGCTTTGAAGCTGGTTGTGCAGATGTGCCTGCAAGCGTTGCGGGAGCGGCGTGCTGTCCTGGTCGCGCACGCCCAGCGTTTGGGCAATCGCGCTGAAAGAACTCAGTTGCGGATTGAGTACGGCGGCCAACTCAATCATAAAAACGCCATCAGCAAAATCTGATAATGTGGTCCAGCCACCGCCCGCCCAACCGGCTCTTTACCCACGCCGCCCGGTCCCGTTAGGGTGACGAGTCGCACCTCTGTCTGCTGGATGAGCGCGTGTACAGCCGCAACGGCTTGTTGTCGACCCAGCAAGGGGGTGAGCTGGGCCGGCAGGTTGTGATACGGGGTTGGTGCATGGGCGACGGGCGCGGTGGGTATGGCCAGCGTGTTGTCGCGGATCTGGATGTATAGAGTCTGTAACGCTTGAACTGGCTCTGCACCAAATTCGGTCTGCAAAATTTGTCTGCAAATTTCAAATTGGGTCAGGGCGGCGGTACGCTGTCCGGTATAGGCCAACATGCGCATTAAGTGGCCGTGGCCGGTTTCATCGGTGGGGTCCAGGCGCAGCAGTTGGGCGGCAATCTGGAATCCTGCTCGCGATAGGCGCCGGTTTCCAGACAATAGTCGGTCAGCCGCTGGTAGCCGGCCAGCGCCCTCATGCGCAAGCGTTCGCGCTCAATAAGCATCCACTCCTCAAAGCGCGGCGCGTCATTGAGCTGAAAGCCGGCCAGAAAGTCACCCCGATAGTTTTGGAGTGAGCGCCGGGCCTGCGCCGCCACTGGGGCAGACAAAGGCTGGGCCAGGCGATCCACCGTTTGTTCCAACGCCCACACATCCACCTGCAGCGCCCCTGGTTTAATGGCCACGCTCTCTCCTGTGAGCACAATGAGATCGCGCAAAGCGGCGGGCAAGCGGCTGAGCACCGTGCGCAAATTCGAGAGCGATTGTTTAATCGAGGTGGTGTCCCACAGCAGATCGGCCAGCGCTTCACGCGTGTGGGCGCGCTGTGTGCAGGCCAGGTAGAGAAAGAGCGCCAATCCTTTGCGGCTTTTGGGGATGGGCAAGGGAGCGTCGTTGTAAAAGAGGTGGACGCCGCCAAATAGCTGAATTGTGAGCGGTGGGAGCATAAATGGCTTATTGGTATGCGATCACAATCGAACAATACCTACGACCAGTGTAATGATTTTATGAAATTTTGCAAGCTTACGAAATGCCCAAATCTTTGTGAAGCGCCATGAACTCTTCTGAAGCGCATGTGAAGCGCTCCGCTGGGCCATAATGCGGTTCATGACGATAGTTGTCGCCAACGTTAATGATCAATGTATAGTCGGCTCTGTCATAAATTTACGAAAGGATTTTGAAATGAAAAAACACCCCCGGATATACTGAAACTCCCCTGCCTACCCGCTGAATATGGCGGCGCTGCCAATTCCATTGGCCCCACATCCAGGTCAATACGCTCCGCCGGCAGGATGATCTGGCGAGAGGTAAAGCTTCCGGTTACGATTAGGTACGCAAGCACATGTTCACCCTTAATGACACCATCTTTATGTAAAGAATGGATTTATGCCACATCGCATATACACCGAATTAGCGAATGATCAGCAATTCCCGAAAGCACAGAGAACAGCCGTTTGCCGGGATGGCAGGCTTATATTGCGCCCGGCGTCTTGCGCATGAAGACAACTTGAACCAAAAACATCGTTATCTTGATAAATCCAACGGAACCTGGAGGACGATTGACAGATTTGGTCGATTTTGGGGATACTTGGTCGGTCGAAGAGAAGATGCGTTTTACCTTCGACACCATGGACGACTTGATGAGCCTCTTAGTAATCCTCGATCTGCAAAATCAGGAATTTCAGTTCTTCCTGATGCAAAGTGGGGGTCATAATCGCCTTTACTTCCGTTAAGGCTTTACCGGTCAAAAAGCCGCCAACGACCACGCTGTCTGGTCGCGCCTATACAATCTCAGCGCAGCAGAACAAAATATAAGCCCCGAACGATAGAGACTAATATCGTTTTAACCGGGCATTTTGGACGCCAATCCACTTCAAGCAGCGGCCCCAAACGCGCACGCCCGAATTCTGGCAGGCATTTAGACTGGAGTGCAAAATGGAATGACGTGGCGCTTAAGGATTGGACGTTGTGGAATCTGTTTGCGGATATGGGCTATTCGGAATGAGTGCATCACCACAATGCCACTATGTTGGGGTTCAATAGTACGTTTCTCTCTCAAATGAACGCCGGCGAAGCCTATCAACTGTTTATGATTCCTGGCAGCCGATTGAAACCAGCGCATCAGTTTGAGCTCTGCTGCTCAACGCCTGGTGGTGGATCGTAAATAAAGATTCTTCAATGCCAGCATCAGCAGTATTGATTCGTCGCGTCTGGCCGGAAGCATTTCGGTCTATACCTGCATGAAGTGCGATGAGGCCTGTAACGCCATTGATTCACGCTCGAGTTATTTTGCATCACGCACCAAAGCATTGGAAAAACTTCTTTATCAGTCCATAAAAGCAACCAGACTTATCGCGATCTTAAAGATAAAGATGTGCCGCAAACTACGACTGACCAATCATTGGTTAAGATTAATCTGTACTATGAAAAAGCCTGGTGGGGCAAAGCCATCTCTGGCCAGCCCCCGTGGCCTTTGGCCCCAATTTCTCGGATTTGCCGTTGGGCTCAGTCTATCCCTTCTACACCGTTGATGAGCCGCTGTATGCAGCGTTAGAATATGAAAAGGTGGTTAGAAGATTTGCCACCAAAAGACGCTGCATCACCTACGGGGACAGATTGAGGAAATCAATGAGAGCAAATTTGAGAAAGCCGCCGCTCTTACCATCTACTGTGACTATCTAAATATTAACTTCTGGAAAGCCTCCGCAGCATAACGGACCCAAATTTACGTCGCCCACGCAAAAGAAGAGCAATAATATGCAGCCGCAGACGCTCTACCCTGCGTCTGAGCAAGGTCCAAGTAGTACACCAGGTCACTTCAAAGCGCTCTTTAACACCACATATGTGCCGCGACCGATCCTGACCAGCGCCCGGATTTGGGATGGCAGCACGCGGCTTTAGTGATGAACCCAAGCGAGCAGTTTGGCTTTGCCGTGCATCAGTGGGGTCTACATGCAGGTTATGACGACAAAATTATTGCGATGGTGGAGCCGCTTCCCCATCTTTATACCTGTGGCGAGGCCTTCTCCGACTATCAGGTTGGGTTGAAGGTGCGCTGCGGTCGGTGCGTGGATTTGGTCCTTAAACGGGTTTCGGGTTGATCCGATCAGCCAGGTCTTTCAGGAGCAATACCATGAAAGTCCATCCGATGCCATCAAACAGCGCTATGCCGAACGCTCAACCGAATTAACGTGCAAGTGGCATGATCCGACTTCAACCCAGATGCCGGTACCGAGCCGGCCTGGACTGAACGATGCACCCGATTACCCAGACGACGGTCGAAACGTTTGGCATTTCAGGCTCAGTTACTTATAAAGGAGAAAATCTTCCCATGTGTAAACATACAACAACCGCTGTTGCTATCTAAAAACCAGGCTGGAGCAGCTTGGTTTGGAACACATCTTCGGGGTCGCCGGTAACTACACGCTGCCTTTTAGATACCATTTTAGAAGACGAATCGTCGCCAACGCCATCAGGTAATGCGAACGAACTCTGTGCCACGTGGCTATGCCGCCGATGCCTATGCCCGCATCAAAGCGGATTGGCGCGGTCTACGTGACCTATAGTGGGCGCTTCGCCTTACGAATTATTAATTGCTGGTCGCTGTTTGCCGTATGCGTTCTCAGGTTCGACAATCTGGCACCAACAAATAAAGAAGATAGCACAGAAAACAGGTAGGGTTACTCTATTCACTACGACGGGGTATCAGTTGGTCGATATCCATGTTTAGACCAATTACGGGCTGCGGCGGAAAGAATTACCAATGCCAAGCAAGCCCTTTCAAATTGATTCGGTTTTGACGGCCCTTCTCACACAGAAGAGACCCGTATACCTTGAAATCACAGACCTTAGCGGGGCGCCCTGTCGGGCGCCGCAGGGGGAACTAACCTCTGGGGTTGATGACAGGATCCTCCAAAGTAGCGGAGGCGGCTGTGGCGGCGGCGGTAAATTTGATCGCGTCGGCCCAAGTCCATTTTCTGGGCTGTAGTTGAGCTACAACGCTTTGGTTTGAAGAGCAATTTTTGACCTTGTTGAACACGGTCAATGCAAACCATGCCACGCCGGGAAGTGGAGATCCACTTCGTCACTTCCGTCTTGAGCAAATCGGTCATCGCAGAGAACAACCCGTATTTTGCAGGCTGTATTACCGTAAATAAAAGAGGCAATCGAACAACTGGTGGGAGACGACGGCTGCCTGATTGGGATTGGGGCTTGACCGCCGGCAAGGATACCGGTGATCAAACATTCGCGGCGACGGTACGATTTTGGCCGCGCATGATAGTGTGCTCGTGGGTGCAAACTATTTTCCCGCGGTCAATCTAAAGACCTTTATGGAGCAACTCACGGCAGCCCTTGCGGAGACAATCTACCCCATTGACTGGTTTGCGAGCGTTCCGCGGCTCTCCTAACGGCTTCATCTGAGGAAGTTTAGGGTACGACGCCTTTCAAGCCCTGGCAGACCAATTTTTGACCCATGACGATATCATAGTCGTCGATGCCGGCTTTCCACTGGTGGGGGCTCAGTCTGTCAAGATACCGGAAAGAGGTGGCTTTATGGCCCAGGCGGTCTGGCTGTCCATCGGCTATTCAGTCCCAGCCGCCACCGGTATCAAGTGTGCCAAACCATAAGGGCAGTTGTACCGTGGGCGATGGCGCCTCGATGAAACCTGCCAGCCCTTTCGATCATCATGCCTATGGCCAGAATACGGTGGTATTTATTCTTCCGTCGGCATTTATGGAGCTGAGCGTTCATCGTCAATCCCAATCCATTCCGTAAACCGCCCACTACGGCGATAAGATCGGGGTTAAGGCCCATTGCCCTTACAACAAGCTGCCCGCCTGGGATTTTCCGCTGATTTTTGCGCAGTCATTTGGCGCCCGTGGGGTGAGAGTTAGAAACGCTTGCCAACCAGCTGAATCCTAGCGGAAATCATGGCAGAAGGCGACAAGTAACATTGTAATTGAAGCCACATGATTCCAGAAACTGACGTCCCTGCCGCCATCAACGCAGGCTTGCAGAGCGCGGTTGGCGAGGATGAAATCGAGAACTCGCATTGGCCGCCTGTGCAGGTCTTTTGAGCTTATTTTGCCCTGCCAGAGGCGCAAAGCGGCCTTGCGCCTCTGGCCGTTGGGCTCGGGTTTGAAGTAGATCAGCAAGAACTACCCGCCGGCAAACAAATCAATTATTACGTCAGTTATCGGCCGTTGAAGCGCTTGTGAAGCGCCCACGCGGTACACTATTGCTATCAACCGTATACCAAAACGCGTTGACATCGTCAAGCCACTCAATACACAAAATTGGAAACCACCATGAACACAGGCTTCTCACCCACCGAGGCAAAAACCCTGCTGGCCCTCATTGCGACCACCCACTGTCCCACACCGCCCAATCAGCCAATACCAATGCCGACCGAGTGGACGCTGCTCTGCAATCCAGACCCCGTTGGGCTCAGCAACAAGTGGCAGCTCTGGCAGAATCAGGCGGCTGTCAACCAATACGCAGTGCTCATTCGCGGCACCGTACCCACCAAGGCCAGCATCATCGAGGACTTGCTGGTGGCGATGATTCAACCGGCGTTTGAGCCGCTCTACTGCTTTGCCACTGACCCCAAGGCGGCCGTCCACCTGGGCTTTGCCATCGGCGCGCTGACGCTGCTCTATGATCCGCACAACGGCATTCTCGACCGCTTGAGCCAGGCGGATATTCCACCGCAGAGTGAGATCTATGTGGCCGGGCACAGCCAGGGCGCCGCGGTGGCCACGCTTTGCCGCTCTTTTTTGGCGCACACCCCCTTCTTGCAGGAAAAACAGTTTGCCTATAAAACCTATCTCTTTGCCCAACCCAAACCCGGCAACGATCACTACGCCGACGAGTTCAATCGCCTCTTTAGCGACAGCGCCCTGGCCTTTACGCTGACCAATACCGAAGATTGGGTGCCGCAGACGCCATTGACCATCGAACAGTTCCACGATCTCAATGAGCCCAATCCGTTGGATAACCTGCACCAGGGCTTCTCGCTGCCGCGGCTGATGGTGAATGAACTGGAAAAGCTCCACGCCCTCACCACGGCCCACTCGCTGACCAAATACGCCAATCCCATCAACGATCTGGGGACACGGCTGGCCGACCGCCATTTGCCCTTCCCGCACTTTAGCCAGCTCTTGGTCGAGAGCCAGAATTACGCCGGCTGCGGCGCACCGATCACGCTCACCGGCACGCCAGGACCAAATCCGGTGAACCCCAAAGATGGCTTCTGGCAACATTCGGCGGA
>JAWKON010000082.1:0-33177 GCA_041391125.1 Caldilineaceae bacterium
GCAGCAGCAACGACCTGGTCGATCGACCAGGTCGTTGCTGTCTTCTGACCCAAGCCATCACTATACCATCGCCTGATCACTCCAGGCTGAATATGCGATACACTATTTATGTGATACGGCTTATGTGATACGGCTTATGTGATGAGGCGGCGGAGCCCTGCAGCAGTTAGTGGCCGGACTCCATGATAGGAAAAGTTCCGTACAATTGTGAGAAGGAGAAAATCATGAACACGCGAATCGCAAAGCTAACTCTATTACCGATGGCTACTTTGTTGGCGGCTTGTTCGTTTGATGCACCGCGCACCGTTATTGTCAACGACGTAAAAATCGACTTGCTGGTGCTCGTAGGCTACCTTCTGGTGCTCGGCATTGTGCTTTTTTTTATGTTTGTGTGGCCGCCCCGCTCATCGGATCGCTAAGCAGCTGTTTCATGGAGTTGATCTAGATAAAGGCGCTCCTGCCAAAAACATGGTGGCGGTTATCCTCCCATAAAAGGAAACCAAAACCTCGGCACAACAAAGGGCGCCACGGCATCGACGGCCACGGTGGCTTGCGCTTGGCCGCTTAGCGGTTCAACCACACCATAATCGTCGGTGGCGCGGGCTTCAAATGCATATACGCCATCCCCATCCGGCGCGTTGAAAATTTCCGTGGTATTCTGCGTTTGTTGAAGCCACGGCTGCCAGGCGCCATTGTCAAAGCGATAGTAGATGTCATAGTAAAGAATAGTCTTGCCTGGCTCGGCCTGACCGCTCCAGCTTACGGCAAAGCTATCGGTATGCACCAAGCTTTCCGGGAATGGCTGCACGTCCGCCACCGGTGAGTTTAGCTCGACAGTTGTCTCCGCTTGATGGGCGCCCAGCGGTTGCGAATTGCCCACATAGTCTACCCCGCGCACCCGAAAACGATAGGTCAAGCCATCGCGCCCGCCGGTAAACTGGGCGCCGGTGGCGGTGGTTCTGTCCAACCAGTCTTGCCACGAGCCGCCCACAATTTTGTACTGTACGTCGTAGTAGGCAATGCCGCTTCCCCCGTTGTCGGTCCCGCTCCAAGAGATGAGAAAGCTCGGCGAGAAAGTATATTGCGGCAGCGGGTTGACCGAGACATTGGGCGCCTCTGAGTCTACAGTGGTCTGCGTCTGCGTCCCGCCATACTGTTGCACATTGCCGGCGTTATCGGCCGCGCGGGCGCGGAACTGATAGATTGAACCATTCTGCGCCCCATTAAAGGCAGCCGATGTGTCGGTAGTATGCAGGCGCCAGTTCTGCCAGCCTTCGCCCGGTATCTGGTATTGCACGTCGTAGTAGGCAATGCCGCTGCCGCCGCTATCGCTGCCGCTCCACGTGACGTTGAAGTCATCATCCACGTACGCGGGCAGTTGATCCACGGTGACGTAGGGTGGCGTCGTGTCCAGCGAGACGCCAAAATCAACCACAATGCGCGGATAGAATCCATTGGCGGCATTGAGCGCATAGAAGACGCGCCTCTGCCCTGCACCGTCTCATCACCAATTAGAATGGCGCCGTAGGCTGGGCTGGGCGCTGCTGAGCCATTCCTGCACCAGGCCGGTCACGGGCATTTGACGCCATCCATTGGCGGCCTGATCGATCCCTTGCTCGTCCACGCCGCCCCAATTGGGTTCGTGGCTGTTCCAGGTCACATCCACCGACCGCCAATTCAACTGATATGCCGCGCAATATTGCCCATGTGGGGCGATCGCCGCGTGATTTGGCGCCAGTCTCATACAGTTCAACGTAGTATTGTTAATAATGGCGCCGCTTGGCACTTGCCCGTTGATGTCAAATTTGAGCAAGATGCGCTCGGCGCCATTGCTGTTCTGGGCCGGATCATAGGCTCAGGCGGAGCGCCGATCTGCGCCCCATCTGGCATCCGGCTGGTTGGAGCAGACGTACGTGTCGTCAATGGCTGGAATCTCCACCACGGTGTTGAGCATGGAACCGACCTGCTGCTGACTGAGGAGTTGGGGTTGGTATTGCTGGGCAATGCGGCTGTCGGCTTGGTGTTCCTCGGCGATGTTTGGTGCAGCAGATATTGTTTCCTGGGCATAAATAGAGGGCGCCCACAGGAGGGTCAAAACAAGGATGGCAGACCCATGAATCAATAACATTGTAAGTGCGGCGCCAACTTTTGCCAATGGACATTTATTTGTTGCCATGCTGAAACCTCTCTCTTTACCTTGATAATTTCTACATATTTGTGCCTTCGTTGGGGGCTCAGGATGGCGGCGCAAATAAAGCTTCCGGCAACATCGACAATCTTTTCTGAGCCTATCGACAACTTTTTGTCGACGTTGACGAGTATGCGCCTAAATTGTTGCTTACCCAAAGAGCCGCGCCAACGTAAAGGCAGCGGCCGCCGCCAGCCCACCCACCAGCAGCGTCTGTAAACCAGAACGCAGCGGGCCAGCGCCCGTGAAATGTCCCTTAACGTAGCCAAAAACAAAGAGCGCCGCCAGCGTCACGGCTATTGAAATGTAGAGCGCCGTGATGAGCTGCGTAACGATCATATACGGCGAGAGTGGTATCAAACCGCCCCCAATGTAGGCCAGCGCAATGGTCAGCGCGCTGCGGGCGGCGCGGCGCGGATCTGGCTTCTCCAACCCCAATTCAAAGTTCATCATAAAGTTGATCCAGCGCTGGCGGTCGCTGCATATGGCATCGGTGACGGCCTGGACATGCTCTGCGGCCAAGCCAAAGTCACGAAAGACGGCGGCCACCTCTGCTTCCTCTACGTCCGGCATATTCTCAATTTCCTGCTGTTCGCGGCGGCGCTCCGCTTCGTAATGTTCTTCATCCGAACGGGCCGCCAGATAGCCGCCCAGCCCCATAGCAATCGAACCGGCGGCTATCTCGGCCAGCCCTGCCGCCACCACCAAATTGGTTTGCGCCACGGCGCCGGAAAGACCCGCCGCCAGCGCAAAGGGCACGGTTAGCCCATCGGACATGCCGATAACAATATCGCGTACGGTGGCGGATGCGCTGAAATGGTGTTCAACATGGGTTGTAGCAGGCATGGGTATTCCTTTCTAACCAGGCTTTTAAGCGAGTTTGCACCAGGCGATTCCAGGTGAAATTTGTGTGACAGGACGACTTTGTACTATGCCTCTGAAAGGCTAAGGCCCCGTTCTGGTTCATGGGGAGACCGCCAACAAACTATAGAGCAGTGCGCTCAACACAATCATGGTAACGGTCACATAAGTGCGATCGCGCTGTAAGGCAAAGGCGGCGACCGAAAAGAGTACGCGCAATGGGCGTAGCGATTAGCAGCAGCAGCCCCAATTGGATCACCCCGCGGCTGCGTAGCGCTCTGGCATCGGCGAGAATGCCCGCCACGCTGCGCAGATCCGCTGGCTCACCGTGAAAGATGTGATAGTTGGGCTGCGCCGCGCCGTACTTGATCATGTAGAGAAGGCCGCCCGTCAACACAACTGCCGCCGCCAGCATTACGCCGGCCCGCAGCAATTTCCCCAACATCTGGTCAATCTGTTCATCTGTCCAGTGCATGAGCATCTCCTGGTTACAGTCTGCCGGTGAATCCGCTGTAAATCATCTCGATGCCCATCACCAAAATGACCAGCGCAAAGACGGTGCGCAGAGAGCGTACTTGCGTATTTACCAACACGCGCGCCCCCACCAGCGAACCGGCCAATACGCCCAGCATAACCGGCATGGACAGCCCCGGATCAATGTAGCCGCGGTTCAGGTAGATGCCGGCGCTGGCGGCGGCGGTGACGCCAATCATAAAGTTGCTGGTGGTGGTCGACACCTTGAAGGGGATGCGCATGATCTGATCCATGGCCAAAACTTTGACGGCGCCGGAGCCAATGCCCAGCAACCCGGAGAGCGCGCCGGCGATAAACATAACGCTAAAGCCACCGGGAATGGCGTGAACATGATAGTCTATCTGGCCCGCGGCAGCGGGATAGCTAGCATCCATGTGCAATCGAGTTGCCAGCGGGTCGGCACAATCTTCTTCTTGTTGACGCGGCTCCGGGCGCTTTGACAACCATGCCGAATAGATGAGCACCAGGCCAAAGATGACGGCAATCACCCCCGTCGAAACTCTGCCCGCCAGATAAGCGCCCGCTAAGGCGCCAAAAGTAGTGGCCATCTCTAGAAACATGCCGATACGGACGTTGGAAAACCCCTCTTTGACATAAGCGGCCGCCGCTCCCGACGAGGTGGCAATCACCGAAACCAGCGAAGCGCCAATGGCGTAGCGAATATCCACGCCAAAGACGAGCGCCAGCAGCGGCACAATCACCACACCGCCGCCCAGCCCGGTCAAAGAGCCAAGAAAGCCGGCCGCAAATGCGCCAATGGCAATCAGGAACGTAAATTCAAGGATATTCATAATTTTTCTGCCTGCGCCTCGGCAGCCACTCTAGCAGCTGGCACGGGCCGCTCTCCCAATATGGTCACTAGCGCCGCCTGTCCCACGGTTTCATGGTCCAGCAGTTCTTGGGCCAGTGCATCCAGCAGATGACGATTCTTGGTCAGCAGGCTGGTCATGCACTGATGACGCTCGCACAGCAGCTTCTGCACGGCTTGATCGATGTGGGCCGCGGTCTCTTCGCTATAGCCGCGACTTTGGGCCAGTTCGTAGCCCAGGAAGGGCTGCGTTTCGTCACCGTCGAAGGCGGCCAGCCCCAGTTCGCTCATGCCCCAGCGCGTCACCATGCGCCGGGCCAGCCGCGTAGCTTCCACCAGGTCGTTTTCGGCGCCGGTGGTAATGTCGCCCATGGCGATCTCTTCCGCCGTGCGCCCGCCCAGCATAACGGCCAACCGGGCCAGCAAATAAGCGCGGCTCAGGTTATACTGTTCTTCTTCCGGCAACTGTTCGGTCACGCCCAGAGCGCGGCCATGCGGAATAATTGTCACCTTGTGGACGGGGTCGGCGTCGGGCAGCAGCCAGGCGCCCAGCGCGTGTCCCGCTTCGTGATAGGCCACCACGCGCCGCGCCTGTGCGCTCAGCAAGAGAGAGCGTTCGCCGCCCAGCACGACCTTGTCGATGGCCGTTTCAAAATCGCTCATGGCCACTTGGGTGTGGCGTGAACGCACGGCCCCCAACGCGGCTTCGTTGCACAAATTGGCCAGATCGGCGCCGCTCATGCCCACGGTGGCCTGCGCCAGTTTGTCCAAATCTACATCGTCGGTCAGATTTAGCGCGCGGCTGTGGATGCGCAGAATCTCGGTGCGCCCGCGCTGGTCGGGCAGCCCCACCACCACCTGGCGGTCAAAGCGACCAGGGCGCAGCAGCGCCGGGTCGAGCACGTCGGGGCGGTTGGTGGCGGCCAGCACAATGATTTCATTGTGTTCGTCAAAGCCATCCATCTCCACCAGCAGCTGATTGAGCGTCTGCTCGCGTTCGTCATTGGTGGCGCCCAGCCCGGCGCCGCGTCGTCGCCCCACGGCATCCAATTCGTCGATAAAAATAATGGCGGAGCCGGCCGCCTTGGCCTGCACAAACAGATCGCGCACGCGGCTGGCCCCCACGCCCACAAACATCTCCACAAATTCCGAGCCGCTCAGGTTGAAGAAAGGCGCGCCGGCCTCGCCAGCCACGGCGCGCGCCAGCAGCGTTTTGCCGGCGCCGGGCGGCCCCACCAACAGCACGCCACGCGGCATCCGCGCCGAGCAGCCGAAACAGCTCGGGCTGTTTGAGAAAATCGACAATCTCGCGCAGATCGGCTTTGGCCTCGTCGGCGCCCGCCACGTCTTTAAAGGTCACTTCGGGATATTTCCCCGCTGTCTGCTGTCAGGCGCGCGAGCGCCAAGGCCAAAGACGCTCGACTGCTGCTGCATCATACTGCGCCCCATAAAGCCAAAATAGAGAATCAGCAGCAAAATGGGCAAACCATCGGTCAAGAGCAGCGCCAGCCCACGGCGTGGGGGGCGGCGTCACATCGACCAGTACTCCGTGACTCTCCAGCAGCGGCAGCAGGTTGGGATCGCCCACATCGGTGGGAAAGTGGGTGGTAAAGTCCGTGTACGTGGTGCTTGTGGGTTGTCCACTGGCAAATAGGGAGGGCGCCGCGGGTGCAGTTGGGGTCGGCGCCGGCGCCTGCTGATCAGCGCCGGCAGTGGCGGTCGCCGGTGGCCATACCACGTTTTTGGCAAAGCTGCCGTTGATGTCCGAACCGGTAATATCGACTTGCTTGACATTATCAATCTGCACCTGGTGCAGAAATGAGCTGTAGGGCAGTTCCACCGATTGCCCCTGCGTGGGCCAAAAAATGCTCAACGTCCAGAAGAGCAAAACTACAAACAAGACCCACTGGATTATCTGAATACCATTGTTTACGGGGGGTGTCGTCGATGAATTATTGGATGACGAGCCCTGTTCTTGCGGTCTCATAGCTGTCATAATGAGTTCCTCTCTTGGAGAACTGGTACAGAGCTGTGGAAAAATTACACATTATTTATCATGACATTATCAGGTTGCGGCGTGACCTCAGCTGGTGCATCTGTGGCGCCCAGTTGCGCTTGCAGCAAATAAGCATGTATTTCTTGCAGAGTGACCGACAGAATAATGGCCAGGGGGACCGCGAAAAAGACGCCCAGAATCCCGGCCGCTTTGGCGCCAATAAAGAGCGCGATCAACACCACCACCGTGCGCAAGCCGACGGCATGTCCATAGAGCAGCGGCGCAATAATGTGCCCCTCGGCCAGTGAGATACTCAAATGAAGCACGACGACCCACGCCACCAGGGCAGGATTGACGGTCAAGGCGCTCACCATGGCCAGAATTGTGGCGACAACGCCCCCCACATAGGGAATAACCTCCAAAACACCGCCAATCACGCCAATGGTGAATGCAAACGGCACGCCAAGCACCATCAAGCCAACCCCAAAGGTGACGGTGAAATAGATGGTCATCACCGGCAGCGACCAGACCCAGCGGATTAACTGTGTTTCGACTTTATCGATTATATGTTGCACATGTGTGCGATGCGTGGCGGGCGTCCAGCTCAACAAGAGCTGGCTCACCCAGCTTTCGTCCACCGCAAAGAAAAATGACAGAATGAGCAGCAGCAGCAGATCGAGCAAGATACTGCTGACGTTCGCCACCGTACCCAGGGTGGTTTCAATGACGGTCGACATCTGGGCGGATAGATTTTGCACGAGCGTGTCTGTGGTGGGCGCCCATTGGGCAAAGGGGGTTTGGGCCAGACGATTAAAAATGTCCTGGAGCAGGGCCGGCCCATGTTGCCGCAGCGGCGTTATTTCGGCGGACAGAATAGGCAGCAGCAGGTTGCCCAATAAGAGCACCAGACCCAACCCAATAGCATAAATGGCGAGTACCGTCACAGGGCGAGGTATGCGCCAACGCGTCATTCTAGTGACCACCGGTCGCATGCCCAAGGCCAAAAGGAGGGCGCCCAGCACGATCCAGCCAATTTCCAGAATGACGGTTGTATACGTAATAATGGTCCAGGTCGCAATGACCAGCCCCAACAGGGCCAACCACATCTGAAGGCTTATATGAAGATTTTGGTGATTCCGCTCAACATTCATCTGGTCATTGTCTCTCATCGCTGCGCAGATATGTGTAGTAGCTTTGTAACTATCCAGCCGTAGCCTGAGCTTGTCGAAGGCGCAGGCGGGCTTCGACAAGCTCAGCCCTCGGAGACCTGGATAGTTACGTAGCTTTTATAAAAACGCCCCAAAAACCTGAGCCGCATCATATTGGGCTCAAGGCGCAAGTTACAACCTCTGTCTATTTTACGTCCGTTCTGGCAAGTTGAAATCAGGCTATGGCACGGGCTTTCGCTAGCCGTTCGGATAACAAAGCCCCTAGTCCTTTGGCCAGGGGCTTTGTTATCCACATTGCGTACTCAATGTCATGAAGTTAAGCGTTTGCGTGTCTATCGGAGACAGTATTCAGCGCGCAGTATTCAGTGTGAGTTGCGAACTGCTTACTGAAAACTGCGCACTGAATACTGCTAACTTAATGAGATTGATTGCGCACATAGATCGCTATCGGGGCGCCGCAAGCAAATCCTTAATCTGGGCTGGATCGGCGCCGCTAATTAGCCAGCGTCCTTCAACCTGCACCAATGCGATATCCTGTTCAACCACAAAGGCGGCGTTTACAGTATCACCATCGGCAATTTTGCTCATGTCGATGTATACGTGCGCCGTCGCATCATTTCCCCGCGTTTCGATGTTGGAGATCTGCAACTCGTTCAGTTTGTATACCGAACTATCCGCCGGGGCGTCACCTTTTTGGCGTACATCCTGAATCCAGGTGAAGATTTGGTTCAACCCTTCCTCATCGGCCCCTTGTTCCGCCGTGGCTACATACTGATTAAAACTCGTGAAGTCCTGATTGGCCATTTCGTCCGGCAGCGTACCAAAGGCTTTCCGCAGCTGATCCTCGATGGGACGCGTGGCGTCATCGGCTGGCGCGGGGTTGACGGATACTGCACTGGCGCCGCAGCCGGCCAATGTAAGCATCAACCCGGCCAAAATGAGCACGGAGAGGCGCCAATGTCGTCCTCTTATTCGCTCTTTATTGTTCCACATAACGTCTCTCACTTGCTCCGTTTTCCATACACGCTGATTAACTTTATAACCGCCACAATACACAAAGCTCTAGCGCAAAGGGCGCAAAGGAACGCAAAGGGAGAGGCACAATATCTTTACGTTTCTTTGCGCCCTTTGCGCTAGAAACACGTTTGGCAGCAGCTTTGCCAAGTTATGAAACAACTGCTGTCGCATGGCGATGGATCGGCACCGCTGGCAGCGCGGCCACGGCGTCCTTGGTTATGTTCAGCACAATGCGGTCGTCGTCAATCATTTTGATCGCCGTCACCGGCGCGACAATGTCTTGGGCGCCCCATAGATGCCCCTTACTCAGGACAAGATGGGTAATGTGTTTGTTCGCGGCGTCAACGATCAACTCTTCCACTTTCCCAATGGGGCCGTCGCTGGCCTCCACCTTGGAACCGCGGCGCAATTCACGGGTGTGGACCGGAATGCGCTTGTGCTCCACGGGCAGATATTCGTCCGTGTAAGCCGGTGTCATTGTGTAGGGCCAGGTAAAACCGGCGCTGGCATATTGCGGCACCGGCATTTTGACATATTCGGTTTGGACAAAGGGTTCCAACCTCGCCCATTGGTCATAGGTGCAATCCACAAAAATCCGCTCGTGGTTGCTCTCTTTGATCCACGTCGTGGGCAGCAATCGTTCTTCGTGGGGTAACCGATTATTGCGTACAACCAGGTGGGTCGTTTCGTCAGAAATCGGATTGACAATCAGATAAGTGGCCCGGCCGAGTTTGCCCTCGGGGCCTTCCACATCAACATTTAAGGTGAGTTCCATGATATTTTCCTTATCTTTACGCCAGCATTTAAAAAACCTTTCACCACCTAGTGTACTGCGTTCAGAGCACAACTACACCCCTCAATGGTATTTACAGTTTGGTTTCAAGGGCACAGTTTTTTGCCTGGCCGAAAGACTAGTACACGAAGATGCAAGTAAACCCACGGTTAAGAAGTCCGACTTCTCAGAGAAGTCGGACTTCTGGTTACGACGATATAGTCGTTAAAGCGGGCTGCCCTGGCAAAGGCGGCAGAGGGGATTGTTTTACGGCAGCGGCATTATCCTTGTGCAAAGCCGCGGGGCGGATCGTCTTGAGATAGCCCCAAAACATGATGGCTACGCCGCTGCTCATAGCGATGTAGAGATATTCATCGTGGCCGAAGCGGGTCAGGCTGCCGCCCGCTGCCACAGTTAGCGCCAGCGGCCAGCAGCAGACAGCCGATCATGCGCTGCCGCATGATGCCTTTGCGCCAGAAGATCCACGCCGACCACAGCGCCCCCCACCAGCAGCAGCGGTGCCGACTGCTGTTGAGCACAATCGTCAAAATGGTGAGGGACAGCGGTTTTTCGAGGGCGCGCCAGCCGGCATTGGGCAATACAGCGCTATCTACCGACGCCATACAAACAAGCCCAATGGCATAGCCGCTGACGAGAATCATCAACCAAAGACCCTAATTCCGCAGCCAGGGCCGTTGCACCAACAGCAGCCACGTCCCCAAGCCCAGCCAGCCCACCACCAGCGTCGCCCCGCAAACGTAGTAGAGCCGCGCCAGAGTGGGTGTCCAGCCGCCTGCGGTCGCCCACCACCTGGGCCAGGGCCGCCACAGCAAAGAGCGCAAACGCGATGGTCCACACCGCCTCGTGCGGGCGCACCTTTTGCCGCACACGACGCGCCATCACCAGCGCAGCCAATCCGCCGATGAGCGCGGAGCTGAGGGGCAAGAGCACCAGCCAGGGATTGGGCGCCGCCGGTATGGCGGACGCTGCGCCCCGCCATACCGGCGGTATTGGTTTCCGACACAACAGCCGGGAAATCGGTGACCAAATTGGACAAGCCAAAGTAGTAATATTGACGCCCGGCGAACATGCCGCCGGTGGGCATAGAGAGCAGGTAATTGCCCGGCGCCAGCGGCGCGACCGGCGCTAAAAGCAGTTCGCGCTGGAAAGCAATGACCTGCGCCTGCAGCGGCACCGCTTCTTCGGTGTCGAGCCGGAAGAGCTGATAGCGCTCCGCCGCATCCAGCCCCTTCTGGCGGATGTGGATGGCGCGCAGGTGGCTGGGGTTGAGCCGCGGCGCCTGTCGGGGAATTCATCGAGGGCAAAGCTCCAGGGCAGCAGCTTCATCAAACCTTGGTCTGCGCCATTGGCCAATGCCAGATAGGCGCCGTCGGCCCGATCCGGCAACTCCTGCATGAGGCTTTGCGCCGTCACCGTGTCAGGGATGCCCATCAGCAGCGGCGTCAGCGGAATGCTGACGAGGGCAACCAGGATCAGCAGCGCGCCGAACAGCGTGGCGCGCGAATGCGGGGCGCCGCTTTGCCACGCTTTGCAACATCGGTACTGTGGCGGGAACGGTGGCGGGCATAGCGACCTTTGTGGCCAGCACGGGCTGGGGGCGGGATTCAGTGGTCCTGCGGCATGGGCATTGGGCGCGGCGCGCCGACTGCGCCGGATGAAGAGCGCCAGCAGCGCTGCGCTCAACAGGCTGGAAGCGGGCAGCCACACAAGCAGCACCACCCAGCCCCATTGTGCAAAGCGCGGTCTCGGTAAAGGGTGAAAAGAGCATGGGCAAGAGCGCCCACGCAATGGCCGGTCCGATCAGCAGCAGCGCCACGCCCGGCAGCGCCTGCCCGGCATAGAGCCAGCCCAGTCCCGGCCAGCCCACACAGCCGCCGACAAACTCCATACCCAATACCTGAAACACGGGAATGCGCCGCAGACGCGCCGGCATGGGCCCGCTAAAGCGCGCCGGCGCCAGCCGCCACTCGGCCATCATGGCCTGGCGATAGGCGTGCGTGGCGCGGAAGACGGCCAGCGCAAAGGCGCCGTAGCCAATCAACATGGGGACGCTGGTGATGGTCAGCAGCGCTGGCGCCACCCAGCCCAACCGCGCCGCCGATTGCACCGTATCCAGCCCCTGGCGCATATAGCCATAGCGCGCCAGCCCCGCCGCCACCGTGACCACGTAATAGCCCGCAATGCCGCTGCTGATGCCCAGCAGCGAAAGACGCGCCAGCCGCTTGTCCACACGCTCGCCCACCAATTGGGGCAGCAGCAGATAGACCAGCCCGATCAGCGCCAACAGCACGCCGCCCACCATGTTGAGCTGGGCATGGATGTTGGGCAGCTCTTCCGGCGTGGTCAGATAGAGCGCCGTGGCCGGGATGACCTGGAGCAGACCGTGGGTGGTGCCGATGACCAGCGCCACCGTCGAGGCCAGCCAGAAGGCCGCTGGTTCGCTGCGCCGCGCCCGTTGGAACAGCGTGCGCAGATCCAGCGTCCGCCAGAGTGTGGCAAAATAGAGCCAGAAACCGGCCAGCATGGCCGCGCCGCTGACGGCCAGCAGCAGCGCCCGTCTCTGGCTGAGAAAGGGCAGGATTTCCGGTAGGTAGAGGCCGCCGTAGCCATTGACCGCATTGCCCAGCACCAGCCCCAAGCCCAAAAAGGTGAGATAAAAGAGCAGCGAGCCGGGAACCAGCGTCCAAAAAAGGCGATTGGCCTGGCGCTGGCCCACAGCTCTCCCCCCAAATTGCGGGCTAAAGTAGACAAAGAAACCGGCCAGCGCAACCATCATGCCGGTGACCAGGTTGATGTGGGCGTGGCTAATCGGGTCCACATATTGGCCAAACTTGCCGGCGTAGTGGATCCAATCGGCGTTGGCGGGCAGCACCTGCAACACGCCCTGCACCGTGCCCACAAAGAGCGCCAGCGCCGAAACCAGCGCAAACTTGGTCAAATAGCCCAGCGGCTGTTTGACCACATGGCGTCCGGCCCAAACGGTGAGAATCACATTGAGCACATAGGTCCAGTAGCCCACGCCCATAATGCTGGATGTCAGCCGGGTGGGGGCGCGGTGCCAGCCGACGAGCCTCCTTGGCGGCCATATAGTCCCAGCCATTGGCCACCATATGCCCTTCCACCAGCCCCAAAATCAGCCAGGAGAGATAGAAGCCAAAGACGCCAATCACCGTAAACCAGAGCGACGCCCCGGCCAGCGCCTCGCTGTAGAGCGGGCGGTTGACAAAGCGCGGCAGCACATACCAGGTGATGCCGGTGAGCAGGACGGTGCCGCCGCCCACGATGATGATGTGCGAGTTGGAGAGATCGCGGAAGAGGTGGCCGCCGTAGCCCGCCGTCCACAGCCACTGCCAAAAGCCGGGCAGATTCTTGATCACGGTGTGCGCGCCGCCGATGAGCAGCGCCACTGCTGCGGCCAGAAAATAGCGCGGAATCTGCGCATCATAGGCCGTGATCTCGGCTGGTGTATAGTATCGTTTGCGGGTACGCGGGCGCTGGGCACCAGCCAGAGCACCGTGCCAATCATGACCGAGGCGGCCAGGGCCATCATGAGCAGATCGCTGGCGGTCCATTCGAGCAGAAACATGGGTGGGCTCCTTTATTTGACGCTGCCTGAGAAGCAGGTTTTAGCGAATTCCCGGTTCAAGCCAATAGACAATGCCGGTCCACAGCAAATAAACGGCGATCATGGTCAGCAAGATCAGCCAATCGCGAATGCGAAAGCGCACGTACCAGCGGTCATCATCGCGTTCTAAGTGCGTATGAGGATGTTCGGCGTGTGATGGCGCGCCGGGCGCCGGGATCTCTTCATCGGCAGCGGAATTGGTGGCGTTCAGGTTTTGATTCATAGTGGCTTTCCTTGTAAAGATAATCAGGCAATTTCTTCAAAAAGATCTACGGTCATGGTCTGTGGCGTCGGCTGCATGGCGCGCAGGATGGCGTCCGGCGTAGCGCCGTGTTCCAGCCAGTAGCGCAACTGATCGGGATAATCCCAGTCGGTGACAATCAGCACCTTGATGTTGCCGTCCTCCTGGTCGTGGGCCCAAAGATCAAAGCGCTGCCAGCCGGGCAGAGATTGGATGTGGCTTTTGAGCGAAAGCAGCGAGAAATAGGTCTCGTCCCAAGCCGCCGCCGGCACAACCGCCTGGACCACCTGTGAATAGGCAATGACTGAACTCATGGTGAGGTTCCTTTCTTTGAAGTAGCGATGGTGGGACAGTGGGACAGTGAGTCAGTGAGTAGTGCAGAGGACACTGTCCTACTGTCCTACTGTCCTACTCTGTCCACTGTCCTACTGCCCACTGTCCCCCTGCTCAATAAATCTGTCCACGCGTTAGATCCAGCACCGTGGTGATCAAGAGCCAGATCACCATGCCGATAAAGAAGATCGTGAGAAAGGGGCCCACCGGACCATTGCTTTCCTGAATGTAGCCATTGTAAGATTCCACCGGGTAGGGCTCGTTGGCTTGGCGGGTGCGGCGCTGCCAGCGGGTAAAGGCGTAGAAGCCGCCGGCCAAGATCACCACCCACAGCAGCACCCAGCCCAGCGTACCCCAGTGAATGTAGTAGTTTTGCGTAAGCGTATTCAGATAGTGATTGTAGAGATGGTCGTAATACTGCCGCACGGTCTCGCTTGTGTTGCCTGTGGGCACGTCGTTCATTGGGCGCCTCCCTCTTTGGCCCAGTCGGGCGTATAATAATCGGTCTCATCAATCTCCAAAATGTAATATTTGGCCTCTTCCAAATTGCTGAGCTGTCCACTCTTCAGGGCAAGAAGAAAAGCCATGAAAGCCGCGCCCGCAAAGATGATAAAGCTGAGAAACATCCAGTCGGCCATGATCCATTCGCTGCCGGCGGGCGCCTCATGCAGCACGGGCGCGGCCAGCGCCGTCTGCGCGTACAGAATGTACCAGCCCACCAAACCAATGGCTGCGCCCACTGCGGTGTAAATCTTGTTCATATCTGTCTCCTTATGTCGATTGTCAAGCGACGAATCCCAAATGGATGGCCCGATGAACGGATGACACGATGTAAAATGAAGCCTCATCTTGTCACCTTTTCACCCTTTCACCCTTTCACCTTGTCATTCCTATTTGCTCACACGGCAAAAGGTACTATTTATTACCCGCCGCCGGTTTGATGCCGGGATTGTCTTGCCCCCACACTTTATCAATCAACTGCGGCGTCATTTGCGTCTGGTCCAGCATGGCTGCCGGAATAAAAGGCGCCTGGTCGACCCCTTGCCGGCCATAGCCATCGGTGCGCTGCGAAACTTCGGCCAGAATGTCGAGCAGCGTGACGTTTTCAAAGTTTTTGCTGCCGCAGGGGCGGGCATTGTTGGTCGCCATCCATTGCGTCACGGCGTAGGCGGGATTCAGTTCCCCATCGGGGACCATGGCGGGCATGTCGCCCATATCGGAGGGGAGCGCCGTATTGGTGATGATCGCGCTGGGCGTAATGGCCTGGCTGCTGTTCACATTGGCCGTATCGGTGAGCACGCTGCCCTCAGAGACGCCAGCATTTGTCGCCGAGGCGGGTTGGAAAAAGTATTCCTCCTGGGGCGCAAAACAGTCCATCCATTTATAAAAACCGGGATACGCCTGCCACTGAATATACATATCGGGCGTGGGCACTTCCGCGGTCAGACCGCCGTTGGGAATGGTTTTGAGGAAAAGCACCACTTTCCAAATGTCATCCACCGAAAGCCGCGTGCCAAAATTCTCCATGGCCGAACCGGGAATGCCACGCAAAATGCGCCAGTAATAGGTGCCGGGCGAGGTATCGGAGCCGTGCTCCTGGTCGTCGGTCACATTGAAGGCCGCCGGTGGTGGATTGAAGTAAAAGGCGGCTGGCCCGTTGCCATCGCCCTGGCTGCCGTGACAGCCGATGCAGCGCTCCTCAAAGATCTGGCGACCGCGCACCAGGTTTTGGGTGGTGACGGGCAGCGGGTTGCTGGTGGCCCAATAGCCGCGTTCGATCAGCATCAGGTTGTCGATGGCGTTGGCGGAGGGAAAGCCGTCGGTGCGGTCGCCATTTTCGCCGGGCGCCGCAATGTTGGCCACCGCTTGCTCAAACGCTTTCAGATTTTGCTGATGCAGGTTACGCATGTCGGCCAGCTTGCCCCCGCGCGATTGGGTAAAGGCCACCAGGGCTTTCATCTCATCCAGCGACAAAAATTTAAAGGAGGGCATAATCGAGATCGGCGTTGTGTAGCGGGCGTTGGTGTAGTGCGCATAGTGCCAATCGTCGGGGTGGAAGCCGCCCGCCTGCGAGAGGTCCGGTCCGGTGCGGATGGTGCCAAAGAGATTGGGCGTTTCGCCGGCGCCCATGTAGTCGCCCGGCTCCGAGACGCGGGAATAGACATAATATTGATCGGCGTAAATGTCCTGCGGTCGCGCGAAGCCGCTGTGGCAATAGATGCAGCCGTTGGCCAAAAAGACGTTGCGCCCTTGCATTTCAAGGTCATTCAGCGGTCGCCAGTTGTCGGATGGCGGCGGCTCAAAGGTGGTGGTGGGCAAATAGACCACCATAAAGACCACGGTGGCAAAAGCCATCAACGCGCCGACCGTGGCCATGAGCGGCGTCATCACCATCTTTTTGCGCGGATGCGGCGGCCAATTGGCCGGGTGAATCGGTTCGCTGGGAATTTCAGGAATGGCGCTCATGCGACAACCTCCATCTCTGGCAATGTGTCGAGCATCTCGATCTGCAAAATGCGCTGGGTGTCTGTGTTGACTGTTTTATAAATGTTGTATGCCTGGACAATGCCCGAAAGCACGATCATGGCGCCGAAGATGGCGCGCGCCATAAAGTAGGGGCGCAAGAAAGGAATCACGTTCACCTCGGGAATGCCGCGCAGCCAGGCCTGGCCCTGAATAAAACCGGCAATGGTCAGCGCCCAGAAGAAACCGAGAAAACCAATGACGATGAGCCAATATTGCCACTCGGCTAGGCGAGCGCTGAAGAGCGGCTTCTTCAAGACCTGGGGTACAATGTAATCAATGAGCCCCATGCCCAGGAACGTAAAGGCGCCGAGCAGGGCCAGATGGGCGTGGGCCACCACAAAGTTTGTAAAGTGGGTCAGCCGGTTAAAGCGTTGGACCGCCTCGAAGCTGCCCTGCACGTTGACCAGAAAATAGAATACACAGGCGGTCAAGCCAAAGCGCAGGGGCAGATTGGTGAAGAATTTCTCCCAGTTGCCGCGCATGGTCATCAAAATGTTGACCGTAAAGGCAAAGACGGGGATGAGCAGACTCATGCTGGAGAGAATGGCAATCGTCTTGAGCCAGCCGGGCGTGGGCGTCTGCAACAGGTGATGGTGACCGACGCCGGTGTAAAAGAAGGCCATGCCCCAAAAGGAGATGAGGCTGAGCGTGTGGCTGTAGAGCGGCGTTTTTGGTAATGCGCGGCACCAGATAGTAGAGCCCGGCCAGCAGCATGGGCGTGAGCCACAGACCAAAGAGATTGTGCGCATACCACCAGTTTAACATGCCGTCGGCCATGCTGGTGGGCAGCGCCCCACTGACGCCGTTGCCCCAAATGGCTGGTCGCCAGATCACGTTGCCGATGATGTAGTCGGCGCCCAGCCAGAGCGGTGCGGCCAGCGCCCACCAAGTCGTCACGTAGAGCGGCTTCACGCGGCGGTTGGCCACCGTCATCAGCATATTGAAGACATTGCTGAACCAGAGAATGATCAGCACAATGTCCAGCGGCCAGATGAATTCGGCATATTCGCGCCCTTGCGTCATGCCCGCCATAATGGTGATGATGCCCAGCGCAAACCAGACGTTAAAGGCCCAGCCGGTCCAAATAGCCAGGCGCTCGCTCCACATCTGACGGCAGCCGGTCAGGCGCGGGATCATGTAGAAGAGCGCACCCCAATACATCATGGAGAGCCAGGGGAAGATCACGCCGTTGACATGCAGCGGGCGCACCCGGCTGAAGACCAGCCACGGAACGCCTTCAAAGAGATTGGGGCTGATCAGCTCCAAGGCCAGAATCAGACCAAACAGGTCTACGACGGTGAGCCAGACAATCGAGCTGTAGAGCCACAGACGCGTGGCGCCATCGTCATATTCCTGGATGGCCTGGCCGACGGTGCTCGTCCGCTCACGCGGCGAACCAAAGCGCTGGATCAGGCGCTGCCAGGCGGGCTGGTGGTCGTCATTAGGTTCTCCTCCGTAAGTGATTGAAGTGTCAATAGATCGCAACCAGAGGAGATAGGGCCGGATTCACCAATCGAAACCGCTGCCCGGATCGCCAACACCATTGCGATGTACTGAGTGTGTAGACGCGCTCAATGATTTTTGCGCGACTGTGTCTGGGTGACCCTTCCACTATACAGGAGGTTTGGGACCGTGGTCATTATGCCGACCTTGTGTCAACATTAAATCGACATTAAGCGCTGATGCGCGACCTGGGCGGAGGATGATGGTTTTCGGCATCAGATTTAATTCCAAAAAATTAGCCCCAAGAAGACCAGCAGCACCACAATGGCCAGGAGAAGTAAACCAATCAAGAGGAGAGAATTGGGTTCGAAGGCGCGCCTCAAGGCGGGGTAGCGATACATGCGTTGCTCTTTGATCCAGGTGATGAACAACAACAACGCCCCAATCACTAAAACAGCCAAGACAAATAGCGGAATCAAATTCATGCGGGCCTCGCATACGTGCGGGAGGGATTTATAGCGGATGAGATATAAACATTATTATAGAGGCAAGAGCGCGGAGAAACATTATGGTGACCTTGTGTCCACCTTAAATCAACATTAAGAGTGACTATACCCCCCTTGGCCCTCCGCTTAAGGGAACCCTTGCAGGCGCCGCCTGCGGCGGCGAGTCAGGCTCCTCCCCCTCGAGGGGGAGGCTGGGGGGGTCTAACGCCTGAATAATTAAGAACCGTATTCCATATTTGGGGGCTCCGCATAAAGATCACCCTTAAACATGGTTTATCCATCAGCCAAAGGAAGTTTAAGCACAAATGTGGCGCCGCTACCGGGGCGACTGCGGACGGTCAATTGGCCGCCTTGCGCCTCCGCCAATTGCCGAGACAGCGCCAGGCCAATCCCCATGCCCTGTTGAATGGCGGATGTCTGTACACCGCGATAGAAGAATTGAAAGATCTTCGCCTGTTCCGCCAGTGCAATGCCCGGCCCCGTATCGCTGACCTCGATGGTCAACATGGCCCTCTGTTCATGCTCGGTCACCAACGACGTGATCGTGATGCGCCCCTCGGTTGGCGTGTATTTGCCGGCATTGTCCAATAGATTGCTCACGATCTGGGCAAAGCGCGTGGGGTCAGCCGCCACGCGCGGCAGAGCGGGCGCCGGTTCATAAACCAGATCGATCTGCTTGGCGGCCACCTTGAGCGCCAGCAGATCCAGTTGCGTATTCAGAATGGGCGTCACATCCACCGGCTGAATCTCTAAATCAAACCGGCCTTCACCACTATTGGCAAATAAGACTAAATCGTCCAGCATACTCTGTAAATGATTGGTCTGATCATCGATGTCAGTAATCATTTCGGCTGCCGCTGCCGGGTCGTCAGCGTGATATTGCATCAGGTATTGAGCCGCCAGCTTAATGGCGCCAATCGGCCGCCCCAATTCATGGATAATCGAAGCCAGCAGGCGGCGGCGTCCGCGTTCCAATTCGTAGAGCTGGCTGGCCATCACGTTAAACTGGGCAATGAGCGCACGAATCTGCTCGGGGCCATGTTCTAGGATTGGTTCGGGCGGACGTTGGGTGTCCCAATGCAACATGGCCTGACGCAAACGCAAAAGCGGTTGCGCCAGCGAGTTGGCCAAAAAGAGCGCCAGCACCACGGCGACCACAATGCCCATCAGAAATGGCGCGATCAGCACCCAACGCAAGGTGGAAAGGCGGGCGCGCACCTCGCTCATGCCGTGGGAGAGCCGCACAACCCCAATGACTTGGGTCTGCGCGTTAAAGACGGGCATGGCCACATCCACAACGCGCTCGTGCAGCCCGCGGCTATAGCTGGCCTGCCAGGCCGGCGCACCGGTGAGCGCGTCGGCCACCACCGTCGAAGTAATCACCTCGCCCACGCGCGTCTCATCATTCGCCAGCGTGGAAGAGAGCAAACGCCCCGCGCCGTCGAGCAGCATTACCCGGGCGTGCATGTTGGGTTGCAGCCGCTTCACGAGCTGATCGGCCGCCTGTGGATCGCTCCAAAGCTCCTGATCGCTTTGAATTAGCTCGACGATCAGCGAACCTTGCACCACCAGCTCCGCAGCCAATTGATCCAGAAAATAGCGGGTCTCCACCAGGTAGAGCGCGCTCAAACCAATGAGGGGGATTACAAGCAAAACCGGCAGCAGATGGCTGAGCGCAAAGCGGGATTGGAGTGTGCGTAACATGTGCTTTTGGTCTCACTTGATTGGGGGATAATTTGTGACTATCGGAAATAAAAGTTAAGGCAATCTATTGCTGTATTGCTTATTGCGCTCAGAGAAAGCAATAAGCAATACAGCAATAAAAACATTCGGTTTTATCTATTTGCGACGATGTCTATTCTGCACATCTTACCCAGCCTCTTGCGGAACAAATTTGTAGCCGAGCCCGCGCACGGTGAGCAGCCGTTGAGGGTGGGCGGCGTCCGCTTCCACCTTCCGGCGCAGCCAACGCATGTGGACGTAGACGGTTTGGGTCTCGCCAATCCATTCTTCGCCCCAGACGTTGGTCACAATATCCTCCACGGGAACCACCTCTTCGGCGCGTTTGGCCAAGTAGAAGAGTAGCTCAAACTCTTTCGGTGTGAGGTCAAGGGTTTGCCTGCCGCAAGCGGCGTGAAAGGTGCGTGGATCCATAAAGAGATCGCCCACGGCAAGTTGGGTTTTTACTGGCTCCGTCGACAACGCGGCCATGCGTCGCAACGCGGTCTTGACGCGCGCCAAAAGCACATCAAGATGAAAAGGTTTGGTAATATAGTCATCCGCCCCCATTTCCAGGCCAATGACTTCATCCAGTTCGCGGCGGCGGCTGGTGACAAAGATGACCGGAATTGTGGTTTGATGGCGCAGTTGGCGCAGCGCTTCCAAGCCATCCATACCGGGCAGCCCAATATCCAATAAGACCAGGTGTGGCCGCCAATCCACGAAAAGAGCAAATGCGTTCTCGGCGGTCTCGGCCGGCCGCACATCATAGCCACTCTTGGTCAGGCTCATGGTCAGCGCTCGCCGCATGGCGCGGTCATCGTCAACGACCAGAATCCGTTTGGTGTGCATGGTCATCTTCTCCTTGGGTGATTTGGTCAAGAACGCAAATTAGACATCACTATTCTATCGACCAGCTTGCGCTAAGCCGATTTACGAATCGTTTTCGGGCGCGGCCGGTGAAGATGCCGCATATTGTAAGATTACGTTGCTGTATGGATAGGGCATTTCGATGCCCGCTTGTCGATAGCGGTCAATTATCTGTTCGTACAGCGCAAATTCCACCTCTGTGGCATCACCCGAATTGGCGCACCATGCGCGTAGGCTCAAGGTCACCGTGGAGTCTCCCAGTGCAATCAACGGGCAGCTCACCACTTGTTGGACCAGCGGGTGTGCCTGGGCCAGGCTGATCAAAATCTGACGCGCCTTTTCCACATCAGACGCGTAGCTGATGTTGATGGGGACAACCGTCATGGCGCGCGGATCAACGCGGGTCAAATTAATGGTGATCTGGGTGGCCATCACGCTATTGGGGACAACAATGTGTCGATTATCAAATGTTTTCAAAACCGTATAGCCCAGCGTCAGGCTGTTGACCACACCGGTTTCTAAGCCAGATGGGGCATTGATCTGCACAAGATCGCCCAGGCTAAAGGGGCGATAAAGCAGAAGCGAGATACCGGCAATAAAATTGGCCAGCGTATTTTGGGCGGCCAGACCAATGACTACCGCTGAAACACTGACGCCAGTGAGTAACGCTGTCCCCAGTGAATGGAGCACGGGCACAACATGGGCATAAAGTGTAAAGGCAATAATGTAAACGACGATCTGGGTTACCTGCGCCACAAAGAGCGTGGTTGTGCGGTCAATGAGCCCATGGGTATCTCTTTTCAGCGCCTGGGTAAAAACGGCGCGCAACGTGCGCGCCACAATCAGCGCAATAAGCATGAAAACGACAAAATAGGCCACTGCGCCCATGACCGAATTGGGATTCCACTCGGTCCCGCTAATTAATTTACCAATCTGAGCGATCATGCAGCTCCCTACATTCTAGGTTATTTTGTGTTGAGCATAACCGGAATGGCTCAACGGGATCTCGTGTGGTCCCCTTCCGGGAAGCGGCAAAGAGCATTTCTCTCGGGCTAGCGCCGTGGCAGCCGCTTCCCGAAAGGGGACGAGCCAGCGTGTCAAGCACATGACATCCAAAAGAGCCCCGAAATTTGTAGATGGCTTTTAGGGCTGCGGCACGGGCCAGATAGCGATTTCGCTCTGAACGTGCTTTTGCAGAAAATCGGCCATCGAAGTTCCCAGCAGGCTGTCGAGCAAATTGTGATGATGTTGGCTAATGATTACGGTCGAGAAATTACCGCTGCGCAGCTCATCCAATACAGCATGGGCTGCATCCATTGCGTCCCAGCGCTCGCAGGTTTTGATCTGCTTTGCCGGGACGCCGGCCTCTTCCAGAAGCTGGCGCGCATGGTCGAAATACCAATCTTCCTTTTCTTCCACATATTCCTCATTCTCACGCGCAATCTCTTCGATGCGCAGGCGTTCGGCTTCGGCCTGTGGACTGTCGTCGCCGCCATGTTCCCAGGTAATCGGCGCCAAATAGTGCATGAGTGTAATGTGTACCTGCTTTGGTTCGGATAGATTGCAGGCAACTGTCCGCACCAAATCTAACGCCGCTGGGTGGTTGCTCATAGCAATGAGCAGTCGGTTTCCATTTATTTGTGAAGTCATTATTTTTTGCTCCTATACGGTAAAGTTTATCGGAAATAAATTGGAGGGACATTTGTTGCTTTATTGCTGTATTGCTTTATTGCTTTATTGCTGTACTACTCACTTCAAGAGCAATAGAGCAATAAGCAATACAGCAATAAGCAACAGGTCAAAGTTGGCTATCTCCGATACTATTCCCGGTCTATTCTTAGTTAAGAACCAGCCCCAGCTCGGCCAATGCTTGGCGCGTCGTTGCGTAATCGCTGTGGTGAATGCCGTGGATGCCCAGGCTGGTGGCCACTTGGACCAGCATGGCCCGGTCATCCAGATAGACGACCTGTTCGGGAGACGTCTGCACCACATCCAGCGCCAGCCGGTAAATGTCTAAATCCGGCTTGCGCATGTGGACAAAACAGGATGAGACAAAACAGTCGACAAACGTATCCAGCTTGAAAGTCGCTATTCGATAGACGGTCAGCTCGCGGCCCTCGTTGCTCACCACCACCACTTTGAGTTTATGGGCAGCCTTCAAACGCGGGATAAAATCGAGCATATCGGGGTAGGGCTGCGATTGGGCCCACATGAAGCGTTTGAATTCATCCCGCGCAAAGGGGCGTGGCTCATAAAAGACCAGCCGGTTGAGATAGTCATCCAAACTCAGCTTGCCTTCTTCATAAGTGTCAAAAGTCAGATGGTGCCGGTCGTTCATCTCTCCGCATAATCGAGATTGAAGCGCTCGGCGGCGCCCGGCGTGATTCGTGGTCCCACCCATTGGTCAACAAAACGCCGCCAATGTCTAAAAAGAGCGTTGTGATTTTTGGTTGCTCGCGCATAAGAGTTTCCCTGCTCGTAGCTAATTAGACTTTGAGGGCTGAGCCTGTCGAAGCCCGCCAATTGCTCGGCTTATTGCCACTGGGTATGAAAAACGCCCTTTTGATCGATCCGTTCGTAGGTATGGGCGCCAAAATCATCGCGCTGCGCCTGAATGAGATTGGCGGGCAGACGGGCGCTGCGATAGCCGTCAAAGTAGGCCAACGAGGCCATGAACCCCGGCGCTGGGAGCCCCATTTCCGCTGCCTGACAGACAACGGCGCGCAGATCGGCCTGGCGGTCCATGACAATCTGCCCCAATTTTTTGTCTAGCAGTAAGTTGGCTAAGTTGGGCTGGTCGCCATAGGCCCGGCGCATATCTTCCAATAGGGCCGCCCGAATAATGCAGCCGCCGCGCCAGATGCGCGCCACCGTCGCCAGGTCCAGGTTATAGGCGTACGCCTCCGAGGCGCTTTTAAGCTGCGCCATCCCTTGGGCATAGCTGATGATCGTGGCGGCATAGAGCGCGTTGTGAAGCTGGGCCACAAACTCGGCGCGCGCGGCCGGCGCGTGGATCATGGGGCCGGTCAACACTTGGCTGGCGGCTGTGCGCTCGTCTTTTAGCGCAGAGAGATTGCGCATGGCCACGGCGGCATCAATTGTCGGGGTCGGTGCGCCCAAATTCATGGCGTCTTGCGAGGTCCACTTACCCGTCCCCTTCTGCTTGGCCGCGTCCAGAATCTCGTCAATGAGCGGCTTGTGCGTTTGCGCATCCCGTTTTTGAAAGATGTCCGCCGTAATTTCCAGCAGAAAGCTGTTCAATTCGCCCTGGTTCCAGACTGCGTACACAGCGGCCAGTTCGCTTTCGGTAAATCCGCAGCCGCGATGCAGCAGATCGTAGCTCTCGGCAATCAGCTCCATGAGGGCATATTCGATGCCATTGTGCACCATCTTCACATAATGGCCGGCTGACCCCGGTCCCAAATAGGCAACGCACGGCTCGCCATGCACATGGGCTGCCGTCGCCTCCAGCAGCGGGCGCACTCGTTCGTACACCTCTGGGGGGCCGCCGGGCATCATGCTGGGACCGTGTCGGGCGCCATCTTCGCCGCCCGACACGCCCATGCCAAAGAAGTGAATGCCTTGGGTTGCCAATGTTTTCTGGCGCAGATCGGTGTCGGAAAAGTTTGAATTGCCGGCATCGATAATCAGATCGCCCGGCGCCAAATGGGGCAGCAGATCGCGCATGACGGCATCCACGGCCTTCCCCGCTGGCACCAGCAGCATGACCACACGCGGGCTGCGCAAGAGCGCCACAAAATCGGTTACCATTTTCGCGCCCTGGATGTCACGCGTCCCGGCCTCCGTCTGCAAGGCGGCCACTTTGTCCTCGTCAAGGTCATAACCGGCCACCGCATAGTTGAGTGGCCGTGGCGCTTCGCAAACCATTTAACGGGTAGCTTCCATACCGGTGCCGATTTCACTCGTGTGTAGTTTCATAATTTAGTATCTTCCTCTGCTGCGCCAGATCCAGTTGCGGCATTTACCAATGCGTTGCGCGTTTGTTCGCGCACAGATCCAGGCCCTGTGTCGCAACGTGTTCAAAATATTTGACCTCGGCTTTAGTAAAATATTTATGAATTTGGCCATCCATCTTCCCAGCGCTTCTCACCCACAACCGCAATGCGTTGTGGGCGTTACGATACTTCAGGCCCACTTTGAAATCATCCCCACATCGCGCAGCATCCCAGCCCTGAAATCTTCCAATTCCAGGAATAGGTTGATGCTGCCCCATTGGGCCACCGCTTTTTCAAGCTCGGGGACAAAAAATGTCTTCTTCTTTGTAATCTGCGTCGGTTAGTTTGCCACTGATATGAAACCCCAGCGTGTTTCCCGCACTTTGATGCATTTCTGAAATCATGTTTTCCTCCCGATATTATGGGCCAGTTTGACAGCTATGCCGCATGGACAAGCCCGCTGTCAAACTGGCCAACTCGTCGTGAAATTATCGTCAGCTCGTATGGTCGTGTGAATGAAAAATCAAGCCTGGTCGCCAAGGCGTACCGAGCGCTGGCAACACCCAGCGGTCCAGCCCCCACCAACCGGCAGTCTTCCAAGCCAACACCAGCCAGGTGGCAAGCGCAAACAGAATCGGATTGGTGCTCACCGTGCCGGCCAGCAGATAGTTGGCATTCATAAAGCTGCCAAAGAAGGCCGCGATGCCGGTAAAGATACCCAGGATCAGGGCCACGCCCACCAGCACTTCGCCCCACGCCACCAGAAAGCTCCACGTACCGGCATAGGGCAGCACAATCTGCTGCAAAAACCAGGCGTACCAGCCCTGCACATCGGGGTGCGCACCAGCGGTTTTGGCCAATGCGCCGTTTACAAAGCCAGTAAGCGCCGTTCCGGCCTGGCTGCCCACCCAGGCGGGCGAAGTGACCTTGCCCCAACCGGCCGTCACCCATTCATATCCCACGTAGAGCCGCAAGATCAGCCAAAGCCAGGCCCAGCGCGTGGCGCCAAACAGTGCCTTGGCAATGGGCGGATCTTCAATGGTGTGTACAGATGCACCCGATGTGTTGAGCATCGGTGTATCCATCGATTGTTGCGTCATGTTTCGTCTCCTTAAACCACAAAATTTTGATACTTTCAAGCCACTTTGCACTCAATTGGGTGCCGATTGGCGCCGGGAAAAGCCCAGACAAATCGGAAGGACGCCAAATAGGAAGGCATATGCGCCGATCATTCAAATTAATGTTTTACTTGCCGCAACAATTTACCGGCCAAGCTCATGGTGGCCACGTCAGATGCCGGTCCGCGCATAGCTTTGAGCAGATCCGTCGTTTGCTGGGATACATGTTCGTTAGCCGAATAGTAAAATATGTGATGCGCGCCCTCGCGCAGCCACGCGCTTGAGCGCTGACTCAGCGCACGCAGCAGTGGTTCCAAGGCGGCGTCTCCTGCACTAGCCAGCGCAACGCCCGCCGTCCAACGTACGCCAAAGCTGTCATCTTCTAATGCTTCAACCAGCCGCTCTAAATTAACCGGCGTGGGATGACTGCCTAGATAGATCGCGGCATCTTCACGCATTGCCCAATTTTGTTTGACGTCGTTGAGCGCTTGCAGCGCTTCTCCATCGGAGTGAAATGTGTTCACGGTTATTTCCTTTCTTTTATGATGCTTGGCCGCCAAAAACTTTCTACCGGTTCAAACATCCACTACGCCACATGGGGCTCAAAGTCCTTTTGTGCAATGAGTAAACAGTTTTCACAACCGTGCGGATTGGGTACGTAGCCATCGGCGGCGCCATCGTTCATCCAGTCGCGGCCATTACACAAATAGCGAAACTGATACACCTTGCCTACAGGTAGACAGAGCGTAATTGTCCAGTGGCCATCATCAGTGCGCTGAAACGGGTGCGATGTGCGATTCCAATCATTAAAGTCGCCCACTAGATGAATCGTATCTGCCCAAACCCGGTTGGGAATCGTAAAGGTGACTTCGAGGCAGGCGCGTTTGCCCTCTATGTCGTAGGTTTTTGTAATCACGATCCACTGCCTCCCTAATGTCATTAAGTTAAGGATGTTGGTGTCAAAGTAAACAGTGCGCAGTTCCCAGGGCAAACTTCCAGACTGGACACTGAAAACTGCGCACTGATCACTGCTAACTTAACGACATTGACTCTTCACACTGACATCGTTTATCCCCTGTCTCTATTGTACCGGTGAATGGGAGCGGCAAGATCAGGCGATGGTACACAATGATGGGGGTCGATGGACTAGCAGAAGACCTGGTCTTTCGGACAGGTGTACACCCTCGGCGTGACAATCTGTACTAAACTTGAATGGGAAGCAAAAATCCGTTAGAATGACCCCATGGACGCAATAGACAACCCTTCCCCTCCACCCCCCACCCTTTTTGTCATTTTCGGCGCTGGCGGCGACCTGACCTGGCGCAAATTGCTGCCCGCGCTCTACAACCTCTGGCTGGACGGCTGGCTGCCGTCCAATTTTGTCATTGCCGGCATCGACCGCCGCGAATTTAGCCCGGATGAATTCAGTCAGCATATCCGTGAAGGCATCGACCAATTTTCACGCCAGGGTAAAACTGCTGACGCCCGATGGGCCGACTTTGCCGCCCATCTGGAATATGTGTCGGCCGATTTTGGCGCCGCATCTACTTTTGCCAACCTGGCTGAGCGCATCGCCGCCTTGGGGCAACAGTGGCCGCAGCCGCCCAATGTGGTCTTCTATCTGGCCATCTCACCCACGCTGATTCAGATGGTGGTTGAAGGTCTCGGCGCGGCCGGGCTAGCGGATGACCGCGACCATGCTTCCATCGTGGTGGAAAAGCCCTTTGGCCGCGACCTGGATTCAGCCCGCGCCCTCAATGCGATGCTGACGCAGACCTTTGCCGAACAGCAGATCTACCGCATCGATCACTATTTGGGCAAAGAGACGGTGCAGAACATCCTGGCCCTGCGCTTTGCCAACGCCATCTTCGAGCCGCTCTGGAATCGCACCAGCATTGAGCGCGTGGAGATCACCGTGGCCGAGGCCGTGGGCGTGGAACATCGCGGCGGCTACTACGACCATGCCGGCGCCGTGCGCGACATGATCCAAAATCACCTGCTGCAAATCCTCTGCCTGATCGGCATGGAACCGCCCATTGTCTTTGCCGCCGACGAAATCCGCGACAAAAAGGTGGAAGTCCTGCGCGCCATCCGCCCCATTGCGCCGGAGCAGGTGGACAAGCTGGCCCTGCGCGGCCAATACGAAGGCTATCGGCAAGAGCCGGACGTGAATCCGTCCTCCACCACCGAGACCTTTGCCCAACTCACCCTGCACTTGGATAACTGGCGTTGGCATGGTGTCCCTTTTGTGCTGCGCACGGGCAAGGCGCTCAAGGAAAAAGTGTCGCTGGCCAACATCAAATTTCGCGCCGTGCCCCACCGCGCTTTTCCGGCCACGGCGGCGCCGCACTGGCAGCCCAACGAGCTGCACATTCAGATCCAGCCCGATGAAGGCATCGACATTTGCATGTTGGCCAAAGAACCAGGGCCGGAACTGCTGCTCAAGCCGGTAGATATGAACTTCCGCTACAGTGAAGATTTTGCCCAGAAGCCCATTCCAGAAGCGTACGAAACGCTGCTGCTCGACGTGATCCAGCGCGACGCCACCCTCTTTATGCGCGGCGACCAGGTAGAAGTGGCCTGGCGCGTCGTCATGCCCGTTCTGAACGCGTGGGCGCAATCGGACGCCCAACCGACGGTTTATCCCGTCGGCTCTTGGGGGCCGTGAGGGATGAAAGGATGACAAGATGAAAGGATGACAAGATGAAAGGATGAAATTCATCTCCTCATCCTTTCATCTTGTCATCTTCATCGAGACCAACATCATCACAACAAACCATGTTCCCATTCGACACAGCCTCACCCCAATCGGCGGTCATGGCCGAGCTGTTCAACTTGATTGCTTGGATTGCTGCCGTCATCTTTGTGCTTGTCACCCTGGGCGTGATCTGGAGCGCCTGGCGCTATCGACACAAGGGGGATAATGCGGAGCCGCGCCAGATTGAGGGCAACCTGCCGCTGGAAATCGGCTGGACGCTCATCCCCCTACTCATTTTGGCTTTTGTGGCGGTGCGCACGGTGGCCGCCATGGATCTGGTGGACCCCGCCCCGCCCGCCAACGCCACGCCCGACCTGATCATCACCGGCCACCAGTGGTGGTGGGAGATCGAATATCCCCAAGCCGGCGTGATGACGGCCAACGAGATCCACGCGCCGGCGGGGCAGCGCCTGCTGCTGCAACTCGCAGCGGCCGATGTGCTGCACAGCTTCTGGCTGCCCCAATTGGCGCGCAAGGTGGACATGATCCCCGGCCAGACGCGCTGGCTGTGGCTGGAAGTGGCGGAGCCCGGCGTCTACAGCGGCGCCTGCGCTGAATTTTGCGGCGCCCAGCACGCCTGGATGCGGCTGCGCTTGACCGCTCACCCCCAGCTGAATATCAACAGTGGCTGGACCAGCAGGCCCAATCGCCCCCCGTTCCCACGGCCGGCACCCGGCGGCGGCGGCGCAATTGTTTCACGAGCGCACCTGCGTCAACTGTCACGCCATTGCGGGTACAGATGCACAGGCGCGCGTGGGGCCGGACCTAACGCATGTGGGGTCGCGGGCCATGTTGGCGGCGGGGCTGCTGGCTAATACGCCCGAGAATTTGCGGGCCTGGCTCAAAGCGCCGCACAAATTAAAACCCGGCACGCTTATGCCCAATCTACACTTGACCGATATCGAAGTGGAGCAACTGGCCGCCTACTTGGAGACGCTGCAATGAGCCACATGCCGCTGGCGCCCGAATCGGACGTCCCGCTGCCGCGCCTGCGCGCGGACAACGGCCTGCTGAGCTGGATCGCCTCGGTCGACCACAAGCAGATCGGCATTATGTATCTGATCACCACGCTCTTCTTTTTTGCGCTGGGCGGCATTGAGGCGCTGCTGCTGCGCACCCAGCTTGCCCGCCCGGAAAGCACGCTGCTCTCGCCCGAAGCCTACAACGAACTCTTTACTATGCACGGCACGACCATGATCTTTTTGGTGGTGATGCCCATGCTCATCGGCTTTGCCACCTATTTCGTGCCGCTGATGATCGGCGCCCGCGATATGCTCTTCCCGCGGGTCAATGCGCTGAGCTTCTGGCTGCTGCTCTTTGGTGGGCTGCTGCTCTACTTTAGCTTTTTGGCGGGCGGCGCACCGGCGGCGGGCTGGTTCAGCTACGTGCCGCTGAGTCAACGCGCCTACAGCACCAGTTCCGGCCTGGACTATTGGTCGCTGGCCCTCTTTGGTACGGGCATCGGCACGATTCTGGCGGGCGTCAACTTTCTGGCCACCGTGATCTTTTTACGCGCGCCGGGCATGAAGCTCACGCGGCTGCCGCTCTTTGTGTGGATGAACTCTGTCAACGCGGTGTTGATTCTGGGGGCGCTGTCGCTGCTCAACGCCTCGCTGATCATGCTCTTTGTGGAGCGCCGCTTCGACATGCGCTTTTTTGATGCTGCCAGCGGCGGCGACCCGCTGCTCTGGCAGCATCTTTTTTGGGCTTTTGGCCACCCCGAAGTCTACATTATGGTGCTGCCCGCCTTTGGCATGATCTCGGAGATTATCCCGGTCTTCTCGCGCAAGCCCATCTTCGGTTATGCCTTTGTGGCGGCTTCCACGGTGGCCATTATGGTGTTGAGCTATCTGGTGTGGGCGCATCACATGTTTGCCGTGGGGCTGCCCAGGATATTCAATATCTTTTTCGCCCTGGCCAGCATGTTGATCGCCGTGCCCACGGGCGTCAAAATTTTCAACTGGCTGGCCACCATGTGGGGCGGCGCCATCCGCTTTACCACGGCCATGCTCTTTGCCACCAGCTTTTTGATTCTCTTCACCATTGGCGGTTTGAGCGGCGTCAGCTTTGCCGTGGCGCCCATCGATTGGCAGACCACCGACACCTATTACGTGGTGGCCCACATGCACTACGTGCTCTTTGGCGGCACGCTCTTTGCCATCTATGCCGCCACCTATTATTGGTTCCCCAAAATGACGGGGCGGCTGCTCTCCGAGCGGCTGGGCCAGCGGCATTTCTGGCTCACTTTTGTGGGCTTTAACACCACCTTTATGGTGCAGCACTTTCTGGGCCTCATGGGCATGCCGCGCCGCGTCTACACCTATCCGGCGGACATGCCGGGCTGGGCGCTTCTCAATCTCATTTCGACTATTGGGGCCTATATTCTGGCTGTTTCGGTGCTTGTCTTTGTGTGGAATCTGGTGGTGAGCTGGCGGCGCGGCGCCGTGGCGGGCGACAACCCCTGGCAAGGCTGGACGCTGGAATGGGCCACCAGCTCGCCGCCGCCGGTCCACAATTTCGAGCGCGTGCCGCCCATTCGCAGCCACCGCCCGCTCTATGACTTGACGCCTGCCGAGCAAAAGGATTGCACCACTTGGTCTGCGGTCAGCCAACAGATCCCGCATGCCACGTATGCCCCGGCCACGCTGGCGCTGGGCATCATCTTCGTGCTGTGGGGGCTGGCCACCACCTGGATTATTTCGGTGGTGGGCGCCGGGTTGATTGGTCTGGCGCTCACCCTATGGTTTCGAGAGGACGCACATGACGCCGCAGACACCCATTGAACCCAATCAAACGCCGTCGCCCAATTTGCTGAATCGCCGCTGCTTTTTGGAGCGCATGAGCCTGTGGGCCGGCGGCGTCAGCGCGGCGCTAGTGGCGGCGCCCATGGTGGGCTTTTTGCTGGCTCCGCTGCTGCGCACCAAGCCGCGCATCTGGCGCGACGTGGGCGCGCTGGACGACTTTGCCATTGGCGCCACCACAGATGTCACGTTGGAAGATGCATCCCCCTTGCCCTGGGCGGGCGTAACGGCCAAGACCGCGGCCTGGTTGCGCCGCGAAAGCCAGGAGGGCTTCACCGCCTTTGCCGTCAACTGTTCGCACCTGGGTTGCCCTGTGACCTGGCTGCCCGACGCCAGCCTCTTTATGTGCCCCTGTCACGGCGGCGTCTACAATCGGGATGGTTCGGTGGCTGCCGGACCGCCGCCGCGCCCGCTCAAACAGTATCCCGTGCGCATCCGCAGTGGCCGCGTGGAGATCGAGACTACGGCGCTGCCGGTGGAAGGGGCGTGAGATGTCGCTGGATACCTTTACCGGTTTCTTCAAACGGGCATGGGCGGTGATCGACGACCGCACCGGCCTTACAGAAGTTGTGGAACCCATTCTGCGCCACCCGGTACCCGCCGACGCCCGCTGGGCCTATGTTTTTGGCAGCGCCACGCTGACCGCCTTTATTGTGCAGGTGGTGACGGGCATCGCGCTAGCCACCACCTATGTCTCTTCGGCGGGCGACGCCTACGCCAGCCTCAACTTTATCACCAACGATGCGCCCTTTGGCAGCCTCATGCGCGGGATGCACTTTTATGGCGCCTCTGCCATGGTGGTGCTGATTGGCATTCACGCCGGCCAAACGTTTTTGCACGGCTCGTACAAGTTCCCGCGCGAGGCCAACTGGCTCAGCGGCGTAATCCTGCTCTTTTTGACGCTGGGCATGGGCTTTACGGGGCAACTGCTGCGCTGGGACCAGAACGCAGTCTGGTCGGTGGTGGTGGGGGCGGAACAGGCGGCGCGCGCGCCCTTCATTGGGGAGAAGGCGGCCCAGTTTATTCTGGCCGGTGAAACCATTGGCGGGGCCACGTTGAGCCGCTTTTTTGCTTTTCACGTATTTTTTATCCCGGCGCTGGTCTTTGCCCTGGTGGGCTTTCATCTCTATCTGGTCATTCGCAACGGCATCTCTGAAATGCCGCGCGCCGGGCGACCGGTGCATCCCACCACCTATCGCCAGTGGTATCACGAACTGCTGGCCAGAGAAGGCGTGCCCTTTTGGCCCGATGCAGCCTGGCGCGACGTGCTTTTTGGCGCCAGCGTGGTGGTGATCATCTTTCTGCTGGCGCTCATCGTGGGGCCGCCAGCGCTGGACAAGCCGCCCGACCCCAGCATTATCGAAGCCTATCCGCGGCCAGACTGGTATCTGCTCTGGTATTTTGCCGTGCTGGCGCTGATTCCACCCGCCTGGGAGAATTGGGTGATTTTGTTGACGCCGTTGGTGGGCGTGCTGCTCCTGCTGGCCATACCCTTTCTTTCCAATCACGGCGAGCGGGCGCCACAACGCCGCCCGTGGGCCGTGGCCACGGTGCTGCTGGTGGTGGTGATGATAGGCACGCTGTGGGTGGCCGGGGAGCAGGCGCCCTGGTCGCCTGATTTTCATCCCGAGCCATTGCCTGCTGACGTAGTGGGTGCAGCCAGTGGACCGGTTGCCACGGGCGCCGATCTGTTTCACAAAAAAGGCTGTCAGAATTGCCACCGCGTGGCCAAGCTGGGCGGTCGCCGCGGGCCAGACTTGACTTCGGTGGGACGGCGGCTGGATGCCGCGCAGCTCACCACGCGTATCCTCAACGGGGGCAAGAACATGCCGGCCTTTGCGGGCGTCCTTCAGCCGGCTGAGGTGGATGAGCTAGTGGCTTTTCTGCAATCGCGCCAGTAAAGGCTTTGATAAGG
>JAWKON010000083.1:0-31457 GCA_041391125.1 Caldilineaceae bacterium
GCTGGTCAGGTTGGCGGCGTCGAGGGCGGCGGTATTGGCCAGCGTCAGTTGATAGCCCGCCGGGGTTGCCACCGTAATGGTATAAGGGGTGTAAGCATTGACGTTGAAGGAATAGTTGCCGTCACCGCTGGTCGTTGTCGTGCTGCTGCCGGTGGGCGTTTGCAGCGTGACGGTCAGCCCATTGAGCCCCGGTTCGCCGGCATCCTGCACGCCGTTGCCGTTGAGATCATCCCACACCCGGTTGCCGATTTCGATGGGGGCCGGGTCCAGCAGCAGTTCCAGGTCGCCCAGACCATTGGCTTTGACGAAGTATGCTGGGCTGTACCGTGGGCTGGTGCCGGTCAAAACATACATTTGATAGCCGCGGAGCTTCTTCCCAGTGGTGTTGCTGAGCCAGTAGATGCCACCTGTATCAGAATTAACAGGACCCACACCTGGCATTGCAACCTCACCACTGCCGGGCTTGCGCGCCAGCGCCCCCATGGAGGTTTCATGGTGAAATGTTGTGGAGCCGCTAGAGTTGCTAAGAAAATCGCCCACATAGAACTCGCCACCGCCGGGGCCTTGCCCGTTGCCGGCGCCCGTCGTGGTAAGCGCACCAGCCGTACCGTTGTTTTCCAAGACATAGGCGCCATTGTTATTATAGGCGCGCAGAATGTCGCCACCAATCATCGTATAATAGAGCGTCGTTCCCGTGAGCCCATAGTTAAAGGTGCCCGCCTGATTTCCCATCCGATCCATAATGCCGATAATCAGCGAGCCATCTACATCGAACTCGATATCGGACAAGATTGGTTGCGGATGCATAGCTCTATAGCCCCCGCCGTAAAATATTGAATAAAAGGTGCTGGTCCACGGATACCAGCCTCTGACCGAGGCTAGATACCAAACGAGCCCCTTGGGATAATTGAGCGCAAAGGTCAACACCTGGGTAAAAGTGTTGGGACCGGGCGTAAAGCGATAGATATAGGCCTGTAGATTAGCTGCACTCTGCGAGCTTTGGGCATCACAGACGCCGCCGACATAGAGGGCGCCCCCCTTGTATTTGGCGGCAAAGGGCCGCCACGCACCGCCGACACAGCCGGGGTCGGGGATGGGATAGCTGCCCGCCAGGGTGCCATCCGGCACGTTGAGGGCATAGAGCGTCTGGTCATTGAGGCTGACCACGTACAGCGTACGCTCGTCATCGGCGATGTCAATGTCGCCCAACCCGACCTTGCCGATCTGGTCAAAGGTCGAGGGGTCGTTGTTGGGTGCGGTTGGCGCCCCCAGACCGCGCGCGCTGTTGGAAAGCACGCTCCCCACGTTGGCGCCCAGCGCCGCCAGGTCGGCAAACAAAGTCGGTGTACCGCCGCTGGCCGGCACGACATAGATGGCGCCCAGTCCATTCGGCCCGACACCCACATGGCGCTTGAGGAAGGCCGCGGCATAGATCTTGCCGGTCGAACGAGCGTAGGCCACCCCCCAGGTGGAACCGATCTGCGCTTTGGTAGCCAGAACTGTGGGGGCCGGTGTGGCGCCCGACGAATTATAGGCAAACGCGACCAGCGCCTGGGTCGGGGCCGTCGTGTTGGTGGCGCCGTTGATATAGAAAGGTGTGACCAGCGTCGGATTGGGCTGGCTATAGTCCACCGGGTCGTTGATGCCGAAATTGATATTACTGGCGCCGCCCGCCGTCGTCACAAACTGGGTGCTCGTGCCGTTGCCCGCGCCCCGTTTGGTCGGGTAGTAACCCGCCGGCAGGTTGCTGAACACCACGCGATACGGACCGGCGCCGGTGGGGGTGATTGTATAATTGCCGTTGGCATCGGTCGTGGCGCTGCCGCGCGCCACCCCATCGGGATCGTATACGGTCACGGTCACGCCGGCCACGCCGGGCTCACCCGTCCCGGCGTCCACGCCATCCGCATTGAAGTCGCGGAAGACATTGCCGCTGATCGGCCCGGCCGCCACTGGCGCCACACTGGACGCCGGCGCCAAGTTGACCACGCCGCTGCTGCCGGAAGCCAGCGCGTCCACCGTATAGGTTGTCACCCAGCCCGCCCCCGGCGCGCTCTCGGTCACGGTGTAGACGCCCAGCGGCATGCTGTAGGTCATCACGCCGCCGTCGGTAATGGTGTCGTTGATGGGCGTGAAGCCATTGGGGCCGGTAATCGTGAAAGCAAATTGCTGACCAGCATTCGGCGTGTTGCCGTTCCAGTCCACCGTCTTGGTGACGGTGAGGACGCCGGCGGGATCGATTGTCTGGGCCACCGGCGCCGCCACGGGCGCACCGGCGACCGTTTCCAGCGCGGCGGCTTGCGCCGTGGCTGGGTCCGGCAGCAGCGCAGTCGCGGCTTCCGCCAGGTCAGTCGCCGGTGCGGCCAGCGGCTCGGGCAGGGCGGCGGCCAGGCTTGTCATTACCGGCGGCGGGATCAATCCGGCCAGCAGCGCGGCCACGGTGAGCGTGTGGAGGATGGTGTGCAGCCGACACAGGTTGCGCCTTGATGAGAAAATGGAGCGACATTGGGGCATATATACCTCGGTTTTTCTAAGAGTACCTGGTCATGTGGCTGCCGTTGTCTTGGCGGAGGGGCATGACCGTAAAATTTGCGGATTGCGAGTCTAGCGTACCTTATAACTTCGGTAACTTTCAATCCCCCAAAGGTACTATTTGAAGCCCAAATTTCAGACACGGCTGAAATTCTAACGCGCCAGCTTCCTGCCCAGCCACCTCGGAAAAATGGTGAATGTCTTTAATCGCTCAATCAACTTGCCGCATTCCGCGCCAGCAAAATCGTAATTAAAATGTAATGAACAAAGCTGGAATTTTGCGCTATCCTAGTTGCCCTAACCCCATTTCCTGTTGTGACACACGCTGCGCCACCGGAGTATTGAATGCCAAATCTATGTTCTCGCATGTTGGAGAAAGACCGCCCAAAATCATAGTCCACTGAAGTCTCTCCGCTACAAACTTCACCTACGACATAGCTCAATACTCATCCATTGATGCACTGTTCAAAATTGAATCAGGTCCTCTGCTGTACTCGCGTTGCGCCAACGCCTGCGTGACCGTTGCTTGATGCTGGGATGGCCACCCGCTGTGGCCAGATGCCTACTATTGAACGCGCGCTGCGGCATGGCCGATTGTTCACGCTTGGGGAGACTTTTATGAAATTTACGTTCTGGCTTTACCGTGTTTGTATCATCGCCGCGCTTGCCATCATTTTGCGCACTGAACCGACTTTCACGCAACCGAAAACTGCCGCCCGCGACTACTGTCTGCACGAGCTGCCCGTGCAACGATTCTATGAATTTGATGGCGCCACCGGCGCGCAGAATGGCGTGCGCGTGCGTCAACGCTATTCGTTCGAAAGGAGAGAATTTGTCCTTGTCAGCGAATTGGTGACGGTGGGGTATTTCAAAAACAAGTTGGGGAATTGGCAGCAGGTGGTGCAATCGGCGGCGAAGCTACAATCGTACCCCGATTTTCTCGGCAAAGCGATTCGCGTGACCGGCGCCACGGCGAATCATACAGATTTTGATTTCTCGCTACGCATCCATGAATGTGCGGAGGGCCAAGAGAATAGAGTTTATGCCGATTTGTTTGCGACAGGTGGAAGGGTGATAAGGTGAAAGGGTGATCATCACCCCTTCATCTTGTCAACCCCTTCATCTTGTCATCCTTTCAACGCTTTCCATCATGCCGACGCCCTGCAAAACCGAATTCCAAAACGCCAAAACCAGCGCGCAATGACAAAGAGCACCGCAGCCACCACTACCGCTAGCAGCAGCGTTGGGCCAGTCAAGCGACCGGTCAGCGCTTGGGCGGGTACGGTGACGGCAAAGGCAATCGGCACCAAAAAGGTGAGGATGGCCTGCAGCCAGCCCGGATAGATGGTGATGGGCCAGCGTCCGGCTTGATACATGGATTGAAAAATGACGAGGATGTTTTCGGTTTTGACAAACCAGAAGGCAGAGGTCGCCAGCATCATCCAGAAGCTGTAGACAATGGTGGCGCCGGCCAGCAGAGCCACGCCAAAGGCCAGCGCCTGCATCACGCCCAACTGCGCACCCAGCCGCGCCAGCGCGATCACCAAGATCGCCAGCCCCATGAGGATGTCGATCAGCTTCCAAATCTCAATCTGGCGCACGCTGACCAAAAATTGGGCGTCCGCCGGCTTGAGGATCATAAAGTCGAGCGTCCCCATGCGGATGTCTTCCATAAAGCGCTGCATACTGGGCTGGATCATCAAGTTGATCAGCCCGCCCACCAGAATGTAGATGCCCACCAGCGCGATCAGCTCCGCCGGCCGCCAACCCGCCAGCGTGTCGGTCTGATTAAACACAATGGCCAGCCCGCCCAGCGACAGCACCAGCGCCATCACCGCCTGAAAAAGCTGCGTATAAAAATTGACCCGATACGCCAGCTCGTTCATGGCGCCCAGGCGGAAGAAGGTCCAGAGGATGCGTAGTTGGTTCATGATTTGTCCAGAGAAAGGGAGAAAGGGGGAAGGGGGGAAAGGGAGCCTGGAATGTCTCCCCTGCTCCCTTTCTCCCTTTCACCCCTTCAGATTAAGAGCCCACCGCCGCATATTGCTTCACCCCCGCCCGCCACACAAACGACAGCAGCACCTGCGCCGCCACCAGCCAGAAGATCTCGCGCCAGCCGATCAGCGCTTCGGTGGGCGACAGCCGCCCCAGCATTAATTCGATGGGGAAGGCAATGAGCCAGCGGAAGGGCAGAAAATCGGCCAATACTTGAATCCAGCCCGGCATGACGGCCAGCGGGGCAAAGTTGCCCGACAGGAAAATTAGAACAATCTCGTAAGTCTGGTTGATAGCGCTTACCCGATTGGTCCACAGCGCGGCCATGGCCAGCGTCCATTCCAGCGTAAAGCGCACCACAAAGGCCAATCCAATAGCCAGCACCCCGGCCAAAATGCTCCAAAGCCGCGGGTTGAAGGTGGGCGGAAAGAGCCAGGCCAGAAAGAGCGCCGCCGGAATCAGAATCACCAGCGTCAGGATTTTGTAGGCCAGATTGTCGGCCACATCGGCGTGGATGGGGTGGATGGGGCGCAGCAGCTTAAAGTTGAACTGCCCCGTGCGAATGGTGTAATCATACTCCCACATGATCCAGCTAAAGGTGGCCTGCGACACGATCATCTGCATAATGAAATAGGCGGCAAAGCCTCCTACATCATAGCCATTGACCTCGCCCCCGCGCGCCCGCGCAATGGTCGTCCACACCACCAGGTAAATCAGCGGCTGCACCACTCGCCCGATCATCCAAATGGCCAGCGACGCCCGATATTGAAACTGCACGGCCAGCGAAGTGCGCAACTGCGCCGCGTATACTTCGGCAATGGCGCGCATTACGCTTCAACCTCCTGCGCAAAGACCTGCTCGATCACCTCCTCGATGGGCGGGTCTTCGATGGTCAAATCGCTGACCGGCAGCGCGGCCAGCAGACGACCGGCCACTTTGGCCGTATCCGCTTTGGGTACGCGCAGCATAACGCGGCCATCCTCCTGCGCCACCACTTCACCAAAATCGGCATAGTGGTTTGACTCAATGGGGTGTTCCAATTCGACTGAAATTGTTTTGTGCGGTGAAAAGCGCTTGACCAGCTCGGTCAGCGGGCCGTCAAAGAGGATGCGGCCGTGGTGGATCACGACGACGCGCTTGCAGAGCGCCTCCACATCGGCCATGTAGTGGCTGGTCAGCAGGATGGTGGCGTTGTGGCGGCGGTTGTATTCGCGAATAAATTCGCGGATGCGGCGCTGCGCCGTCACGTCCAGCCCAATGGTCGGCTCATCCAAAAAGAGCACGCGCGGGCGATGCAGCAATGCGGCGGCAATTTCACACTTCATGCGCTCGCCCAGCGACAGGTTGCGCACCGGTTTGCTGACCAGCGGCGCCAGCTCCAGCAGGGCGGTCAGCTCATCCAGCGTCTGCCGATATTGCGCTGGCGGCACGCGGTAGATCACCCGGTTCAGCTCGAACGAATCGCTGGCCGGGATGTCCCAATTGAGCTGGTTGCGCTGCCCCATGACCAGCGTGATCGCCTTCAGAAAGTCGCGCTGACGCTGCCACGGTTCATAATCCAGTACGCGGCCCACGCCAGACGTGGGATGCAGCAGACCGGAGAGCATTTTGAGCGTCGTCGTCTTGCCGGCGCCATTCGGGCCCAGAAAGCCAACCACTTCGCCTGGCTCTACAGTAAAACTAACATGGTCCACTGCTTTAATTTCACGATGACGCCGCCGCACCAGGCTACGCGCCGCAGCCATGACGCCGGCATCGCGCTCGGGAACGAGATAGGTTTTGGACAGGTCGTCGAGCAGAATAACAGGTTCGGCCATAATTGTAATCCATTGCGCTGTTTTTGGTCGCTATTGTAGCACGAATGTTCGATGAATTAAAAGTTTGCTATTCAAAAGGAGAGACGTACGATTGCCGCGCAGGTCTGCTCCGGCGTTTGGTGCTCTGTATAGACTACATGGGTGGCTAAGGCGCTAAAGTTCATTTATTTCCAAACCCTCATAGTGCATCTTCACGTTCGTCCAACAGGCGTACAGATTCCTCCATATCCGGTGTGGGTAGGAGCAGAACACGCGTGGGAAATGGTTGCAACGCTTGTTGCAGACGTATTGCCAGATTCTCATCGGGAAGCACTATCTGTGTGGAGCCAAGCACAATCATACCATCGCTCTGCTCCTGTAGAATGCGCTCAACTGCATGCACTTCAACCGGTGCTTGATAGCGTAAATAGCCGGCTAGACCTTCTTCTTGCCAGGCTTGTTCTGCCTTCTCTTTGCTGTATCCGGATTCAACATTGGGCTACGGGAGTGCAACACAAAACGCCAATGTGCAGGTGGTCAGGCAGATTTTCTTGCCGCTGATCAACCGAGAAAACAGAAAGCATGACAGGGTAGAGGGATGACGGGATGACTGAGCTTGTCGAAGTCATCCCGTCACTCCTCTACCGCGCCCAACGCCTTGAGCGCCGCCTTTTGCGCCTCGCTGATGCCCGTGGCGCCAGAGATGTTCATGCCGGCATAGGGTCCGGGCGCTCGCAAGGTGGCCAGACAGGTAGTCGTATCGGGTGACGCTCCGGCTACCGGCAACGCCCAAAGCTTGATCGTTTCGTCATGCCCGGCGGTAACGAGCATCTGTGCATCGGTTGCGGGGTCGCCCGTGGCGATCGGACACAGGCTGATCGATTCGACGGTGCGCTGATGACCGTGCAGTTCCTCGATCACGCGCCCGCTTGCGATTTCCACCAGACGAGTTACAGAGTCGCGCCCGCCCGCCGCCATGATTGTGCCGTTGGGGTGGATGGCCAGGGCAAGATAGGTGGTATTCTGCGTCGGCCACTGTGCCAGCAGATCGCCGCTGGTCACATCCCAGAGACAATAGCTTTCGTCATAGCTGCTGCTCACCAGGTGGCGCCGTCGGGGCTAAAGCGCACCTGTTGCACCATGTTGGTGTGACGATGGAGCGTGTGGCGCAGTTGACCACTCTTGGCATCCCAGAGGCGCACCGTGCGATCCATGCTGCCGCTGGCGACCCATTGCGGGGTTCCCCCTGGAGTGGATGCGGGGCTGAAAGCGCAGCAGCGGACGCAGTTCGTGTGGCCGCGCAGCACCAACGTTTGCACAGCATGGCGCAGATCCCACACGCAAAGAATGCCGTCGTCGCCGGCACTGACGAGATGCCGCTGATCGGGACTACAGTCCAGGGCCGCAATCCCGCCTTTGTGCCCGCGGAGGGTGCGGCTGGTCGCATCGCGCAGGTTCCAGAGCCGAATCTCACCGCTCTGGTCCCCACTCACCGCCGCGCTGCCATCGCTGCTAAAAGCAACGGCCATGACGCGCTGTTGATGACCAGCCAGGCGGTTGATCAACCGGGCCGCGGCTGGGTTGCTGATATCCCAAAGATAGACGGCCCAATCCATCCCACCAGAAAGCAGGTGGCGACCATCGGGGGGGATGGCGACCGCTTGGATTCCGCCCTGATGGATGCGGTAGGAATCCAGCCGTTGCCCGCTGCTTACGTCCCACACGCTAATCGTCTCATTGGTGTCAAGCGCCGCCAGTTGTCCGCTATCCTGGCTAAAGGCCAGTCCGTTCAAAGGCGCGGCGTGATCGGCCAGGATGTGGAGCGCCTGGCCGCCCACGGCATCCCACAGGACGATAAAGTTGTCATTGCCGCCGCTGGCCAAGCGTTCGCCATTGGGGCTGACCGCCAGCCAGAGCACCGGCTGGGTGTGGCGCGCCAGCAGATGGCGCGGATTGGCCATTGTAGGCGCCTGTACATCCCACAGGCGCACCGTATGGTCGTTGCTTGCCGAAGCGAGGATGGCGCCACCCAGCGCAAACTGAAGCATCACCACTTCCTCGGCATGTCCTTGAAAGCTGTGTCGCAGTGTACCATCCGCCATCTGCCACAGACAGATATTCCCCGCCACATCGGCGCTAGCAAGCAAGCTCCCGTCGGGCGCAAAAGCCAACGCGCTGATCGGTTGCTGATGACCGCGTAGGCTGTACATCGGCTCGCCCCCTTCGGTCGCCCACAGATAAACCTGGCCACTCGCATCGCCGCTGGCTGCCCACTGACTGCCCCTGCTGAAGACTACTCGCCAGATGGGGCTGTGATGTCGGGAGAAGGTATGCAGCAGGCGGGCGCTGGTAACATCGACAACGACCAGTACATGGTTTCCCCTGCTCATCGCCACGACCTGGCTATCGTCATCCATAAAAATAAAAAGATAAGCCGGGTCAAGCAGGGGGGTGGCATACAGTAGCGCGCCATCGCTCGCCTGCCACAGGCGCATCATCCCCTCACTGCTGCCAAAGACCAACAATTCTCCCTGTGGGCGAAAGCGCAGCCCATGGATATTGCCAAAGATGTAGGTAAAGGCCGCGCCGGTGAGATCGGCGCCGGTCAAATTGAGACCCGGCACATACCTGCCGCGCAGATAAACCTGGCGGACGCTGATCTGTGAGAAATCAAGGCGGGCGACATCAACCCCAAGGTGGAGCAGCAGATTGAGCAGGTTGCCGCCGGCGTACCCTGGTGCAAGCGGTGCGGCGCCGGCCCGTAACGTTGCCAGAATCTGCTGCACGCGTTCGAGCAATGCCGTTTTCCCCAGCCGGTTCCCCAATTGGCTGGCAATTGGCTGGAGGATCAGCCGCACCTGGCTGTGGCGCACAGTTTCTTTCGCCTGGGCTTTGAGCAGGGCGAAATGGTTTAAGAAAGACAAGGAGAGGGAGAGATTCGCTGCCCCTGTTGCCCCCCCTCCTTGTCTCCTTGTCTCCATATCTTCTGTAATCTCCTGGCACACCTGCCCCACCAAGTAATCGGTGAGAAATTCAGTAACCACGTTTTGCAGAGTAAACCCCGTCGGGCGTTTTTCCAGCAACGAGCGGCGCTGCAGGGCGCGCAGTGCTTCGACCAGATCGCGGCGTGTGACTTTCCGCACCAGATTTTGCGCCAGGGCCTCCAGCGGAATGGCTTCGCGCTCGACTGCCAGCCAGATCAAGATCTCACGTTCCAAGGGCGCCAGACGGGTGAACTGCTGCTCAAGAATGGCGCGGATATCGTCAAAAACCGGCGCTTCATCGCCGAGAAAGGCGCTCAAATCGCCATCAAACAGATCCTGAATGGTGCGCGCCACCAGCTTCAAAGCCAGGGGATTGCCCGAATAGCGCTCCATCAGCGTGGTTACCTGCACTGCATCACCGCTTAGCCCGGGTGTCTTGAGGATGGCTTGACCGGCCTCGTCGCTGAGACCCGTCAACAAAAGGGTGCGGACGGCGGGCAGATCTTCTTCCATACGGGCGACGCCCCAGGGCCGCTCGCGGCTGGTCACGACCAGGCAGCTTTGGTGCGTGTTGCGCCACCCGCTCGATCAACTGCCCATAGCCTTCGTACCCCGGTCGGTATTGTCCAGGCTGATCGGGGAGCAGGATACTTTCGGCATTGTCGAGGATGATCAAACAGCGCTGGCGACTGAGATAGTCCAAAAGCAAGGTCAACTGTTCGGGCAAGGTGTCCGGTATGACAGTGAGCTTTGGCGGGCGAGAAACTGTAAACAAGGGCGCAACAGATCGGTCAGCGGTGGGGCATTGAGCAGCGAACGCCAAAAGACAAACTCGCATTCGGCGGTCAATGCCCGCGCCACGCTGGTGACCAAGGTCGTCTTGCCCATGCCGCCCATGCCTAACACAACAATCAATTGACAACGCTTACCGCTAATCCAGCGCTTGAGCTGTTCGCTTTCCGCCTGCCGACCGTAGAAATAGGTGGCGGCTGGCGCCTGCCCCAATCTTGAACCGGTGATAGGGTGACAAGATGAGGAGAAGACAAGATGACAGGATGACGGGATGAAACGGTCATCTTGTCATCTTGTCTTCCTGTCATCTTGTCCAGCTTACCATCGCGGATCTGCTCATAGAGCGCCACCGTCTCCGCATGCGGCTCGACGCTCAACTCATCGGCCAGGATCTTGCGGCACTGGGCAAACTGGGCGAGGGCGGCGCTGCGTTGACCACTGTACGCCAGCAGACGCATCAACTGGCGATGGGCTTCCTCGCGCCACGGCTCCAGGGCAAGCTGGCGGTGGGCATACTGTTGCGCCTGATCATGCTTGCCCTGTTCCTCATAATAGGCCGCCAGGAGGAAGAAGAGCTCCAAGGCCTGGCGGTGCAGAAACTCGCGCTGCACCACGGCCCATTCTTCAAAGGGTTCGCTGCCATAAAAAGAGAGACCGGCCAGAAAGTCGCCGCGATAGAGTTCGGCGGCCTGGCGGTAGCGTTCCATACATTCGGCGCACGCCGTCAGAGTGGGGTGTTGATGCCCCGCGCAGGCAGCCAGCAATTGGGTGAAGCGGCCTGCATCCACCGTGAAATCCAGACCGCGGTTGAGTTCAATCGTCTGATGGGTGGTCAACAGCAGCGGGGTGGAGGGGTCGGGGTCGGGCAAGCTTTGGCGCAACTGGCGCAGCACATGCCGCAAGTTGGTGCGCGCCATCTCCTCCGGGTGATCGGGCCAGAGCAGCGCCGCCAATGCAGAACGCGTGTGGGCGCGGCGCTCCACAGCCAGATAGGTCAGCAGCGCCCGCACCTTGTTGGATTCAAAGGCAGTGATGGCGGCGCCAGCGCGTTCGATCTGAAATCCACCGAGTAGAAAGAGGAAAAAGGAACTCACACGATCTCCACACGCTTTTCGCCGCTTCACCACACGATCTCCACACGCTGAGTCGCTATAGTGAGGACGAACAACAATAAGTCACAGGATGAAATTATAACACGTCGTACACAATTTCAAAGAGCTTCAATTATGGCATACCAACGTAGCCTTCCACACTATCATGCCCAGGTCTTACGGATATGGGCAGAGCCATCTGCCCATCGTCCAGCAGTCTGGCGCTTTAGTTTGGAGGATGTGGGGACGGGGCAACGCGCCGGATTTGCCGATTTGGACGGGTTGATTTGCCACCTGTTGGAGTTGATGGAAAGACCGGCGGCCATTGAGCCGGAAGATAGCAGCTTTCTCGCATCACAAGAGTTGGTCTAACAAAAATTTTGTCTACACACTAGGAGAGAAACATGCCAATGATCCCATTTCTGCGCCACCATCTGCAGACGCCTCTGTCTGTTCATGCCAACCACAACCATCGTCGCCCCTGGCATGGTCTGCGCATCCTCGCACTACTCTTGACGTTCACACTGGGTTTGGGCTTGATCCAGCCCGTTCTGGCGGCGCCTGTCTGGCAAATTCAGACGGTGGACAGCGCTGGCATTGTTGGGGAGAACAGTTCACTGGCGCTCGACGGTAATGGCAATCCGGTCATCAGTTACTATGACGCCACCAATCAAGACCTCAAGTTGGTGCATTGCGGGGACGCCACCTGTGGCAGCGGCAACACCATCCGCACCGTGGACAGCGTTGGCGATGTTGGATCGTACACCTCGCTGGCGCTGGACAGTAGCGGCAACCCCGTCATCAGTTACTATGATCGCACTAACCAAGACCTCAAGCTGGTGTACTGTGGCGACGCCACCTGTAACAGCGCCAACATCATTCGCACGGTCGATAGCGCTGGCGACGTCGGCGAGAGCACCTCGCTGGAATTGGATAGTAGCGGCAACCCGGTCATCAGTTACTTTGACCATACGCACAGCGCGCTCAAGTTGGTGCATTGTGGGGATGCTACTTGCGGTAGCGGTAATGTCATCCAGACCCTGGATGGCGGTGTTGACAGTGTCGGAACAGACAGCTCATTGGCGCTGGACAGCGATGGCCGTCCCGTCATCAGTTACTATGATGACAGTAACTTTGACCTCAAGTTGGTGCGTTGCGGGGATGTCGCGTGCAGTAGCGGCAACACCATCCAAATCGTGGACGGCCCCGCTGATGTCGGAAGCAATAGCGCACTGGCGCTGGACAGCAACGGTTATCCCGTCATCAGTTACTATGACGAATCCAACATTAACCTTAAGTTCGTGCATTGTGGCGACGCAACCTGTTCAAGCGGCAACAGCTTCCAAACCCTGGACAGCACGCGATATGCCGGATTTTACAGCTCGCTGACGCTAGACCGCAATGGCAACCCCGTCATCGCTTATCTGGAACTCACCAATCAATCGCTCAAACTAATCCATTGCGGCGACGCCACGTGCAGCAGTGGCAACATCCTCCAAAGCGTGGACCCGATTGGCGATCAACCGTCTAGCACCTCGCTGGCCCTGGACAGCAATGGCAACCCCGTGATCAGTTACTACGACTTCAGCAGCGGCGCTCTCAAACTGGCCCGACTGGCGGGTGACGACACCCCACCGGTGATCACCGCCAACGTCGTTGGCGCGCTGGGCAACAACGATTGGTATGTGAGTGATGTCACCGTCAGTTGGAACGTGGTCGACAACGAATCAGCAGTCAGCGCCCAGAGCGGCTGTGATCCGACCGTGTTAACCAGCGACACGCTCAGCATTACCTTGACCTGCACCGCCACCAGTGAGGGCGGCTCCAGCAGCTTGCCGATTACGCTCAAGCTTGACCAAAGCGCCCCCTTTGTGGCCCCAGTGGTCAGCCCCAACCCGGTGACGCTGGGTGGTGCAGCCACCTTGAGCAGTGGGGCAACGGATGCGCTCTCTGGTCTCGCGAGTGAAAGTTGCGGCGCACTGGACACCAGCACGGTCGGCGTCAAGAGCGTCACCTGCACCGCCACCGACAACGCGGGGAACACAGCCAGCGCCACCATCAACTACACAGTGGCCTACCCCTGGAGCGGCTTCCTCCAGCCGGTGGATAACTTCCCCACGGTCAACACGGTCAATGCCGGGCAGGGCATCCCCGTCAAGTTTAGCCTGGGTGGCGAATATGGACTCAACATCTTCGCCAGCGGCTATCCCAAAGTGCAGGTAGTAAGTTGTGGCGGTGGCAGCGGTGGCAGCAGCGACCCGATTGAGGAAACCGTCACCGCAGGCAACAGCAGCTTGCAGTACGACCCCGGTTCCCAAACTTACACCTACGTTTGGAAGACCGACAAAAGCTGGGCGGGTACCTGTCGCCAGTTGATCGTGCGGTTGAGTGACGGTGTAGATCACATCGCCCGCTTCCAGTTCAATGGCAAAGCGCGCAGCGCCGACGCTGAAGTGGAAGTCATGCAGCAGATCTTCCTGCCGCTGGTCAACCGCTAGCGTTGACTGGCTGACAAAATAAAAAGATGACAAGGTGAGAAGTCACCTTGTCATCTTTTTATTCCTCCACAGCATCCCTCACCTTTGCGCCTGTAGCTCCGCATGGGCCCGTTGTAACGCCTGATGAATAGCGACCCTTTGCAGAAAAGCGCACCGCAGCGCCGCGTCGTGGATGGCGTCGGCGTATTGATGCAGCAGATCGTGGGCGCTCTGCAACAGGGCCGCGGCGCGTGGGTCGGCGGCGGCGGCAAGCACCTGATAGCCCACCCAATACGCAAAGAAGGGGGAATTGAAGCCGGCGCGTGGCTCGCTGACCAGCACCGGCAGAAAGCTCTCGACCCACGCGCGCGCCTGGGCAAGGTCGCCTTGGGCGAGGGCAATTTGCGCCAGCCCGGCGCGCGGCTCGACCGCCAGTCGAGCATTGTTGAGTTTGGCATAGCCATCAACCGCTTGCTGATAGGCGACCTGCGCGACGGCCCACTGCTGGTTGTCGGCCCGTGCTTGCCCCAACGTGACCAGCGCGCGCGCCTGCCCATAGCCAATGTAGCCCTGCGCCAGGTGCGCGGCTTCTTCCGCATAGGCCAGCGCTTGCGGCCCATCCCCCACGGTCAGGGCATGAAAGGCCAGCAGATCCAGCCCATAGAGGCGTCGGCCGGGGTTTAGCTCACGCTGTGCCAGCAATTGGGCTAACTGCGTAAGCCAGGGGCCAACCTGAGGCGCATTGCCCAACAAACAGTGCAGACGGCTGAGGTCGGCCAGCGCGGTGATCTGGCAAAAAACATCGCCCAGTTGCTGCGCCAGGTCCAGCCCCTGCGCCAGCGCATTTTGGGCGCGCGTATATGCGCCTTGTAAACGGCAGGCTTGCCCCACCCCAATCAGCGTATACGCCTCACCAAGTTGATCCCCGAGCGAGCGCATGAGGGCCAGGCTCTGTTCATACTCGGGCAACGCGGTCGCATAATCACCAGCGCTACCCGCATACTGCGCCAGGTAATAGAGGCAGACCTGCTCCTGATGCTGGTGTCCACGCGCCTGGGCGCGCTGCAAACTTTGCCTCATATACGCCCTGGCGCCAGGATAATCACCTGCTTCAAAGGTCAAGAAGGCCAGATTTTCATAGATCACCCAGGCGGCTTGATCCAAAAGCGCGCTGGCGGCAGAGTCGCTTGTATAACGCTGCACCAGGTGGAGCGCCTCTGCTGCGACTGGGCGAGCGTCGTCAAAGTGGTTCATATGCGTCAGCGCTTGCCCCAACACCGCCGCACCATAACTCTCGCCTTCGTGTCCGTTGGAGCGCCGGCCCAATGTCATGGCTTGTCGGGCAGTGGCAGCGGCGTCGGCATACTTGCCCTGCACCACCAGCGTGTCGGCATGAAGCGCTAGCAATTTGCTCAGACTGCGTTGCCGGTTCTGGGGTAGCGCTTGATCGTCGAACGCAGCACTCGGCAGCCCAGCCGCAGTCGCCAGGCGTAACATCTGCTCACTTTCGGCACGCGAGCCGCGCATCGCGTAAAATTGCCACAAGGCATAGGCCGCAGCCCCAAGCGCATCGATATTCGTCTGCGTAGCGGCCCAGCGCCAAGCCTGGCGGATGTTGTCGATCTCGGACTGGATCGCGTCGGTAGCCTGGCGCAGTTCATGGCGCACGATCCGCTGCTCCTGCGCAGCCACGAAGGCCAGATAATAGTCACTATGCCGCGTGGCAACGGCCGCGTACTCTTCCGCCACCGCCTGTAGCTGTTCTTCCGCCAACTGCCGCAACAATTCGTGAAGATCATAATAGCCATCATGATAGCGGAGCAGCGATTTATAGACCAGGCTCGTCAACACCCGCAACGAAAGCCCCGTGATCTTTTCAGCGGCGTGGCGCGTAAAGCTGCCGCGAAAGATCGAGAGTTGACGCCAGGCCTGCTGCTCGGTCGGGCTTAACAAGCGCCACGACCACGCAAAGACGGCGCGCAAGCTCTGTTGACGGGCTGGGACATCATGGCTTTCCAAAGCGAGAAAATCGACGCTCTGTTCGATCTCGTGGGCAATCTCCGCCGGCGCTAATTGGTCGACCCAGGCTGCCGCCATTTCCAGCCCTAGCGGCATCCCCTGCACCAAAGCGCAGATGCGCAACAGGGCGGGTAGATTGGTTTCATGGACGGTGAAATGGGGCTGCACGCGGCGTGCGCTCTGCACAAACAACTGCACCGCCGGCGTGGTCAGCGCCTGGGCGAGGCTGGCTTGGGGCGCAAAACTCATGCCTTCCACAGCATAGAGATGTTCACCGTGCAGATTGAGCCGTTCGCGCGAGGTCGCCACAATCTGCACCCCTGGCGCAGCCTGTAAAAGCTCGCTGACAAAGGCCACCGCCGCGGTTAGGGGACGCGGTCGCCACCGTCGGCAACAGATGCTCGAAGTTGTCGAGGATCAAGAGTATTTGCTTGGCGCGCAGCGTCTGGCGCAATCGAGCGCCGGCATCGTCACCCGGCAAGTTCGGTTCCAGCGTCGTGGCGATGGTGGCCGCCATCATTGCCGGATCGGCCAGGGACGCCAGCGAGACAAAAAACACCCCATCGCGATAGGCGCGCCCCGACCAGCGCCTGACCCACAGCCAACGCCAGCCGAGTTTTGCCCACCCCGCCGGGGCCGATCAGGGTGAGCAGTCGCACCTCGCGCGTCTGTAAACGCGGGAGAAGCTCGCCACGGTCTGCGCACCGCCCACAAAGGGGGTGAGGTCCGCGGGGAGGTTATGGGAGGGGATGACAAGGTGACAAGATGAGGGGATGCCCGGTGACTTCGACAAGCTCAGTCACCGTGGGCTGAGCTTGTCGAAGCCCTACCCTATCACCTTGCCTCCTTGCCTCCTTGTCAAATTCACCACGCTGAATCTGTTCATACAGCGCCATCGTTTCCCCATCTGGCTCGACACCCAGTTCGTTGGCCAACACCTGGCGACAGCGGTTGTACTGCGCCAAAGCTCCATTGCGTTGGCCCCGTTGCGCCAGGATGCGCATGATCCGGCGGTGCGCGGCTTCTAGCCAAGGCTCCAGGGCTAACTGGCGTTGGGCATCTTGCAGCGCTTGTTCTTCATCCCCGCTCACTTCGGCAGCATTGGCCAGCACGGTCAAGGCGTCGAGCATCTGGATGTGTAACTGTTCTTGCAGGACGTTTCGCCACTCTTCAAAGGGATCGCTGTCCACCACGCTGAAATCGCCGAGAAAATCACCTGATACAGGGTTACGGCCTGCCGCAACCGAGCGAGACAGGGCTGACATTGGCTCAGTTGCGCATGGGAATGGCTGGTACAGGCATTGAACAGTTGAATAAAGGTTGTGATATCCGCTTGGACGGGCGCGGTCGGATTGAACTGCACCGTTTGGCGGTTGTTCAGTATCCAAGCGGTATCCGTGCTGTCGGGCAGCAATTGACGCAGGCGATAGAGCGCCTGGCGCAGGCTTTGGCGGGCGCTCTCATCGCTATACCCCGGCCAAAAAATTGGGCCAATTGGCTGCGCTCATGCACCTGGGGCTCCAACACCAGGTAGACCAGCAAAGCGCGCACCTTATCGGTGGCAAACGCGGTCAGCGCTTCGCCGGCCAATGCAATGTCACAAGCCCCCAAACAAGTCAACTGCAACTCTGTCATGATCGAATCCTGCGCAAATAGCAAATGATACACGAATTAATCGTGAGAATGCCATTATAGCATAACGGTTTTACGGACCAGCTTTCCGTTTTCACGATCTACCACCATTTTTTAACGGTCACACCCGCCGTTTGTGACGATCGCGCCTGCCGTTTGTGACGCTCACTGGCTATACTGGCAGACACCAAGCAACAAGCACAGCAACGATGGTAAGGGAGATGGGTGTGACAATCATACGAGGCGCCGACTATCATTCCTATCTGGTTCGTTTCTGGCAAAGTAACGAGAAGGGTTGCTGGCGTGCCTCGGCGCAGTGCATTCAAAGTGGGCAGACCAGGCTTTTTGGCACGAGCGAAGAGCTATTGGCATTTTTGCAAAGCGAACTTTCAGTCAAAAACGAAAGCAGGACCGATACCACCCCGCTCGACGCTACACAACCGTAACGTAGCCGTTCAGTTCCTCGCTGGTTGAGTAGCCCAAGCGCCGTAAGTTGGGCGTATCGAAACCAAGGGGAACTGAACGGCCACATCGCAAATTACACATTCGTCCACGCAAAAGGAGAACGTACATGAATAACAACTGGACAGAAGTCCGCCAACAAATGGAACAGATAAAGGAGCAAACCAACATGCAAACAGCACGACGATTTTTCAGCCGCCCCCGCCTCTGGGGGCTACTCTGTGGGTTGACCCTGGCGGTCGCCCAGCTTTTCACCCCAGCGACCTTGGGCACAGCCCAAGCCGCCACCACCACCTGCACCCCCAACGGCGCTACCCAAAGCTGCACCGTCACCTTCAGCGCCAGCGGCGCACCCGAAAGCTGGACCGTGCCCGCCGGCGTGACCAGCGCCACCTTTGACCTCTATGGCGCCCAGGGAGGCGCTGCTGGTGGACTGGGCGGACGCGTGACCGCGACCCTGGCGGTTACGCCCGGCGCGAGCTACCAGGCCCGAGTCGGTGCCTGGGGTTCTGCCAATGGCATCCCCGCTGGCTATAACGGTGGTGCTAGCGTTGGCAGCCGGAGCGGCGGCGGCGCCTCGGACGTGCGCAGCGGGGCCTTTGCGTTAACTGACCGTCTGCTTGTAGCCGGCGGCGGTGGCGGCACCTCAATTTCCGGTAGCGCCGGTGGCGCCGGTGGCCATCCGAATGGTGGCAACGGCGCCACCGGCGGCGCTGGCGGCGGTGGCGGCGGCTCCCAAACCGCGGGTGGTGCGGGTGGTTTGGGTAGTAGGAGCAATGGCACTCCCGGCACGTTGGGTCAAGGCGGCGGCGGCGCCGGCGGCTTTAGCGGCGGCGGCGGCGGCGGCGGCTACTATGGCGGCGGCGGCGGCGGCACGCTTAATAACCTCGAAGGCGGCGGCGGTGGTGGTGGAAGCAGCTACGGTCCCGTCGGCGCCAGTTTCGAAAACGGTGTACGCAGCGGGGATGGGCTGGTTATCATCAGCTACAGCGAGCCTCTGCCAGACACGATTGCGCCGGTCGCCAATCCCACCCAATCCCCGGCCGCGGCGCCTTCGGGCTGGAACAACAGCAATGTCACCGTGAGCTGGAACTGGAGCGACCCGGCAACAAGCACAGGGTCCGTCAGTGGCATCGACCCGGCCAACTGCACGACGAGCAGCGTCAGCAGCGGCTCCGGCACTATCAATCTTACAGCCACCTGTAAAGACAAGGCCGGCAACACCGGCACGGCCACCTATCAGGTAAAGGTAGACCCAACCGCCCCGACTGCCAGCCCCAGCCAGAGTCCGGCGGCCAATGGGGCCGGGTGGAACAACACCGATGTCACCGTCAACTGGAATTGGACCTTTACCGGCGCCGAGATCGACACGGCCAACTGCACCACTAGTCTCACCAGCAGCGGCGAAGGCACCCTCACCCTTAGCGCCACCTGCGCAGATGTGGCGCTCAATCAGCGCACCGTGCCCTACACGGTGAAGGTGGACAAGACCGCGCCCGTTGTCACCGTCACCGGCGTGAGCAATGGGGCAAGCTACACCGTGGGCAGTGTGCCTACGGCGGCGTGCAGCACGAGCGATGCAACTTCCGGCGTGGCGACCCCAGCGACCCTCAGCCTAACGGGCGGCAATGGCGACGGCACGGGCAGCTTCACCGCCACCTGTAGCGGGGCGACCGATGTGGCCGGCAATAGCGCCGCCGCAGTCAGCGTCACCTATACCGTCAATCCGCCGCCCGACACCACTGCGCCGGTCATTACCCCCAATGTAGTTGGCGCCCTCGGCAACAATGGCTGGTATGTTAGTGATGTGTCCCTCAGTTGGAGCGTGGTCGATGCCGAATCGACCATCAGCAGCCAGAGCGGCTGTGAAACGCAGAATGTAACCAGCGACACCGATGGCGTCACCTTCACCTGTACGGCCAGCAGCAGCGGTGGCAGCAGCAGCGAGAGCGTCACGATTAAACGGGACGCCACCGCCCCGACGATCAGTGCGGCGGCCAGCAGCGCCCCCAATGGCAATGGCTGGTACAACAGTGATATCACCGTGTACTTCACCTGTAACGACAACTTGTCTGGTGTGGTCAGTTGCCCCACCGCTGAAACGTTGAGCAGCGAAGGGACAGCGGTCGCCTCCACCGCCCAAACCATCACCGACGCCGCAGGCAACAGCAGCGCGGCCAGCAACATCGTCACCGTGCAGATCGACAAAACCGCCCCGGTCGTCACCGTCACCGGTGTGAGCGACGGTGCGAACTATACCCTGGGCAGTGTCCCGACCGCGGCCTGTAGCACTAGTGATGGGGTTTCCGGTGTGGCAACACAGGCGACCATCAGCCTCAGCGGCGGCAATCCTGATGGTAGTGGTAGCTTCACCGCCACCTGTAGTGGGGCAACCGATAACGCCGGTAACAGCGCCGCCCCGGTTAGCGTGAGCTACACGGTCAGCGCCCCGGTCGATGTCTGTACCACCACCGCCCTGCGCGACGACTTCAACCGCGCCAACGGTAGCCTGGGCAGCAATTGGGCCGGCTTGACCGGCCAGAGCTTCTACAAGATCGCCGGCAATCAGGTTGATGTGCAACTGGGCGGGCCGGTGGTCTGGAAACCGACGACCTTTGGCGTCAATCAAGCCGCCTTTGTCACGCTGAGTACGCTGGCTCCGCTTAGTCCGTCGCAGGGCGTGCTGCTCAAGGTGCAGAGTGGTGCAATCCCCAACGCCGGGGCGATTGCCGTGGTCTACGACAGTCTCGCCAATGCGGTGCGTGTCTCGACGCTGCGTCTCAACACCTCTACTTGGACAAGCTATGGCAATACCGTCGCCACCTTTGCCAACGGCGACAGATTGTTGGGCTGTGTCCAGGCTGATGGTACGGTGCGGGTCTACCAGAATAACAGCTTGCTCACCACCGTCACCCTGAACGCCGCGGACCAGCAGTTCTTCAACGCCAAGGGTGGCAAGATCGGCATGTGGACGGTCGCGGCGCCCAACGCCTTCTTCGACGACTTTGGCGGCGGCGCCCTCGATGGCGTCAGCAGCGCAGCGCTGGACGCCACCATTCCCGGCGAAGTAGCCGATGACGGCGCGGAGATTACAGTCGCAGTTGACTACCCGACCGACGAGGATGCTACCGCCCCCAATGCTGGCGCGTTGGTTAACCAGATCTTCCTGCCGCTGGTCAACCGCTAACAATGACAAGGTGAGGGGGTGACAAGGTGATCCGACTTCACCTTGTCACCCCCTTACCTTTGTCATCTTATTGCCCCGCCACACGATCGCCACACGCGTTTGCGCCCTCTTCCACACGATCTCCACACGCCGGGTTGTTATCATCGCGGCATACACAAGTTCGTTCTTTGGGATTGTGAATCAAGAAAAGAGGACTATTATGCAAACCATCCGTTCGACTGTAGATCAAACCAAACTCGTCCTGAGCGCCCTCCTGCTATTTCTGCTAGTGTTGGGATTTCTGCTGGCAAACACAACGCCCGCCCAAGCGGCTGCATTTATTGTCCCTTGTACGGGCAATGCCAACAACGATGGCGCAGCCCTGAGTACAGCCGTGGCCACTGCCAATAGCAACAGCCAGGAGGACACCCTCACGCTTGCCGCCGGTTGCACCTACCAGTTGGCGACAGCGCTGCACTTTGGGGCCGATGGCGGTCGCTTGCTGACGGTCAACGGCAACGGCGCCACGATCCGCGGCGGGCAAGGGTCGGAACGCCACGTACTGACGGTGGATGCCCAAGCCCAAGCCGCGGTCAATCAAGTAACCTTTACCGGCGGGATTGGCAGCGCGGCGGCAAGCGGCATCCTCAACCAGGGGACGCTGACCCTCAACCAGGCTCTGATTACCGGCAACCGCTCCGACAGCGGTGGTGGGGACTTCTATGGCGGCGGCATCACCAATCTTGGCGCGCTGACGCTGAACTCCAGCACGGTCAGCAACAACTTTGTCAAGACCGCCGGCGGCGGCATTAACAATGGCGGCGCGCTGACGCTCAACAGCAGCGCCGTCACCGGCAACGAGAGCACCGGGCGCGGCGGCGGCATCGCCGGCGGCTTTGTCGGTTCGATCACGTTGGTCAACAGCACGGTGAGCGGCAATCGCGTCACGGCCGCGACCGACCCTATCTCCGGCGGCGGCGGTATTTTTAACGGCAGCCAACTGACCTTGCTCAACAGTACGGTGAGCAACAATACATCCATTGTGAGCGCCGGCGGCATCCTCAACCAGGGCGCCATGACCTTGCGCAACACCATTGTGGCCAACAGCAGTGGCGGCGACTGTGCCAATTCGGGTACGCGCACCGCCACGAACACCCTCGTCGAAGATGGCAGTTGCAATATCGCTGCGGGCGTGAATGGCAACAAGACCGGCGATCCGGGCTTGGCGGCTTTGACGGGTAATCCTGCCTTTCATCCCTTGACCGCAAGCAGCTTGGCCATCGACGCCGGCAACAACAGTTCTGTTCCGGTGGGCGTGACCCTTGACCAGAGTGGCAACCAACGCTTCTTCCCCAGCAACGGTACGGTTGATATGGGAGCGTTTGAATATGCGCCAATCGTGGCATTGACGGTCGATATCGCCAACCCAAGCGAAGGCAGCACTGCCCTCATCACCATCAACCGGGTGGGCAGCCTGACCAACCCGCTGACCGTACGCTTTGCCCGCGCGGGTACGGCCGGTAGCGCCGATTATGCCCTCCAACTGGGCGGCACACCCTTGACCGTGGATGAAATTGTCATTCCGGCGGGCGCCGCCTCGGCTCAGATCGCGTTTGTGGTGGCCGACGATATCAGTGCCGAAGCTACCGAAACCGGTCTGCTGACCCTGCTCGATACAGACGACTATAACTTGGGGTCGGTGGCAGTGGCGACCCTCACCATTCCCGCCAACGACCTGGTGGTGACCAATCTCAGCGACTTCACTGCGGCGACAGCAGTTGATGGTCGCAGCGGCACGCTGCGCCAGGCCATCCTCAACGCCAACAGCTTTGCCGGCGCCGATACCATCACCTTTGCCGTGACGGGTGTGGTCGAACTGAGCGGCGGTTCTCTGCGCACACAGGGGAGCGCCCTCACCACGATTGAAGGTGCTGATATCACAGTGGATGGCAATGGCAATGGTTCAGTCTTTGTGATCGAGGGACCAACCACGATCAACGATCTCACCATCACGGGCGGCAATGCGGCCAGGGGCAGTGGCAATGAAAATGGTGGTGGTCTTTTGGTTGCCAGCGTGTTGACCCTCAACCGCAGCACGGTGCAGGGCAACCAGGCGCGCTTTGGCGGCGGCATCTACAACCTCTTTGGCGCGGTGACGATCAACAGCAGCACCATCCGCAACAACCATGCGACCGAGTATTCCGGCGGCATCTGGAACGATGAAGGGCCGACAGCCACCGGGGTGAATATGACCATCAACAACAGCACCATCAACAGCAATACCGCCGAACACAACGCCGGCATTGGCGTGTGGGGTGGCAAGATGGTTATCAACCAGAGCGCAATTGTCGATCACCTCGACATTCAAACCAACCTGGGTGAGGACGGCTTCGTGATTTTCGCCCCGCTGGAGGTCAATAATAGCATCATCGCCAACGGCCTCTGGTATTATGGCACCTTGTACGGCTTTGACTGTTTTATGAATACCGGGGTGCCGGTGACGTTTCGCAACACGCTGATCCGCCGACCCTGGGAAAATTGCCCGGTGCCCAACGGCGTAAATGGCAACATTGTCGGGCAAGAAGCCGGCTTGGGTACGCCCATTGGCAACCCAGCGTATTACCCGCTCAATGCCGACAGCCCGGCCATCAATGCTGGTAACAACAGTCTGCTCCCGGCCGGCATGACGACGGATCAGGCGGGCAATCCACGCATCGTCGGCGGCACAGTCGATATGGGACCGATTGAATTTGCCAGTGCGCCCACGCCTACGCCAACCGCAACGGTTGTTCCCCCGACAGCAACACCGACCAATACCGCGGTCCCGCCGACAGCAACACCCACCGATACGGCCGTTCCTCCCACAGCGACGCCGACCGATACTCTCGTTCCACCAACTGCCACGCCGACTTATACAGAAGTACCACCGACAGCGACACCAACCGATACGGTCGTGCCGCCCACGGCCACACCGACCAACACGCCAGTGCCACCAACCGACACACCGACCAACACGCCGGCGTCACCGACAGCTACCCCGACCGATACACCGATTCCACCAACGGCCACAGCGACCAACACACCAGCACTGCCCACCGCCACAGCCACGCCCGCTGGTACAGTCGTCGGCGTCTGCGGGACCATCACGGTCTATCGCAATGCAGCGGGCAAGTTGGTTGCTCCCGGCTGGAGCGGTACGATCAAGGTGGGGACAAATGGCGCCAATACCATCAACGGCAGCAACGGGCCAGACCTGATGCTCGGCTTGGGCGGCAACGACAAGCTCGACGGCAAGGGCGGCGATGATCTGCTCTGTGGTGGCGACGGTGTTGACCTGCTGACCGGCGGAGGCAGCAACGATCTGCTTGACGGCGGCAACGGTAACGATGTTCTCAATGGCGGAACCGGTGATTATGATGTGCTGGTCGCCGGTGACGGCAACGACACACTGCTCGATGGCGATGGCGTCCTCGCTGTCCAGGGCGGTCCCGGCAACGATGTGTTCACCATTGCTCTGCGCAACGGCTGGCGGAACCAAAGCGGGCAACCCAGTTTCAACGGGCTGACCGCCGGCTATGGCGATGATGTAGTTGGGTTAGCGCTCTTGGACAGCGCCACTTTTATGCTCGACATCAGCGGCGACGAGCGTGACGATCCGGCCAGCCCACTCGAAGGGCAGAATGATAGTCTAGCCCTGGCTGGTGGGATCGACCCGGCTTCCCAAATAATCAAGTTTGAGCAGCGACTTGTGCTGACAGCTAGTGTCGAAACTTCACCCGTTCCGCAAGGATTTGCCATCGACCCAACCACCCTCACCGACGAGCGAGGCGCCGAGTTCCTGACTGAACCTGCCGGCGGTGACGAACCGGTGGAGGAAGGCGATGCCGGTGCAGAGGTCGACCAGTTCAACCGCATCTTCCTGCCGCTGATCAATCGCTAATGCAGACAAGGTGACAGGGTGACAAGGTGACAGGATGACAGGGAGACAAGGTGATCCAAGTTCACCTTGTCTCCCTGTCACCTTGTCATTTCTTGTTCCTCCACAGCGCCCAACGCCCGCAGCGCCGCCTTTTGCGCCTCGCTGATGCCGGTGACACCGGCAATATTCATCCCGGCGTAAGGACCATCAATCCGCAAAACCGTGGCGGCGCCATCGTTTGCGCCGCTGAGATCCCAGAGCCGAATCGTCTCATCATCACTGCTGCTGGCCAATGTCTGCCCATCGGGGCTAAAAGCGACAGTCCACACCCATCCTGTGTGCCCATGCAATATTTGACACGGTTGGCCGCTGTCGGCGAATTCACAGACCTTCCACAAGCGGATCGTCCGGTCGGAGCTGCAACTGGCCAGCGTCCGTCCATTGGGGCTAAAGGTGACGCACCAGATAAAGTTCGTGTGTCCGCAGAAAGTCTGGCGCAAGCGGTGCTCTTGCCAGTCGGCGGTGATATCCCACAGGCGGATGGTCTTGTCGTCGCCGCCGCTGGCGAGCGTTTGGCCGTCTGGGCTGAAGGCCACCGTTTTGACGTCATGTTCATGCGCCGGCCAGCTTGCATAAGGGCGTGGCGCTTTGGTCTGGTTGTGCAAATTCCATAGCCGAATGGTGCGGTCGGCGCTGCCGCTGGCCATGCGCCGTCCGTCCGGATGAAAAGCCACTGCCCAAACCGTCCCGCCCTGTTCATTTAAGGTGTGCAAGTGCTGTCCGGTCGTCACATCCCAAAGTCGGATAGTCTGATCGCTGCCGGCGCTGGCCAAGAGGCGGCCATCCGGGCTAAAGGCGACCGAGCGGACTAGATCGCTGTGTCCGGCTAACGTGCGTTGCAGGCGCCATTCACCGGCGGCTCTGTCCCATAGCCGTATCTCTTTATCAAAGCCCCCGCTCGCAAACATCTGACCGCTGGGGTGAAACGCCACGGTGCGGATCATTTGGGTATGGCCAAAGAGCATCTGGCGCACTTGCGCAGCCCCGCGCTGGCGCACATCCCAAATGCGCAGCGTATTGTCATTACTGCCGCTGAGCAGGCCGGCGCCATCGGGGCTAAAGGCCACCGTGCGGATCAGATTGGTGTGGCCGCGTAGGATATGATGCGCCTGGCCATTGCCATCCTGCAAACCCCAGATGCGGATCGTCTGATCAATGCCGCCGCTGATGAGCGTTTTCCCATCCGGGCTAAAGGTCAACGACCGCACCCAAGCGGCATGGCCATGCAGTATCTGCTTGATTTCGCCCCACGCTTCTTTGGCGCCCGCACTATGAATCGCCCAGAGACGGATCGTTTCGTCATAGCCTCCACTGGCAACCCAAGCGCCCGTGGGGTGGAAAGCCACCGCACGCACGATATCGGTATGACCAGACAGCGTTTGGCATAGCTCACCACGAGCAACATCCCAAAGGCGCACCGTCTGATCGGCGCTGCACGTGGCCAAAAGCTGACCTTGCGGGTGAAAAGCCACCCCGTAAACCCGGCCCGCATGACCGCGCAGAATCGAGCATTTTGGGCTGTGTACTTCCCAAAGACGAACCGTCTGATCATCACTGCCGCTGGCAATCAAACGACCATCGGGGCTAAACGCAAGGCTGTAAACATAACCGTCGTGACCGTTGAATTGCTGTAAAATGGCGCCGCTGGCAATATCCCACACATAGATAGTGCGGTCATAACCAGCGCTGGCCAGCATTTTGCCATCGGGGCTAAAAGCCAGCGCATGGACATCACTGGTGTGACCGGCCAATGTGCGGTAGTTCCTGTAGCTGACAAAATCGCCGCTGGCATCGATTTCCCACAGCTGCACCGTCTGATCATCGCTGCTGGCCAACAGGCATCCGTCAGGGCTAAAGACAACGGTCCAGATCGTTTTTTGGCGCCCTGGGATAATGGCGACCGGTTGCCGATTTGCGTAGTGCCAAAGCCGAATTTCACCGGCGCCCGTGCCAGCCGCGATAAGGGTTTGCGCCGGGTTGACGGCCACGCTGTTGATCAGGCTAAAGCAGTCTGAGAAGACGGCATGGGCCAGATTGGCGCCGCGGAAATCAACGTTGTGCAGCGTCATTCCTTGTAGAAACGCTTGACGTAAATTTAAACGGGAGAAATCAAAGCCGCGCGCATCTATTTGCATGGCCAGCAACAGATTCAGCAGATTGCCGGCCGCATAGCCGGTTTTCACGTCCACCGCCCGCAATGCCTCGAGCAGGCGTTGAATCGTTGCGGCTATCTGCGCTTTGCCCACCTTGGTCGCTAATCTTTCGGCCAGCGGTTGGACAATCAATCGAGCCTGGCTTTGCCGCACATATTCCTTGGCCTGTGCTTTAAGCAAAGCGAAGCGATTGAGGAAGGACGTGGCGAGATTGACTTCTCCGGTCCCCCCGTCCTCTACGATCTCCCAGCATACCTGTTCTATCAAATACTCGGTTGTGTATTCGATGATGACATTTTGCAGTGTGCAACCCGTGGCGCGCTTTTCCAGCAAGGCGCGATTTTGCAGGGCCTGCAGCGCTTCCAAAAATTCGGGCATGGGGGCCGGTTGGGCCAGATTGGCGCGCAGCATGGGCGCCGTAATGACCTCACGCTCAATGGCCAGCCAGATCAGAATTTCGCGTTCCAATGCGGAGAGGCGGGCAAATTGCTGGTCGAGCACCAGCCGCATCCCGTCAAAGAGACCGCCCCCTTCCTGCCGGTAGGCCGCCACATCCCCCGCAAAGTAATCCGCAATGGCGGCGGCCACAATCTGCAACGCCAGCGGATTGCCCGAATAGCCTGCGATCAAATTGGCTGCTTCCTGGTCCGATGTGTGTAGACCATTGCTGCGCAACAGTTCGCTGGCGGCCGACTGCGTCAAACCGGTCAGTTGTAATACGCGGACGCGTCCCATCTCGCCTTGGGTCTGCCGCCCGAGCCGCTCTAAGGCATAAGGCTGTTCGCGGCTGGTCAGCAGCAGGCAACTCTGATGCTCGCTGGCGCCCAGGCGCTGAAACAACTGTGCATAACCTTCATAACCAGGTCGCGCCATCCCGACATGACCGGCCGTTTCTGAGGCAAAGATGCTTTCCACGTTATCCAAAACAAGCAGACAGCGCTCTTGGCGCAGATAGGTCAGCAACAGGCGTAGCTGTTCATCCAGCGAAACGGGGAGCGCCGTCAAGCTCTGGCGGGCGAGGATTTGCAGCCAGTTGCGCATTAACTCATTGAGAGGCGGGGCATTGAGCAAGGAACGCCAGATGACAATGTTATATGTGGGCGCTGCCGCTTTGGTCACAACGGCGGCCAGTGTCGTCTTCCCCATGCCGCCCATGCCCAAGATCGAGACCAAGCGCACCGGCGCCTTCCCGGCCTGTGCGTCTAAAGCGCTATCGGGCGTCAACCACTTTGTCAATTGGGCCACCTCGGCGGCGCGTCCGGCAAAGAAATCGACCGCCGGCATTTCACCCCAGTCGTGCAAAGGGGGGACAGTGACTGGGGGCAGGGGGGCAGGGGAGAAAGGGGGCAGGGGAGATTCGTGTACTTTTTCAGGCTGCGGCACGGGCGGTGAACTCGCCAAACGGGTTTTCCCCACGTCGATGGCGCGGCTGTTGATCTGCTCGAAAAGCGCGGTCGTTTCCGGCGTGGGGGCAATGCCCAGTTCTTCAGCTAGCACCTGACAACAGAGCTTATATTGGGCCGCGGCCGCCGCCGGTTGGCCACGGCGCGCCAAGATGCGCATAATCTGGCGGTGGGCGGCTTCTAACCACGGCTCCATGGCCAATTGATGCTGGGCGTCCTGCAGCGCCTGCTCATCATCACCGGCAGCTTCGGCGGCATGGGCCAAATGGGTGAGCGCATCGAGCGCGCGGATGTGGAACTGCTCCTGTTTGATGCGTCGCCATTCTTCAAAGGGCGTGCTGTCATCCAGCGCAAAACCAGACAGAAAATCTCCCCGATACAAAGTGACCGCCTGGCGTAAACGAACCAGACATTCCGGACATTGATTGAGTTGGGGGTGGGCATGTTGGTTACATTGCGCGATCAGCGTATTAAATGTAATGCCGTCCACGTGAGTGGGGGATTGGGGATTAAGGGCAATGGTCTGGCGGGTGGTTGTCAGATAGGGTGAGGATGACTCGGCGTCTCCAAGCGTGTGGCGCAGCTGGTGCAACGCCACGCGCAGGCTGTTGGCCATGCTTGGCTGGCTATAGCCCGGCCACAAAAATTCCGCCAGTTCACTGCGCTGGTGCGGGCGGCGTTCGATAGCCACATAGATTAACAAAGCACACACCTTGTTGGTGGACCAGTGGGTGACTGGCTGATCCCCCAGCAACACTTGCACATCCCCCAAAAGATTGAGTGACAGTATGGGCATAATGGGTTCTCAACGGTAACCACTAAGCTGTTCCCTGAGCGTGTCGAAGGGAATGGTGGTCTTCGACAGGCTCAGGTCCCGAACGGCCGAGTAGTTATTCTCAACGAAAGATGCAAGTCTAATTTTCGTCAATTATAACACATATTTAATGGCGAACCGCCACAATTTAATGCTGGCAGGCATCCGATTTAATGCGAACGCCCCCGTTTTTTAATGCGTTTTCGCTATACTCTACTGCTAGAGGCGCAAGCCGGAAAGCTCGCCGATTCAGCCGGTGACCAAGCCGCCATGAACTCTGAACTTACTTTATTTGTCGATTCAGACAATTACCACTCCTATCTCGTGCGGCTCTGGCGCGACAAGCCGCTGACGCCGTGGCGGGTTACGGCCCAATGTGTACAGACGGGTGAACTTCGCCACTTTGCCGATCTGACCGCCCTCTTTGTCTTTCTACAAGGTCTTTCTACAAGGTCTTTCTACAAGCGCGGATGAACGATTCTGCGGAGGTCCACAGTACCAATGAGCAAACAGGCCAATAAATTCGGCGCCGCCATGCCGGGTGATGAAATGGAGCCGACCGTTGCCAAACCAGTGCGCACTGGTCGCCTGCTGATCCTCTTTGATGAGGACGCCACGGCAGCGGGCATGCGGATGCTCACACGGCAGGCCGGGCTGCGGGTATCACTGGCCGGTGACGAGTGGACGGGCGGGCAGGATGCCATTGAGATCGCCGCCAGCTCACAGGCCGTGGTCTATCAGCACACCGGGGTGGCTGTGGCCAGCGTGGATCCCGACCAGATGGCGGCGGTCAGTTCGGCCAGCGCTGAAGTCGGCTCGCCCATTCTGGCCACCGAGGTGGAGGAAGAGGTGGCGGTCAACCCGGTTATGGGCATTCAGCAGGCCGATGAGTCGGCCACCTGGGGGCTGGACGCCACAGGCGTGCTGCAATCTGGCTATAGCGGCGCCGGCGTCAAGGTCGCCATTTTGGATACGGGCTTTGATCTCAACCACGCCGATTTTGCCAATCGAACAATTATCCATGAGAACTTTATCACGACCGAAACCATCCAGGACGGGCACGGGCATGGCACCCACTGCACCGGCACGGCTTGTGGCCCTTTGCGTCCGCGCAAGACCGACCAGCGCTATGGCATTGCCTACGGGGCGCAAATTTATGTGGGCAAAGTCCTCAACCAGAGCGGGGCGGGGACCGATAACACCATTATCGCCGGCATCAATTGGGCTATTGAGCAGGGCTGCCATATTGTCTCCATGTCTATCGGCGGCCCCGTGAGCGCCGGCGCCACCTACTCGAATATTTATGAAACCGTGGCCTATCGCGCGCTGCGGGCCGGCACCTTGATCATCGCGGCGGCGGGCAATGACAGCCGCCGCCTGAACAAACCTTCGGTCATCAACCCCGTCAGCCGCCCGGCCAACTGTCCTTCGATCCTGGCGGTGGCGGCTGTGGATCGGTCCGACAAAATCGCCAAATTTTCCAACGGCAGCATCAATGTGGATCAAGAAGGCGCCGAAGTGGATGTAGCCGGACCCGGTGTAGATATTTACTCAAGCTGGCCGGGCGCCAAGGGCTACAACACTATCAGCGGCACCAGTATGGCTACTCCCCACGTGGCGGGCATCGCCGCGCTCTGTGCCGAAGCCAATCCCAACGCCCGCGGACGCCAATTGTGGGACGGTCTGCTCCAAAGCTTGCGCCCGCTCAATGGCTTGCTGGCGCGCGATGTAGGCGCTGGTTTTGTAGTGGCGCCTTAACTATACACAAACCACTATGCCCAAACGACGCCGCACCCAAACTCGAAGGAAAAGCAATATGACGACGGCAGAAGTGCTGATCACGGTTAGCGATGAATCCCTGGCGCAGATCCCCGCTCTGGTCGAGAAGCTTATGGAGATTGGCTTAACCGATATCCAAGTTATGGCGGCGGTTGGCATCATTACGGGCTCGCTGGAGGAAGACAAGATCGCAGAGGTATTACAGATGCCGGGCGTAGCCCAAATCCAGCGCTCGCAAACCTACCACTTACCGCCGTCCGCTGAAGACGATGCGCGGGAATAGTCCCCTGAAAATAGCCACAAAAACCACAAAAGTCAATCGGATGGCGAAACGTAGGTGCGGCATCCCTGCCCATGGGCATCAAGCTAAGGGCAGGGGCTAG
>JAWKON010000084.1:0-30402 GCA_041391125.1 Caldilineaceae bacterium
AAACAGACGCTGGACACATACATTCGCGCGCGTTATCCACTGCTGTGGGTGGTGACGCCGGAGGAGGCGCGGGCGTTAAAAGAGATTGATGAGCTGGCGCAGGATCAGCGCAAGCGGTTGATGTATTGGAGCGCCACCCTGGGGCTGGAGAATCCAGCCATGCCGGGGCGCAACGATTCGTCCAAGCGCGATCCGCTGGGATTGCTCTCTTTAATTATTGAAGACAAAGATCCGTGCATTTGGGTGCTGCGCGATTTTCACCCATTTTTAAAAGACCATACCGTGATCCGGCGACTGCGCGAGGCGGCTGCCAGTTTGGCCTCGAGCAACAAAACGATTATTCTGCTGGGATCGGTGCTCAAAATTCCGCCGGAGCTGGAAAAAGAGATTACGGTTGTTGATTTTGATCTGCCCAATGCCGAACAGATGGAGCAGAAGCTAAACAGTATTATTGAGCACTCGCGCCGGCATGAGAATGTTGAGGTCACACTGGATAAGCGGCAGCGCACAAAATTAGTGCAAGCCTGCCTGGGGCTGACGGAAGCCGAGGCCTCCAACGCCATTGCCAAGGCCATTATCGAGGCGCGCGGGCAGCTCAACGGCGACGCCGTTGAAGCGGTGACGGCGGAAAAGCAGCAGATCATCCGCAAGAGCGGGCTGCTCGAATTTTACGCCAGCCAGGAGCAGTTGACCGGCGTGGGCGGGCTGGCCACGCTGAAAGAGTGGTTGCGCAAGCGGGTGCGCGCCTTTAGCGACGAAGCGCGCAAATTTGGCCTGCCCGAACCTAAGGGCATTCTGCTGGTGGGCGTGCAGGGGTGCGGCAAATCGTTGGTGGCCAAATCGGTGGCCAATTCGTGGCGGCTGCCGCTGCTGCGGCTGGATGTGGGGCGGCTCTTTGCGTCGCTGGTCGGCTCCAGCGAAGAGAATCTGCGCAGCGCCATCAAAGTGGCCGAGAGCATTGCGCCGGTGGTGCTGTGGGTGGATGAAATTGAGAAGGGATTCTCCGGCGTGGGCTCCAGCCACGTGAGCGATGCCGGCACGTCGGCGCGCGTCTTCGGCAGCTTTATCACCTGGCTGCAGGAGAAGCAGAAGCCGGTCTTTGTCATCGCCACGGCCAACAGCGTCGAACATCTGCCGCCCGAACTGGTGCGCAAGGGGCGCTTTGATGAAATCTTCTTTGTGGATTTGCCCAGCCCCGCCGAGCGCACCGATATCTGGCGCATTCATCTGGAAAAACGCAACCGCCCGCCGGATAACTTTGATTTGCACACGCTGGCCATGGCGTCGGACGGTCTCTCCGGCGCCGAGATCGAGCAGGCGGTGATTGCGGGGCTCTACGAGGCGTTCGACAAAAATCGGGCGCTGGAGATGGGTGATCTGCTGGAGGTGCTGCAAGAGACGGTGCCCCTCAGCCGCATGATGGACGCTGAGATCACCCGGCTGCGCGATTGGGCCAAGCAGCGGGCGCGGCCGGCTAGTTGATGTGGTCCGCTTCTTGCCGTATGGAATGTTCGGATAGTAACAACACAATGTTGTTAGGTTAGTAGTGCTCAGTGCTCAGTTATCAGTCTGGAAGTTCACCCTGGGAACCGAACACTGAGCACTGTTTACTTTGACACCAACATCCTTAACTTAATGACACTGAGTGACAACAAAAAGAATCAAATTTGACAACCCAGCCCGGGTTGGCTATACTATACGGGTTGTCGAAACGGTGATCCTCGGTAGCTCAATCGGCAGAGCATCCGGCTGTTAACCGGACGGTTGTTGGTTCAAGTCCATCCCGGGGAGCCAAATACGATTTAGGGCAGAATCCCATTTATGACTAATACCATAGTCATAAATGGGATTCTGTCTTTTCTGGCCGAAATTGCCTCATACTTGGCAAAAACTGGGGGGGAATTTGCCTGTCAAATAGACATAAGTGTATAATCTCACCATTCTTATGGAAACCTATGGGAATCCTGCAATTTTTATTAGTATTTCTCCCACCACCCTAATCATGTAACCACCCAATGGATAATTCTCTCGCTGCACTAGAAAGGCGGCTGCAGAATACTGTTAACCTGCTTGAGCGGATTGACCTCCTTAACCAAATTGGCGAAACCGTGCGCTACACGGACCCGGAACGCCTGTTGGCGGCAGCCACAGAAGCGCAAACGCTGCTCGAGCGGAGCCCGCGTCAATCTCGCCCCTATTTGACCAGTTACGGCGTTACCCTGGAACTCCTCGGCTACTATCATTTTCTGCACGGTGACTTTGAAACCGCGTACGACCACTATCAGTCCGCCATCCACTATTTTATCCAAATTTATGATGACGCCAGTCGCTGCCACGCCTGGACCTATAGCTGTTTGTGCCAGGTCTATTTGGGGCATTGGGCCGACGCTATGGAAGAGGCCGTGGCGTGTCTGGATTTGGCCGTGGCCATTGATGATCGCGCCAGCGAAGTAAAGCTGTGGTTGGTGATGAGCGCTGTGTACGCGCGCAGCGGTGACCACATGCGCAGCATTGATGGATTTGCGAAGGCATTACAGATTGCCAATGCGATTAAAGAGCCGCAAGAACAGATCTCGGCTCTGCATAATTTGGCGGATGCCTATATTTTGGCGGGTCAATATGCCGATGGAGTTGCGTATGCCAATCAGGCGTTGGCGCTGAGCCAAGCACATGATATTCGGCTCGGGGATGGTCATATTTACTTTACATTGGCGCATGGCTATCATAGTCAGGGCGAACTCGAAAGGTCGCTTGAGCTGTACCGCCAATGTTATGACCAATCGCCTTATTCCAAGCATTTGCAGGCCAGAAGCCTGTTGGGGCAAGGACAGGTGTATCTGGCTTTACAGCAAACAGAGGACGCCCTCATCCATTTGTTACAGGCGCTGCCCTTGGCGGAGGCCACGGAGGCGCAGCCCGAATGGTACGAATGTCACCAGGCGTTGGCCGCGGGGTATGCAAAACAGGGCGATTGGGCCAAGGCGTATCAGCATTATGTGCAGTACAATACCCTCAAGGAGACGGTATTCAATACCCAATCCGACCTGCGCTTGAAGATGCTGGAGGTGACTTTTCGCACTGAAGAGGCTCATCGGCAGGCCGAACAAGCGCAACGACAGGCGCTCGAATTGGAAACGCGGCTGAAGCAGCAACTAACCGAGATGAAGCTGCAGATAGAAGCGGAAACGGAACGTCGCCGCCGGGGGGACGATGAGAAAAACAATCTCATTGATGTGGCCCGTAAGCAGGGCGAACAGTTACAAAATCTGACCCAGTGGATGATTTCGCAGCAGTTGCCCCAATATAAAAGTATGATCCGGGCGCTTTTTGAAGGCTATTTGCAGAATATCCAGCTATTGGCGTTTCATATCGATACGGCAATCCAAAAATATCGTGACGCCGAACCCCCCGCACAAAGCAATGCGATCATCCCCAATAATGAATCGATTTTGGCGCAATTAAATAATGCGGCGTCGGTGATCAAACAAATGCAAAATACTTTGCACTCTATTATGGACGATACATCGGGCAGCACCCCGCCGTCACCCATACAGCAAGCCGGAAAAATCCACCTGCTCTCGAATCGCGAACGCGAGGTTTTGCGACTGTTGGCCCAGGGAGAATCCACCAAAGAGATCAGTCAGTTCCTGCATGTCACCGAAGGCACCGTGCGCACTTATCGCTATCGCATTATGCAAAAATTGGAAATTGACGACATGGCCGGGCTCATCCATTTTGCCGTTCGCCATCAAAATTCGCTGTAGAACGAGCAATCTCTATCCCACGCACTCACACCCTCATCTTGTGGTTTCCCCAGTCAGATAAAGACATTTTCTACATTTCTGGTAACTATTCAGGCTCTCGAGGGCTGAGCTTGTCGAAGCCCAGTGTTGCCTTCAACAAGCTCAGTCAACGGCTGAATAGGCGCCATTTCTGTTACCAATCCAGCGTACTTGTTACAAGTATAGACAATATTGTTATGTCCTGTTGACAGACGGCATTCTGCTTTTTGTTTACACTACGGTTGCTTCCATCTGTGAGTAAATTGCATCCAAACCACCCCTCGATTGGAGAACCCGGAATGTCCACATGGCTGACCAAGTTGGCCCAGCAGTATGACAAGATGCGCTTGGAGAATGCGCACGATCAAAAGATTTTACTACTTGATATTGATGGCACCATCCTAGACATACGCTACGCCATATATCACCTGTTGCGTCAATACGATCGGCAACATGAGACCGATTTCTTCCAGACTCTCAACGCCGCCCATATCCAGTCACCGCTAAATTCACTTCCGGCATTGTTCAAAAACAGAAGACTTGCGCGCAAAAATCAACGGTGCGTCTTAGAGTGGGTGCTTGAACACCTATACAACGACGCGACCATACACCAATATAGTCAGCCGCATGAAGGGGTTTTTGCCCTAATTCGGTGGTTTCAAATGCAGCCCAATACCCGAGTTGCGCTGGTAACCGGACGACCGGAATCCCAGCGGGGCGCCACACTGATGATGCTCAATGCGCTGGGGGAGCCACATCGCGTTTCTTTCAAAAATGAGTGGCTGTTTATGCAGCCCAATGGGTGGACGAGTTCCGTAGCTATGCATAAGGTAGAAGCGGTCCAACAGTTGCAAACGCGCGGTTTTCAGATTTTGGCCATGATAGACAGTGAACCTGAAAACTTGGCGGCTATTGATGCTGCTGATAGCATAAAACCCTTCCTCTTGATGCACTCCGACTCGCTTCGCTTCTCCGATCCACAGCTTTTGCCTCGCCATGCCACTGTCGGTCATCACTTTGATATTGTCTCTGTGATCAAAAATCGGGACCTGCCGCGCCAGATCCAGCTTGTGTGGGCCGGGATTCATAACCGAGACGATATGTTGGCCTATCTCATGTCGGACATCGAATGGGGGGAAATTAGCCTCTACCCGAATCCCGCGCGCGACTGTTTGGTTCTGAATACTGCATCCCGCTCCAGCCCAACAACTCACTCCTCAACACAAGAGCTAAGTATGGATGAGGCCCTGCATATGCTCAAAATGCTGGATAAATCAGTCAAGTTTAAGCTTAATGTGGACGGCCGCGCCATATCGCATTTATTGGAATTGGTGAAACAGCATCAATTTGCGCAACACAAAATTTGGTTTGATCTTCACCTGGATCTAATGGGACCAACGTGGATTCAACAAGTCGCCGCGGCTTTTCCCGACGCCATTATCCAGACACATATTGGTCCCAATCTGTCCACACTGCGCAACCCAGTCGAGTTAAAGTCGCATTTGAAGAAGGCCGAATCGTGGGGCGTCAATCGCTTTTCATTATCCTACTGCCAACCAGGTTTTCGCCACACATTTATTGAGCTATCCGATAGCGGCTTCGATCTCGATATTGACGGCATTAGCAACCGCAAAACTTTCATCGACGCCGTTTTGCTTGAATCTAGCTCAATCACCGGCGATTTTCGCACCATTATGGGTAATTGAATCAAGGCTTTCGTAGACTTTTTAGAAGATTTTATGATCAACAGATTGCACAGATTTCGCAGATTACGATACGAGAAATCTTTTTCATCTGTGTAATCTGTTGATCATAATAGTTCATTGATCAGCGCATCCGCCGCTCGCAGGCAGACCGCCCACATGGTCAGCGTCGGGTTGATGCCCGGACAACTGGGCAGCGCCGCCCCGCTATACACATAGAGCCCCGGCGTATCGTGAACCTGCAAATCGCGATCCACCACCGCCTGCGCCGGGTCGTCGCCCATGCGGCAGCCGCCCAGATCGTGGCTGCTGCCCACGCCGGTAAAACGCGGCCCGCGCCAGGTTTGGCTGGCCCCCATGCCGCGCAAAATCTCCTCAGACTTGCCCTCCATCCAGTCGGCCAGCCGCTGCTCGTTGGCCCGCATATCGTACGTAATGCGCACCACCGGCAGCCCCAACCCGCTGCGGTCGCGACGCACCGGGTCCAGGTCCAGGAAATTGGTGGTGTAGGGCAGCGTATCCGGCTGGATGCGCACCACGCCCAGATGCTGCCAGTTGCGAATATGCGCCTTGTACGCCGCACCCCAATTGGGCGTATCCGGCGGCAGCGCCTCACGGCTAATCTGGATGGGCAGAAATTGCTGCTCCGCCCCCAGCGTGGCGCCGCCAATAAAGCCGTGCGCCCACGAGTCGAAATCGGCGGCCAAATAATCATCCAGCACAATGCCCTGGCTGGCCGGACCGGTGTGACGGTTGAAAACGGTATTCGGGAATAGGCCATCCACGTGAGCAAACATTTTGGTCATAAAATGCTGCCCCACCTGCCCGCGATTGTTGCCCAAACCGTTCGGATGTTTGCCATCGCCCGAAAGCAGCAGCAGCCGTACATTCTCAAACGTATAGCTGGCCAGGATGACGCGCGGCGCTTTTTGCACCTGCAAATTACCATTGGCGTCCACATATTCAACGCCGCTGGCCCGCCCGTCGCCATCGGTCAGCACGCGCAGCACCCGGCAACCGGTGCGCAGATCCAGGTTGCCGGTGGCCAGCGCCGGGGGCAGCAGCCGGTCCGGCGTCCATTTGGAGCCGTTAAAATCGCCAAAGCCGTTGGCCCACGCCGTATATTGATGGCGGGCCGCCCATCATACGCCACGCTGTTGACGCCCACCGCCACCGGGTGCGGATGCAGCCCCATGCCGTGCGTCACCTCACTAAACATCTGCCCCATGCGGAACGGGCGCAGCGGCGGCATGGGCAGCGGTCGGCTGCGTGACGAATGGATTGCTCTCGTCGCCCGCAATGCCGATCAGATGCTCCAGCTCCACATAATAGGGCTCTAATTCGTCAGAATTCAGCGGCCAATCGGCCAGCGTGCAGCTCTCGGGCAGAATGCCGGCGCCCCAACGCTCGTCCACCCACGACCGCGGGCGGAAATGGTGCGGATGAAAGCGGCGTAGCCACGCCCCGTAGTGCAGCACCGAACCGCCCACGCTGTTCATCATGCGGCCCAGCGAAAAGGTGGCTTCCTGCGAGGGATCGCCGGCGTTGCGCCGCCAGGTGGGCGTCTCCTGGCCAAACTTGGGTCCCATGTTGGCCCGACAATAATAAGCGGCGCCCAATTCATCGGGCAGGAAGTCGCGCCGCGTGCGCCACGGCCCCGCCTCCAGCGCCACCACTTTGAGCCCGGCCTGCGCAAAACGGGCCGCCACCAGCGCCCCCATGGACCCCAGCCCCACCAGCACAATGTCGGCGTCATTCGCTGGCGGTTCGCCGCCGCGCTGCGGATCCAGCCCGGCCAGTTCATCATCATCCGCCGCCAAATCGAGATCGGCTAATGCTTGAATCACGCCATCTTTGGTCACCGGTTCGGCGCTCAGATTTTCGGCGGCGCTATTTTCCATCCACACGCCGGGATGCCCCAGTACGCGCCAGCCCAGCTTGTCCCGGTTGCCGCCATAAATGGGGTCGGCGAAGAGCCCTTCCTGCAAATGCGCCCGCACCATTTGGAAAAATGCGATCTGCACCGCCGCCGCCAAACCGGGCAGCTCCCCTTTGCCAATTGGGCCACAAGCTGATCCTGCGCATCGACCGCGCAATCGGCAAACGCCGCCCTAAACTGCGCCCGCGCCGCCGCATCCAACCCGGCCAGCGCCCGCCGATACGCTGCCCGCTGATCCGCGTACGCACCGCCCAAACTGCGGTCTACATAATCAACCACGCCAATGGCCGACGCGCCCGCCGTCTCCGCATCCGCTGGAAACAGACGCTCAAACAGTGCATCCGCGGTGCGCGCTTCAATGGGGTTTAGGGCGATGAGTGTATTTTGTGGTGGCATGGCGTTTTATCCGTTGATGTTTGAAAGGGAGAAGGGGAGAAAGGGGGAAAGGGCGAAGGGGAGACGAGCCTCCTGCTCCCTTTCGCCCCCTCCCCCTTTCTCCCTTTCATTTTCACTACGCCTCGCCGCGCAACAAACGCAGCGCCACCTCGGCCAGCACGGCCGCGCCCGTGGGCAGCACGTCCTCACTGATGTCGAAGACGGGGGTGTGGTGCGGGCGATTTTTGTCGTCATATTTGGCGCCCAGCATAAACATGGCGCCGGGGGCTTCGCGCGTCATGTAGCTGAAGTCTTCGGCGCCCATACCGGCTTCGGGCGCGGGCAGGGCGTCATCGCCCAGCATGGCGCGGGCCGTCTGTGCAATCAGATCGCTGACCGCCGGATCGTTATAGGTGGACGGATAGCCGGGGGTGAACTCAAGTTTGAAATCGCCGCCCAGCGCCCGCGCCACTTCCAACGCCTTGGCCAGCTCGATTTTGAGATTTTCGCGCGTCTCATCGTCAAAGCTGCGCATGGTGCCGGTAATCTCCACTTTGGATGGGATCACGTTGCTGGCGCGGCCGCCGTGGATAGAGCCAATGGAGATGGTGCCCGCTTTGGTGGGGTCAATACGGCGAGCACGGATGCCCAGAATGGTGTTGAGCACCTGGGCCAGAATAAAGACCGGGTCCACCGTCTGGTGTGGATAGGCGCCGTGGCCGCCGGTGCCGGTCAGCGTAATGTGGAACGAATCCTCGCTGGCCGTGGCAAAACCGGACTTGATCTCGATCTGCCCGGCCGTTAAGTCGCTGGCCACGTGCAGCGCAATGGTGCGATCCACATCCTTGAGCGCGCCATCTTCGATCATGCGCACGGCGCCGGATTTATTTTCATCGTCGGCATCTTCTTCACTAGGCTGGAAGAGGAAGCGAATTTGGCCGACGGGCCGCTCGGGCATTTCCGAAAGCAGCTTGGCCACGCCCAGCAGCATGGCGGTGTGGGCGTCGTGGCCGCAGGCGTGCATGACGCCCGGCGTCTGCGAGGCATAGGGTACGTCATTCTCCTCCTGAATGGGCAGCGCATCCATATCGGCGCGGATGCCGATGATGGGCGCGCCTTCGCCCAGGTAGCCAACCACGCCGGTCTTGCCCACGCCGGTCTGCACCTCAATGCCCATCCCTTCCAGCGTCTGCGCCACCACGCGCGCCGTGCGCTGCTCTTGAAAGCTCAGCTCGGGGTGCATGTGAAAATCACGCCGCCAGGCCACCAACTGTTCGCGAATTGCATTGGCTTGCTCTAACATAAAATAGCTCCGTTTGGTTGAAAGGGATAAACCACAGATTACCGTATCGAACCTACCTGCCGGCAACCTGTCATAAGAACCCTTAAGATGAGGCCTGAACAACACAAAAAGTGTTTCCATCGGGGTCAGCGAGAACCACATAATCTGCCTCGGGCTCATATTGCCAATCGACCCGTGTCGCACCAAGGTTCAGCAATCGCTCCACTTCTTTTATCTGCTCAGGGGTAAACAAGTCTATGTGGTGTCGTTTGGGTTTGCTCGACGTAACTGCTGCGTTTAGGGAGAGTTGTATACCCGCTCCTGCCTTAGGAATAAGAATAGCGAAATCGACATCGGGCTCTCTCTTCAATTTGTAATTCAGGGCTTCACTCCAAAACTTTATTGCTCGATGAAGGTCTCGCACACCCCATACGATGGCTCCGATTTCTAACATCGTTTATTCTCCTAAAATCGTAACTACGAATTTCTCACTAGCCCTTCCCTTGAAGTGAGAGCACTGTAATCTGCGCAATCTGCGTAATCTGCGGTTAAAAAAAATGTTTATCGCCCGAAGCGCCGGTATGCCTCGGCCAGATCGGTGAGAAAGCGCCGGGAATCGCCCAGGGAGGGCGGCTCCATTTGCAGCTTTTGGGCCATAATTTTGGCCAGTCTCTGCACGGTGACAATCTCGACCGGATGTTGGCGCAGCCGATTCAAGAGATCGCTGACCAACTCATATTCGGTCGGGGAGAGCTGCTGCACGTTGGGGAAACGCGCCCACAGCGGATCGTTGTCGCGGCTGGGCGCGGACAGCGTGGCGGAAAGCGCGGCTGCCGCTGTACTGCCGGCAGCCGCAGCCGCTGCGCCGCCAGTGGAAACGCGTTCCGCCCGCAGGCGCGCCGCCACATTTTCCAGCGCCAGTTCGGGCTGCTCTTTGATCACAATGGTGCCGGCGGCAAAATCGCCCAGGCGGCGGGCGTGGCGGTTGCAAAACATGGTGATCAGCCCCACGCCATAGGCCGAGGGCATAAAATCGATAAAGCGCACCAGGTTGCGGATGATGTTGTCCCAAAAGCGCATGGGGTTGCCGTCCATGCGCACGACGCGGGTTTGGGCCACGCGCTTGCCCGGCGTCTGTCCATTCCAGAGCAGCTCAAACACAATATAATAGCCCCAAAAGAGCACGAAATTGAGCAGGGCAAAGATGGCCAGCACAAAGCCGGTGGCCCAGTCCATGGTGGCTTCGTCCAGCCGGGAGAAAACGTCTGTGTTGAAGCTGCTAAAGGCAGTGAGCAGCCCCAGCAGCACTACGTTGAGCACGATCAGCGCCAGCGTCAAAACCAGCGTATCGACCAGCGCGCCTACAAAGCGGCTGCCAATTCCGGCCACTTCATACCCAAAGGTTACATTTTCGGGCGTCTCAATGGTATACTCTTCGCTCAGGAAATCGCGGTTAGAGGCATTCATATGAACTACGATCAATTTATGGCGCAGCGCCAACCGAGCTGGCAAACGCTGGAAACGCTGCTGGATAAGACCAAAAACAATACCCAATCGCTGACGCAGGCCGATCTGGAAAATCTGGGCAAGCTCTATCGCCTGGCCACGTCGGACCTGGCGCTGGCGCAGCGCGACTTCCCTACGCAACGGGTGACGCGCTATTTGAATCAGCTTGTGGGCCGCGCTCACGCTCAGATCTATCAGGGTGAACCGCTGCGGCGCAACGCCATCAAGCACTTCTACGCCGCCACGTTCCCGCAATTATACCGCGCCTTGCTGCCATATACCACCCTGGCTTTCATTCTGTTTTGCATTGGCGCCATTGTCTCTTTTGTGGTGGTGTGGCGCAACCCGGATCTGATCTATGTAGTGGAAGGCCAAAACATTGCCCCGTTAGTGCGCGAGGTGGAAAAGGGCCGGCTTTGGACCGATATTGACCCCCAAGTGCGCTCGGCGGCCTCGGCCTTTATTTTGACCAACAACATTCAGGTCACCTTTCTCACCTTTGCCGGCGGCATTCTGGCCGGGCTGTTCACGGTGTACGTCATTGTGATGAACGGCATCCACCTGGGCGGCATCTTTGGGCTGCTGCAAGTACACGGGCTGAGCGGTGGGCTGGCTGAATTTGTGGTGGCGCACGGCTTTGTGGAGCTGAGCGTGATTTTTGCGGCAGGCGGCTGCGGCCTGTACATGGGCGATGCGCTGCTGCGGCCCGGCTTATTGACGTGGCGCCGCGCTAATCCAGCGGGCGGCTGGCCGTGCAGGTGATCCTGGGCTGCGCACCGCTGCTGGTGGGCGCGGGCATCATCGAAGGCTTTATCAGCCCTAGCGGCATTCCGTGGCCGATCAAGCTGGCGGTGGGGCTGCTGACCGGCGGCGCGCTGCACTATTATTGGCTGGCGGTTGGGCGTGAAAGAAATTAGTAGGTCACACATGTTGTGTGACAAGCCCGGTCAAGCGGAGGTGGCGGTGTGATGCGAAGCCTGTCACTCTGCAAGAGTGACCTACGAGGTTGGGCTTTGGATGCATTTAGGATGGGATATGAAGACTTTTTTTTATGACAGAACGGCCTACAAGCTATCCAACGAGCCGGTGCCTAATTGTTTTTTTATGCTGGATGACCATTTTGACGCCCGCTTTAATTCGGCCCACGAGGCCTATACGCACCGGGCTGTGCTGCTGGCCGAGATGGTGTGTGGGCGCATTGCCGATGTGGAAATGTATGCGTTTCTGATTGCCGATGCGTGCAAGCGCCACGCCGGGCTGGATTATGCGGGCAGCGCCAATACCGACATCGAACGGCTCACGCGTGACCCGCAAAGCGATAGCGGCAAGGGGGCTATTTTGCTGCGCTCGTTTCTCTTTGGCTATCTGGCCTCTTGCCGGGCGCTGCTGGATGCGGCGGCCATTGCGCTGGCCGAACTCTATGCGCTGCCGCTGCCTTCCACCCGGCAGCGCTTTGACAACGGTGATTTTTGGCACGAATTGGTGGTCAATATGCCCAACGTGCATCGGCGCTATCACAGCCAGCGCTTGTTTTATAATGAGGTGATGCGCTGGCACACCGAGGCGGTCAACCGGATTCCGCCCATTGCGCTGCTGCAAGGCCATCTGGCGCGGCAGGGCATGCAGCTTCAAGTCATTGATGAACCGAGCGAAAAGCTGGGCCCGGTTACCCGCGAGCCCCATTTGATGCACTGGATCGACGCCCTGGAACTGCACACGCGCTGGAAGCCGCGGCTGCTCAGTTTGTGCGAGAAGATTTGTCATGATATTGAGGTGCAGACGTGAGGAGTGTTGCGTGTTGCGTATTGCGCGAACTGGGGTTGGAACGGGTTGGGTAGCTCGGGGCTTTAGGGGTAAAGATATTGCGTATTGCGTGTACCGGGGTTGGGGCTGGTGGGGTGGCTTGGGGATTCGCAGCTTTAGCGAGAATCTTTAACCTCGGAGGCTCCTTGCGGACCGACAACTGGTCAATCAGTACACGCAACACGTAAAACGCAACACGCACTATCACCCGCAAGACGGCTCCACAACATTCCTGTTCAACACATAAGAATCGAGACACATCATGACACACGGAGCAATTGCCGCCAGCGATCCACAGACCGCGGCGGCGGGCGCGCAGATGTTGCGGCTGGGCGGCACGGCGGTGGATGCGGCGGTGGCGGCGGCCTTTGCCTCTTTTGTGGCCGAGGCCAGTTTGGTGAATATTGGCGGCGGCGGCATTGCCACGCTGGTGGACAGCCAGAGCGGCGCGGCCGAGGTATACGACTTTTTCAGCACCATGCCGTCGGGGGCGCTGGCTGAAAATGCAGACTTTCGCCAGGTGCTAATCGACTTTGGCGCCACCCAGCAGCCATTTTACATCGGGCGGGCCAGCGTGGCCGTGCCGGGCGTGGTGGCCGGGCTGTGCCAAATGGCGGCGGAGCGAGGGACATTGCCGCTTCCGACGCTGCTGCAACCCGCTGTTGAATTGGCGCGCAACGGCGCCATCTGGTCCAAGCAGTTAATTTATGCCTACACGCTGCTGCAACCCATCCTGTGCGATACGCCCGAGTTGCAGCAGATTTTCAAGCCCAATGGTCGCCTTTTTGCCGAAGGGGAGCGGATATACTTTCCACAATTAGCCAATACGCTGGAACGGCTTGGCCAGGAAGGCGCGGCGTTCTTTTACAGGGGGCCTATCGCGGAAGCCATTGTGGCCGATCAGGCCGCGCACGGCGGGCTGGTGACCATGTCTGATTTGGCCAATTATCAAGTCCAAAAGCTGGCGCCGATTCGCCTGCCGTATCGCGATTGCACCATTTTGTTGCCGCCGCCCAGTTCGGTGGGTGGGCTGCTGATTGCATTTGCGCTGGCGCTGCTGGCCGATTATGACGTGGGCGGGTTGGCGCACAACGGTGTGGAACATCTGCAACTGCTGGCCGAAGTGATGCGGCTGACCAATATGGCGCGCCTCCAGTGGAATCCAAACCCGCTGGCCGCCAGCGATGAGTTGCAACAGCAGGTGAGCTGGTTTTTGAGCGCCGAGCATCTGCGCCCCTATCAAACCCAACTGCGGCAGACGCTGTCTGGCGTGACCCCCATGCCCGATGGCCCCGCCGCCAAAGGACCAAACGACACCACCCACATCAGCGTAGCCGATGCGGAGGGACGGCTGGTCAGCATTACCACATCGGCGGGGGAATATGCGGGCTTTGTGGTGGGCGACACGGGCGTCTGCTTAAATAACATGCTGGGCGAACTGGACCTGCATCCCCACGGCTTTCACCGCCTGCCGCCCGGCGCCCGTTTAACCACCATGATGACGCCTACGGTAGTGCTGCGTAACGGCGCGCCGGTTCTAACACTGGGCAGCGGCGGTAGCAGCCGCATTCGCTCCGCCATTTTGCAAACGTTATCCAATGTGATTGACTTTGACTTTCCGATTGCCCAAGCCGTGGATGCGTCGCGCGCCCATTTTGAAGCCGGATTGCTGCAACTGGAAGGCGGCATCCCCAACGCCGCCGCTGATGCGCTGGCCCAAATGGGCTATCAGGTCAACTTGTGGCCGACGCGTAACATGTACTTTGGCGGCGCGCACTGCGTAGCCTTCCAGAATGGCGCAATGGTTCCCGCCGGGGATGGGCGGCGCGGGGGCTCGGTGGAGATGGTGGTAGGCTGACAAGGTGACAAGGTGACATGGTGACTGAGCCTGTCGGAGTCACCATGTCACCTTGTCACCCGGTCACTTACTGCCTTGCAAATTTTTTAGCCAACTGTTAGGATTTACGCATGACTAAAGTGGAGACTGTGCCGGAACAAAATATATCGCGCGATCTGCTCTCATCGTCCCATGAGGATTATTTAAAGGCTATTTATATTTTGGATGCGCGCGGCCAAAATGTGAATAACTCGGCGCTGGCGCGCCATTTGGATGTATCACCGGCTTCCGCGACCAATATGGTGAAAAAGCTGGCCGATCTCAATCTGGTGACGCACACGCCGTATCAGAGCATTGCCTTGACGCCAGCGGGCGAACAGGTGGCGCTAGAGGTGCTGCGTCATCACCGTTTGCTGGAGCTATATCTGCATCAGGAATTGAATATTCCCTGGGACAAAGTGCACGCCGAGGCGGAAAAGCTGGAGCATGTGATCAGCGAACTGCTGGAAGACGCCATTGCGGCGGCGCTGGGACACCCCTCGGTGGATCCGCACGGCGACCCGATTCCCACCAAAGATGGCCGCGTGGAGCAGATCGAAGGCGTTTTGCTGCACGAGGCCCAATTGGGTGAACGCTATAAACTGGTGCGCGTGCTGCTGCAAGATCAAGATCGTTTGAGCTATCTGGGTACCTTGGGGCTCTATCCAGAAGTGATGGTAACCGTGTTAGAACGCGCGCCGTTTCAAGGCCCGCTTTTAATTGATGTGGATGGCAAGCACCACGCGCTGGCCCACGATATGGCGGCTTCGCTGCAAGTGGCGGCGCTGGAATGTTGAGCCGCTCTGTTTCACCATTTTTTTATGTTGCGCGCTTCCTGTGAACTGTGTTATACTACATTCTAGGTACGGTTTCCCCACGCATAAATGTTCGCAAATACAGTCTACACATTCTAAAATTGTAAAAACTGTATACTGTATTGTTTCACAAAGGCTTTTTTTGCAGCTTTTGTGACCTTTCAATCAACCTATCGTAAACAAAAATTAAATCTTCGTTATGTTTCCCAAAAAATAAGGAGCGAATATCTCATGGCAAGTGTAACCTATGATCACGTTGTCAAGCGCTTCGGTGATGTGGTTGCGGTCAACGACCTCAACATCCATGTCGAAGATAAGGAATTCCTCGTATTTGTCGGTCCTTCTGGATGTGGCAAGACGACCAGCCTGCGTCTTTTGGCGGGGTTGGAAGAGATCAGCGATGGCAATATCCTTATCGGTGACCGCGTTGTCAACGATGTGCCGCCCAAGGATCGCGACATTGCAATGGTGTTCCAGAGCTATGCTCTCTATCCGCACATGAGCGTCTTTGACAACATGGCCTTTGGTCTCAAGCTGCGCAAGACGCCCAAGGCCGACATTGAGCGCCGCGTAAAAGAAGCTGCCGATATTCTGGACATTGGCCACCTGCTGGATCGCAAACCCAAGCAGCTCTCCGGTGGTCAGCGCCAGCGCGTAGCCGTGGGTCGCGCCATTGTGCGTGAACCCGCCGTCTTCCTCTTTGACGAGCCGCTCTCCAACCTGGACGCCAAGCTGCGCGTACAAACCCGCGCCCAGCTTACCCGCCTGCACCAGCGTCTGGCCACCACCTTCATCTATGTGACCCACGACCAGGTGGAAGCCATGACCATGGCCTCGCGCATTGCGGTGATGAAAGATGGCCTCTTGCAGCAGATCGACACGCCGCAGAAGCTCTATGATGACCCGCACAACGTGTTCGTCGGCGGTTTCATCGGCAGCCCCAGCATGAACTTCTTCGATGCGACGCTGGTGGAAAACAACGGCAAGCTCGAAATTAACGCCGGCGGCTTCCGCCTGGACGTGCCGGATGAGAAAGCCAATGAATGGCGCGCCCACAAGGGTAAAGAAGTCATCTTTGGCATCCGCCCGGAAGATATTCACTCCAAGCCGTTTGTGCCGCCTGGAATCATGGAATCCGACATGCGGGCCACGGTGGATGTGACTGAGTTGATGGGCAACGAAATCTTCCTCTATCTGATGACATCGGACGAGAAGCAATTTATTGCCCGCGTTGACCCACGCGTCAAAACGCAGGGTGGCGACAATTTGGAACTGGCCATTAACATGGCCAATGCGCACATCTTTGATCCCAAATCTGAGATCAATTTGATGCACATGTAATGGATATATCCAGTTAAAAGTTACTGAAGGCCGGGGGGCATTTGCCAACCCGGCTTTCTTTATGTAAAAAGAGAAAATGATCAACGGATTAAATAGATTTGACAGATTATGCAAAGAGAAATCTTTTGCATCTGTGCAATCTGTTGATCTCATATTGGTTTTATTTAGAGCGAAAAAAGGTTAGCATTCATGACCGCAAAAAGACCGGTGGCACTGATTATTTTAGATGGCTGGGGCATCCGTGAAATGACGCACGGCAACGCGGTGGCCCAAGCCCATACGCCCAACTTTGACCGCTGGCTGCATAGCGGCGAGCGCGCCATCCTCGATGCCTCGGGGGAGGCGGTGGGGTTGCCCGCCAACCAGATGGGCAACTCCGAGGTGGGACATTTGAATTTGGGCGCCGGCCGCATAGTATATCAGGACATTTCGCGCATTGATCGCGCCATTGCTGATGGCTCATTTGCGCAAAATGAAGTGCTGATCCACTGTTTGAAACAGGTGCAAAATTCGGCGAGCCGACTGCACGTGGTAGGGCTGTTGGGGACGGGCGGCGTCCACAGCCACAGCCGTCACCTGTACGCACTGCTGGCCGCGGCCAAGGCGCACAACGTTTCGCCCATCCTGCACGTGGTCACCGATGGCCGCGATACGCCGCCCGATAGCGCGCAGGGATTTTTACGGGAGCTGGAAGAGCGCCTGCAAAATGATTTGCCGGGCCGCATTGCCAGCGTCAGCGGGCGCTATTATGCTATGGATCGCGACAAGCGCTGGCCGCGCGTGCAAAAGGCGTATGACGTGATGGTGCATCGGCAGGGCAACCACGCGGCTTCGGCGATGGCGGCCATTGAACAAGCGCACGCGGCCGGTGAAACCGATGAATTTATCACGCCCACCGTGGTGGGAGATGCCGGTGATGATGAACTCAAAATCCAGTCGGGCGATTATGTGCTCTGCTTCAACTTCCGCGCCGACCGCATGAGGCAGTTGGTGCGCATGTTGGCCAATTTGGACATGGGTGATTTCAAGTTGGAAAACCCGGCAACCGATCTGCACATTTTGACCATGACCGAATATGAGAGCGAACTGCCGGTGGCAGTGATTTTTGGCCAAAATATTGTGAAAAATCCGCTGGCGCAGGTGCTGTCCGATGCCGGGTTGCGTCAATTTCACGCCGCCGAAACCGAAAAATACGCCCATGTCACCTACTTTTTTAATGGCGGTGAAGAGAAGCAATTTGCCGGTGAAGAACGCCTGCTGGTGCCGTCGCCCAAGGTGGCCACCTACGATCTGCAGCCTGAAATGAGCGCGCACGAGTTGGCGGACAAGCTGGTGCAGCGGATTGAGCAGGTCGATGATGATTTCATTCTGATCAACTTTGCCAACCCAGACATGGTGGGGCACACCGGCAGCCTGGCAGCGGCTATCAAAGCGGTGGAGGCTGCCGATGAATGTGCGGCCAAAGTGGTGGCTGCCCTCAACAAAAAGGGCGGCGTGGCGCTGGTGACCGCCGACCACGGCAACGCCGAACGCATGATCGACGAATGGACCCACTCGCCCCACACCTATCACACCACCAGCCCAGTTTCACTCCTGCTGGTGGGCGAGGGCTATACGGGATTGCGCCCGCGCGGCATCCTGGCCGACGTGGCGCCCACCGTGTTGGCACTGCTTGGCATTGAACAGCCGGCAGAGATGACCGGCGTGAGCCTGCTCGTGGATACGTTGTAGAATTTATGACAATTTCTGAAGCCGCCCGCCTGCTCAGTCAGGCGGAACAGATTGTATGTTTGACCGGCGCCGGCGTCAGCGCCGAATCGGGCGTGGCCACTTTTCGCGACCCGCAGACCGGCCACTGGGCGCGCTTTGACCCGCAGCAGCTTGCTTCTCAGGCCGGTTTTGCCGCCAATCCGGGGCTGGTGTGGCGCTGGTATATGGAGCGGCTGCTCAGCGCGACGCAACGGGCGCAGCCCAATGCGGGGCATCGGGCGCTGGCGGAAATCGAACGTATGCGGCCCCTCTTTACGCTGATCACGCAAAATGTGGATAACCTGCACGAAAGCGGCGGCAGCCAAAATGTGATTCACCTGCACGGGGAGATCACCCGGTTTCACTGCAACCGCTGCGGTCGCACCCACGAGCTGAACGAAGCTGACCAAGCCGCGACCGAGCCGCCGCGTTGCACCCACTGCGGTGGTCTGGTGCGCCCCAGCGTGGTCTGGTTTGGCGAAAATTTGCCCCTAAGCGCCATGAACGCCGCCTGGCAAGCTGCCGAAAGCTGCGATCTTATGTTGGTGGTGGGGACCAGCGGCGTGGTCTATCCGGCCGCGCAATTGCCCTTTATGGCGCAGGAGCGCGGCGGCGCCGTCATTGACATTAACCCCGAGCCCAGCCCCATTTCGGAGATGGCGACGATCTATTTGCAAGGCCCCAGCGGTGTGATTCTGCCGCAGATTGTTGCAGAGATGAGAGGAGTAGGAGTAGGGAGTAGGGAGTAAGGAGTAGGGAGCCGCAGGGCGCTTCATCCCTACTCCCTACTCCTACTCCCTATTCCCCTATCCACCATGCGTGCATTAGTCGTCAGCGATAAAGTTGAGCCCATTCTCTACAGCGGAGCCGTGCAGGAGCGCGTCGGCGCCGTGGATCTGGTGTTGAGCTGTGGTGATCTGCCTTTTTACTATATTGAATTTTTGGTGAGCATGTTGAATCGGCCCACCTATTATGTGTTTGGCAACCACACCAGCGAAGTCGAGTATCACGGTCATTGGGAAGGCAAGAGCGAGCCGCACGGCGCGGTGAATCTGCACATGCGCACGGCCAAAGAAGGTCCCCTTCTATTGGCTGGACTGGAAGGGTCCATTCGCTATAACAGCGCGCCCCGTTTCCAATATACAAATAGCCAAATGTTTGTTAATATTACACGCTTGGCCCCGCGTCTGCTGTATAATAGGCTGCGCTATGGGCGCTGGCTGGATGTGCTGGTGGCTCATTCGCCGCCGCGCGGTATTCACGATGAGGAGGACCGGGCGCATCAGGGTTTTGCCTGCTTTTTGACCTTTATGCGCTGGTTCAAACCGCGTTATCTGCTGCACGGCCACATTCACATTTATCGCCAGGACACGGTGACGCGGACTTGTTACCATGAGACTGAGGTGATCAATGTGTATCCGTATCGAATTCTGGAGCTGGAGCCGGTAGGGAAGATGACCGGATGACAAGGTGACAAGGTGACCCGTCAAGCGAAGACTGCGATGCACGGTTGCAGAAAATTTAAACCTTCCATTCGGGTTGTCAACCGTGCGTTGCAGTCGCAGCGGCTTTCTATGAACAGTCTTGGGTATAGAGCCTTTGCATCATGGTTTTAGAGAATGTGTCGTATTTTGAAATGAACACAAAGTGGCTGGAAATTTGTAAGAAAATTGCGCAAGAGCGGGCGCATTTAGAAGCGGTGCAGGGCTGGCGCGTGGCGCCGGGGCAGCCCGTCTTCTTTGATCATCGCTGGGAGCATGTACAGGAAGTGGTCAAGTTGGCTGCCTGGTTGGCCGCTCAAGTTGAGCTTGATGACAAGGCGGACCAGGCGGTGGACCGTGAAGTGCTTATGGCGGCGGCGTGGCTGCACGACATTGCCAAAAGGCAGCCCGATCACGCTGAAGCCGGCGCCATGGAAGCCGCGCAGATTCTGCGCCAAACGGACTTTCCATCCGCCAAAGTGGAGCAAGTCGCAGACGTTATCCGGCAGCATGAGGGGATGTTTCGCCCCGAAGGCGCCGACCCGCTTGCGCCCATTGAGGCGGCGATTTTGTGGGATGCCGACAAGCTGTCCAAGTTGGGCATCCAGGCGTTGGCCTATGGGCTGAGCGCACACTATTATATCGGCAAAACTTTGCAAGCGCGCCGCAAAGAGACGCAGGAGTGGGTACACGATGTACTTTCCCAAACTGTCTACAGTATGAACACCGAGCCCGCCAAGCGGCTGGCCGTGCGCCGCTATCGCGAAATGGTGGCCGCGCTGGATGCTTGGGCGCGCGAAGAGACCGAGTCAATTATCAAAGATTAGATAAATGATCAACAGATTGCGCAGATTTTAAAGATTTGGGAAAGGTTTAGTGACTTTCCGATGGCACTAAAGATTTGTAAACACGGATAGGAGGAACACGGATAGAAAATAGATAAAATCCGTGTTCTTCCCATCGGTGTTTACAAGTTCTTACTGTTTGCACAAGCTTAAAAATCTTCCTAATCTGTGCAATCTGTTGATCAAATTCTTTTTAAAATCACAGATACATCCAATGAAATATCATTTAATCACACTGGGCTGCCCCAAAAATGAGGTCGATAGCGACGGCATGGAGATGACGTTGCGCACGGCCAATTTTCAAGCCACGGCAGACGCCGATGCGGCCGACGTGCTGATCGTCAACACGTGTGGCTTTTTGGAGGCGGCCAAGGAAGAATCCATTGGCGTGCTCAACGAATTGGCCGGCGCCAAACGCGGCCACCAAATTTTGGTGGCGGCGGGTTGTTTGGCCCAGCGTAATGGCGATGAGATTTTGCAGCGCGCGCCGCTGGTGGATGGGCTGCTGGGGACGCGGCGTTGGATGGATGTGGTGGAGCTGGTGCAACGCATCCGCGGCCAGCAAGGCGCCAATGGGCGGCCCATGCAGCGCTATTCTCTGCTGGGCGATCCCGATATGGATTTTGCCCTGGCCACGCCGCGCCCGCCGGTGGTGGGCGGCAGCGCGTACATCAAAATTTCCGATGGCTGCAATGCGCCGTGCGCCTTTTGCACCATCCCCAGCTTTAAGGGCAAGCTGCGCAGTCGCCCCTTGGAAGCGGTGGTGGATGAGGCCATTGCGTTGGTGAATGGGGGAGCCAAAGAGCTGGTGGTGGTGGCGCAGGATACGACCGATTATGGCCGCGATTGGGGCGAGCCCAACAGTTTGCCGCGGCTGCTTTCGGCCATTTGCAACCGCACTCCCGCTGCGCTGCAATGGGTGCGCCTGATGTACGCTTACCCCGGCCACGTGAGCGATGAGCTGATTGAGGTGATGGCCAGCCAGCCCAAGATGGCGCACTACTTAGACATGCCGCTGCAGCACGGCGACCCGCAGACGTTGCGCCGCATGCGCCGCCCCAGCCGCGTGGAGATGGTCTACGACCACATGGCCAAGCTGCGCGCCGCCATGCCCGACATCGCGCTGCGCACCACTTTTATTGTGGGCTATCCGGGCGAAACCGAGGCCGAATTCCAAGGGCTGCTCGATTTTGTGGCGGAGATTGAGTTCGACAAAGTGGGCGCGTTCCCCTTTAGCGCGGAGCCGGGCACGCCCGCTGCGCTGCTGCCCGACCCTGTGCCGGATGAAGTCAAAGAAGAACGTTTTGCCCGCCTCATGGAATTGCAACAGCCCATCAGCCTGCGGCGCAATCAGGCGCAGGTGGGCAAAAAGCTCTCCATTTTGGTCGAAGGGGAAGGGGAAATGGTGAGCGAAAATGGGCGAGGCCAAAGCACGCCGCTGCTCATGGGGCGCAGCTATCGCGATGCACCCGAGGTGGATGGGTTGGTGCTGGTGCCGGGCCTCTCCGGCGTGCCGGCGGGCGAATTTATGGAGGTACACATCAACGGCGCCATGGAGTACGACCTGGTGGGCGAACCGCTGCTGGCGACGACGTTTAGCAGTCGGAAGAAGAAGATTGAGCTGAGGTCGTAAAAGTATTTTGGCCCTGTGCGTATTAGAGCACAAATTGTGGTTCAGCAGGCTTTCATGTGGTTGACCCGCTTTGGTTTCGATACGGCTGGAAACTGCCCCAGCCTACTCAACTACCGCTGCCCATATCAATCCCATGTGGGGCTAAATTGCTTGTTGCGAGTAGAAGGTGACATATGACCCGCCACTCGCTTCACCAAAAGCGGGTGCGCTTGGCCTTTTGGCGCTGGAGCTGCACGGCTGAGTAAGCTGTTGCTGCATGGCGCTGAGCGTACCCTCCACGGCGCGCAGCCGTCCTTCCAGCCGCTCTTTGCGCGTCTCCTCGCGGCGCTGGTATTCGGCCAGCGCCCGCTCCAATTCAAGCATACGATCCCGTAATTTGCGATTTTCACTCTTCAGATTAAAATTATCCTGCACAATGACGCCCAACATTTCGCGGATCGAATCCTGAACGTTGAGCATGGATTGCTGGCTGTTGGCTACGGTTCCCAGCATTTCGCCGAGCATGTCGCCAAAGGGCTGGACGGCCGCGGCGGCCGAGTATGGCTCCGGCAAATAGCTGGTCGCTGCGTCAGACTCCACATCATCAACGGTTGGCGCGCCATGGGGCCACACCGTAGGCGCCGATGATGCTTCATGCGAGTGGACCGTCGGGCTGGTTGTGTTATTTGGCGGCTGGGGAGACGTTGGCGATTGTGCGACAGGATTTGTGGCGGGTGGCGTCGCGTGTAGTGCAGCTTGTGCTGATGTGGCCGAACCAACATTCTGTGCGGGTGATTGTCCGTTGAGATGCTGTGAAATCTGCTCGGCGCTAAAGCCGTTTTCCAAAAAGCGCTGGATGACCAGCAGCGTGGCCAAGTCCGTCTGCGAATAGTGTGTCCGGGTCTGCATGGCGCCGTTGCCAAAAGCCAGTGGAAAGGATTCTTCCCACTGGCGCAGGCGCTGGGGCGCTACGTGCAATAGCTCTGAGATTTCTTGGAGCGAGAAAGTGGTTTGTGGGCTCATATTGGCCTATAGAGACACTTCACAGCGTGATTTCCTAATTATCATCCACAACCTGCCAGGAAGTGCTGACCGTGTTGTCGTCATCTGAACTGGAATTGTTGGCATTTGCGCCTGCTGTGCTTTGGGAGGCCAGATAAACAAAGAGCTTGGCCGTCAGCACCACAACGGCCATGTCGTCGAGCACAATGCCCGGCAGCAGATCGAGGGGGAAAAACCAGTAAACGGCGGCAAAAACGGGCAACGTCAGCTTGAGAATGGCCGGCACTCGCGGATCCCATAAGAGCTGCCAGGCCGTACTCAGGTCTCGCAGAATGGCTGTTGGCGAAAAGCCGCCAGATTTAGCATTATTTGAATTCATAGCAATTTTCTCCTTGTGATACAGTATAACGAACTTTCAACAAGTTGACAACCTGTTTTCAAACCTATCCGAAAATTCGGTTGTGATGTTGACAATTTCGCAAACCGACAATTTGGTTATAGAGAATCTTCGGACAGATATTTAGTGTTATGCCTACGACGACCCAGATGTTGGCAAGCTATCCCGATATTTTGCTCCAGGTCATTGCCGAGCTGCGCGGTGCTTTTTTAGACGCCGCCGATAATCGGGAACAGGCGCTGGAGCTGCTTGCCGCCCAAATTACAGAACCGACCTCCACCCAGATGGCCTATCAGGAAGTGACTGATATGGCCGACCCGGCGCGCGAGGCCATTGAGACGCTCCTCAAAGAGGAGGGTGAAATGGTGGAGGCCCAATTTAGTCGTCAGTATGGCAGCATTCGACAGATGGGGCCGGCCAAGCTGGAGCGGGAAACGCCATGGCTCTATCCCGAAAACACGGCCGAAATGCTCTTCTATTATGGTCTGCTGGGCCGCGGCATTAAGGGGTCCGGCTCTTCTGCGCACACCATCGTCTATCTGCCCACCGACATTATCCCCTGGTTGCCGCATCCCCACAGCGGCGGCGCCGACGGTGGTCTGCCCATTCTGCCGGCGCCGCCGCCACCCACGGCGCGTACGATGCTGGCCGACGATAGTTTCCTGGAAGATGCCGGCACGCTGCTGGGCTTCTTGCACAGCGATACGCTGCGGCTCAACGGTGACGGGCCACACCCCGAGGACATTGATCGCTTTATCCAGCGTTTGCAGCTTCCATTTGCCGACAATGCGCCCGAATTGAGCACCCGCTTAGGACTTTTGCTGCATTTGACCAACCGCCTAGGCTGGATGCGCCGGGCCGAAAATAATGTGATTCAGCTCACCGGCAACCGCGTGCGCGACTTTTTGGAAAAGACGCGGGCCGAACAGCGCTTTGCCCTCTGGGAAGCCTGGCGCAACTCTGCCGAATGGAACGACCTCTTCCGCACCCCTGGTCTGGAATGCACCAATACGGGAAGCTGGCAAAATGATCCGCTGCAGACGCGGGCGGAGCTGTTGCAAATTATCGGCAAGCTGCAACCGGGCGCCTGGTATTCGCTGTCGGAATTTTGCGAACTTGTTAAAGAGCACGAGCCCGATTTTCAGCGCCCCACGGGCAACTACGACACCTGGTATATCCGCAGCACTACTACGCAGGAATTTCTCAAAGGTTTCGAAAATTGGCGCGCCGTGGAAGGCGCGCTGATCCGCTTCCTGGTCACCGGTCCGCTCTATTGGCTGGGGGCCATCGATCTGGCCGAGCCGTCGGCGGGCGACGACTTCCAGTTTTCGTTGAGTCAGTGGGGGGCGCACTGGCTGGGCCACGATGCACCGCAGCCGCACGACCAGGTGCGACGGCCCATTCAGGTGGGCGAAGATTTTCGCATTACGCTGACGTTTGGCACGCCGCTGGCCGAACGTTTTCGGGTGGAGCGCTTTGCCCAATGGCAGAGCAGCTATCCCGATTATGTCTATCAGATGAACCAGCGTAGCCTGACCAAGGCGGTTGAAGGGCAGATCGCCCCCAAGCAGATTATCGACTTTTTGGAGCGCCGCGCCCGCGGTGTACCAGAGAAGGTACTCAGCGCGTTGACGCGCTTTGGTTCGACCACGCGTGCACCGGCAAATACGCTGGTTGAGTAGATTTGCCAAAGCCTCATTAGAACTTCATTGAAACTTGATAATAATCTGCTACTATCGTAGCTATTATCCCCCCAGCAATTTGGTTTTGCATCGCCCCAGTCGGTGTGGACTCTAACACGTCGTACCGTTGTGGTTGACAGAAACATTAAAAAATTGTACTATTCGGCTACCTCTGAGCCAAGATGTTGTTAATACTGGCGGTTGTCATAAACTAATATTGTCAACTCTGACAATAACGTTAATTTATGGCAGGGCCAAGTATCTTTACGTCATCCTCGCATACCATATGTGACAATTTATAGTTATTCTTTTCACAGACATTCTTTGTTACCACGTTGTCACTTCAAATGGTAGTATCTAAACTGTAGTCGCTATAAAAGCATGGATCGGGTTACCCCAATCTCTCCATGCTTTTGCATAGAGCGCAGTCTAGTTTATTCATATCACACCGAGTTTGTTTGTAAAAAGGAGATATTCCGCACATGATTAGGAAGAATCACAAAACTCTTCACCTCATCATTGGGCTAGTGGCGATTTTTGCCATGCTGCTCTCTGCCTGTACGGCAGCCGGGCCAACAGGTGGTGGTGATACAGCCAGTGGCGGTGGCGATACAGCGGCGACCGGTAGCGATGCCGCCAGCGGCACCGCCGGCATTGGCGACCGCGACCCCAAGACGCTGGTCATTTTGTACTGGCAGGCAGCCTCTCTACCTGGCCCATATCTGTCTGGCGGCACCAAAGATCAGGATGCCGGCGCCATTACGCTGGAGCCGCTGGCCAATGTGGCGCCCGACGGCAGCTTTGTACCCAAGCTGGCCACTGAAATCCCCACGCTGGAAAATGGGGGGATTTCGGAAGATTTGACCACTATTACCTGGAAGTTGAAGGAAGGCGTCAAATGGTCGGATGGCTCAGATTTTACGGCGGATGACGTTGTCTTTACCTGGCAATATTGTACAGACCCCGATACGGGCTGTACGCAGCTTTCGCGTTTTGAAGGCGTCACCAACGTAGAGGCCATTGATGACTTGACCGTCAAAGTGACCTTTGATCAGCCGACGCCCTTTATGTACACCGCATTTGTCACGGTGGGCGCCCCAATCATTAGTCGAGCCCAGTTTGGTGACTGTGTGGGCGCCGCTGCGCAGACCTGCAATGAGCAGAACACGCTGCCGTTGGGTACAGGTCCCTACAAGATTGTGGACTTCAAAGTCAACGATGTGGCGACCTACGAGCGCAATGAGTTCTATCATGGCGAGCCGGCCTATTTCGATAAGGTCGTCTTCAAAGGTGGTGGTGACGCCGTGGGCGCCGCCCGCGCCGTTTTGGAAACCGGCGAAGCTGACTATGCCTGGAACTTGCAGGTGGAGCCAGATGTGTTGAACGAAATGGCGGGGACCGGCAATGGCACGATTGTTACGCACTTTGGCGGCAATGTCGAGCGCATTCTGGTGAACCAGACCAACCCAGATCCTGATTTGGGCGACATGCGCTCTGAGTATGACAATGGCAACAATCCGCACCCGTTCCTGGTGGGCACGCCCATTGCGCAGGCCATGTCCATGGCCATTGACCGCAGCCTGATTGCCGAACAGCTATATGGCTTTGCCGGTCAGGCCACCTGTAATGTGATTCCGGCGCCCGCGTACTATGCTTCGACCGCCAACGATGGCTGCTTGACCCAGGACATTGAGGGCGCTATTGCGCTGCTGGATGAGGCAGGCATTACCGATAGCGATGGCGATGGCATCCGCGAGTACAATGGCATTCCGCTAAAGATTCGCTATCAGACCAGCACCAACAGCGTGCGCCAGAAGACACAGGCGCTGATTAAGCAGTGGTGGTCCGAGATTGGCATCGACACCGAATTGTTGAACCATGATGCCGGTGTCTACTTTGGTGGCGACCCCAACAGCAACGACACCTATCAGAAGTTCTTCACCGATGTGGAAATGTACACCACCGGGCCCTCGATTGACCCGCAGCAACACCTTTCCGAGTGGATCTGTGAGCAGATTCCGAGCAAGGACAATGTGTGGGGCGGCAACAACATCTTCCGCGGCTGCAATGCGGAATATGATGAGCTTTATCAGCAGTTGACCTCAACGCCCATTGGTGCAGATCGCGAAGCGATTGTCAAGCAGCTCAACGACATCAATGTGCAAAATTACTACCAGATTCCGTTGGTCCACCGCGGCAGCGTTTCTGCCACTATCAATGGGCTGGAAGGCGTGCAGATGAATGGCGGTTGGGACACAGAAATGTGGAACATCGCGGACTGGAGTCGCGCTGAGTAGTTTTGGGAAGGATTAGGGATTAGGAAGTAGGGATTAGGGAGACACTTGCGCTGCCTAATCCCTACTCCTTAATCTTTACTTCCTACTTCCCCTTGCAAAGGAGCCCCTATGGGTCAATACATCATCCGCCGCTTGATCACGGCAATTCCAACACTTCTGCTCATTAGCTTTGTGATTTTTGCTGTATTGGACCTGGCCCCAGGCGATCCAACGGGGGCGCTGCCAGAGACGATCAAACCGGAGGTGCGGCAGGCGATCCGTGAGGCCATGGGGCTGGATAAGCCCATGCCGGTGAAGTACGGGTTGTGGATCCGCCAGTTTTTTGTGTGCGAACCGGTGGCGCTGCTGGAAGACCGCATGGACACCAACTTTGCGTTCGACGATTCGTTCTGTAAATTGCGCCTGACTTCGTGGGGCAGCCGCGGCACGCCCGTTTTTGACCTGATTGCGCAGCGCTTTCCGCAGACCATGTGGGTGGTGGGCAGCGCCTATTTATTGGCCATTTTGATCGCCATTCCCATTGGAGTCGTCTCGGCCACGCGGCAATATTCGATGTTTGACCAGGTCGGCACCTTCTTTTCCATTGTGGGCTATTCGCTGCCCACCTTTTTTACCGGCATTCTGCTGATTATCCTCTTTAGCGTCAAGTTGGGTTGGTTCCCCTCCATTTATGACACCAATCTGGAAGTGAATAGCTGGGCCAGCTTTGTCAAGCAGATGAAGCAGATGGTGCTGCCCGTTATGGTGCTTGGGCTATTCCAGGCGGCGGCGGTAGCGCGCTACACGCGCTCATCCATGCTCGACAACCTGCCCATGGACTATGTGCGCACCGTGCGCGCCAAGGGCTTCCGCGAAGCCTATATTGTGATTCGCCACGTGTTGCGCAACAGCCTGATTCCCGTGGTCACGCTGATTGCGTTGGGCATTCCGGCCATCTTTGGCGGCGCCATTATCACCGAGCAGATTTTCAAAGTGAACGGTCTGGGTCAGTTGCTGATTCTCTCTATGCAGGTCAATGACATCCCCGTTGTGCAGACGCTCATTTTTATCTTCGCCGTGCTGGTGGTGGGGTTTAATTTTATTGCCGATATTATTTACGGTTTTCTCGACCCACGCATTCGTTTTGAATAGATGCCTATGCAGCCTCCCCGAGGCCTGAGCTTGTCGAAGGCCGGTTTCCCTTTGACAAGCTCAGGGAACGCCTGAATAGGTACTTGAATAGCTAAATATTATTGAGGCAACAATTATGGCAGTTCAGACTGGTACAGCCAATCCAGGTACACTCAGCCTGACAACCGCGGAACGCAAACAGCGCACTCTGTGGGGGGATGTGTGGCAGCGCTTTCGGCGTCACAAATTGGCAATGGTGGGAACATTTACCTTTTTCCTGCTGATTGCCCTGGTGGTCATCGGTCCTATGTTTTATACGGTTGATCCCGATTTCGCCGACACCACCTATGCCATTTTGGAAGAAGGCAAACCATCGCCAGAGCACCTGCTTGGCACCGATGATATTGGCCGCGATACGCTCGCGCGCAACCTCTATGGCGGGCGCATTTCGCTGGCCGTGGGCATTGTGGCTATGTTGGTGGCCATTACCATTGGCACGCTGATTGGTCTTCTCTCCGGCTTTTTCCCCCAATTGGACAGCCCTTTGATGCGTTTTACCGACATGATGCTGGCGCTGCCGCAGATTCCGCTGCTGCTGGTGGTGAGCATGCTCTTCCGCGACACCATGCGCAAAGCGCTGGGCGTGGAAGCCGGTACGTTCGCCCTGATTGTAATTGTGATTGGCATTTTGGCCTGGATGCCCACGGCGCGCGTGGTGCGCGGCGCCGTGCTTTCGGTCAAAGAAAAGGAATTTGTAGAAGCCGCCATTAGCACCGGCACACGCCGCCGCAAAATTCTGGCGCGTCATATTTTCCCCAATGTGCTCAGCCCGATTATTGTTTCGGCTACGTTGGGTGTGGCCGCCGCCATTTTGACCGAATCGGCTCTCTCGTTTTTGGGGCTCGGTTTTCCGCCCGATGTGCCCACTTGGGGACGTCTTGTGGTCGACGGCCAGGCCTACCTTGATCTGAATCCGATCCTTTCCGTAATTCCCGGCGTGCTTATTTCGCTCACCGTGCTCAGCATCAACTTTATGGGTGACGGTCTGCGCGATGCGCTGGACCCGCGCACGCGCAAATAGCATACGATGCCGTGATAGTTTTTGCAGTTGTCCCCGATTCTTTCTACGGGAGTTTTGATTAGAAACAGTTGGTTTACGCCACTGTTTTTACAATAACCACTCTATCGTTCTAGTACACTGTTACGAAAATGATGAGGGATTCCAGAAGTCCGACTTCTCCGAGAAGTCGGACTTCTAAACCGTCATCATTTAGGTAACAGTGTACGACGCATCATCTATCGGCCAGATAGATAATGACGCCCTCGTATTACTCAAATTCATCATAAGGAGAACGCACATGAAGCAACTTCGGCGCATGAAGCATTTACACATCCTGGGTCTGCTGGTTATTGCCGCCATGATTTTGACGGCCTGCCCGGCCGGTGGCGGCGCACCTACATCATCCACTGGCAGCGGTGATGCAGGCGCAGCAACCAGCAGCGATGCTGCTCCAGCCGCCAGCAGCGCGGCGGGTATTGGCGACCGCGACCCCAAGACGCTGGTCATTTTGTATTGGCAGGCGGCTTCATTGCCTGGTCCGTATCTGTCTGGCGGCACCAAAGACCAGGATGCCGGCGCCGTTACGCTGGAACCGTTGGCTAATGTGGCGCCCGATGGCAGCTTTGTGCCAAAGTTGGCCGTTGAGATTCCCACGGTTGAGAATGGCGGCATTTCTGAGGATCTGACCCAGATCACCTGGAAGCTGAAGGAGGGGGTCAAGTGGTCCGACGGCTCTGATTTTACG
>JAWKON010000085.1:0-30174 GCA_041391125.1 Caldilineaceae bacterium
GGCCGCCGAGATGATCCAAGCGGTGGGACCGCTGCGCCTGTGGACCGAGGCGGGGACGCCGCCCGCGCCAATGGTTGCCGAAACGCCTGCGGTGACCATAAACACCGCGCAAATCGAACGCGTGGCCGCGCTGATCGGCCAATTGCCCGAAGTGCAGCCGTACGATTTTACCGGCCCGCCGCAGCCGCCGGTCGATCATCCGGCCGCGCTGGATTGCTTTTTTGCGCTGACGCTGCAGCAGTTTGGCTTTTGGGACGAGAGCGGTGGTGTCTATGAGCGGCCCATGATTGCGCCCATGGGCGGCGAGATGCGCAAAGGGTCCGACTATCTGGCTTACGCCTATTTGCGCACGCTGCATGAGAATCCGCCGCTGCTTTCGCCGGCCCGCCAGGCCGCATTGACGCGAGCGGAGCTGCTCACCATGCTGCGCGCTGATGACGGCGGCGACCCCATGCCGGCGCTGGATCTGCATTTGGCGCAGGCCCGCGCCTATGGCCGCGATATGTTGGCGCTGGGCTGGACACCGCGCGAGTTGGTAGAACGGGCCAATGCGACTGCCGAGCCGTTGGCGGCCTTTCTACAGAGCCTGCTGCAAGTTGGCGGCTATAAAGAAGACCCGCTGCAAAAGAAGAGCGCTCTGCTGGCCGTCATCCTATCCGAGCGGCCAGAACGTTTTTTGCGCCCCGCCGCCCATGAAGTGATGCCGCCGATTATCGACTATCACCTGATGCGTTCCTGTTTGCGCACGGGGCTGATCGACGTGCGTGAGGCGGATTTGCGGCGGGCTTTGGCCGCACGACGCCTGGTCGAGCCGGAAGCCGAATGGGCCGTGCGCCGCGCCGCGTACACGGCGATTGCGCAAGTGGCGGTGCTTTCAGGCAAGGGCATGGCGGCGGTGGATGCATTCTTTTTCCAGGCGCGCCGTCGCTGTCCGGAGATGAGCGAGCCAGCGTGCGGAGCGTGCGTGATTGAGGCCGTCTGTTTGCAGCGCAAAGAACTGTTTCAGCCGGTGTTGCGGACGACGTTCTATTAAGTCTTATGGCCACTTTCGGCAACTGATTTTGTAAGGATTGACCGATTGACTTAACGCCCGCTTTACGCTATTCTATGTAACTCAACTTACATTACCCCCTCCATTAGCGCCCGCAGAATATTTGTGCGGGCGTTTTCAAATTTGCATCATAAAGGAGCATGTATGCATAACCCTGATTTGCCGCAGCGGCCACGCTCAATTCGGTGGCGCATGGCGCGCACGCTAACGTTCTGCCTGCTCATTGCAGCCCTCGTATTGCCCGCCGCGCCCATGCAGGCGCAAGATGGCGGTCATTCGATTTACATTCCACTTGTCACCGGCAGCGCGGCCAGCATGACGGCCACGACTGCGCAGGATGGCCCGGCGCTCAAGCTCAAGGTTGGCGCCTTTCATCCCAGCCAAGGCGACGCGCTAGTGTCGGCGGCCGATCTGTCGATTGCCGATTATGCGCCGGGGCAGCGCGGCTATTACATTGTGCAGTTCAATGCGCCGGTGCAAAAAGCCTGGCAAGATGCGCTGGCTGGGACGGGTGCGCAAGTGCTCGATTATCTGCCCGATTACGCCTTCAAGGTGCGCATGAACCCCGAGCAGGCCGCGCAGGTGCGCAAGTTGGCCAATGTGGCCTGGGTGGGCATTTTCCAGCCGGCCTATAAGTTGAGCCCCGATCTGGCGCGTAACGGCGCCCATCCCTATCGCGTGTACATTGAGCAGGGCGCCGACAGCGCGCAAGCGGCTGCCGCCATTGCCCAAAGCGGTGCGGAAGTGCTCAGGAGCGAAGGCAATTATCTGCTGGTGGCCGCCGATGATGCGCAACTGAACGCCGTGGCCAACGTGCTGGATGTGGCCTGGGTGGAAAACTTTACCTTTTATGAGAAGCACAATGAATATGGCGCCGGCGTTATTATCGGCGCCGATACAGCCAATGCCAATGGCTACGATGGCTCGAGCCAAATTGCCGCCGTGGCCGATACCGGTCTGGGCGATGGCACGCCTGCGGGGGCGCATCCGGGGCTGGCGGGCCGCGTGCTCAACATTTTCAACTGGACCACGGGCAATGCTTTCAATTGCTATCGCGTCTATGGCGATGGGGCCCAAGATGCCGATAGCGGCCACGGCACGCACGTGGCGGTGTCGGTGGCCGGCGCCGGCAATGCACAGGGCATTGGCAAAGCGGCCGCCAATGCGGCCGGGCTGGTCTTCCAGGCGGTGGAGGACTATCTCGATATTTACGGCTCCTGCACCAGCTCAACCACGCCCGATGGCTATTATCTAATCGGCATTCCCAGCGATCTGCACCAGCTCTTCCAGCAGGCGTACAACGCCGGCGCCCGCATCCATTCCAATTCGTGGGGCAGCAATGCCGCCGGCGATTACACACAGGACAGCGCCAATGCCGACGACTTTGTCTGGGATAACCCGGACATGGTGATCACCTTCTCGGCCGGTAATGAAGGCGCCGACGCCAACAACAATGGCGTGGTGGATAACGATTCGATTGGCTCGCCGGCCACCGCCAAAAACGTGATTACCGTAGGCGCCAGCGAGAACGTGCGGCCCGACAATTTCCCCTGCGATACCAGTTTGTCATACGCTTCGCATGATGTCTATCAGCCCAATCAGACTTGTAACGATATGGGCGGCCACAATTTGCTGGGTACGGCCGGCCAGCGTTGGGGATTTACCACCGAACCACTCAATAGCGACCTGACCGCCGGCAACGCCGAGCAGATGGCGCCCTTCTCCAGCCGCGGTCCCACCGATGACGGACGTATTAAACCGGATGTGGTGGCCCCTGGCACATGGATCCTCTCCGGCTATTCGTCGCTCTTCCAAGAGGGCTATAACGACCCGGTGAATCCCCGCAACGGCAGCTATCAGGTGGATGGCTGGGGCATGCCGTATAATGCCGAGTATAAATACTTTGGCGGCACCTCGATGTCCAACCCCATTGCGGCGGGCGCGGCTACGGTGGTGCGCGATTTCTACAACAAAAAATATGGCCACAATGCCAGCGCGGCGCTGACCAAAGCCACGCTGATCAACTCCGCCGTGGACCTGCAGGACGAGAACAACGACGGCGTCAACGACAACGACTATCCCATTCCCAACGTGCATGAGGGTTGGGGCCGCATCAATCTGGCCAAGGCCACAGAGGGGACTGCGCAATTTGAGGATGTAACCAGCGGCATTGGGACCGGTGGTTCAGCTACCTACCAGTACAATGTAGCCTCAGCGGGCGCGCCTTTCAAAGTCAGCCTGGTCTGGAGCGATTATGCCTCAACGGCCGCCGCGGCGGTTAATCTGGTCAATGACCTGGATTTGGTAGTAACGGCGCCCAACGGCACAACTGTCTATCGTGGCAATGTCTTTAGCGGCGGCTGGTCGCAGACGGGCGGCAGCGCTGACCGCGTCAACAATGTGGAAAATGTCTACGTGCAGTCGGCCGCGGCCGGAACGTGGACCGTGCGGGTCAGCGGCTTTAACGCGCCGCAGGGTCCGCAGCCCTTCGCCCTGGTTGTAAATGGCCAATTTAGCGGCGGCAGCCCCACGGCCACGCCGACGAATACATCTGTGCCGCCCACGGCCACCAACACGCCGGTACCGCCGACAGCCACGCCGACCAATACACCCGTGCCACCCACGGCTACGCCGACCAACACGCCCGTTGGACCCACGGCCACCAACACGCCGATCCCGCCCACGGCCACGCCGACCAACACACCGGTACCGCCAACCGCTACTTCGACGCCATCTGCGCTAACCGTGCATGTGGGTGATCTGGACAACGTGAGCACAACCTCTGGCAATCGCTGGAATGCACGCGTCCAAATCACCGTTCACGATGGCGCCCACAACCCGGTGACCAATGCCTCGGTTAGCGCCTCCTGGAGCAGTGGGACCAGCGGCTCCGGCTCCTGCACGACCAACGGTTCCGGTCAGTGTATCATCAACAAGAATCGCCTGCGCAACAACGTGACCAGCGTGCAGTTGACTATCAATAGCGTGACGCTGGCCGGCTACACCTACAGTGCGGGCAACAATCACGATCCTGAGTCCGATAGCAACGGTACGGCGATCATTGTCGCGCATCCGTAACCAGCAGATTTAGTTGTATATTTCTTTGTAACAACTAAGCCGTCCCCTGAGCTTGTCGAAGGGGACCCGGCCTTCGACAAGCTCAGGCCTCGAGCGGCTTAGTAGTTACATTTCTTTTTTAAATAGAGGGCGCAAATTTCTCCATCTGAGAAATTTGCGCCCTCTATTTTTATGATATTGTTGGCGAATTGCACGGTGGATGAATCCACCGCCTGCTATGGCAAACCCGCTTAAGCGGGTTTCCTGTGGCAGCCACCCGTTTCAACGGGTGGTAACGGATTCGTCTTGGAAAGTTGCCCTACATTAGCGGGATTTCCAGATAGTTGTGTGGTACAAATAAGCTGCCGTCTGTGACGCCCTGTGGAGACGCGCTCTGCAAGCGTCGCCCTAATTCCGTAGAGTCGATATGGCCCTTGATCGCTTCGGCGAATGCTCCGGCCTCGCCGCGCACTCATGCTCTGTTTCATGCACAAACTCCAGCCGATAGTGCTGAATGCCGCCGTCAGCCAGGCGTCCAAAGCGATGCCTCTTGGGCCTCAGCGCCAAAGACCGTGTTGCGGCAGCCCACATCGGCCATGACCGAGTGGAAGCGGCCCTGCGTATCGCGCAGGCCACTATTGCTTTTCGCAGGGATGGCCGCAATCTTTATAGCTGGTCCCCGAGGAAAGGAAGCGGCAGAAGACGCAATGCTCGGTGTGGAAGACGGGCAGGTGCTGATAGGCCACGACTTCTAAATGCGCTGCCCCTATATTGCGCGCCAGGCCGGCAACCTGCGCCGCATTCAGATCGTGGGTGGGCGTCAGGCGGGCGAGTCCCATTTCAAGAACGTGTGCGCCGTGAGTACATTGGCGGCGTTCAGGCTGAAATCGCCAATCAGTTGGGGAGGTGATGCATCACCGTCTTGGCGCAGGGCGTCGTTAAGCGCCTGCAGCAGTCCGCTGGAGCGCACCAGAATGGCGCAATCGAGCCGCAGCAGGAAGTTGACAATGCGCTGCTCGCTGGGCTTGAGCACGCGGGTGGCCACCCGCGCCGGAACCCCCGCGCTGCCTGCACTGCTCTACGGCGGGCCGCAATCCATACAGAGCCAAATAATCGAGCGTGATGCTGCCCAGCGTGCAGCCCTGTTCGTGCAACAGCAGAGCGGCGGCAAGTTGCTCCGGTGTGCGCACCAGCAGATGCAATTGCGGTGCAGCAGTGGCGGCCGTTGGCGCCGCTTCAGGCATGGCGGTTTTCTCAACTGCGTGACGCAGCGTGGTTAGCGGATCGTGTAGAATGGGTTCGAGGGCTTGCGTTTGCATGGCCGCCAGTTGTTCGACCGCAGCCCGCCGCAATTCATTGAGCAGCGAACTGGGCGCAAAGGCGCGGCCATCGGTCTCCAGCATGACCTCGGCGAGTTCGTAGGCCGTGCCGCCCAGGCGGCCAAACTGCTTGCGTAAGAATGCTTCATCCAGACCGCGCTGGTTGGCAGCGCCCAGCCGCTCTGCCGATTGGACGATCACCGTAATTTCTGGCTGGCGCCGCAACAACCAACTTGCGCGCAACGGCTCCCCAACCTGCGCCGTAACCGCCACGTTGAGCGGCTGTTTATGAACGGGGGCCTGCGCATCGGTAAATATACGCGTTACCTTGGCCAATTCGGGATCATCGCTGCGCCACACCAAGTCGCCCGCCCGAATGCGCTTGAAATTGATGGCGCCGTTGCCAAAATCCAGCTCGATCTGTTGATTGCGCCGCGGCCGCACATGGTAAATGCGGCCACCTTCTTCCGGCTGATCAGGGCTGCGCCAGTCGGCGGCGTCGAAGACAATACCATCGCCCGGTTTGAGCGGCGCTTCCATCGTTACATTCTGGGCGGCGGCGCGCAAATCCACCACCACACTGCTGCTTAACACTTGCGTCACGCGCCCCATGAGCACGCCGCGGTGACGCGGCGCCCGCCCTTGCACCACAGTTTGGTGATTGGTTCCGGTGATAAAATGCGCACCCAATCCGCGTGAATAGACCTGCTCAAGCTGCAATTCCTGGCGGCGCGTCATGCTCAATGGTTGTCCGGCCCACGCCTCATCCACGGCCTGGCGATAGGCGCTGGTAGTCATGGCTACATAATGGGCGTCTTTGTAACGCCCCTCAATTTTGAGCGCCGACACGCCCAGCTGCACAATTTCCGGCATTTGGCGCAGCGCGTAGAGATCGCCCGGCGAGAGCAGGTAGCGGGCGTCGCCCAACGGCGTTAACACGTCGTCCACTAGCAGCTCATAGGGCAGGCGACAGGCCTGTGCACACTGGCCGCGGTTGGCGCTGCGTCCGCCCCACGCTTCGGACGAAAAGCATTGGCCCGAATAGGAGACGCAGAGCGCGCCGTGGACAAACATTTCCAGCTCGCAGTCGGTCTGGCTGCGGATGGCGCGAATCTCGTCCAGCGCAAGTTCGCGCGCCAGCACCACTCGGCTGACGCCAAAGCGGCGGGCCAGCTCGATGCCCTCGGCGCTGGTAATGCTCATCTGCGTGCTGCCGTGGATGGCCAGATCCGGCGCGATTTCATGGGCAAGCTGGGCAATGCCCACATCCTGCACAATAATCGAATCGGCGCCGGCCGCGGCAATGGCGGCCAGGGCGCGCACAGCCTCTTCCAGCTCATGGTCAAAAACTAACGTATTGAACGTGACATAACCCTTCACGCCGCGGCCATGCAGCGTGCGCATGACAGCGGGCAACTCGTCCAGCGTAAAGCCCACCTTGGCGCGCGCCGTAAAGTGAGTCAAACCAAAGTAAACCGCATCGGCGCCGGCCTCGATGGCGGCGTGCAGTTGCGGCCAATAGCCGGCCGGGCTCATGATTTCGGGGGGCGTTGAGGGGTGTGGGGTTGTGTTGGTCATGTTGTTGTTTCGTTTCAAGATGGCAAGATGACAAGATGACAAGATGACAAGATGACAAGATGACAGGATGACAAGATGACGGATGACAAGATGACAGGATGACAGAGTCTGTCGAAGTCATCTTGTCAGCAGTTCATCGCCCGCGCACGCCAAACTCAAACACATCTGGCCGGGCATAGTGGCCCACCACGTCAAAGTCGAGGCTTGCGGGCCACTTCGGCCAAATCTAATTCAGCGGTGAGGATGCCTTCCTGGTCATAAAGCGGACCGGCCAGCACGTCACCCAGTGGCGAGATGATGGCGCTGCCGCCGCGACACATGATCTCGGGCTGGCCGGCCAATTCTTCAATGCCGGGCAAATCGGGCGGCGTCATGGCTTTGGTCACAAACTGGTTGCAGCCCAGCACAAAGCAGCGTCCTTCGCAGGCAATGTGGCGCAATGTAGCCTGCCAGGTGTCGCGGGCGTCTGCCGTGGGCGCCACGTAAATCTCGACGCCCTGGGTGTACATAGCCATACGCCCAGCGGCATGTAATTTTCCCAGCAGATCAGCCCGCCCACTTTGCCAAAATCGCTGTCGATGACGGTCAGCGTGCCGGCGTCGCCCTCGCCCCAAATGAGCCGCTCGGCGCCGGTGGGTTTGAGTTTGCGATGTTTGCCCAGCAGTCGTCCATCCGGTCCGAAATAGAGCAGCGTGCAGTAAAGCGTGCCGCGGCTGGTTTGGCTGTCGCGCTCGATGACGCCCATAACAACGTATGCATTGGCCGCCCGCGCCGCCGCCCCAGATTGTGCCGTGATTGGACCGGGTACCTCCACGCTGTTGGCCCAGTAGCGCTGCCACAGGTGCGCGACCGGCGGGTGCGCGGCTGCCCACCACCATGCCGAAGCTAAAGCCGCGCGGATAGGCCGGAATAAAGGCTTCGGGAAAGAGAATGAGTTGAGCACCCTGGCTGGCGGCTTCGGCAATCAAGGCGCACTTTGTCCGTAGTGGCCTGGCGGTCAAAGAGAACGGGTGCAGCTTGCACCACGGCGGCGGTCACTTTGGGAAATTGGTCGGGCGTTTGCATATGCCAATCACCAATCCTTTCATAATGCGCTTTTTATATCCTCTATTATAGCGCGTATAGCTGGTGATATAATTTACTGCTATAGTTTCAATCCCAAAATGAATGCGCTGCAAAAAAGGCGGAATCGCCACAAAAACGCAATTTTTTTCGATCCCTTTTGTGTTTTCTGTGTTTTTGTGGCGATTCCTGCGCTCTGCGGCAATCAATATCACTTTTTAGAAAGCGTGCTCTCCTCATGCAGCATCTCTCCCTGCGGCAGCTTTGGCTGCGCGAATTTGCAAATTATACGGCGGAAAAATTTCGGCAGGATCTGCTGGCCGGGCTGACAGTGGGCGCGGTGGCGCTGCCGCTGGCGCTGGCTTTTGGCGTGGCGTCTGGCTCTACGGCCGCGGCTGGATTGGTGACTGCCATCCTCAGCGGCATTATTATTGGCGCTTTCCCGGGGGCGCCGTACCGTTCGGGGCCGACGGGCGCCATGAGTGCAGTGCTGATTTTGGTGAGCCAGCGCTATGGGGTGGAGGCGCTGTGGGTGACCGGCGTGCTGTCGGGGGCGTTGATCCTGGCTATCGGTCTATTGCGCATGGGGCGTTTTATCGCTTATATTCCGGCGCCGGTCATCACTGGCTTTACGTCGGGCATTGCGGTCATTATTTTTGTGGGGCAGATCGACAATTTTCTGGGCGTGCATACGCCGGGCGCCGACTCGGCGGCCTCAAGCTGATGCAATATTTCGGCGGCGGGTTTAGCCCCAATGTGGTTTACGGTGATTACCGGGCTGATTGTGGCGGCGGTGATGATATTCTGGCCAGCGCGCTGGGGGCGCTATATACCCGGTTCACTGGTGGGGATTATTCTGGCCAGCCTGGCCGCCGGATTGGGCGGTTGGCCGGTGGCGTCGATTGGCGAAATTCCGCGCACGATTTTGCTGGATGAACGACTCACATTTGGAACCATTCCCTGGGGCAGCCTGCGCGCGTTGATCGCGCCCACGATTTCCATTGCGGCGTTGGGCGCGGTGGAGTCACTGCTCTGCGGCGCCGTGGCCAGCAAGATGACCGGAGTACGCCTGCAAGCCAATACCGAGTTGATTGCACAGGGCGTGGGTAACCTGATTATCCCGTTCTTTGGCGGCGTGCCAAGCCACGGCGGCCATTGCGCGCACGTCGGTGGGCATCAAATCGGGCGGACAGGCACGGCTAGTGTCCATTATTCATGCGCTGGCGCTGCTGGCTTCGGCGCTGCTGTTGGCCCCGATTATCTCCCAGATTCCGCTGGCGGCGCTGGCGGGCGTTTTGATGGTCACATCCTATCGCATGAACGAGTGGAACGCGATCCGCTTTATCTTTGGCAACCGTTTCAAGACCGGGATGATCACCTTTTTTATTACGTTGCTGGCCACGATTACGCTGGATTTGACCCAAGCCATCATCATTGGCGCAGCCATTTCGGCGCTGATTTTTATCAACCAGGTGGCCAGTTTACAAATTGATGTGCAGGGCGTGGATGCGCAAAAATTGCGCGAGCGGGGGCTTGACCTGCACGGCGATGGCCAGCAGATTCGCGTGGCCTATCTGACCGGCCCGCTCTTTTTTGCGGCGACCAGCAGCTTTAATGAATCGTTTGCCCACACTGATGATCTGCAAACGTTGATTCTCTCGATGCGCGCAGTTCCTGTGATCGACGTGTCGGGACTGGAAGCGTTGACATCGCTGCACGAACAGTTGCACCAAGCTGGCAAAACGCTTATGCTCAGCGGCGTGCAGCCCAGCGTCATGCTCTATTTGCAACGCAGCAAATTATATGAAGCCATCGGGGCGGAAAACTTTTTCTGGAGTTCGGATCGCGCAATTGTGGGGCGGCGCGGGTGATGGGTATCGACCATCATGGGTGAACGGACATCTGGGAGTAGGGAGTAAGACGGAATCCGTACTTCCTACTCCCTATCCAATATTATTAAGTTAAGGATTCTTGTGTCAAAGTAAACAGTTTTTAGTGCCCAGTTCCCCGGGTGAACTTGCCGACTGGACACTGATAACCGCCCACTGTTCACTGCGAACGTAACGACATTGACTCCCTATCCCCAACCCCTTATTCTTCCTCAATAAAGAGATTATCGCCCCGGTGCAGACGTTGGGCAATTTGATACGTCTGCCCTTGGGCGCGCACGGTGGGCGAATGGGCGGCCAAATAGCGCACCGCCGCCACTAGCACGTGGACCGCCTCTGGCTGGCCGCGCAGCAAATCGTAGACCCGGAAGGCCGCTTCCACCGACTGGATGGTGTGGAAGTCGCGATCTTCGCGCAGGAGCAGCTTGCCCAGCGTGGCCAATAGCCGCTTGGGCTCGCCACCGCCGTACAGATATTTGGCCACCAGCCGGGCCGCCGGGTTCACCTGCTGCTGGCGGTCGAGCAGCGGCATGAGTTCAGTCAGCACGGCATCCGGGCTTTGGCCGTTGACATTGGCTTCGGGCAAGCGCGCCGCCGGCAAATTTAGAAAGCGGTCCAAATAGATACTCATGGCGGCATCAAACACGCCGCGCAGCAGCTCGATGGACGGCGCGCGCCGCAGACCTTGTTGGATGGCGTTGGCAAAGGTAAAGGTGTGCAGCGCCGTGTCCCAATCGCCAAATTCATTGCTGGTGTGGAAGCGAGCCACGCGCAGCGCTGCCGCATAGGCCACCGCCTCGGCCAACTGCGTCATGGTGCAGCCGTTGCGTAATGCAGCCAGCAACGCATTGGCAATGGCATGTGGATCGTCCTGTAGCAAAATCTTGGTCAATGAGGCGCCATCGTTCCACACATTGCGTTGATCAGCCCCAATCTCGACCGCTGATTCGAGCTGCGCAAACGCCCCATCCAATATTTCGATTAAATCGATTGGATGCCGCCAGGCGTTGGATTCCTCCATCCGGGCGGCGTTGGCGTAGCCGGATACCAGGCTGGTCAGCACCAGCTCGGCATTCTCCCAGCCTGCAATATCCAGCGCTTCAAATGCCTTGTTGGTGAAATCAGCCGGGTGACCAATATCGATGTAGCGGTGGTCGGTGACGGCGGCAAAGAGCATGTCCGCCATCTGCACCGGCGTGGCGCCCGCGCGCACGGCGGAGACAATACAGCGCTCGGCGCCTTCAGCATCGCGCACTTCGATGAACTGGCGGAACCAGTTCTTGAGCTGAGCCACATAGGTGTTGCCATCCTGTGTGGATTCATTCTCGGGGAGCGGGCGCACGGTGAAGCGTGGCGGGTGGCCGGCCGAATCGCGCGCCACCGCCGAGAGCCCGTGGTACATGGCGCGCGGACGGTCTTCAGCATCCAAATGCGGCAGCATATTCATCATGCAGACGTGCATGGTGAGCCCTTGTCCCCAGCCGCGTTCGCGATAGCGTGCGCCAAAGGTCAGCCCCATGCGGAACGGCGCTATGGGGTCGCGTCCGGCCTCCATCATGGTGAGCGCCGCTTTACCCAGTACCAGCGGGATGTCTCGTTCCAGCCCCACGGCCAAGCGGTCACGCTGTCGCGTATACTCATCTACGGCGGAACCAATATCTACCCAGATATGCTCAGCGCCATTTTCGCCGCGCACTTCGGTGGGAAAGGCGCGCACATCGTCGGCAAATTGGTCGAAGGCGCCGCCGCTCGCCAGGTCAAAACGGGCGTGGTGCCAATGACAGGTCAGAATGCCCCCGTGGACGCTGCCTTTATCCAGTGGGAAACCCATGTGGGGACAGCGATTGTCTACGGCATAGACCCGACCATTGTGCAGGAAGAGGGCCAGCACATGTCCACCAGCGTGAACAGTGAGACATTGCGCAGTCTGCAATTCGACCAAAGACGCCACTTTTACAAAATTGCTGGTGGTGGCAGTCGTCATTGGAATGTCTTCTGGTCGGGTAATCAGTGATGAAGCCATCGGAGTCCTCCTTTGAATTTGATTGATTACTTGGCTCCTTAAAGGTTCAGTACATCGCAACGGTGTCGGCGAGACAGATGCCGGTCTAGATTGGGGATTCCGGCGCTATTGCTGATCATCGCGAGCTACTTAGACTGCTTACGGGTGTTGGCAAGAAGGCTAACTGTAACATTGTGTAATGCTATATCGGCATATACTATGCAAATTGTCTTATGGCCAAGTATAACATAGGACGTTGTATCGTACATCTGTCCGTTGGATCAGTGTTGCGACACCAAACTATCTTAAAAATTTACGAAAATTTCTTAAAATTTTCTAAAAAATTTTTGATCAGGAGGTCTGCACAGCCTTTGCAGCATGGCGTTATGGTAAAGAAACCAATGGGAAAACTAAAACCTTACTGAATATTAAGTATGCTTAATTTGAACTCCAGAATAAATGGAAGTTGTAAGACAGTCGTAGTTGAAATTTATGTAAGTTAATGCTAAACTAGCCATTGTCACACACGTCCAGGAGTTTTAACAATGGCCATTTGGTCTATTCTACTCCGTCAAATGGCGTGACCATATCTATTATGCAGATATCCAATTTTGACTCATTCGGCCCCCTACATTTAACTGGTAGACACAAAAATGCGTATCAACATTGTTGGCACTGCGGGTTCAGGGAAAACAACTTTTTCACATTCGTTGGCGCATCATTTAGGCGTGCCGCACATTGAGCTAGACGCTCTCTATTGGGGACCGAATTGGCAGCCGGTGACCTTGCCCAATTTTCGTACACGTGTGGAACAAGCCACCACAGAGAATCGATGGATTGTCGACGGCAACTATCGCACCAAGGCCAGAGATATTGTTTGGAAGCGAGCGCAAATGGTAGTTTGGCTGGATTACCCATTGCCGCTTGTTCTGTGGCGATTGTGTCAGCGTTCCGTAGCCAATATTTACAATCGGCGCGACATGTGGGGGACTGGCTCCCAGGAAACATTAGAAAAACAGTTTCTGAGTTCAGATTCATTTTTACTTTGGGCGATCAAAACGCACAACCCGCGGCGACGACGCCTTTTACAAGCTATGCATGGAGACGCCTATTCCCATATCGATTTTGTGCGTTTGCCTTCGCCGTTTCATGCACAGATGTGGCTCAACCGCCTGACGCCACAAGCGCAGCCAGCGACCTGGTGGTCTATGGAGCGCCTGAATCCCATCTGGGGCGTGAAGTAAAAGCCCCCTAAGCGTGAGCATCACATGCTGGGTGTCTGTGGGGAGGCGGGCGAAGGCTAAAGAGCGCATAAATGATACCGAGAAAGAAACATCACAAATTTGACATGTGACCGCCCCAATGGTATTCTTACTGGGTTGACGCGGGGTGGAGCAGAGGTAGCTCGTCGGGCTCATAACCCGAAGGTCACAGGTTCGAATCCTGTCCCCGCAACTAAAAAAGACGCCGGTTCACAGAATCGGCGTCTTTTTGGCGACGTAGCTCAGGTGGTTAGAGCGAAGGCTTCATAATCCTTAGGTCGGTGGTTCAAGTCCACCCGTCGCCACTACACAAACAAATAGACAGCCGCCTGCAAAGCGTAGGCGGCTGTTTTGATTGGTGCACAATCAGGCTGACGGTCACAACGCGGCGTTCACCCAGAAATTGGTTGGTGGGGATATTTGCATAGTCCAAATAGCGAATCTGGTCCGGACAACCAGCCTGGCTCAACCGCGCCAGCGTTATCATCCCCAGCATCAATGTTGAGCCCACCGATAGGTCGATGCCGCGCTATAAGGTAAAAACTCTCACTTCCTCTCCGGTGTATAAATATAGAGCGTCCCCATCTGCACATATCCCACCACCGGATAGAGCTTGGCGCCGGTGTGACTGGCCAGCAGGACAGCTCGTTCGGCGCCATGCGCGCGGTCATCTGCCAACATGCGGCGCATCAGCGAACGGGCGATACCGCGGCGCCGAAATTCCGGCTTGACATACATGTCGGCACACCAGGTGGACGCGCCCCCCGCTGTCTGCGTTGTGATGCTGCGCACCCAACCCACCAATTCGTCCTCAATGAGCGCTGCGTACTGACGCAGCGGGGCATCATCGACCAGATGTGCGGGCAAAATCTGCCGCTTGCGCGCCGCCTTGGTCAGCCGGTCCGCCGTCTCTGGGGTGGTGACGCGTTCAAGTGCCGCCGGTTCATCAAAGCGCGGAATCTGCTTCAGGTCGTGCACCATCAGCGGCTCGGTGCTATTGAGCCGATAGTTGAGCGCCTTGAACTCGTCGCGCATGGGGGCATCGTCTTGGTCAAGACCGAGGAGCGCACAAATACAATAGCGCCCGCGCGTGTGTTCGCGCGCCATGCGGTCGATCTTGGTCGGCGGCGCGTCATATCCCACCCACTCTTCCACGCGATAGGCGCCGCGCCGCCGCGGCCCATCGCGCATCACCCACAGCGGCCCCACTTGTTCGGCCAAATAGGGGTGCGTAAAGCTGCGTGTAAAGGCCACGCCGCGCACAAAGGTTTCAATGGCGGTCCTCAGGAGTGAATCTGGAACTGTAGATTGGATTCGGTTTGATGATGACATGGTAAGCTTGTCCTATTGATCCTACTATGGGCCGAATCAGAGGGAAAGATTGCGCTTTGCTTGTGCCCTTTGGTAGATTCAAGGCCGTTTTTGCCTGTCTCAACCCCTGCCAAGGATCGATGAAGCCTTCATATCTAAAAAGTACTATGATCTTTGCTTTCGGGCATGGCCTGCTGGCAAAATTTTATGGTCTAATTTGAGTGTGTTAAGGCCTGCTGGCAAAATTTTATACCCTAATTTGAGTGTGCCAAGGTCCGCTGGCAAAATTTCATACCCTAATTTGAGTATGTCAAGGCCCGCTGGCAAAATTTCATGCCCTAATTTGAGTATGTCAAGGCCCGCTGGCAAAATTTCATGGTCTAATTTGAGTATGCCAAGGCCCGCTGGCAAAATTTCATGGTCTAATTTGTATATGTCAAGGCCTACTGGGAATATTTCATGCCCTAATTTGTATGTGCCAAGGCATAATTTCTATAAATGAATATGTAATTTCTCTTCTGAATGATGTATGGGCAGGCCAAGCTGCCGTACAGCACCGCTTTCGTAGAGTTCCCACAGATAGCGCGCCATCTCCACTGCGGGAATGGGCTGGCCATTCTCCAACCACCACTGCGTGAGCGCCATCTGCGCCGTACTCCAATGCCGCAAGATGATGGGCAGCGGCATGGCCGTTCTACCCTCATCTAGCCCAATGGACTTAAAAAACAGGGCCGACTGCTGCTCAATTGTGTCCCGCGCCAGCGTCTGAAAACGCGGCATCTCAGATAGCAGGGCAAGATAAAATGAGGCGTAAGTGGCGCAATGTTCAAAGGTGCATTGCAGTGTCTCAACCGGTTTGCCGGGCATAAACGATTGGGCTGATTCCAGATATTCGTCAATCAGATTATGGAAGACCTTTTCAACCAGATCGTAAATGTCGGCGTAGTGACGATAGAAGGTGGAGCGGTTGACCATAGCGCGCTCAGCCAGCATCTGCACCGTAATCGCGCTAAAACCGACCTCCACCACGAGTTCCATAAAATGGCCACCAGCGGCACCACGTGGCCCTGACCATAGCCATAGTGGTCGTGCCAAAGGTGCGCACAATAAAAAAGGCCAAAAGCTGCGCCACCGCCGTGCTGACCGTGGCCGTAAATAACAGCGCCCACCACGCCCGCACGGTGATCTGCGTGAAATCGGTGGGGTGTAGCCAGAGCGCCAGCGGCAAAACCAACAGCGTGGCCACGCTGAGGCGAATGCTAGTCACGTCGAACGAATCGTACCCCTGCATGGTCTTGCGCACAAAGATCGAGGTCAACGCATCGGAGATCAGCGCGCCAAAGACCATCACGTAGCCCAGCGGATTGGCCTGCGTCACATCGGGCAGGCCGGTCTCACGCCGGGTGACTACCAGCACCGCGCCGCCCAGCGCCACCAGCACGCCAATGACTGTGGGCCGGTTCAGGCGCGCTTCCGGCAGCAGAAAATGCGCCATCGTCACCGTAATGGCCGGCGCGGTGGTGACCAGCAGCGAGGTCAGCCCGGCCGATTGAAATTGCAGCGCGCCCACAAAGCCCGCAAAGGAAGCGCCGTGCCAAAGATGGCCACAATGGCCGCGCTGCGCCACAGTTGCGAATCGCGCGGCCAGCGCCTGGTGGTGGAGAATGCGTAAATGGCGGCAAAGATGGCCGACGCAATCAACAAGCGCAGGCCAATAAAGACATACGGATCAAACTGACTGATGCCAAAACGAGAGATTACCAAATTTAAGCCCCACGCCAGGCCAAGGGCCACGACGTAGGGCGCTGCTTTAGGGTCCATAGTGGTTCCATCAAACTGTACAGGAGAGCCAAAATAATCCCGGAATCTCCAAAGATTCCGGGATTATTTTGGCGGCTACATTACCAACTTCTTGAATTCTAAAAACCTGTCTGCGTTAAACCAATCTCTCAAGTTATCCCGGCATCCACGCTCGCGGCGCAATGCCGTCGATGTGTGTTTTGACATCGATGACGGCCGGTCGTCCGGCGGCAAATGCCTGATCCAGCGCGCTAGAAAGCTCGCCTGGCTTGCGTACGGTGATGCCCAGCGCGCCCATGCTTTCGGCCATCCCGGCAAAGTCGCGGTCGGGGAAGAGCCACAGCTCGTCGGAGCCGGCGGTCTGGCCGCCGTAGATGGTCTCGACGCCGCGCTTCTCCTGATTGAGCGAGTGGTTGTTGTTGACCACTGTCACCGTGGGGATGCCGCAGCGCACCGCCGTCTCCAGCTCGCTCAGGTGATACCAGATGCCGCCGTCGCCGGTAAAGCAGAGTACTGGTCGATCCGGCGCCGCGCACTTGGCCCCCAACGCCGCCGGCAGCCCCCAGCCCAGCGAACCGGAGCAGCGGATATACATCTGGTCGGCGTGCGTCAAGTCGAGCATGGCGCCGGTCCAGATGCCCGAGTGGCCCGTGTCCGACACCAAAATGGCGTTGGACGGCAGATAGTCGGACAGCTCGCGGCACAGGCGCTCGGGCCGGATGGGCGCCTCATCCGAATTCCAATATTCGCCCACGTCCTCTTTCCACGCCTGCACCAGCTCCTGCACGCGGCCAATCCATGCCGACCGCGGCGCCACCGTCCCCGCCTGCTCGATCATGCGGCGCAGCGTGTTGCGCACGTCGCCCTGCAGCCCCACTTTGACCGGATAGCTGCGCCCAATCTCCTCGGGATTGATGTCGAGCTGGATGATGGGTACGCCCTGCGGCGGGATGGCGTAGTTGTTGGTCACCTGGCCGCCGCCGTGGCTGCCGATAAAGAAGACCAGGTCGGCTTCGCATAGCGCTTGATTGGCGCAGGCCCGCGAATAGGAGCCGGGCGTCCCCACGGCCAGCGCATGGTTGGCGGGAAACATGGCCTTGGCGTTGAGCGACGTGGCCACCGGAATGGAGAGCTTTTCGGCCAGCGCAATCAACTCTACGCGCGCGCCCGATGCCGTGACGCCGCCGCCAGCCACAATGACAGGGCGTTGGGCCTGCATCAGCAATTCCAGCGCGGCCGCGATCTTTTCCGTTTCGGCTTCGGGGCGGAAGGGCGGAACGTGCGCAAACATCTCTTCGATGATGACTTCCAGATCGGCTTCCGGCTCCACCACGGCCTGCCCGGCCAGCCCTTCCAGATCCAGGTGCACCGGCGCCGGTGTGCCCGATGTGGCGGAGCGAAACGCCTGCCGCAGATAGACCGGCAATTGCTCCGGCCTGGCCACAAAGGCGCTGTATTTGGTCACCGCCGCAAAGGGCTTGACGTGATCCACCTCCTGATAGGCATGGCGCTGCTGATGTATCTGCATCTCGCGCCCGGTGATGGCAATCACCGGCGCGCAGGCCAAATAGGCATCCTGCAGGCCCGCCGCCAAATTGAGCGCGCCCACAGATTGGGCCATGCACAGCCCCGGTCCGCGGCGCACCCGCGCATACGCATCGGCCATGTACGCCGCCGCCTTTTCGCCATGCGTCTGCACGCGTTTAATGCCCAGCTTCTCCATCTCCATCAACGCCCGCGGCGCAATATAGGGCATAAAAAAGACGGTATCAATTCCATATCCGTGAACTGTTTCGGCCAGAAAACGGGCGCCGGTCATGGTTGGCATGAGGGTCTCCTCCGTTGGGGGGAGTAGGGAGTAGGAAGTAGGGATTAGGGAGTAGGCTCCGCGAGACGCCCTCCTCCCTAATCCCTAATCCTTACTCCCTACTCCCTAAAAAACAATCACATTGCGCAACGCCTCGCCCTTTTCCATATTGGCGATGGCTTCGTTGATCTCTTCCAGGGGGTAGCGGCGGGAGATCAGTTCGTCGAGCTTGAGGCGGCCGTGCTGGTAGAGCTGGATGAGCTGCGGCACCTGTACGCTCAGGCGGGTGGAGCCCATAGAGCTGCTGAGGACGCGTTGCTCTTTCCAGACGGTTTGGGCCAGCAGCAGCGGATGGGTGGCTTTGTCGTCGGGAATGCCCACCAGCACCAGGCTGACGCCGCGCCGGATCAGCGTGATGGCCTGGGCTACGGCGATGGGGCTGCCCACGGTCACAAAGGCGTAATCAACGCCGCGCCCGCCGGTCAACGCCTGCACCGCCGCCGCCGGGTCGGCTTCCGTGGCCGCGTTGATAAAGTGGGTGGCACCAAATTCACCGGCGGCTTCCAGCTTGGAGTCCAGCAGGTCCAGCGCAATAATGGGATGCGCGCCGGAGAGCGATGCGCCCTGAATGGCGTTGAGCCCCACGCCGCCCAGACCGATCACGGCCACGGTTTCGCCGGTCCCCACTTTGGCCGTGTTGACCACCGCCCCCAGCCCGGTGATGACGCCGCAAGCCAGCAGCGAGGCGCTGTCCAGCGGAATCTCTTTGGGAATGGGCACCAGTTGCGACTGATCCACCACGGCGTATTCGGCAAAGGCTGCGGTCTTGATCGACTGCGCAATGGGCTCGCCCTTTTTGTTGTGCAGGCGGGTCTCTTTGGCCAGCGCAAACTCGCCTTCGCACAGATGCGTATCACCCTTGGCGCAATAGTAGCAGCGCCCGCACGAGCGCAGGAGCGACATGACCACGTGGTCACCCACTTTCACATTGGTGACGCCCGGCCCCACCTCCTCCACCACGCCGGCAGCCTCATGCCCCGCCACCAGCGGCAGCGGCGCCGACCAATCGCCGCGGATCTGGTGCACATCGCTGTGGCAGATGGCGCAGGCGGCCACGCGCACCTTCACCTCGCCGGTCTGCGGCGGGTCAATATTGATGTCCTCGATGACCAATGGTTTGGTCATAGGCGTAACAAACGGCAGCTTTCATAGATTTCTCCTTTGATGTTATAAACCGCAGATGATGACATAAACCGCAGATTTCGCAGATTTTGCGCAGATTTTGTAAAATATGACGCATGCCAAAACTATCTGAACCGATTACGATTCGGCCCATAAACAATGAGGCCGACTATGAATTTGCGCTGGCCGAAGTCGAACAAATGATGGATCAGGTGGAGCCCGGCACCTCCCAAGGCGACAAGTTTGATCTGCTGGTCCGCTTGATCGAAGCGTACGAAGATCAGCATTATCCAATGGGTGAGAGTGCCGATCCCATCTCAGTCCTCGAATATGTCATGGAGCAACAGGGACTCACGCGCAAAGACCTGGAGCCATATATCGGTCCGCGCCAGCGCGTTTGGGACATTATGGAGCGGCGGCGACCGCTTTCGCTGGCCATGATTCGACGCCTCAGCAAAGAGCTTCACATCCCAGCCGATCTCCTCCTGCGCGAATATGAACTCAATTCGCCCTACTCTTAATCAAAATCGTAGAATAGCCACAAAAAACGCACAGAAGAGTAGATTTTTGTGTTCTTTGTGCTGGTTGACTGACAAATCTTATTCTACCGCTAAGATCGCAAAGAAACGCGAAGATTCTACTCGAGTACCCTTTGCGCATCTGCGCGCCCTTCGCGGTAGAAAGATGAAATTTGTCGGTCAATCAGCTTCTTTGTGCCTTTTGTGGCAATTCTAATCATACGACGACAACGGCGTGCCCGCCAATAGCCCGGCATCCACCGGCAAAATTACACCCGAAACCCAGCGCGCCTCATCGCTGGCCAGAAAGACCGCGGCCCAAGCCACGTCCCAGGCGTCGCCTTCGGTACCCAGCGGCACGGCCTGGCGGCGCTTTTCGCGATACTCGGCCGAAATGTGGGCCACAAAGGGCGCATAAATCGGCCCCGGCGCAATGCAGTTGACGCGGATGCCCTGGCGCCCGTGCTGGACGGCCATGGCCTTGGTCAGCACGACCAGCCCGCCCTTTGCCACCGTGTAGGGAATATTGGGCACGCCGCCGGCGGCCAGCCCGTCGATGGACGAAACGTGGATAATCGAGCCGCCGCCTGATTTGGCCATCTGCGGCACCGCGTATTTGGAAGTGAGCACCGCACTCTTCAAATTGGTGTCCAGCGCCCGATTCCAGACCGCTTCCTCCACGTCGGTCACCTTGCCGCTGCCGCTGGTCCCCACGTTGTTGAACAGAATGTGCAACGCGCCATAGCGCGCCACGCACGCATCCACCAGCGCTTGGCATTCGGCGTCTTGCGTCACATCCGCCTGAAAAACCGACGCCTGCCCTCCTTCGGCCTCAATGGCGGCCTGCGTCTCCTGCGCCCGCGCCAACTCCAGATCCACCAGCAGCACATTGGCCCCTTGCCGCGCAAACAGAATGGCCGTGGCCTGCCCTGTCCCCGGCATGGGACCGCGCGTCCCCGCCCCGGTCACAATGGCGGTCTTGCCCGCTAATCTCCCATCTCGTAACTTGTCGCTCATAGATTCCCCAGATGAAGATTGGGATCAACAGATTTCACAGATTACACAGATTTTATGAATTGCAGAAAAAAATCTTTAAAATCTGCGAAATCTGTTGATCAAAACTCTTTCTCAATCAAAAACTGATCCCCCGGCCACGTTGACGGAGAGGCCGGTGAGATAGTCCGATTCGGCGGAGGCCAGGAAGGCGGCGGTGCGCGCGATGTCGTCGGCTTGGGCAATGCGGCCCAGCGGCGTGGCTTCGTTGGCCTGCGCGATCATCAACTGGCGCTGTGCATCGGCGGAGACGCCGGGCGGCGCTAGGTTGGCGGCAATTTCGGCCACGCGCTCGGTCTCGGTGAGGCCGGGGCAGATGGCGTTGACGTTGATCTTGTGCGGCGCCAGCTCCAATGCCAGCGCCTGCGTAAAGCCGCGCACGGCAAATTTAGAGGCGCAATAGGCGGCGTAGCGCGCCACCCCGCGCTTGCCCGCGGTGGAGGAAATGTTGATGATTTTGCCGCCTTGCCCCTGGGCGATCAGGGCGCGGGCGACAGCGCGGCTGCACAAAAAGGCGCCTTTGACGTTGACATTTTGAATGCGGTCCCACTCGGCCTCGTCCAATTCCACCACCGGCACGCGGTCGCGCCCGGCCAGCGCCCCGGCATTGTTGACCAAAATATCGATGCGGCCAAAGTGCTCCAGCGTCCACTGCACCATGCTGTCCACCTGCTGCGCATTGGCCACATCCGCCACCACCGGCAGCGCCCGCCGCCCCACCGCCTCGATCTCGCGCGCCAGGTCCGGCAGCCCAGCCCACGCCGCCGTTTCAATGCGCTTGGCCGCCACATCGTTGATCACCACGTGGGCGCCCTCCTCCGCCAGCCGTCGCGCAATGGCCCGCCCCAGCCCGTGTTCGCCACCGGCGCCGGTGACGAGGGCGACTTTGCCGTCCAGGTTGTACATGTGTGTCTCCTTTTCTATGACCAGGTGACAAGGTGAAAAGGTGACCGGGTGACCGTCATTGTCACCTTGTCACCGGTCACCTTGTCATCTTAAAATCCTCTGGTCGCTCAAATCCTTCCCGCCCACTGTCTTGGCCACGCTGGCGCCGCGGTATTCGAGGATTTCCAGGGCGTGGAAGGCGTTGACAATGTTGTATTGGGTGGGCATGTCTTCCCAGCGGGCATGGTGAAATTGCGCCGTTCCGTCACCCACCCAGCGCTCTTGGATGACGCGATTAGGCGTGGCCGCGGGGGTGAGGACAGGATAGGCCACGTCGGCGGCGCCCCATTCGCCGGTGCGCGGCATATATTTATAGTGCAGCGTGCCGTCATGGGTGGGTGCGGCCAGCGCGGCGATTTCTGCGGACGATTGTTGGCGCAGGTTATCCACGTGCAGGTCCAGAAACTTGAAGCCGAGCCAGCTTGCGATGACGTGGTGGGCGCCGTTGAAAACGGTGGGCGTGGGCAGTTCGCAGTAGATTTTGGCAAAGCCCAATTCCTCGCGCCCGGTGATAATCGGGTCGGCCAGATTTTCCCACAGCACGGTGAGAAAGCTGCCGGTAACCTGATCCTGTTCCCCGCGGAAGCTCGCCGGAAAGGAGACGCCCAGCGTGTTGTAGCCGCGCCCGGCCAGCCAGTCGATCTCGGTCATGTAGGAGGCGGCCACGGTGACCACCGGTTCGCCAGCCAGGGCAAAACAGTCGGGCAGAAAGTCTTCCAATTGGGCGGCGTTGGTCAAAAAGCTGACGGCGATGCTGGTCGATTTGGGCGAGTTGACGCCATCAAACTTGCGCCCATCCGGACCCTGGCGGGGGCCGGTGCGCGGGCCAAAGTGGGTCGGCATGCGGTACATTTTGCCAGGTTGGAATTGGTAGGGCATGGGAGGCTCCCGAATTGTAAATGGTGAATGGTGAAAGGCGGCCGGCGAGTTGCAGTTTATTAGGACTGCATGTGGTTTATCACGGCTAGCGGCGGGAAGGGTCAGGGATGGGGGTCATTCAAGCCGCCAGAGGGCGGCGGCTGTTTCGCCCAGAATCTGTTCTTTGTCCCGCTCGTTCAAAAAGGGCAGCCCCTCGCGGATCAGGCGCAGTTCGTCGGTCAGGGTGGGCCAATGTGCTTGGCCCGGTGGTGACCGGGGTAGCCGGTGCCCCAGATGGTGCGGGCGGCGCCAAAGGCGTTGCAGAGCCGCTGGATAAACGGATGCACGTCGGCATACGGAAAAGGCTGCTGCGCGCGTCTGGCTACATCCGAGAGTTTGAAGCAAATGTTGTCGAAGCGTGCCAACTCCACAATGGGGTCAAAGAGCGCTGGGTCGGCTTGCGCTTGCGGATAGCCCATGTGATCGATAATGAGGCGCAGATGCGGATAGCGCGCGGCCAGCACCGCCACCTGATCAGCCTGCTCGGCGCGCAGGTGGAACTGGATCACCGCGTCCAGGCTGGCGATCTCTTCCCACAGCGACCCGTTTTGCGACGTGAGCAGAATTTTTTCGTCAGGATAATACATGGGATGAAAGCGAAAGCCGGCCAGCCCCCGTTCACGCACCCAATAGCGCGCCTGCGCGGCGTTGTCCGCATCCTGCGGGTCGATGAGCCCGTGGCCGATAAAGCGGTGCGGAAAGCGCTGCACCGAGTCGGCAATATAGCCATTGTCCCACGTGGACCAGCTCGTTTGCACCAGCACGGCGCGATCCACGCCGTGGGCGTCCATTTCGGCCAGCAGCTCATCGGCCGTGCCCGGCTCGTCGGGCAGCGCGGTCCAATTGGGCGCCGTGGGGCCAATCGGATAGCGCGGCGGGTCAATCTCCCAAACGTGAACGTGCGTGTCGATGATCATCAGATTGCCTTTTTAGGAGGGGGATCAACAGATTGCACAGATTAAAAAGATTTGGTTCTTCGCGAGATAGTGTATCCGTGTATCCGAATGGTAGGTTGCAGGTTGAAAGTTGCAGGTACGCGACGAAGTTGTCACGTTCAACTTACCACTTGCAACGGCTCGCACATCTTGTCGGCCAAATGAGATCCTAATGAGCCAAGATTTTCTGGTGAGATAGAAATCTTTAAAATCTGCGAAATCTGTTGATCCAATCTTTGCTTTATCTCTATGATCCAGTGGCCAGTCGGAGCGCGATGCGACAGGCGGCTTCGAAGTCGTCCAGTTCCAGCGTCTCTTTGACCGTGTGCGGGTCGCGCTGACCGCAGCCCATGGTGACCGACGGGATGCCGCGGGCGGTGAGCCAGTTGGCATCCAGCCCGCCGTTGACCACCGCCCGGCTCGGTGCCAGCCCGATGGCGCGGATGGCCGCTTCCGCCGCCAGCACGCACGGTTCGTCGTCAGCCAGCACAAACGATTCGTATTGGAGGTTGCTGTTGATGATGGCCTGGCCGCTTTGGCCCGCCACATTTTTGACCTCGCTGGCCGCCGTGTGAAAGGCCTTCTCAATCTGCGCTTGCATCTCCTGGCGGAAGGCGGGGTCGTGGCTACGCGCTTCGACGCGCAGCTCCACGCGGTCGGTCACCACGTTGGTGGCCTCGCCGCCGTGGATAAAGCCCACGTTGGAGGTGCCCGCTTTGCCCTCTTTCTGCACCAGCCCGTGCCAGCCGCCGCGATCCAGATCGGCAATGGCGCGGGCGGCAATGGCAATGGCGCTGACGCCCTGTTCGGGTGCGCCGCCGGCGTGGCTGGCCAGCCCCAGGATGGTGACGTGGGTGCGATACGCGCCGGTGGCCCCCACGCTCAGCTTGTTGGGCGCGCCGCCGTCCCAATTGAAGGCCAGTTTGGGATTGCCCAGCATGGATTTGTTGATAAAGCGGGCGCCCTGCATGCCCACTTCCTCTTGAATAAACCAGCAAAAGGTGAGCGGCGGATGGGGCAGACCGCGCTCCAAAATTTCCAGCGCCGCGCACAAAATCGCCGCCGCGCCGGCCCGATCATCAGCACCCAGCCCGGTGGCAGGATCGGCGGCGTGGACGGTGCGGCCCTTGCGCACCGGTTTGCTGCCCACGCAGATCGGCACCGTGTCGATGTGGGCGGAGAGCAGACGCCGCGGCCCGCGCACGCTCGGCAGCTGAGGACCAGGTTGCCGGTGTTGCCCGCAATGGCCGTTTTGGTATGCGCATTGTCGGTTTGGATGGCGTCGGTGGCGCGCCGGCGGCCAGCAACTGTTCAGTGATAAAGGCGGCGGTGGCGGCCTCGTCGCCGGTTTTGCCGGGGATGGCCATCATGGTCATGAGCGAGGTCGAAGGCGCGTTTGAGATTGGGTTCGGCAGATTTGGAGCGTCGGCCATAAGGTTATGGTTTCCGCAGATTCTTAAATGTTGAATGATTTTTCAGGACACTACAGCAGATTCGGAAAACAACAGGATTTTTGGCTTTAGTTTAATTTGTCAAGTGCAGTCGCTTCGGCATCCGACCATGTCACCCTGCAATAATGACCTACGATAGTACTAAAATCGCCTCGCGAAACTGGCCTAGTGATTGTCCGCCATAGCTGATTTCAAAACGGGAATAACGATTCGCGATCTGTTTTTTTCGATAACGGCGCTCGGCGGAATGACAAAAGTAAACTCTACAAAGCCATCACTCTTTGGCAGAACGACGACCTCCTGTTCCGCTATTTCGAGCTGCCAATCAGCGGGCAAAATCGGACGGCAGCGCTGAGTTGGGTGTTTCTGAATGGTTCGTAAATTCGAGCGCGCAGTTGGACCATCTGCCCGGCCGCGGCATCCTGCTCATACGGCCGGCAGCGCACCCAGTGCTCATCTAGCCCGTAGTTGGGATGATCCCACGGCGTGAGCAGCTGGAAAGCTGGGTGCGCTCGGCCAGGTTTTGGCGCATGAAATTGATTTCGGCGGGTGTAAAGGTGAAGGCCAGCGCTACGTGGCAGTTGAAAATGTGGGTGGGCTGGAGCTGTTCGATGAGGGCCAGACATTGGTCCAAACCCACGCCGGCGCTTAGCAGGTTGCGGTTGCCGGCGCAATAATCGTCGATGCCGGCGGGCGTAAACGAGTCCCCGCTGAAAAAGAGGCGCAGTCCGCCCTCCACCAGCAGCCCGCCGTGGTAGTAGGTCTGGCCGGGGCAGTGAAAAGCGGTCAGCTCGAATTCATTCCAGCGCCAGCTTTGGCCCTCCGTTGTGATCTGATCCACGCGGGTGACGGCGGGCGAAATGCAGGGCACCGCCAGCCGCGGCGTTGATCACCGGCGCTACGTGGGCATCGGCCAAGGTGGGGCAGTCAAACGCCGCCTGCAATGCGGGCATGGCGTCCACGTGATCGTCGTGATAGTGGGTCACCCAGCAGGCGGTAACCTGGTGATTTCGCCGCTGGTCTGCCAGGCGTGCAGCGCCTCGATCACCTGGGGGCTGCCGCAATCCATCACCAGCGCCTCGCCATTTTCGGCAATCACAATCCAACTGGTGCCCACGTGGCGCAGAAAGTCCGGCACAGCAATGCCCTGGCGGATGGGCATGTGGCCAGGGCGGCCCGCGTATGCCGCAAACATGGCGGGAAAATAGTAGCGCAGCGCCGAGATGGCCGCGTAGCGGTCATAGCATTGGTCCAGCCGCTGGTGCAGCAGGTCCACGGCGCGCGCCGGGTTGTGCATGATGACGCCGTGGGTGGGGACCAGGGCATTGGGTCGCGCAGCCAGTACTTTGCCCAGACCGGCCAGCAGCCGCGGGTAATCACCCAGAAAGCCGTGGTAGTCGGTGATGGTTTCGTTGCCTTTTTGCAGGCTATAAACGTCCCAAAGTTGGCCCTCAGCATAAATGGCGTCGCCGCAAAAGGCGACGCGCTGACCATCCACTTCGACCAGATAGGTGAGGCTGCCGTCGGTGTGGCCCGGCGTTTCCAGCGCGGTGATGTGGGCGTCGCCAAAGTGCAATTGATCGCCTTCGGCAAATGCACGGTGGACCGGCACAGAATCGGCCAGCATCAGATTGTGCGGATGGGTGTTGTAGAGATGCCAGCGCATCTGCGGATCATACCAAAAGCGCTCGACCTCCTCGAACCACTGGCGTTCGGCGGCCGGGACGCCAATTTGCGTATGGGGGCCGGCCAATTGCGTCAGGCTCGCTGCGCTGTCGCGGTGGTGATGGGTACACAGAATCCAGTCGATGTGGGTGATGCCGAGCGCGGGCAGTTCATGCTGAACGGCGCCATCGTCGCACTCTAGCAGTAGGGCGCGAGCGCCGGCGCGCAGGATGCCCACGTTGCAGCCACCGTGATGGATAAAGAGATTGGGTGTAATCTGACTGATTTGGCCCGGCATAGGATGGTCGTCTTTGGCTGGGAGGCGTTTGGGTAATACAATACATGATAGCTTATTTGGCTAATATTTGGCAATGAGGAGGCGCACAATGCAGGAACTGATCCGACGGGAATTTGTGGTGGATGCGCCCATTGGGGCAGCTTGGCGGCATTTGGCAAAGGTGGAGCAGTGGCCCAGTTGGGCCAAACACATTCGCCGCGTTGAATTGACGCCCAAAGGTGAACTGTCTGCGGAAACCGCGGGCGTCATCTATCTGCGGAATGGCGTTACATCCAAATTTCAGATGGCGGAGATGAACAACCGGCAAAATTGGCTATGGGCAGGCAAATTTCTCTGGCTGGATGTGTATTATGACCACCGGTTCGATGCGGTGGATGATCAACACACCAAACTGACTTGGATTGTGGCATCCGATGGTTTTGCCGTCTCGATTTTTGGCAGACTCTTTGCCGCGGTCTACAATAAAAACCTGGATCGGGCCATTCCATACCTGATGGCCGAAATGCAACAGCTCAACTAATTTACTTGTTTGAAACCACATATTCAATGTCGTTAAGTTAAGAAAATATTTTGTCAAACTGGTTACTTAACGACATTGTGTAATTACATATTTCGTGACAGCCTGTTATGTGCATGGCCGCAGATCATCTCAGGAGGCCGTCATGAGTTCACATTCCCCTATTTCCTAACTGCTGGCAAAAAATGCACGCACCGTTTCGGCAAAAACCTGGGCCACCGGCTGTAACGAATCCACCTCCGCATATTCGCCCGCTTCGTGCGCCCCATTGCCGCGCGGCCCAAAGGTGATGGTGGGAATGTGGCCTTCCGCCACATAGATATTGGCGTCGGTGATGCCGCGGCCAAATTGAAGGGCGGGCGGCTGGCCCAACACCTGCTGATATGCGCTTTTAAAGTTGCCGAGCAGCGGTTCGTCGGCGGCCAGCGAATATGGCTCATAAAAGGGCGGCGGCGTCTCAATGGCAACGTCACAAGCCAAATCCAGCGAGTCGATGAGCTGGCGCATGTCGGCCACGGCGGAAGCGCGGGTCTCGCCGGGGATGGTCAGGCGGGTGATGATGACTTCGCACGTTTCGGGCACCACAATGGCGTATTCTTTATAGCCGCCCTCAATTTTTAGCGTTGAATAGTTGCCGCGGCCATACGCGGGATGCTCACCAATATTGAGCTGTTCCAGCGCGGCCACGATCTTGCCCGCATCTTCTACGGCATTGACGCCGCGCTCGGGGTAAAAGCCGTGCGCCATGCGGCCGGTGACGGTGAGCTTGTAGAGCACCTTGCCCGTCAAGCCAGTGGGCGCCGGACCGAGCACGCCGCCCCAAAAGGGCTCGCCCAGCAGCATGGCGTCGCTTTGGCCATACGGCGTTGCCAACAACGCCTTGGCGCCCAGCCCCAGCCCCTCTTCGTCCACGGTCGCCGCAAAGCCAATCCGTCCCAAGTGCGGGTGCAGCGATGTGTCATCCAGCAGCGCCTTGAACGCGGCCAACGCACAGACCAGCCCCGACTTCATGTCGTAGGAACCCAGCCCGTAAAGTTTGCCATCTTGAATCACCGGCTCAAGCGGATTGGTCGGCCAGTTGGCGGCCACCCCCACCGTATCCAGATGGCCGGTCAAGGTGATCAGCTGATCTGATGGGCCAAGCTGAACGCTTGCATATACATTGGGGCGCCCCTCCGCCACCACATGCCACTCAGGCTCCAGCCCCATGTCGCAAATTTTCTCGGCGAAAAAGGCCGCCAGCTTCTCTTCATGGGGAATGATCGAGTTGATGCGGATGGCGTCTTGCAGTGTATCGAGCAGATATTGGATGTCAATTTGAATCATGGATGAGGACTCAAATGTTGCTTATTGCTGTATTGCTTATTGCTTATTGCTGTATTGCTTATTGCTGTATTTCGCTATCCGGCGAGCAATATAGCAATACAGCAATAAGCAATATAGCTTTACATCGTGTTGCGTTTTTCGTGCTGGCTGTGGTTTTTGTTGAGCCGCTCCATCAGGTAGTCGCCGTAGACTACCGGCTCGTAGCGCGCGGGATTGGCGGCGCTGACGCAAGTAGATAGCGGCGTGACCAGCGTGTGCATGTTGGGGTCAAAGAAAAACGGATTGGAATAGCGCGCCCGGCCCGAGCGGTTGATGACGCGGTGGGGCGTGGAGATCAGCTTGCCGTTGCTCCAGCGGTGCAGAATATCGGCGGTGTTCATGACAAAGGCGCCAGGCACGTAGGGCGCGTCAATCCACTCACCGGCCGTGTTGCGCACCTGGAGACCACCAGCGTCATCCTGCACCAAAATGGTGATGAAGCCGTAGTCGGTGTGCGGCGCCGAGCCAAAGAGATCGTCCGGGCTTTGCGGCGGCTGCGGCGGGTAATAGAGCAGGCGCAAGAAGGTGGTAGGGTGAGCAAAGTGCGCATCCAAATCCGTCGGTCCACCGCCCAGCGCCACGGAAATGGCCTGCACAATCCGGCGCGCCAGCCCTACCAGCGCATCATTATAGGCCGTGACCGCACGCCGAAATTCCGGCAAACTTTCCGGCCACGGGTTGGGACCGGCCAGCGGCGCGCCCGCCAGCACGTCGGGGTCATCGGGCGCCAGCTCGTGCATCATCATGTACGATTCGCTCTGGTTGGGCTTGGTCACCTTGGCCACCGACGAGGTGCGCGTGGTGGAGGTGTTGATGGGGATGAAGCCGCGGTGAAACTGGTTGACCTCAATCTTCATCTTTTCCGCACGGGGCAGGGCGTGAAACTGGCGCGACGCCTCAAATAGCCCATCAATGAGCGGCTGCGGCACGCCGTGGTTGATCAGATAGCCAAAGCCCACTTGCGAATAGGCGTTTTCAATGGCGCCGGCCACTTGATCCAGACCGGCGCTTGTGCCTTCGTGTAGCGGCGCCAGGTCGATGATGGGGATTTGGTCGAAGGGTGTGGTCATGTGTTGTCTCCGGGTTGGGCCGCCTGCCGCCCCTCCCCCTGGCCCCCGCCCCTCCACAGGTGGAGGGGCGGGGGAGCGTGGTTGTGGGAGTTGGGGGGATTGGCGTTGTGGTCGGTGAT
>JAWKON010000086.1:0-29027 GCA_041391125.1 Caldilineaceae bacterium
GTTGCCCGCACCATCCACTGTTTGCACCGTGGCATACCAGCGTTGCCCAGCACTCACCGCCATGCTGTGCGTACCCGCGCTGGCGTATGGCGTCAGTTCCGCCGCGGTGGGCGTGCTGCTGCTGCCGAAACCCACGGCATAGCGCACCGGTTCGCGGTTGTCGCGGTTGGCGGTCCAACTCACTTCCAGTGCGGCGGCGTCGCTTAGGGTGGCGCCGGGGGCCAGCGGCAACCTTTCTCCTGAACTGGTGAGATACGCCAACGTAATTTCGCCGGGAGTCGGATTGACAATATCCACTGCAATTGTCTTGGTCACAGTGGTGGTGCGACCGGCCACATCCGTAGCGCGGGCGCTCACCACAAAGGATTCGCCATCGGGCGGGCTGTCGAAGATCCAGAGCCACTGCCAACGCCCATCGTCGTCAAGACCGGCGCGCTGCCACGGCCCGTCATTGATGCGCACCTCTACGCTATGCAGCTTGACCGCATCATCGGCGACGCCGGTCAGGAGCACGGCCCGTTCGCCCAGCGCCTGGGTCGACGTAATCAGGTCGGCATCGATGGCAATGGTGGGCGGCGTCAGATCCACGTAGAGCGTGGTTACCGTGCCGATGAAGGCCCCGGTCAACGGTGCGCTCTCGGTGGGAACAAACGGCAGATAGATTTGCCGGCCCGTTGCCTGCTCGAAGGGAGCGGGTGGGCCGTTGGCGATCCAGGGCAGATAGGTGCGTTCAGCCAAATGGGCGGGCGGCGGCTCCGCGACTCGCGCAGCCGCAAATGCGGTCGATGGCGCAGTTCCCATATTCTGCACCGCGGCTGCCTCTGGCGGCGTCTTGCCCGTCCAGTCTTCGATGCGGGGAACGAAGGTGTAGATGCCTTCGCCGGGCGGCGTCCAGCCAAATTGCCAGGCGGCCTTAGTTACGTCCGCATTGCGCCATTCTTGTCTGTAGAGGCTGGCGCCATCCAGCGTTACATCCAGCGTGCGCAGACCGGCCAGAGCAAAGGCATCGCCGCTGATGGTGATGGGCGCCGTCGTGGTGAGCACCGTGTGTGTAGACGGCCTCAACACCTCCACATCTTGGGCGTGAGTGGGGGCGGGAACCATACTTTCGGCAGCTTCGCTACAGTGGCCATACGCGTCGCAGGCCGTTACGCGCTGGTTGGCGACCGCTTCATCGGCGTAGTCGCGCTGTGCATCCATGCGGTAGAGGCGCGCGGTGTCGGTGATGGTGGCGGCGTACCACTGATTCACCTCATCATAGCCGGTCAAGGTGATATCGCCGGGCCGGAATTGGGGGACCGGCGGGTCCTGAACCGGCAGACAGCTCTGCTCTTCGACCAGGCTGAAATCGACGGCCACACAGGTATAAGTCGTCATGGGCGCCGTGCCGCTGCCGTCCGCTTCGGCCTTAAAGGTCAATTGCGGCGGGCGGGTGTCGATCTCGCCGCGCCAGACGCGCTGGCCGCCCAGCGGGGTGACATTGCCCAGGTCGTCGATGCCGCGCACGTTGATCTGATAGAGCCCTTCCAGCCCCGCCTCGCCTGCCGGAATCGTATAGCGCCAGCGATTGCCATCCAGCGCGGCGGCTGTCCACATTCCCTGCCCATAGGCATAGAGATTGGCCATCTCATAATCGGCCAGCACCCGGTTAAAGATCAGCACCTCATCGAGCAGACCGTTGTAATATATATTGGGCACCTTGTTGGCGCCGATCAGCAACTCGCCGCGGCTCGACTCGACTGTGCGGGCGACGGTGGTATCCAAGACGCCATCCACATAGATTTTGAGCGTGGCGCCGTCATAGGTAATGGCCGCGTGATGCCATGCCCCGGCGGCGATCTGCGCCGCGCTGTACAGGGCGCTGCCGCCCAGAAATGTATGCACTTCACCGGTGGCGGTGAGGGCCAGCCAGACGCGACCCACGCCGCCCGCATCCTGTTGTTGGAGGATGTACTGGGGGTTACCCAACGCATCGACCTTGAACCAAGCGGCGGCGGTGAACGCGGCTGCAGCTGGATCGAGCATAAAGGGAACGGTCAGATATTGACCGTTGCCGTCAAAGCGAACCGCCTGGTCGCGGGCGCCGCTTTCGTTGACGGTGGGACACTGACCGCTGCCACAGGTGGCGGAATTGCCGGATCCCGATTGGTCGGCAAAATAGGCGGTGTCGTGGCGCTCGTCAAAGGGCAGATAGAGGATGCTGCCGTCCAAGGCGCCCATTTGCGCACCGGGCGTAAAGTTGACTTCCACTGCCTGCACGCCATAGTTATCGGCCACCGAACCGCCAATTTCCAGCCCTTCGGTTATGATCTCCGTGTTGGAAAGACTGGCGCTGGCCGCTACGACGGGTGGGGCGGCATCCATGGTAAAGTTGCGCACCGGATAGGTGGCGACCGGCGTCACGTTGTTGACGGCATCCGCAGCGCGCACGGTGACGGTGTAGACGCCGCTGGGATCAGCCACGGCATTGCCGCGATCGTCAAAGACCGGCAGCACATAATCCAGACTCCAATTGCCGTTGCCGTTGAGCGTGGCGCTCTGCCAGCCCAGCCCTTGCAGTTCGTTGGCGCCCTGCAACAGTACTTCCACGGTGGCCACACCGCTGCCTGGCTGGTTGCCCGCCACCGGGTCGCTGGCCGTACCACGCACGGACACTTGCCAGCGCCCCTCTGCACTGCGGCCGGGCTGGACCAGCCCAGTGGGATCATTTAACGAGACAGTCGGTGGCGCGGTGTCCAGAATGGTGTGCCAACTGCCGGCGTTGCTCTGGTTGCCCACGGCATCGGCAGCGCGCACCTGAATCGCATAGGGCCCATCACTGAGGCCGCGGGTGTCCCAACTGTAGCTCCAGGTGGCGGCGCCCTGGGCGTCTTGCCAGCCGGCGCCGGTGTTGACTTCCACACGGCTAATGTACGAGCTTGCGTCCGTCGCGCTGCCCGCAAAGATCAGCGTCCCCGTGCTGCGCACGTAGGGGCCGGGCGCGCTTTGGCTAAAGTAGGTTGTATCCACGCCCGCGGTGGCTGGCTTGTCGCCATCCACCGTAATGGTGCGGTCGATGCTCTGGTTGATTTCGCCCAGTTTGGTCGTGGTTTGGCGCAGCGCCAGATCGTGCATGGTCAACTGGGCAAGCCGGCAGCATGGCAGGCAGTTGGCAGGTCAGGATGGACTCATCCGCCACTTTGACCTTTTCATAGAGCGTATGAACCTGCTCGGCGGAGAGTGCGGTGTTCCAGATGCCCACTTCGTCAAGGGCGCCCTTGAAGCGCCAGGCGCCATCGAAACCTTGGCCAATATAGGCGACGCCGGAACCGGTATAGTTGGCTGACGCAGTGTCTTGGGACACCTGCACGCCATCTCGATAGATTATCCGGCGTTTGCTGGCGGTGTCGTAAGTGCAAACCCAGTGATGCCACTTGGTGTCGAAGTACTGCACCGTCCCGATCAGGTCATTCTGCCCAAAGCACATGTGAACCGATTATTCGGTCGAAAGCCGAATTGGAGTCCCTGATTGGCGCCTGCAACCCCCTGACTCAAAATCAGGTGGCCTTGACTCACTTCCGCGCGCTCGGCCCAAGCCGAGAGGGTGAAAGAAGCATTGGCCAGCGCCAGTCCATCATTCTGCGCGCCAATGAGAATGGCATCATCCTGACCATCGAACGTAGCAGCGGTGTAGGCTGAACCCGGCGCGCCCGCCGCAGGAGCAGGTGGCAGCGCTTTCACAGCGCCCGTTCAGCCCGCTGCCGATAGCGTTAACGAAGATCTCCGACCCTGGTGGTTCGTCCAATGCGTAGGCGGCCAGCGCGCCTTGGGCCAGTTTGGCCACTTCGTCCGCCGATAAAGCGCGATCGACCGCCATGACGGAATCGATGGCGCCATTAAAGAAAAAGCCAGCATTGGGCGCACCGGGGTTGTACTGGCGGCCGATGCGCAGCGTATCGTTCCCAGTGTAGCCGCTATTGACCGTAATGCTGTCGACCGCGGCCCCATCTTGGTAAAGAGTCAGCGCTCGGCTCTGCTGATCGTATATACACGCCCAGTGATGCCAGGCGCCCGCGGCGGGCGCGGCGGCGGTACGCACCGCTCCTACATTGAAGAGTTGACACTGAACCTGATCACTAAATGCGGCCAGACGCACGGCCCTACCGGCCTGCGCGTCGGCATAATCCCCAAAGGTCATCATCGTCGAGGCTTGGTTGAGGCTGTCTAACCTGGCCCACGCCGCCATGGTGAATGAGCTGCCAGCCAAATGGACGCCATCCACCCGCAGCGCCTGATCGACGCCATTGAAGGCAACGCCACGACCCGAGAATCCATCTATGCCGCTCACAGGACAAGCGCCATCACACACCGCATCGTTGCCGTTGCCCGACGCGTCGGCAAAGAGGGTGGCGCCAGCGTCTTCGTCAAAGGGCAGTTCCAGCAGCATACGGGGCTGAATGCAGGCCAAAGCAACGGTTGTGAGCGCATTCTGGTCGGACCCATGTATCGCCCCACGCAACGCACCCGAAGGTGCAATGGCCCGGTATTCGGCGCGGCCACCTCCAACGGGCGTCCACGCGGCCACCCAGCCGCCATTTTGCCCATCCGCGGCCAGGGCAACCGTCACGTCCGCGCCATCCAATCCGGCGTTGGCCAGCGTGAATGGTGCGCTCGTGTCATTGTCAACCATACGCGCGACCAACCCTCCCGCGGAGGAGCGATAGGCCAGCAGCGTTTGGTCACTAATCTCGTCGTGGGCCAGCGTGGGGGGACGCTTGGAGCCGTCCGCGCGTGGCCAGCCGTCCCCGGCGACGGTGTAGACCTTGGCGTCCGCCAGGGCGCCGTCCTGGGCCACGCTGCGCCACGAGAGGGTGGACTCACCGGTCCAGGCCAGCGTGTAGTTTGTGCCATTCCAGGCCACAGCAGCGGCCTGTTTGCCGCTTAACGCAGCCAGCAGCTTCGTGCTGCCCGCTCCGCTGCTCGCAGAGATGGGCGCATATTGCACCCGCGTGCTTGAATTCGTCTGCAGCAGTGTCCATGTGGCCATGAAGTCAGTGCCGTTGCTGGTAACGACGGCATTATAGATAGCGGCTACCGAGCCCAAGTATATGGAGGAAGAAGATGGTGAAGCTGTAAGGCTATTTTTGAATTTCTGCACCATCACGTAGCCCAGACTATTAGATCCGCTCACGCGCAAACCCCAGACCGCCAGACAAATACCCTCCATATTGCAGGCCACATCGGGGTCAGTTATCGCAGTGGCGGTGCCTATCCCAAGTTGGCGCGATGCAATGATCGTCCCATCGCTCTCCACCACGTAGGCCACAATCGCATCGCCAGGAGACTTTCTTTCACGCGTCACCACCAGGTGCGAGCCGTTCCAGCCGGTCAGCGGCGAGACGGCCACACTGAGCAGCGTCTCTCCGAGAATGGCGCTGCTTGTCGAACTTGACTGCTCCCACGCCCAGCGTGTTTCGAAGAGGTTGGTCAGTTGCGTGTGGCTGGTGAAGTCGTAGGCGGCGCTGTTTTGGCCCCCAAAGCTCAGGTTGCTGACCAGTGAGGCGCGCTCGCCATTGGCGATGTTGACCAGCGCCGCCAATGGACCACCATTGACCCCATTGGGGACGGATAACGAAAGCTCGCCCACCAGCTCCTGGCCGCTGCCGAGATTGTTGGCGGTGGTGGTTGTGTAGACCACGCTTTCGCCTGGCGCCACAAAGCCGTCAACCGTATCATCTTCCACATAAAGCGCCACCGGACTCAGGTTCCAGACGTTGGGATTGTACACTTCCGGACTGTCAGGATCGGCCCAGGGCGTGCAGGTAGGGCAGGTGACCCGCGTGCGCTCGTAGAGATCGGACAGCCCATCGCCATCGGCGTCGGCTTGCAGCGGGTCACTCCAGGCGCGGGTTTCGGCAACCGCGCCGTTCGCCGGATTGTAAGCATAGGGCAGTGTCCAGCCACCAAAGTTAGGTGCGCCGTCTGCATTGACAAAGAAGGGAATTTCCAAAGCGTCTTGAATACCGTCGCCGTCCGTATCGCGTTGGGCCGGGTTGGTGGCGTTGCGGATCTCCACGTCGTCATTGACGCCATCCCCGTCCGTATCCGCCGCCGTGGGGCTCAACGCACCCACATTGGCAATATTGGCGCGGCTGCGCATGGTCAATTCATAGGCGTCGGACAGGTTGTCATGGTCCGTATCCCAAGTTGTATCATCGAGGTCAACGCCACCGTACTGGGCAGCAATCAGACCGTCGCCATCTCTATCAATGGCCCGGACAGATTGCAGGGCGCCGCCTTGCGCCCAACTGCCAAAATCCATGAATGCATCCAGCGTATTGGGCAATACATCCAACACCACGGCGTCACCCAGGTCCACCGAACTCTGGCCATAGACCGGAATGGTGCGGCAGAGGAGCAACCAGCATTGCAGACTATCCAGGGTGTAGCCCGTGTTGAGCCAGAGAGGCACAATGCTGTTGATGCCCACGGGGGGCAGTTCAGAATACGAAGCGAGGTCGTTAATCTCGGCCCGCCACTGACCTTTTGAGCCAGATAGGATCCACTCATTCTTGCGACTGTTGGTTACGGCTCCTACCCGCTCCGCTTCCTGGCTCAAGCGGTAGCGCACGGTATTGCGCTGCAAATTGGGGTTGCCGGAGCTGGTAAGAACGGTGGTGATAGGTAAAGTATGGGTCAGGCGGTTGCTGGCCATAATGCCCAAATTGGGGTCGGCGATCTGCATGCCCAGTTGGCCCGTATCCACATCAATATCTTGGCGCATGTCAAAGTAGTACCAGGCGTAGCTGATGTATTTGATCAGCGATCCCGTGATGCTCCACTGAACCCCCACCAGCGTCAGAATGGTATCCACAAGCGCCACGAGGGTCACAACCAACGCCCCCACCACGGTGACGGAGAGGGCAAAGAGCAGCACCGAGACAATGATGGTAGCCAACGTCGTGGCAAAGAGCTGGCTGGCCGCTATGGTCCCCGGCTGCACCTGGCCGCTGGCGTAGGCGTAAATATAGAAGCCGATGGCAATGCCAATGGAGATAATCAAGCCAATCAGCTGCAATACCCGGATCGACCCCGTCAATTCGGAGCTGACCGAAAGGGTGAGAATTAAAGCCCTGCTCAGGCTGACATTAAGCAAGAACGTAAGCGCCGTAGTCATCTCATAAATGGTGTACACCGCTTGCCCAATCCCAACCACCGCGATGAGAATCGAGAGTGAGCCGATGCCATACTTTAGAATGTCGCCCCACACGGTCTGTGAACTATGCAGAATGTATTTGGCAATGGCGGCGGTGGCCAGCAGCGCCACCACGGCAATACCGGCGATGAGCCCAGCGATGCCATAGACGGTTTTTAAGACGGCAAAGACCTTCGTGGACAGAAATTTAGAGATGACGGCGCTGGCGGTGGCCTGTTCGCCAGCTTTTGTGAGACCGTTCGCAATCTCCGCCCAGGTTTCGCTAAATGTAATGAACCCCTTCATGGCGGTGGGGATAAACTTGAGCGTCTGCGTTAAAAAGAGAGCCGCAATGGACTCACTGGCTTGCTGATATTTTTGCGCAATAAGCTGCCGCTGAATTTGGCCATTGACCAGCGCGCCAATTTCAACCAGCCGCAGGTTGCCCTGGTAGGCGGCCAGATAAAGCACCTGCGCCAGCGTCTGGTAGGTCTCATTCTCTTCCGGGGTGGCGAACGCGCCATCGAAGTCGCGGGCCAACTGGCTGGCCAAGGCGTTGTCATAGAATTGATTGATGTCGGCGCCCGCCCAGCCGCCGGTTGCGGTATACGCATAGGGCGCCCACTTGACCACAGCCATGGTGTTCAGGTTGACGGCATCGGCGCCGGATTGCCGGAAGTTGAGCGTCAAGGTCTGGTTGCTCCAGGCCAGGTTAGCGTTGCCGGCCAAGCCCGCATCCAGGTTGACGCTGCGCGCGGTGTCTTCATATGCCAACATAATGGTGGGCGTAATCGGCTGGCTGGCCGACCAGGCCGGCGTATAGGTCTCCTCCAAGATGCGCACCGTTTCGGTGACCGCCGTGGTCAGCAGGCCGATGTCGCTCGAAGCGTACGTCTGCCGGTCCACGCGCAGCACATTGGGCAGATTCCAGCGCGCGGTGGCGCTCACGCCGCCATTGGTGGTGTGCTCAAAGCGGCGGGCAATCTCGGCCACGGTGATGTCGCGCTGGTCGTTGCCCACACAGGCGCCATTGCCGTCGACGCTGTCGCAATCGGCGCCGGCCAGGAAGGTGCTGTCCAGCCCATAGAGCAGCCCATAGAGCGTTTCCAGATAGAGCGGCTGGTCGTTTTCCACGCCGGCGGGCGCAAAGGCTTGCGGGTCTGCATAAATCAGCGCCATGTCGGCGCCATGTTCTTCGGTCACGTGGAGGCCGCTCAAGTACCACTCATCGGCATAGGTCTGCATGACCTGCGGCACGTTCAGGGCGCTATATTCGGAACAGATATTGTCTTCATAGGCTGCACAAATGTCGTTCAGCACCTGCACCACCCAGACCATGCGCACGTTGGCGGGGCGTCCCAACTGCCCGGCGCGTTATAGAACATCTGGCCGTAAAAAGCCACGTTTTTGTCGCCCACAGAGTCGGTCACGATCTGCAGCGGCACATAGGCCGCTACCGTATCGGCGCTGATCTGCTGCACGGCAATGCCAAACTGCTCCAGCAGCGGATAGCAGGTGGTCGCCTCACCATTGGGCGCCGTGCAGGGCTGGGAAGGCGGCAGGTTGGCCGCATTGGCCGCCATTTGGATTTCCAGCATGGGGACCAGCCGCATATCGCCATTGGCATTGGGGGAGGGCGGCAAGTCCTGATCCACATCAAAAAAGGTGGCGCCATCGGCATCTTGAATCTGCCCCTGGTTGTCGCCGGACGGCCAGTCCAGCACATTCTGGGTGTACCAGAGGTGGTCTGGATTCTTGGGCGCCACCTGGAATTCCACTTTGACCAGCTGGTCGGTCATTAAGTCGTTGAGCGTGAACTGTAGCGGCGTATTCTCGGTGAAGAAGCGGGCATTGGGTCCATCTGGCTGCGTGGAGGTGTAGGGTGAAAGGTCCAAATTGTCGCGCACGCCATCGCCATCGTTATCCTCATCCCAAATGTCCGGGATGCCGTTGCCGTTGGTGTCGGCGGGTATATTTTCATCGCTGGAACCCAAATACCATTCCCGACCATCAGCCAACCCGTCGTTGTTGCTGTCCTGGTTGAGGGATTGGTATACCAGGTTTGGCCAGCCATCTGCACGCCTTTGACTTCCAGCCAGTCGGAGAGTCCATCCTGGTCGGTATCTGCCGCATCAACCAGCGTACCCAGCAGACACTCGGACAGGTTGGTGAGCGTATCGCCGTCGGCATCCCCATTGGGGTCGCTGTCACACAGCGGGTCGGCAAAACGCCCCGGCTCATCGCCTGCGTTGGCCTGAAGCTGGGCAGCGGCCAGCGGGTCTTGATGTGGAGAAACGCTGGGTTTGGCAAGTTGCTCATTGAGCGCGTTGCGTTTCCGTCTCGGTCCGATGGGCGTCCTGCTGATCTTGTTTGGCCGTTTGGCTGACGCTGTAGGCCGCCAGCTGCTGCGTCGTCAGCAAAGGGGTCACCACCATGGCCGTGATCATCGTCAATACCACAGCCGCATAGGCGCCGCGAACGCCGCCGTCGAATCACCAACCACGCCAAGCAGAAGATCAGCGCCAGCGCCCACAAGGTTGTCTGGGCGTACGCCGATTGCCATAAGGGGATGAGGTCCGCCAGATTCTGCACCCATAGGGTGGTCAGCATCGTGTTGGGCAAGGGATCAAAGGCGGAAAAATCCACCGATCGCGGCGGCTGAGGCAAAATCATGGCGATTGGGCGGGAATTGAAGGCGGATGAGCTGGCGCAGAGGCAGACCATCGGCGCCCACCCACAGCTCGCCCTGGCCCTCCATCTCGGCGTAGACTTGGGGCAGCTCCACCTGCGCCGTGGCGGGCAGCCCGTTGCGGATGGCCTGCGCCCGCATCTGCGCGTGCATCTGCAAGGCAAAGGCGCGCCCATCAACATCAAAGGTGTAGCGCGTGATCTTTACGTTGCCCAGCGCCGTGGCGACAACTTCGGGCGCATGGCGCACCACATTGGTGGCGGCCCGCGTGTAGCCCAAAAAGTCGCCATCGGGCGCAAAAAGGCCGCTAAAGTCATCGACCTCTTGCCACGGGCCATTGCCCTGGCGCATCACAGCCGTTTGGCCATCCACCTGCATTTCGGCGGCCGAATTGGGCAACTGCACGCTGCCGCCGCCCGACCACATCCGCAAGTGTAATGTCCCGGCAGGGATGTCGGTTTGGCCCTCTAAATGCAGCTTGGTTTGGCGGTTCTGGCGTCCCGCGTTGAGCACCGAGGCTTGCGGCGTATCTGTCTGCGTCACGTCGGCATCAAAGGTGTATGCGCCAGACTGCTGCACGCGCTGCCAGACCGCGCGCAAATCGTTCTGAGCCGACTCCGGGGCGTCCCAGGCGCCCCAAATAGCCGTACTCATGGTCAAAAAGAGGGCAAAGCCCAACACGAGTCGCTGATGGAATTTAGATCGAATGGGGTTATGCATGGTTCGCTCCTGGATAGTAGTGGCTATATGCAGAGTCGCCGGATTTCGTAGGTGTCCAACCAACATCTCATGGCGTAGCATTGGATGCCTTCATTATCCGAATAGAGCGTACGCGCCGCGTCATGGAAAATGCAGAAAACGTCACAGTCGCTGCAAAAACCGTCAGAACTTCAAAATCGAGCGGTGAGTGCGCTTGTGCCTGTGGCGTACACATCTCAATGTTCAAGGGGCTGGCATCTTTCTGATGCCAGCCCCTGAACTATACGATGAAATAGATTTTGCCCTAGTACACGACGGCGTAAATCGACCGCTATACTGCGTTCACAATGAAAACCCGAGTTTTTGGATTTGGAAGACCTCCTGTAGGTGCACACAAAAAACTCGGGTTTTGAAATTGACTTCAGTATAGATGGCGAGACCGCCAGAAGTCCGACTTCTCTGAGAAGTCGGACTTCTTAACCGTGGATTTACTTGCGCCGTCGTGTATTAGTCCGCCTGCACGATCACCGTCTCGGTGACCTCGGTAGTGCGACCGGCTACGTCGGCCGCGCGCACGGTGATCTGAACATTCTGGTCGGCGGTCAGGGCGCGCAGGTCGCCGAATTGCCAATAGAGCTGCCACGCGCCGTCATCGTTGAGACCAGCGCGCTGCCATGCGCCATCGCCGATGCGTACATCGACGCGCTGCACCTGGACTTGGTCGCTGACTTGACCGGTCAGCGTGAGCGTGTAGCGGCTGATCTGCTGCGCCGGCGTGAGCACCGTGGGTTCGATGGACACCTGCGGCGGCGTCAAATCCACGTAGATTGTGCCGATGGTGTGGGTGAAGATGCCGCTCACCCCCTCCAGCGCGGCCGGCAGCACGCCCGCCGCCACCACTTCGCTTACATCCTGGCTGAATGGGTCAATTTCTGCGGCGGTGGCGGCAGCCAGAGCGACTGGCGGCGCGCTGACGGCGACCGATGCGGCGGTCCCTTTGGCGCCGGGCTGACCGCCCTCGGCCACCGCAATGAGCGGCAGAAAGATCGGGTTGGTATTTTCAAACGATGGAGGTTGGTTTTGTTCGTCCGGTGTCTGGTCCAGCGCAAAGCCGCTGCCGTTGGCAATCACCGGCAAAAAGCTCCAATACGAACCGCGTCCGGCCCAGTCGCTCAAGTGGGTCACAATGTGATAGACCCCCTCGCCCGGCGGCGTCCATGTAAAGTTCCACGTGCTGCTGTGCGTGCGCAAGGTTGGGGCATTGGTGCTGGCGCTGCTGACCCCATCGTCATTTTCAGGCCAGATCTGAGCATGGGATGGCGTCCCATTAACCAGCACCATCAGCGCATGGAGGCCGTCGCGGGCGTAGAGGTCGCCGCTCATGGTCACCGGCTCCAGCGAAGTCAGCACGGCGCCCGGTGAGGGCGTCAGCAGTTCGGAGCTGACGCTGCCGCTGGCCAGCGGCGGCGAGACCGCGGCGACTTCGGTGCAGTGGTGGTAGAGATCGCAGGCCGTCATGGTGGGCGCCGTCACCGCCGTGCCGGTGTAAGTACGCACGGCGTCCAGGGCATAGAGGCGCGTGGTTTCGGTAAAGGCCGCGCCATACCAGAGATTGACGTCGCCATACTGGGTCAGCGTCACATCGCTGTTGGGGAAGAATGGGCCCGCAGCGGTCCCCGGCACACAGCTGGTGGTCTGGAGGCTATTGGCGTCGCTCTCCTGCAACAGATTGACATCCGTGACGCGACATTCATAGCGCGTGGTTGGGACCTGGCCGCTGCTGTCCGTATGCACCAGGAATTGCACGCTGGGCGCTTTGGTGTCGATTTCGCCGCGCCAGACGCGTTGGCCGCCCGCCTGGGTCACGTTGCCCAGCGCATCTTTGCCGCGCACGTTGATCTGATAGATGCCTTCGATGCCGTCATCGCCGGCGGGAATGGTGTAGCTCCAGGCGCCGTTGCTGAGTGTAGCTGTTTCCCAAACGCCTTGGCCATAGGCATAGAGGTTGGCCACCTCGTAATCGGCCAGCGCCCGGTCATGGATGGTTAGCTCGTCGATTTCACCGGTGTAGAAGTCACTCAAGGTTTTGAAGGCGCCAATTAACAGCCCGCCATCGCTAGACTCCAGCGTCTTGGCCGCACTGGCTTCCAGCATTCCGTCCAGATAGAGTTTGAGCGTGACGCCGTCATAGGTGACAGCGGCGTGATACCAGGTATCGGCGGAAACCTTGGTCGTACTCGCCAGGGTGCTACCGCCCAGGAAGCTACGCACCACCCCATCGGTCTCGACAGCCAGCCACGTGCGCCCGGTTCCCGTACCATCGCTTTGTTGAAGAATATATTGGACTTCTCCCACCGCATCGACCTTGAACCAGGCCGCCGCGCTGAAAGGCGTCGCGGCCGGATTGAGGACGTTGGGTGCAGTTAGATACTGTCCGGCGCCGTCAAAGCGGGCAGCCTTATCGCGCTGGCCCAGCTGACCCACGGTGGGACACTGCGCGCCGCTACAGGCGGCATTGTTGTTGGCCGTCGACTGGTCGCGGAAGTATTCGGTGGCCTCATTTTCGTCCAGGGCCAGGTGCAGCACGCTGCCCTCCAGCGCGCCCATCTGCTCGCCGGGGGTAAAGTTGATCTCCACCGTCTGCACGACATCCTCATCGGAGACCGGGCCGCCAATTTCTATGCTGGTGGTGATCACCTGCACACTCGCCAAGCTGTTGCTGGCGGCGACGGCGGGAGCGGCGGCATCCAGCGCAAACGTATTGGCGCTGCTGGCCCCCGCCAGCGTGACGTTGCTCACCACATCGGTGGCGCGCACGGTGGCGGTGTAGAGGCCGCTGGGGTTGGCCACGGCGGCGCCATGCTTGTCAAAGACCGGCAGCATATAGTCGAGACGCCACGAACCATCGCTGTTGAGCGTGGCCGGTTGCCAGCCCAACCCCTGTAGTTTATCCGACCCCCGCAACAGCACTTCCACGGCGGCCACGCCGCTGCCCGGCTGCCCACCGGCGGCCGGGTCGCTGGCCGTGCCGGTGACGGTGACGCGCCAGCGGCCTTGGCTGTTGCGATGGGGCCGCGCCACACGGATGGGGCCATTCACGGTCACGGCTGGCCCGGTGTTATCCAGAATGGTGTGCCAAGCGGCAGCGGTGCTCTGGTTGCCCACGGCGTCGGCAGCGCGCACTTGCAGCGTCTGTGGTCCGTCGTTCACGCCGCTGGTATCCCAACTGTAGCTCCAGGTTTCGGTCCCGGCGGCCTTTTGCCAGCCGCGGCCGTCGTTAACCTCCACGCTGGTGATATAGGAAGTGTCATCGCTGGCGCTGCCGGCAAAGACCAGCGCGCCGCTGCTGCGCACATACGGGCCGGGCGCGCTTTGGCTGAAGTAGGCGGCATCAATCTCAACCGTGGTGGGCTTGTCCGCGTCCACCGTCAGCGTGCGCTGGAGGCTCTGGCTGATGTCGCCCAGCCGCGTGGTGGTTTCGCGCAGAGTCAGCACGCCAAAGGCGATCTGACCGTTGCTTTGGGCCAGCGGCAATTGGCAGATCAATGTTGATTCATCTTCCAGCTTCACCTTCTCATAAAGTTGCTTTACGTCATCGGCCGTCAGCGTAGCAGGGAAGACGCCCACTTCGTCGATGGCGCCCTGGAACAGCTCGCCGATTGCGGTCGCCCCCTCGCCTAGATAGTTGGATGATGCGGTGTCCTGTCCTATCTGCTCCCCATCGCGGTAGAGCGTGCGCTGTTTGGTCGCCGCGTCGTACGTACAGGCCCAGTGATGCCACTCGGTATCGAGCGTCAGGTTGACGCGTAAAGAGTTGCTCCAGAAGCCGCAGAACGCTTCGCCGCTCTGCAGGCCAAAGCGCAGCCCTTGGTTGGCTACACCCGGCCCCTGCGACAGGATATAGCCCTGATTGGCAGGGTCGTCAGTTTTGGCCCAGGCCGCCAGGGTGAACGAGGCATTCTTGAGCGGAAGGCTGGTGTTGGTCTGGTTAACGTCGATTTTGACATTGTCAAGCCCGTAACGTCTTTGCGCTGCGTTATACCAGGCGATGGATAGCGCAGCGCTGGCATGGGGATAGGTCTCTGAAATGCGGTAGATAGCGGTGGCATCGTCGCCCAGGCCGCTTACCGTAAGCGTTTTCTGGACCTGGCCGGACTTGTAGGGATAGGTCGGCGAATTGGCGGCCGCCCAGCCTTCGAGATTGGGATAATCCTGAGCCGCGCTGGATACGTTCGAAAAGGTGGTCTCCAACACCTGCACCTGGTCAATCTGCATACGCAGCGCCGAAGCCGTGCGGTTTTGCGTCCCCACCCAGTCAGAGCCCAGAACGTATAGATCGTATGAAATGGTGACAGAATCGTGCTGCGGTAGGTTGCTCAGGTTTAGAATGATATTATTCCCGCTACTGCTGTCGTGACGCGAGTCAAGATAGCTGGTCGACTGGCCCGCCACGCTGGCGGCCAACAGACCCGTGTTGCCAGGGCTCCAGCCGGCCACATTGCCATCATCAAAGGTGTAGTAGTGCGTCTCGGCTGCGCTAGGCGCGGCGGGGATTGTGATGAAGTGGCTGCCGTCGAAGTGCGCGGCCGTAAAGGCTTTGCCCTCCACCCCCATGCCGGGACAGCCCGCGTCGGCGCAGGTGGCGTCGATGCCGTTGGGAACCGCATTAACAAAGGTCGTGGAGCCAGGCGCCTCATCCAGGTCGTAGATGGCCAGCGCGGTGTTAAAAGTGTCGCTGATCTCCTGGGCCGAGAGCGCTCGATCATAGACCACAACACTGTCCAGGCTTGCATCTAGCGGCCCCGGAAAAATGGGACCCGTGCCGATGGAGAACGCGCCACTGCCCACATAGTTGCCCCTGGCCGTGGCGCTGGCAATGGCCTGTCCGTCCTCATAGAGGGTGACCCGTTTCGTCGTCGTTTCATAGGTGCAGGCCCAGTGATGCCATCGCGTGTCGGTCAGCGGCTCGGGTGACATGGCGTAGATTTGGTCGTTCATGGTGCAGACGACTATATCGTTGGCGCGTTTGCCCAAATACAAGCCCCTTGCGTTGTTGCCGCCCGGGTCATATTCTCCCTGCGCCATCATTGTGCTGCCGCTGCCGAAACTGCGATACGCCACCCAGGCCGCCAGGGTAAATGAACTGTTGACCAGATTGACGCCCTCGGCAAGCAGCGCCTGACCGCTGGCGGCAAAGGAGATGGCATTGCCCGCTTTGCCACTGACGCCAGCTTCGGGACAGGCGGCGCCACAGGTCGCGTCGTGGTTGTGGCCGGATGAGTCGGCAAAGATGGTGGCGCCAGCCGCTTCCGCAAAGTCCAGTTGCAGCAGCGGGCGCGGTTCCAGGCATGCCAGCGCCACGGCGGTCAGCGTGCTTTGGTCGACCGCACTGAGATTGGTGCGCGCTACGCCCAACGCCGAAATGGCGCTGAATGCGGTCTGCCCACCCGCAGATGGCGTCCAGGCCGCCACCCAGCCGCTGTTCTTGGGGTCGGCGCTCAGGGCGACCGTCACGTTGTCACCGCTGACGCCGTTGCTGGCAATGATGATTTCGTCGCTGACGCTGCTGCCCAGCCGGCGCGCCGCCAGCGCGCCGGCAGAGGAACGATAGGCAACGAGTGCTTGCTCACTGATTTCGTCAAACGCTACCGAGAGGGGATGCACATTGCCATCGCTCTGGGGCCAGGCGCTGCCCGCGCCCACCACGCTGGCATTGCTCACCACACCATCGGTGTTCACATCGGCCTGATGGATGGCGCCATCTCCGGTCCAAACCACTTTATAGCCGGCGCCGGTCCAAGCAATGGCGGCGGCGCCGCTGGCGCCACTCAGCGTAGCTGCCTCATTGGTGACGAGTGGAGCACCGGTACTTGACAGCTTCGTTACTCTGATAACCGTCTGCGCGCCATTGGTTGTCTCCGCCGCTGACGCGGCCATGAAGTTAACGCCGTCGCTGGCTACCGAAACCCCTTTAACATTGCCGCCCATCCCAATAGATCCAATTGCGGTATTGGTGTAATCTCCCTGGAATGGGATTAATTCTACAACTGTGCCCCGACCCACCAGGAGTAGACAAAATCCTTGATCGTTACAGGCAAGATCCGGATTCAAGTGTGGTGTTGGCGAGCCTGACTGCAAAACACTATGTGGGGCGCCAGCCAGCGAGCCGTCGCTGCGCACCAAATAGGCGCTAATGGCCTCATTGCCATTACTCATTTTTTCGATGGCCGCCACGAGGTAGGCGCCATCCCACCCTTCGACCGGTTCGACGGCAATCGCCGTGGGGGTTCCATTCAAACCCTGCGTGATGGCGCCGTTGGTTTCAGCCCAGCTCCAGCGGGTCTGGTCGAAGTCAGTCAAGCTCATGGCGCTCGTCAAATCGTAGTCCCCCGTGCTGCTGCCAAAGGTCACACTGCTGACCAACGAACCGCTTTCACCGCTGTTGATAGCAACCGGCTGTCGCAACGGCGATCCAGTGACGCCGCCGGGCAGGCTGAGCGCTAGTTCACCCACCAACTGTTGACCGCTGGAGAGGTTATTGATCGTAGTAGCGGTATAGGCGATGGTGGCGCCGGGCGTCACATAGCCGTCGGTACTGCCGTCGGTGACGTAGAGCGCCACCGGGCTCTCGGTCCACACGTTGGGATTGTAGATAAGCGGATTGGTTGGGTCGGCAAAAGGCGCCGGCTCAAGGATGTACTGATCCTGCTCGAAGAGGTCGGACATACCATCGCCATCCGCATCGCTTTGCGTGGGATTGCTCCAAACCAGCGTCTCGTTGCTGGCGCCTGTGGCGGCATTATAGGCATAGGCGATCTTCCAACCTCCCTCTGGCGCGATCTCCTGTTCATCGCGCAAGCCGTCGCCATCTGTGTCACGATTGGCCGGGTCTGTCCCCCAGCGCAGCTCCACGTTGTCGGGTACGCTATCGCCATCGGTGTCTGCACTGCTAGGGCTGAGCGCCGCGCCGCCCTGGTCGCTGGGCAGGCTGCGCACGCGCAATTCATAGCCATCGGAGAGCGTGTCGCCATCTTGGTCCCACTTTGTATCGTCCAGATCCGCACCGCCGTAACGGGTTGCAATCAGGCCGTCGCCATCGGCGTCGATGTTGCGGATGGCCATATCGCCGCCGGTCCAACTGACCACATCGACCAGCTTATCAAGGCTGTCTGGCATGATGTCCAGCACCAGCGCATCGCCGAATGGCGTGTGCGATGTACCCCATTCCCACTTCTGGTTACACGTGCCGACAATGCCAAAAAACCACTTGTTCTGTCCGAGAATCATGTATTCGGTACTCAGGATCAGCGGCGCAACCTGATTTACACCGCGGCGGTCAACGTGTCGCTATAGCGCTGGGTCTGCTCTTTCCAGCCCTTAAAGCCGCTGTTGGGCGTGGTTTTCCAGTCGTTATGCTCCAGGATCGTGTTGCTATCTTCTGCTGATTCGCTGAGCATAAACCACATGCGAGCGTCGGAATAGACCGGGGGCGCATTTTTGGAGAAGCAATCGTCACCGCTTGAAAAGGTGGGGGTGAGCGGCAAACTATAGGTGATCTCATTGCCTTCTCTAAGCCCCCCATCGGGGTCGCCCAGTTCAATGCCAATGGCGCCGCTGTTGGCGTCGAGCCCCATGACAATATCATATTGATAGACCATGGAGCTGACGGCCTCGGCAATCTTGCCGGTAATTGTCCACTGGACGCCGATCAGCGTGAGGAAGGCGTCTACAAAGGCCAGCGTGGCCACAATGACGGCCCCAATGGGATTTGTGATCGCCGCCACGAGCAGCAAGACCGTGATGACCAAAGTGACGATGATGCTGATGACGGCCGTGGTGTACTCCGGGCTGCCGGCGGGCACATCATCCGTGGTGGCCAGGTATATGAGCGTACCCACGGCGAGAGCCACGGCAATGATAAAATTAAAAGCCAGTAAAATGCGTCCCAGCGAGATCAGGGAAGAAGTCTCCGAAACCGTTTCGGCCACCGCTTCCGCCTGGGAGGCAGTGGTGTTGACCCCATGAGCTTATTGATGGTGCTCTCGGTGTTGGCAATCTTATTGACCGTTTTGAGCGCCTTCAAGCCCACATCGACGATTTGCAAGGTGTGCTCAACCGTTTCCAGTTCCGGTGAGTCGCGCGCGGTCAGTTCCAACAGCAGTTCGGTCAGCTCCAGCATTAGGGCCACCGCCTCAAATACGTAGAAGGCAAAGCTAATGCCCTGTGCTTTAAGAAAAGTGACCTGAATCAGGTTGCGCACATCGGCGCTGGTGGACGAGGTAGCGGTAATTCCCGCCAGCACCTCGCTCATTTCTTTCACTTGTTCATCAAATTCAGAGATCCACTTGACCACTTCCTTGGTGATTTTGGCGGCTTCAATGGTCAATTCCAGGGCAATGGAGCCATCTTCTTGCGCATCTTCTGATGCTGTGCTCTCACCATTAAGCTCAATCACTTCGCTGACGCCGTTGTAGGCGGTGGTGTAAAGCAGCTGATTCATGGTCAACACGGCCGGCGTGTCCGGGTCGTTGGGACCGAGGACGCCTTCCAGATGCTGGGTAAAGCTGTCGAGATAGTCGTTGATGTTGGCAATATTCCAGCCGCTGGCCGGGTCATACGCATAGGGGGTCCACTTGACCGAAGCCAGGGTGTCGACCTTGGTGTTGGTCCAGTCGATGGTCAGGCCGTTGCCGCTCCACTGCAAGTTGTTGCTGTTGAAGTGGGTGGTGTCCAGATTAAGGTCGCGGTGGCTCTGAGTGGAGGCCATCATGATGGTGGGCGTGATGGGCTGGCTGGCCGACCAGGCCGGCGTAAACACAGTGTCCAAAATGCCCACCGTCTGCGTGACCACGGTGTCGAGTACGCCTAAATCGTAGGCCTCATAGCTGTGTTTCTGCACGCTCATCACGTTGGGCAGATTCCAGCGCTCGGTATCGCTGACGCCGCTGTTGCTGGCGTGGTCAAAGCGAGCGGCAATGGCATCCACCGTCATGTCGGGGCGGCCGGCCAGGAAGCTCTGGTCCAGCCCGTTGAGCAGACCGTAGAGCGTGTCGGCATAGAAGGGTTTGTCATAGTCGGCGGGCGCGCCAGCCACGCCGGGGGTGATGGCCGGGTCCTCGTAGATGAGCGCAATGTCCGCCTGCTGCTCCTCGGTCACGTGCAGCCCGCTCAGAAACCAATCTTCGCCATAGGTCTGAACCACCTGCAACTGGTTGAGGTCGCCATACTCGGCGCAGATGTTGTCTTCGTAGCGGGCGCAGACGTCGTTGAGCACCTGCACCATCCACACAAAGCGCACGCTGTGGGCCGCGCCCCAGCTGTTGGCGGCCTGATAGAACATGCGCCCATAAAAGGCCACGGCGTTGTCGCCGGTGCTGTCCGCCACCAGTTGTAGCGGGACATAGGCGGCCAACGTGCCCGTGGTAATTTCGCGCACGCTAATGCTGAAATCGGCCAGCAGCGGATAGCAGGTATAGCTGCTGCCGTCATCGCGGGTGCAGGTTGCGGCCGGCGGTAGATTAGCCGTCGCCTTGGGCATCTGGATTTCCAGCGCCGGTATCAGCCGCATATCGCCATTGGCGCCCGGATTGGCGGCGGTGTTCTCCACCACGTCGTAGAATGTTTTGCCATCCACGTCTTGAATTTGCCCCTGCTTGTCATTGAGCGGCCAATCCAAAATGGTCTGTGTATAGCGTAAATGATTAGGATTGGTGGGTACGACTTGGAACTCAACCTTGGTCAGCTCGGCGGGGGTCAGGTTGTTCATGGTGAGCTGCATGGGTTCGGCATCGGTAAAGGTTTTGGCCGCGGCCGCGCCGGCGGCGGTCGACATGTAGGGGGACATGTCCAGCTTATCCGGCACGCCATCGCCATCATTGTCGTAATCCCACAAATCGGGCGTACCGTCGCCATCGGTGTCATCGGGCGCGCTGTTGCCGTTGGCGTCCATGTGCAGCTCTTTGCCGTCGGGAATGCCGTCGTTGTTGGAGTCGCCGGCCAGCGGGTTGGCATACCACTGTTTCCCGCCCAATGTAAAGCCGACCACTTCCAGCTTATCATCGGCGCCGTCGCGGTCGGTATCGGCCACGCTGGGCAGCGTCCCCAACAGACACTCGGATAAGTTGGTCAGCCCGTCGCCGTCCAGGTCGCCGTTGGGATCGCTGTCGCAAGAGGGGTCAAAATAGCGGCTGCCCGTAGCGGCCTGCGCCTGCACCGCGGCGGCCTCGGCGGCGACTGTGCTGGCTTCGGCGGCGGCTAGCGGATTGGCGTGCGGATTCATGGTGGGGGCGGCGAGCTTCTCTGCCAACTCGTGGTGAGCGTCAGCCTCGGCGCGCCGGGCTTCTTGCGCGGCCGATTTTTCGGCCTGCCGGGCGGAAAAGGCCGCGACGCGGTCTGTGGTCAGCAGCGGCGTCACGATCATCGACACAATGACGGCCATGGCCACGCTGGCGTAGACCAGGCGCGAACGCCGCCGCATCAGCACCAGCCAGCTAAAGCAGAACGCCAGCGCCAAAGAGAGCAGCGTGACTGCTGCTTGGGGTGTGCTGAGCGCGGCCAAACTCTGGCTGACGCCCCACTGCCACAGGCTGGCCGCCTGCTGCGTGGGCGACTGCGCAAAATCGAAAAAGTTGACCGTAATGGCCGAGGCGGAGCTATAGTTGCTGTCGTCCGGCGGGAACTGCAAATGCATCACCTGGCGCAGGGGCAGGCCATTGGCGCCCACCCAGAGTTCACCCTGGCCGCGCATCTGGCTAAAGAGCTTGGGCGCTTCCAGCCGCATGTTGGCGGGCAACCCCTCGCGCTGCGCTTGCTGCTGCATCTGTGCGCGCATTTGCAGGGCGTAGGCGCGCCCGTCCACATCGAAGGTGAAGCGCGTAACATCTACGGGGCCAGCTACCGTTTCCAGGCGTTCCGGCCCGTAGCGGGTGACGTTTGTGGCGGCGTGCGTGTAGCTCAAGAAGTCGCCGCTGGGTGCAAACATGGTGCTAAAATCGTCAATCTGCTCCCACGGCCCTTGGCCACGGCGGGCCAGGGCGACGCCATCCGCAACCTTCATTTCCGCCGCCGATTCGGACAATTGCACGCTGCCGCCGCCGGACCACAGGCGCATATCGAGCGACTGATGGCTCAGGTCGGTGCGGCCTTCCATGTGCAGTGTCGTCTGGCGGTTGCCGCGCCCCACGTTGAAGACGCTGGCTTGCGGCGTGTCCGTTTGCGTCACGTCGGCGCTAAATTGATAACCGTTGCTGGCGCGCGCCCGCTGCCAGACCGCATTCAAATCAGCCGCCGCGGACGATTGGGCATGGAGCAGATAGGGGCCGCTGGCGATTGAAAGAAGCAGAATGATCAGCATTGAGAGGGGCCATAACCAGTAGAATGTACTTTTTTTCATGAGGTTTCTCCGTGATAAACTACAGAAGGATCATCATCAGCGTTGCCTTCCGTTTGTGAGTGTAAGAAGGCGTACAGCGCCTCTAGAGAGGCAAAGCGCACAATGATCTGGCCGTCCACCGATTGCGCCGAAGCGCGCCACGCGCCTTGTGCACCGTCCCGCCACAGGCGGACGAGGTAGGCGCGATAGGTTGTAGAGGCCAGAGAAGTTGGATGAAATTGTGGATTTGAGGATGTCATGTTGGCGTCTTTCTGGCAGTTGCCGAACGTTCATTTAGCCCGAAATGGATAAGGTAATTATCCCAATATGCCGTACCATTTTCGTCAATAGACGCGCTAGAAAACGTCACAGATGAGATAAAAAACGTCAGACAGCGAAAAGCCGCCGTAATCCACACTTGGCGCTGAATCACAAGCGGAATTTGCTTGCGTTAATGCACCGTATAGGTCGTAAAAGATAAGCCCATTCCTGATATGACCAAGACGGACCCAATATGTTGTTTGCAAGGTGGATCATTTGAGGAGGAGAAATGAGCCATTACACGTTGATTCTGCTGGGCGCCTTTCATCTGGCAATTGAGGGTGAAGCGACCGTGGAATTACCAGCCAACAAGACCGGCGCGCTGCTGGCCTATCTGGCTTTGGAGTCGGCCACTCACCAAGAGGTGGGACGACCGCGGCGCCACTTGGCCGGTCTATTTTGGCCCGATATCGATGAAAAATATGCGCTGCAAAGCCTGCGCAACGCCCTGTACAATCTACGCCAGCTTCTGCAAAATGCTGCTTCTACGCCGGATGAGGACTTTCTGACCGTGACGCGGCAGGCCGTCGGCCTGGACGGACGCATTGAAGTGGATGCGCTGCGCTTTCAAGGATTGCTGACGGAAGTCGCCCAACACCCACATCCAGAGCTGAACCAATGCATACGCTGTGAAGAGAAGTTGGTGGAAGCGCTAAAGCTCTATCGGGGGGAGCTGCTAACGGGCTTGAGCTTGGAAGATACGCCAGCCTTTGAAGAGTGGCTCTTGCTGTGGCGCGAATTTCTGCATCAACAGGTGCTGGTGGCCACAAGTCAACTGGTTGAAATCTACGAAGCACGGGGCGCGCTGCGCGCTGCGCATAGCTACGCCAGCAAGCTGGTCGCCCTGGATGAGTATCGCGAAGAAAGCCATCGGGCGCTCATGCGCATCCTGGCTGGCCAAGGGCTGCCAGAGCAGGCGCTGAGTCACTTTGAACGGCTGCGTCTGCTTCTACGTGACGAACTGAACGCGAAGCCCTCTCCGGAAACTTCCGCCCTGGCCCAACAGATCGCCGCCGGTGAGTTTGTCGCGCCGAAAAGAGCGCAAAAGCTCGACGCCAGTCCAGCCGCGCCTGCAATAGCACCCGTGGCGCAGAAGTCTGTCGCCCCCGAGGAAGCGCCGTCTGAAATATTCGCGCCCGCCGCGGCAGGATCGACTGGATCACCCGGTTCCCCGGTCGCCTTGTCACCCACGCTGGATCTGCACGATGTGCCCGAGCCGGGTTCCTTCTTTGGCCGCGCGCCAGAGCGGCGGCAACTGGCGCAATGGTTGCTGCAAGAGCGTACGCGCGTCGTGGCCATTCTCGGCCTGGGCGGCATGGGCAAAACGACGCTGGCGGCCCACTGCGTGCGCGCCCTGGCCGCAGAGCCGCGCGCAGATTCTTTTGACGCCATTTACTGGCGGTCGTTGGTGAATGCACCGCCGCTGGCCGAATTGCTGCCCCCCTTGCTCCAAAATCTATCCGACCAGCAACTGTTCGAACAACCGACGCATTTGGATGAACAGCTGCGGCTGCTCATGCAATATCTGCGCCAACGGCGTTTGCTGCTCGTGTTGGACAACGTGGAAAGCATTCTAGACTCGGAGCGCGCCGGCGCTTATCGGGTCGGCTATGAGCCCTACGGCCAACTCATTCAGCAGGCCGCCACGCTAGAGCATCAGAGCTGTCTACTCTTAACCAGTCGCGAACGCCCGCGCGGCTATGCCCGCTGGGAGCGCGATGGCGCCCACGTCAAGTCGCTGCAACTGGTCGGATTGGATGGCGATGCCGGGCGGCAATTGCTCATGCGGCGCGGCGTGCATGGCGACGACGCCACAGAGGCGATGCTGATTGCACGCTATTCCGGCAATCCGCTGGCGCTCAAACTGGTGGCCGATACGGTGGATGGGATCTTTGCCGGCAACATTGCCGAGTTTCTGCAGGAAGAGACGCTGATCTTCGATGATATTCGGGCCGTACTCGACCAGCACTTTGCGCGTTTAACCGACCTGGAACAGCAGATACTCTTCTGGCTGGCCGTGGCGCGCGAACCCATGTCGCCGCTCGCTCTGCGCCAAAGCTTGCTACGCACGCCGGCCCAACGTGATTTTTTGGAGACGCTGCGCAACTTGCAGCGCCGGTCGCTCATCGAAGGGGTCGGCGCCGATTTTGCGCTGCAAAATGTGGTGACCGAGTATCTGACCGAACGGCTCATCGAGATGGCGGCGGCGGAGATTGAAAGCGATATACTCCATAGGCTCCTGCAACAAGCCTTGCTCATCGCCCAGGCCAAGGATTATGTGCGCGAAAGTCAGACGCGGCTCATCCTGCATCCCATTGGTGAACAGCTCATAGACAGAATGGGGGCGACGGGCCTACAGGCAAAAATCAAGCAGATTCTGCACAATCTGCGCGTCAACACACCGCAAGCGCGGCACTATGCCGGCGGCAATTTACTCAATCTCTTACTCGCTTTAGAGATTGATGTGCAGGGATATGATTTTGCCAACCTGAGCATCTGGCAGGCCCATTTGCAGGAGGCAACGTTGCCCAATGTGAACTTCCGCGGCGCGCATTTTGCCAATACGCTCTTTGTGGATAATTTTGGCGGCATGACTGCTCTGGCCCTAGATCCGCACAATATCCGTTTGGCTTCTGCCGCCGGAGGTGATGCCTTGATCCGCTTGTGGGGCGTGCAATGATGGCCAACTCAGCGCCACCTTGGCTGGCCATGCGCAAGTTGTTACATCGCTGGATTTCCATCCCCAAGGCCATCTGCTGGCCAGCGGCAGCGCTGACTACACCGTGCGCATCTGGGAAATGGCAAGCGGCCGCGGCATTATGACCTTGCGCGGCCATCAACGCCAAATTGTACGCGTTGTCTTTAGCCCTGGCGGCGAATTCCTGCTGAGTGGCGACGCCGGCGGCATCGCCTGTATTTGGCGTTGAAACAGGTCAATTGGCGGCCATGTTTTCCCGCACCAAAACTGGCTTAATTCCATCGGCTATCACCCGGATGGTCGAACGTTGGTCACGGCAATCGGTCGCGACATCCGCTTTTGGTCGGTACAGAGCCTTTTGGCGCAAAACAGTGCGAGCCAGCATCTTCAAGAAGAGCCGGCGCCTATCCAAACGCTGCCGCAACTCGATGCCGGCGCGACAGCCGTGGCCTTTCATCCTGATGGTTCGCAACTCGCCATCGGCACAGAAGAGGGCGCCATTTACTTGTGGCACCTGACGCACGAACGATTCGCTCAGCCATTAAAAGGCCATACGGCCCTGTAATTAATGTGGCGTTTAGCCCGGATGGTCAATTGCTGGCCAGCGGCAGCCGTGATGGCGCCGTGCGGCTGTGGGATGTGACCACCGGCAAGCCGCTGGACATTTTGCATGGACATGTCAGCGCCGTGTGGTGTATGGCGATTAGCCGCAATGGGGAAATGCTCATTAGCGGCGGGAGTGATGGCGTTATGCGGCTTTGGGAGCTACAGCGCCAGTCAACGGCGCATCATTCGCACGTTTCGGGGGAATCCACGCGACCTCAACGGGATCGCCCTCGCTGTGGCCAGCAGCGACCCCAACGGCCTCATCTGCCGCCGGCGGCACAAATGGCGCGGCCATCTTTGGCATTTGAATCCCCGCCAGCCGACAATATCAATGATAGGCCAATCCATGACCAGACAATCCATGACAAAAAGCCGCAAGCCTAAACGCCATTTACCATGCCGCTTTAAAGGCCACGCCGGGCCAATCAATAGCCTGGCTGTGCGACCGCATTCCAACATGTTGGCCACGGCGGGCGATGACCATACTGTGCGCCTTTGGGATGTTGCGCGTGGTCAATGTCTGGTTGTGTTACAGGAACACAGCGGATGTGAGAGCCTTGGCCTATAGTAGCCCAGGCTCCTTTCTGGCCAGCGCAGCCGGCGATGGCGCAATCTTTGTATGGGCGGTTGACGCCTGGGGCCACCATCAGTTGCAAGCCACCATTCAAGAACCATCCGCCTCGGAGGCAATGGCCATTACCCCCGACGAAAAGATTCTGATTTATGCCTTAATGAACAATGACGTTGTACTGCGGGATCTACAATCTGGCGAGACTTTGCAAAGGGTTGCCATGTCCCCTGGCGGCGTGGGCGCTCGACATTGATGCAACGGGGCGGTGGTTGGCGACCGGTCATTCGGATGGGGCCATTCATCTTTGGGCACTGCCGATGGACGATTGGCGCCGCCGCTGCGGTCGGCAATCATAACCAGGCCTCGATTGTGGCCGTGCGTTTCAGTCCGCAGGGGATTTCTTGGTCAGCGGCGGCTTTGATGCAACGCTCTGCGTCTGGGATTTGGCGGCGGACCAGCTCCGCCATCAGCTCGATTTGGGCAGCGAAGGCATGCGTGATGGGGTATTTTTGCCCAACAGCAATATCCTATTAACGGCCTGCTTTGACGGCGCCGCGCGCGTTACGATGTGGCGCAGGGCGTACTGTTGATTACGCTGCACGTGGCCGGCCCCTACGAAGGCATGAACATCACCGGCGTCACCGGCATCAGCGATGCCCAGCGGCTGCGCTCAAGGCGCTGGGCGCGCTGGAAGATGTTCTATGATGGCCCTGCCGACTTTATCTGTCTTTAATTCGGTAAACCACATGTTGCCGTCCGGCCCCCAAACGATGCGATGCATCCCTGTATTGGGGGTCGGCACGCCATAAAACGTGATGGGAATGGCCGAAATATCCGAGGACGGGGCCGTGAGAAGCGCTTTATCGATTTTGATGATGTGATCCACGCCTGTGGGGGTTGGCTGGTTCGGGTCAACGTACTGCTGCACCCAAAGATTGTTCTCGGCGTCGAACGCCAGACCGGCCAAAATAACATTGTCTTGCGTCTTGGGTACGGGCCACTCGGTGATTGTACCATCCGGCTCAATGCGGGCGACTTTGTTGCCGGCTTCTTCTGTAAACCACATGGCCTGGCCTCCGGGTTCGGGCACAATCGCAATGGGCCGGCTATTGTGGGTGGGGATCGGGAATTCGGTCACTGCCCCACTTTCCGTAACGCGGGCAATTTTGTTGCCCACCAGTTCTGTCACCCACATATTGCCGTCAGGCCCGGCTTTGACATAGATGGGAACGCTGCCCACGGTCGGCAGCGCAAAGGATTGGATTTGCCCATCCGGCGTGATTTTACCCACCGTGCCGGTCCCTTTACCCGTATACCAAATCGTTTTGCCATCCGCTCCAATCGCAAGCCCATGCGGGTGCGGATTGATGGCCTGCGGACAGCTTTGGCACGCCAGACGTATATCATATTCTGTGATAATATTGCCATTTGAATCCAACTGCACGATTTTGCCCTGCTCTTCCAAAGAGACCCAGAGTTGTCCGGCTCCGTCAAATGCAATCCCATGCGGACCGCTGCCGGCGGGCAGAGGGTAGAAGTGCATTTGACCAGCCAACGCCACTTTGACCACGGCATCATAGTTGGGGCTGGTGAGCCAAAGGGCATCGTTGTTCGTGATAATTTCGTGCGTTGAGCCGCGCCGGTCAACGGGGATTTGCGCCAAATTGGGATAGGCGACGGCCAGTTCCGTCACGGTTGTTGTATCAACGGCTGGGGCCACACAACCGACAAGCCATATGGTCGATAGTCCTGTCGCCAGAACCAGAATCATAATTCGTTGCATCATGTGCTGAACTGAAATATGCATTTTGCCTCCTAAATATTTTGGGCTCAATGGGATCTCGTGAGGTCCCCTTCCTGGAAGAGGCAGAGCCCGCTTTGGCTCGCGCGAACGCGGCGGCTGCCTCTTCCAGGAAGGGAACGCGGCCAGCGTGCCATATTGTTGAATAGTCTCCACCTGGCGTCCGCCCAGGCCGAGTAGGGGAGATTTGTGGTCGCCTTGTCGATGTGCGCTATCGTTCAGCGTCTCTGTCCCCATCATGGCGCTTCATCAATCAGCTTCTCCAACACGGGATAGACTTTCTCCACCTGTTCATGCGGGTGGTCCGGGGAAAGCAGATCGTGGTCCAGTTGGAGATCGGCCGCAAAATGATAGGTTTCAATGGCATTGAAGCCCTGCCCCTGCCAACGTTCGATGATGACGGCGGTCGTCTCATTACTCACGACATGGTCGGCGTCGTTGGTCGTAACCAGAAGCGCGGCGGCCTCTGGCGCCGTCCGCCGCGAGCCGTTGCGCACAGCAAAGCCATAGCGCAGAAAGGCGCTGATGGGACGCGTGGCATTGCGCGGATAGACCTGTGGCGGATTGGGCACCTCGGTTTTCAACTCGTTATCTTGCCAGATGTATTGGTTGGGCAGCAGGCTAAACAGGCGTACGGCTGGGGTGGTGAGCAGAGCCGGGACAACCTCAACACCAAAGGCGGGCGCAATGAGCACGGCCAAGTCCACATCATCCCGGCTTTGAGCTTGCCAGCCGGTGACAATACCACCCATAGAGATGCCCAACACGGTGACCCTGTCGCCCAAACCTTGGGCAATGTCCACAGCTTCCGTACTAAAGTAGGAGAGTTCATCGGCCGTGAGTTCGGCTTGTTCGGGCGCCAGCGGATCTGCCAACCCCATGTGCGGCGCACGCGGGATGATCACGTTATACCCATGCTCATAAAAAATTTGGCCCAATTCCTGCATCTGCCGCGGACAGTTGCGGTAACCGTGGAACATGACCATTACCTGCTCAACTGGCGCTCCGTGGTCCAATAGCTGCGATTCGCACCCTGCGAAGAGAGCCTCATCGGCCTCGCGCCGCTGGATTTCGGCAAAGCGGGCCAGAGACTCTTC
>JAWKON010000087.1:0-28996 GCA_041391125.1 Caldilineaceae bacterium
TATTTGCCCGCGATTAGCAAGCCCTAATCCCGTGCAGCTTGAAATAAAAAAACGCAGATTTCATGGATGCGCGCATCTATGAAATCTGCGTTTTTTTATTTCAAGGTAACTCTTCAGTTGTCCCCTGAGCTTGTCGAAGGGGACGGCTGAAGAGTTACTAAACAACAGGGTTTACGCAACGATCTGCGCGTAATTGACGCCATGACGCTGCCCCATCTTGCCAGAGGCGGCGCCTGCATTCTTGGCAAAGGGCAGCATGACGTGGAAAACAGTGCCGGCGTGCGGCGCGTTGTCGCACCAGATTTCGCCGTTGTGAATTTCCACCATGCGCCGGGCCGTGTAGAGGCCCAACCCCATGCCACTGTGTGCTGTGCTATCGGCAAATTTGGTGCGGTAAAAACGCTGGAAGATCGAATCCCGTTCATCCGGCGGAATGCCGATGCCGCTATCCGTAATGGCAATGTGAATAAATCCGGGCCGGCTGTTGGACGAGATCGTCACGTCGATGGCGCTGCCGGGTGGGCTAAACTTGCAGGCATTATCGAGCAGATGCGTAAGCGCCTGGCCAATGTGCAGCCGGTCACAGTTGATAATTTGCTGATCGCCATCGGTTTTGATCTGGATCTGCTGGCGGCGGTCGTTCGCCTTGGGCTGCATTTCGGCTGCCACATGATACACCAGGTTGACAATATTGACGGGCTGCATCACCATGCGCAGATTGTCCGACTCGACATAGGCCATGTTGAACAGATTTTTGAGAATGACGTGCAAATGGTCCACCTTGGTCGAGATTAGGTTGAGGTATTGCAAATGTTCATTCTCCATCCGGCCTTCCGCCCCTTCGCGCAATAGCTCAATATAGCCCGCAATCACAGTGAGCGGCGCTCCCAGTTCGTGGGCGATCATGTCCAGTTGGTCTTGCAGCAACTGTTTGCCATCCTGAAGCTGCTGGGTGTTGAGCCGCATTAAGCAAGCTTCAGTCGTATCCTCAATCAGAAAGACGAATCCATCAATTTGCCCGCGCGGGTCATGCTTTGGGCTGAACACAATATCGAAAAAGCAATTATTGGCAGGCTGCGAACTAGCGGAAACTGTTTGAACTTTTGTCAGCTCGGTAAACGGAAGCGTACGGCTTATGCGTAGGACCTGCGTGTCAGCGATGGCGCCATACAGCATCTCCTGCAAGGCAGAACGATGCGCATCTAATTCAGGCAACAATTCCATAATTGGGCGCCGCAGATAAACGGCCTGATTATAGTCTGTTGGTCTTTTACGCTTGCGTTTCGTCATGCACGGCGGGGTGATCAGGTGATGCAACAGTCCATGATCTCCCCCGGCATTGATTACCTCCAGTTGGGTGTCGGTGATCAGGTATGCCACCTGCCGATTGGCAAGCAACATCTGGGATATCTGGTTGTCCATAAATCCTTTTCCTGAGATAGCTAATGGGTGCAGTGAACTGTTAGGTAATATCATCATAATAAACTAAAACCAGTTATGTAACCATGCAGGCCACTCGAGGGTTGAGCTTGTTGAAACCCGTATCCCCTTCGACAAGCTTAGGGGACGCCTGAATAGTTACAACTATATTTAGAAGAATGGGCTGGCCGGGCAAACCAGGCAATCTCCTTCCATATCTTGCCATTTCACATTTAGACTTCATCAACATCATAACGGAAATGGCTTGCATCAGATGCACGCTTCGGGAATGGGTTCGCTGCGCTTGCTATCCGATGTGGTTAGTTTACACGATTATTACTCTAGAAATTATTACGAAAAGCTAGCACATTCAAAAGAGTCTGCTCACGGCGTCTCCTTTCGGGCTGCAGAACCCAAAGTACTTTTAAGATTCAGTGGAAATAGGGGGTAGGCTGTTGCTGTATTGCTGTATTGCTGTATTCCTCTCGATCTGGGCAATACAGCAATAAGCAATACAACAATTTGCAATAAGCAACAAGCAATACAGCCAAGCCAACTATGCCGCGGCATGTTGGGCGTCAATCACGGCCAAAATCGCCACGTTCACAATATCGCGCACATCGGCGCCCGTGGCCAGCACGTGGATGGGGTGATTCATGCCCACCAAAATGGGGCCAATGGCCTCCGCATCGCCCAGGCGGCTCAAAAGTTTATAGGCTGTGTTGGCCGAAGCCAGCGCCGGAAAGACCAGCACGTTGGCGTCCTCCACCTGGCTGAAGGGGTAATGCCGCTTCATCAACTCTGGCACCACCGCCACATCGGCCTGCATTTCGCCATCGATGTGCAGATCGGGCCGCAGCTTTTTCACAAGCGCGGTGGCCTGCTGCATCTTGGTCGATTGGGGGTGATGCACGCTGCCAAAGTTGGAAAAGCTAAGCATGGCAATGCGCGGCTCAATATCAAAGCGCTCCGCCAGGTCCGCCGCATTGAGCGCAATAGCCGCCAACTGCTCCACCGAAGGATCAATGATCACCGTGGCATCGGTAAAAGTAGGCGCGCTCGCCCACCAGCATCAAATAGACGCCGCTAACCCAGCGCTCTTTCTGTGCGCCCACCACTTGCAGCGCCGGTCGCAACACATCGGGATAATTGTAGGTCAGGCCCGAGACAAAGGCATCGGCATCGCCCTGCTCCACCATCATGGAGCCAAAATAGTTGACCTGCCGCATGACCTCATCGGCCAGCGTCTGCGTCACGCCGGCGCGTTGGCGGCGCTGATAATATTGTTTGGCATAGTCGGCGCGTTTATCCGACGTATCCGGGTTGACAATGGTGGGCGTAAAGTCGAGCGCCAGCGCCTCGCACTGTTGCTGAATGGCCGCTTCATTGCCCAGCAAAATTGGAATCGCAATGCCCTGCGTGGCCACGGCATGGGCCGCGCGAATAATTTTGGGATGTTCACCTTCGGCAAAGACCACCCGTTTGGGATCTTGCTTGGCCTTGAGTTCCATGTTGCGCATGACCTGCACGCTCTTGCCCATGCGGCCGGCCAGGCTGTCCAGATATTGCTCTAAGTCGATCTGCATACGCGCCACGCCCGTTTCCATGGCGGCTTTGGCCACGGCCGGCGCCACCCACATCAAGACGCGCGGGTCAAAGGGCTTGGGGATAATGTACTCCGGGCCAAAGCGCAACGTTTCCAGACCGTAGGCGCGCATAACGCTGTCGGGCACATCTTCTTTGGCTAGATTAGCCAGCGCCTGGGCGGCGGCAATCTTCATTTCCATATTGATGGAGCGGGCGCGCACGTCCAATGCGCCACGGAAAATAAAGGGGAAGCCCAGCACGTTGTTGACCTGGTTGGGATAGTCGCTGCGGCCCGTGCCAAAAATCGTATCCGAACGGGCCGCCTGCACATCTTCATAGGTGATCTCCGGGTCCGGGTTGGCCATGGCGAAAATAATGGGGTCGCGCGCCATGCTGCGCACCATATCCTGCGTCAGCGCGCCGGCCACCGAGAGGCCAATAAAAACATCGGCGCCGTCTACGGCCTCGGCCAGCGTGCGTTTTTCGGTGGCCAGGGCATAGCGCGCCTTGAACTCGTTCATGCCGCCATCTTCGCGCCAGGCGTGGATCACGCCGCGCGAATCGCACATGATGATGTTCTCTTTGGTGGCGCCCAACGCCACGTAGAAATCGGCGCAGGCAATGCCGGCCGCGCCGGCGCCGTTGATCACAATGGTGATGTCCGCCATAGGCTTGTTGACCAATTCGCAGGCGTTGACCAATCCGGCGCCGGAGATGATGGCCGTGCCGTGCTGATCGTCATGGAAAACCGGAATGTCGCACAGCTTCTGCAATTCCTGCTCAATGTAAAAGCATTCGGGCGCCTTGATGTCTTCCAGGTTGATGCCGCCAAAGGTGGGCGCGATCAACTTGCAGAAATGGACCATCTCTTCCTGGTCTGCGGTGTCGACTTCAATGTCAAACACATCAATATCGGCAAAGCGTTTAAAGAGCACCGCCTTGCCTTCCATGACCGGCTTGGAGGCCAAAGCGCCGCGGTTGCCCAGCCCCAAGATGGCCGTGCCGTTGCTGATGACCGCCACCAGGTTGCCCTTGGCCGTATATTCATAGGCCAGGTCGCCGCTGTCGGCAATTTCTAAAACCGGATAGGCCACGCCCGGCGAATAGGCCAGCGAGAGGTCCTGCTGGGTGGACATGGGTTTGGTGGCCGTAATCTTGAGCTTGCCCGGTCGACCGCCAGCATGATAATCAAGGGCATCTTCTTTTTTAATAGACATAACGAATGGTTCCTTCCCATACCGGTAGATTGCAATGGCGTTGACGAATTTAATAGCAAGGTTGATCGGAAATTGAGCAGATGATTGAGCCCTGACAGTTTCAGGCGCCAAGCGGTTGCGGAATCTAAATTGAACTATTTTCAAAGAGGGAGTATCACATAATGATATAGGATATTATACCTGCGGTTGGCCTAAAGTAACATTTCCGAGCCGAGTGGAAAATGTTACTTTAGGCCAGAGCCAAGTGTAAATGTTGACGCCAATCCTCACGCATACGCCGCATTGGTCGGCTTGATGGTCAGCTCCGGCACATGCGCCCGCGGCGGCAGCGATGCCACAAAGAGGATGGCCGCCGCCACATCTTCAGGCTGCAGTATGTTGGCTTTATGTTCGTCGCTCAACAGCACAGGGCGCTCATCCAAAATGGGCGTGTTGATCTCGCCGGGGTGGATGGCGGTGGCGCGAATGCCGTTATCCTTCTCTTCTAGGCTAATCACCTTGGTCAGCGCCGTCATGGCGTGTTTAGACGCCTGTAGGCCGCGCCCGACAAGATGCTGGGCCGGATGCCCGCAATGGACGACACGCTGATGATCACGCCGTCTTTGCGGGCGCGCATTTGCGGCAAAATCGCGTGTCAATATTGTAGGCGCCGGTGGCGTTGACGTTCATGATGTAATCCCAATTCTCCAACGATAGCTCGGCCAGCTTCCGTTCCCGCACGTTGACGCCGGCGTTGCTCACCAAAATATCCACCGGCCCCAATTCCGCGTTGACCCATTCCACCAGCGCAGCAATCTGCGACCGATTGGCCATATCGGCCGCAAAATAGCGCACCGGTTTGGCGGCCGATATGGCCTGACACACCTGCGCCAATTTCTCCGCCCGTCGCCCGGTTATGGCGACCTGGGCGCCTTCAGCCGCAAAGGCGGCGGCGGCGGCTTCCCCCACCCCGGTGCCGCCGCCGGTGATCAGCACGATTTTATCTTGAAATTTCATAGTGGCGAATCCTTTCTGTATATTCGGACCGCAACGTTAGTCTTGGATAATAGGCCTTGAAGAGGTGAATCGCCCTATCTCTTCTCGTTGCGATCTCCTGATATTCGGAATACACCGCAACGGTGTTGGCATATAGGCATCGGACTTGAATGGTGAATCCAGCCCTATCTTCTCGTTGCGATCTCCTGATATTCGGTACACCGCAACGGTGTTGGCGATATAGGCATCGGACTTGAATGGTGAATCCAGCCCTATCTCTTCTCGTTGCGATCTCTGATATTCGGTAACCGCAACGGTGTTGGCGATATAGGCATCGGACTTGAATGGTGAATCCGCCCTATCTCTTCCGTTTCAAAACCGGAGTTTTGTTTCTCCTATAGAGGCGATGGAAAACTCCAGTTTTGAAAGCGACCGCAGTATAATCGTGAAAAATCGCCTCAACGATTGAGTCTTAGCCGCTGAGGCGGCTTCTCCTTGTTAGCCGAGGATTCTATCCTGTCCCATATTCGCCCCAACGCGAAAGGCTCCCCTTACAACGCCGCTACTTTTACGGCAAAATGGTGTTATACTATAATGTGGCTTTTGACGCTCTCTGGCGCGTCTCATATAATACCATCTGTCCCACACAAGCCTATTATTTCACCCTCATAATAGTGACGGTTTGCAGAGCAGCTTCAACCCATGGAAAGCGAGCAGACAATGACACGTGTTTTCATAACTGGCATGGGCGCCATTACGCCAATCGGCAATAATGTTGAGACGTTCTGGCGCAACCTTGTGGCCGGTCAATCTGGTGCGGGCCGCATTCAGCAGTTCGACACCAAAGATATGCCCTATAACATTGCTTGTGAAGTAAAGGATTTTGATCCTACCGACTATATGGATCGCAAATTGGCGCGGCGCGTGGCCCGCTGCACGCAATTTGGCATTGCGGCGGCCAAACAGGCCATTGCCGATGCCAATCTGACTATCGATGAGCGCAACCGCGATGACATCGGCGTGTTGATCGCCACGGGCGGCGGCGGCATCAGCGAAATCGAGTTTGCCACCGAGGAAATGACCGAACGCGGCTGGAAAACCGTGGGCCCCTTTGTGGTGCCCGCCGCCATGAGCAACGCGGTCAGTTGTCTGGTATCCATTGAGACCCAAGCCCGCGGCCCCGTGATGACCAGCACGGCCGCCTGCGCCAGCGGCCACTACTCGATTATCGAAGGCTACCACTTTCTGCGCCGCGGCGAGGCCGATGTGATCATCGCCGGCGGCACCGAATCGGCCATTTCCATGTTGACCATGTCCGCTTTTGGTCGCATGGGGCCCCTTTCCAGCCGCATGGATACGCCGGAAAGCGCCTGCCGACCGTTTTCGGTGGATCGCGACGGTTTTGTGAGTGGCGAAGGCGCCTGTATCGTGATTATGGAAACGGAGGAACACGCCCGCAAACGCGGCGCCAAGCTGTTGGCCGAAGTCTTGGGCGGCCGGCTCACGGGCGATGCGTATCACATTACGGCGCCGGATCCAGATGGCGATGGCGCCGCCCGCGCCATCAGCGGGGCGCTTAAAAATGCCGGCATTGGCCCCAAGGATGTGGACGTTATTTATGCACACGGCACCGGCACCGTGCTCAACGATATTGGCGAATCGAAAGCGCTAAAGCGGGCGCTGGGTGAGCATGTGTACGATACCAAAGTGACAAGCATTAAGAGCATGGTGGGCCATGCATTGGGCGCGGCGGGCGCCCAATCGGCCGTGGCGGCGGTTTGCAGCCTGCGGGAGGGCATTGTGCCGCCCACGATCAACTACACGCCCGACCCGGAACTCGATTTACCCATTGTGGGCAACAGCGCCCAAAAGGTGAACGCCCGCCATGCCATCATCAATGCATTTGGCTTTGGCGGCCAAAATGTGGTGGCCGTATTGAAGCGCGTCGAGGAAGTATAATCAGCAGTTCCCAATGAAGAAAATAGGGCCGGATTCAAAAATCAAGACCGCCGCCTGAATCGCCAACACCGTTGCGGTGTACTGATAATGGTAGCGTATAAGCTTGTATACATATTGTAAGATTGGGGCTATTGATAAATTTGCCGAAACGGCTTAATATAAAGACTTAAACTTTCATGACAGGCAGAATGGAGCCTGGATATAAAATCTAAAGCTTATTTAGTGCAAGATGGTAAAAGAGATGTCTGAAAAGAAAAGCCGGATTTTGGTGGTGGAAGATGAAGATCTTCTGCTGGAGCTACTGACCAAAACGTTGCAAACCTCCGGGTATGAAGTTCTAACAGCCAAAAATGGCGTGGACGCCCTGGGGCTTGCAGTTGAAAACGAAGTTGATCTGATTTTACTCGACGTAATGATGCCACGCATGAATGGCTTCACATTTTGCGAAGAAGTGCGCAAATTATCCGACGTCCCCATTATTATGTTGACAGCGCTCAACCGTCCCGATGATGTGGCGCGCGGTCTACAATTAGGGGCGGATGAATACATTACCAAACCTTTTTCCTTTCGCGAGCTAAATGTGCGCATCCAGTCCATCTTGCGCAGAGTCTCGTGGAACAAAGGCGCCAACAATTTCGCTGTGGTTTCGATTGATGACATTGTGCTGGATGTTGTCAATGAAAAGGTTGTTGTGCGCAACCAAGAGGTTGATCTGACGCCCATGGAGTACAAGCTGCTGCACTATTTAATGATGCGCCCCAATCAGCCGGTGAATAATGATACACTGTTGCGCGATGTGTGGGAGTATGAGGGCGGCGAAAGCCCCTCAATTATTCAATCGGTCGTCAGGCGGCTGCGCATTAAAATTGAGGAGGAGCCCTCCGAACCCAAACATGTGGTCTCCATATGGGGCGTGGGGTATAAATTTCAGACATAAAGAGAGGGGGTGACGTGAACGTCACCCCCTCTTTTTATGTCTGGTTTAATTTTAGCGATTGTCCAAGCGGAAACCGTGGCCGCGCACCGTTACAATGTAGCGGAATTCGCGGTCAATGTCGGCAATGCGCTCACGCAGGCGCCGCACCAGGGCATCGATGGCCTGTTCGCTGATGCCTTCAATACTCTCTTTGGGCCACACGGCGTCGATAATATCGTCACGCGTCACCACGCTGCCGCCCGCATCCCACAACACCTCTAGCAGGCGATATTGGGGCAGGCTCAGAGGTGGGTCTACCAACAGTCCATCCACCCATATCTGACGCGTCTCCTTGTCTAACCGCAACCCCGTGATTTGCCGATCAAAGGTAAGCGGGGCGGTGGCGCCGGCATCGATAAAGGCAATCTTGAAGCGCAGGCCAATTTGGAACTCATCGCCATCCTGCAACGGCACTGGCGAAAGGGCCAATTGCCCATTTACATGGGTGCCATTTTTGCTCCCCAGGTCTTCCAGCAGATAGTTCTCTTTATCCCAACTAATCCGCGCATGAAAACGGCTGACCTGGCGATCTTCAAGCATAATATCACATTCATCGCTGCGGCCAATGGTAAGCGGTCGGCTCCGATTCAATGGCCACGTGCGCGTGGAATCGTTGCCCTGCTGCATAACCAGCATGGCCGTTTCTGGGGCGCTATACGAAGAGGGATGGTTGGATAGAAATGCCGTTTGGTGATCCTGAATTGTAGTCATTGTTCATACATCCTTACATTATACTTTGCTCTACATGAAAATTTGCGTTTATCGCCGGCACATGCCAGTGGACGAACGTCAATTTTCATTTCGCCCGCGGCGCGCAAGCTGGGTGAAGCTGTGAACCGCGTCTGCAATCGTACTTGGCCATATCCCGTTTACGTTCGCCAGAAAGCAGATATGCTGGCGCACCGCGCGGGGTAGAACAAGTAAATTTCATCTTTGCACACCGTCAAAGTCCTGTCACAACATAAAAGTTCAGCCGTCACAATCTCTATTGATTCATATACTCGTGATTGTCATATATTAATATTTTTTAATCGAGCAAAAATGCTAATTTATGACAGAGCCAAGTATACATAGTCAGTACACCGCAACGTATTAGCAATTGAGACATCAGTCTCGCCGTTGCGATTGCTGATAGGGGCGCCGGCATAGTTGAAAACGCATCCATCTATCGGAACTAACCTTGGTTCTCATCTATCCGCAGCCACCATGTAGAGAAATCCACCTGTATACATGCTCGCCATCATATCTGTTAGTACGACATATACTTAGCTCTGTCATAGATGAAAATTAACTACTTAACTAAAATTGAGAGCAATCCTTTTCATTTATGCCAACCGCGAGTATATCTATTAGTACGATGAGCACACCCGATATGTTACGCGCTGTATACCTGTGTCGAAGGAACGATGAAGCAGCGATGAAAATGTAATATCTCTTAAACGATGACTACAACCATAGAGAAAAGTTATGGGTAATTTACGCGAAAAAGCCAATCGTCTTGAAGGAAGAGCGGGAAAGTAGTGTGGCAGTATAGTTTGCGTTTATGACGTATATTTTGATCTACTCCTTCAACTCATGTAACCCTATTGCCTATATATTTCCTTTATATATTTCCTTTATATTCTTTTGGTTATATAAAGTTTTCAAGCCAGGTTTTCACAGTCCAATTCAACCCAACTTGCAGCCGCGTCACGACATAAAGCCAGCTGGTCCTACAACATTAATCGTAGCGAATGGCTAAATCCTTCGCCAAAGGCGCCAATGCAAAAAGCCCGGCATCAATGCCGAGCTTTTTACACCCATTCCTGCACCCAAAAGAAGAAAACTTACCCAAAAGGAGGAGAAAGTTCTTCATGGCCAATTGTAGCACGGTAATCGGGCATTTGCACTAGTACTAGGGTACTATTTTGACGCCAAATTTCACCCAGAATGATACAGGATATACTTGAACGTATTCATTGTTATTGAGGAGACGCTATTCCAATTTTGACGCTTTCCCATGCAAACTTGCCACGCCAGCACTTTCCCCAATACAAAAAGCCCGGCATAATCACCGAGCTTCTTGCACCCATTCCTGCACCCAAAAGAAGAAAACTTACCCAAAAGGAGGAGAAAGTTCTTCGTAGCTAATTGTAGCACCGGAATCGGGCATTTGCACTAGTACTATGGTACTATTTTGGCGCCGGATTTTGCTCAAAATGATACAATTTATACTCGAACGTATTCATTGTTAAAATACCATGCCGGCGTTGGTGTTGTAGGCGTCAATCTTGTTTTACGTTCGATCATAGACTCCCAATTATCCTCGTTTTACTTGCTAAATAATAGAACATATGTTATACTTTCTCTAAGTAAATTGCCGTATTTTTCGCCTTTTAGATTGCCAGAGACGCCTATGAAAACTGCCACCGAACGCCTATTTGATCATCTTCATCGTGGGGGCGCCTATGCCCATTTGTGGACCGATGCCGGAAATCGCTCCTTCTGGTTTCCAACGGCAAATGTCCCACGGCAAAGAGTGCGTCACCGCCCCTTTTCCGCATGTAAAAACCGTTCACAAGCGACGACCATTATACACCGCAATCGGCGACGCCGGCGCGCGGCATCAAGCGTCGGATTCCCAAAAGCTGGTTACGCCAAAATGTCTTCTTTTCCGTTCATCCGCTGACCCAAATCCCGCCGCACAATGTCAGCGGCAACCGCGATTCGCGCTACATCAGCAGCCAATTGCCCTACATTGCGGCCATCAACACGCTCTTTGCCGAGTATGATGGCAAGGACTATGTGCGGCTGCCCGAATATGCCGGGTTTCTGCCGCGCAACTTTGTGCGCCTTTCCCCCGTGGAGCAGCGCAAAGCGGTGCGCAATGCCAAAGAGGCCGCCTTTTATCTCCATCCCGCCCCATATAAACAGCGGGTGCTCGATGAAATTCACGGGCTGGAATATACGCCCAGCGTGATTGTAGACAGCGGCGGCGGCTACCACTGTTATTGGCTGCTGCGCGACCCTGTGCCGGTGGATGAGGTCAATCGCGCCGATATTCAGGCTACGCAACACGGTTGGGTGCAGATGATGGGTGGCGACCCCGGTGCGGCCGATCTGCGCCGCGTGTTGCGCGTGCCGGGCACCCACAATATGAAGCCTGGCTTTGGCGATGCGCCGCCTCAAGTGCAATTTATCAAAACCGATTTCGAACTGCTCTATGCGTATACCGAACTGGAGCAACGCGTGGAAGACTGGCTGTTCGAGCAGCGGCCACCCGCCGCGACAGCCGCCACCATCCGCGTCAACCGGCCCACTAACGATGTGCGGCAGGCGTTTAATAACTGCCACCGCATTGCCGACTTGTTGACACAGCACGGCTACCGACTCAGCTTTGAAACCGAAAATCTAACCCGGCTGTCGCGCCCCGGCCGCGATGCATCCAGTTCATCGGTCACCATTTTCCCGCCGCGCGAAGACGGCGCCCCCGAGTTGTCGGTCCACTTCAGCTCCAACGATGAACTCTACAGCGAAGAGTATCTGGACCCGCGCACGCGCCAGGTGCGGCGCAAGGCGCATGACGCCTTCTACATCTACGTCATGCTGGAGCACGGTGGCGACTGGCGGGCAGCCTATGCGGCGGCGCGGGCCGAAATGGAACATGAATTGGATATCGGGCTGCTTTTTAGCCAGGTTGCCAATGCGCCCAGCCCCGTGTAAAATCAATAGCAGATTTAAGAGCGGAATGATCAACGGATTACACAGATTTGAAAGATTTTTGAATCTTCTCAATCTGTGTAATCTGTTGATCCCAATCATTCAAAAATTCCCATGACCATCCATTTTCAATATGCACCCGAAATCTTTGCCCAGTTTCCGCAGACGGTGGGCGGCATTTTAGTGGGCCACAATTTGCAGAACGGACCGACCTCAGCCGCGCTGGTGGAACGCTTTGCCCAAGAACAGCAGGATGTGCTGGCGCGCATTGGCTCAACGCCGCTGAGTGAATTGCCGGCATTGACGGCCTGGCGCCAGGTCTTTCGCCAATTTGGCGTCAACCCCACCAAAACGCGCAGCGCTCCCGAAGCACTGTTGCGCCGTTTGACTAAAGCGGGCGACATCCCCAACATAAATACACTCGTCGATATTGGCAACTTGATCAGCATCCGCTACGCCATGCCGGTAGCCGTCTTTGACACGCGCCACGTGCAGGGGCCGATCACGGTGCATCTGGCCAACGGCGCTGAGCGCTACACCGAGCTGGGCAGCAGCGAACTGCTGCACCCCGAGCCGGGTGAAGTGGTCTTTTCCGATGAGACCAGCCTGGTGGTAGCGCGCCGCTGGTGCTGGCGACAGAGCGCCGAAAGCGCGGCCCAGACGGATACGACCAATGTGGTCATCGCCATTGAAGCGCAACACGCTGAAGGTCACGATCATGTGCGGGCTGCCGTAGAACAGACGTTGGCTCTGCTGCGCGAATTTGCCGGTGGTGAATATGTGACAAAAATTCTGGATAAAAACGATGGTGTGTGTTGAAGAATCGAAAAGGAAACTCTAATGCGTGTACTCATTATGTCCGACATGGAAGGTGTTAGCGGCATTGTTGTGTGGGGGCAGGTAACGGGGGGCGACCCTATGTATGAGGAGGGACGGCGGCTCTACACTGAGGAGATCAACGCCGCCGTGCGCGGGGCCAAAGCGGCTGGCGCCACCGAAATTGTGGCCGTGGATTGCCACGGCGCCGGTGGCGACTGGTCCTTCAATTCATTTGTGCCGGAGCTGCTGGACCCCGATTGCGACTGGGTGGCTCACCACCGATGGGGGCGCTATACAGAGCTGCTGGAGCAGGGCTGTGACGCCGCTCTCTTTGTCGGTATGCACGCCCGCGCCGGCACGCCGGACGGCGTTCTCTGCCATACAATCTCCACGGTCACTTGGCGCAACCTTTGGTTTAACGATGACCTGGTGGGCGAAGTGGGCGTTAACGCCGCCATTTGCGGCCATTATGGCTGCCCGGTGGCGCTGGTGACCGGTGATGAAGCCGTCTGCCGCGAATCCAAAGAAATTTTGGGCCCGGACCTGCCCACGGTGGCGGTCAAGCGCGGCCTTTCGCGCTATTCAGCGCGCCAGATTCCGCCCGTGCGCGCTCGCCAAATGATCGAAGACGGCGCCCGCACAGCCTTACGCAACCTGGGCCGCACGCGTCCATACGTGCCGGCTCAACCGACCACAATTACAATTGAAGTGGAAACCGTGGAAAAAGTAGACCAATTCCGCAACCGGCCCGGCGTCGAAGTGGTGGAGCCGCTCAAAGTGGTGAGCCGCGGCGCCGATTGGATGGCGGCGTGGGATCAGATCTGGCCGGCGTGAGGGAACAATTTCCCAAAGGAGGAATCCAATATGAACTATCGCAAGCTGGGGCAAACCGGCCTCAACGTATCCGAACTTGGGCTGGGCGCCTACCCCATTTCCGGCGTGCAAAAGCGGCCCGGCGGCGTCGAATCGGGCTGGCCAGGCGTGGAGGATCAGGAGTCCATCGCGCTGATTCACCGCTGCCAGGAATTGGGCGTCAACTTGCTGGACACAGCCGAGGCATACGGCGCCGGCCACAGCGAAGAGATTATCGGCAAGGCGCTGCAAGGTCGCCGCGACCGCTGGATCATCGCCTCCAAAGTGTCACCGAACCAAGGCTTGCAGGCCGATGCGCCCATGATGCCGCCGCCCGCCAGCGTATTGTGCAGGCGTGTGAACAGAGCCTGCGGCGGATGAAAGACCGAACATATCGACGTTTATCCAGCTCCATGCCATTCCGCACCTGTGGGCCATGCCGGTGGTACAGACGCTGGCTGATCTGCAACAGGCGGGCAAAATCCGCTGGTATGGCATTTCCACCAACAATTGGGAGGCCATCCAAAAGCTGCGCACCTTTGGCCCCATCCACGTGCTGCAAATTGGCTATAATCTGCTGGAGCGCAGCGCCGATGAACCTGCACTGGTGCCAAGCCGAGAACATTGGCACGCTGATCCGGGTGCCGCTGGCCAAAGGCATGTTGACGGGCAAATATTCGGGCGCCAACGCGGCCACGCTGGCAAAGGCCGACATCCGCTACGAACGTTTCCAGCGTCCGGAAACCGTGGATGGCTTGCAAAAGCTGTCGCAGCTCTCCTTCCTGGCCAACGGCCAGCGCAGCGTGACCCAGGCCGCGCTGCGTTTGTGCTGGATCACCCCGGCGTCTCCTGCGTCATCGCCGGCGCCAAAACGCGTCAACAGGCGACCGAAAACATTGCGGCATCCGATTTGCCACCATTGTCGGCAGAAGAATTGGCCCAGGCGCTCCCCATTGCCGACACGATCCAAACACCGGGCTGGATATAGTCAATTCCGGTTCATCTGGATTTCCAGTGGTAAAGTCAAAATAATCCCGGAATCTCCGAAGATTCCGGGATTATTTTGACGGATATATATGTCAACTACGTAAGATCCCATTAAACCGTTATTTTTAGCACAGATTACACAGATTCTACAGATTTCTCTCCTGGTGACATGAAAATCTGTGTAATCTGTGGTTTGAAGCAAGACTGTTCAAATAGGGCCGCTACGACTGCAACGCACGGCTGATACCCGACTGTAACCGAGATTTTCTGTAGCCGTGCATCGCAGTCTCCGCTATTTGAATGGTCTTGGTTTAAAACTCTTCCAAATCCCGTCCCAATCTCTTTCATTTACTCCATCCACGTTCCATCCGTCCCACCTACGAATCGCCGCCCATAGGTGGGATTATTTGATCACGCGTTCCCTGTTGGTGTATACAATATGTTAAGAAAGGAACTATTGGCCATCAAACGGTCGCGAGAAGAAACAGTAAATCGAATATGTCGTTGGGATCAGCGCTGCTGCTGATCATTGTCGTGGTGCTGGTGCGCTGGTTTGGGCGCCGGCAATGGCACCGATACGACGGCTACCCAATCAACCAGCGCCAACAGCAGCCCAGCCACATTACAGCCGCTACAGGAGGCAGAATTCGTCTGAAAGCGCCGTGGAGGCGACAACGACCGCCGGCGAGGATGACACGAAAGCAGCCACGGCGGCGGAGAGCGCAGTTTGAATTAGCGGTTGCCACCCTGCCGCCTGTAGAGCCGGACACACCGACGCCCACAACAACCGTCACTCCGCGGCTACCGAGTTGCCGGAGGAGGTCGCGACGGCAGCCCCGCCAACGCGCCCCGCCCACCGATACGCCGATCCCAGCCGCCACGCCCAAACCAACCGACACACCCCGTCACGCCCCCACCAACGTCCACGCAGATCAAGTCCGTAAGCGGGTTGCCGCTGGTTTTTTATGCCGAACTGCCACCCGAAGCGCAGGCAACCATTGCGCTGATCGACAGCAACGGGCCGTTTCCGTACGCCAAAGATGGCGTCACGTTTCAGAACCGCGAGCGCATTTTGCCCCGCCGCCCCAATGGCTACTATCGCGAATACACGGTGATCACGCCCGGCGGAGGGGATCGGGGCGCCCGCCGCATTGTGGCTGGTGACGACGGTGAACTCTATTACACCGACGACCATTACGATAGCTTTCGCGAGGTGGTGCGCTGATGAACAAGTTTGAATTGCTCACCGCCGGCGCGTATCAGCCGGGCCTTTACCGGTTGTTCGCATCCACCGCCGTACCGGAAATCAAGTGGCAGTGCAACGGACAAATTGGCGGTTTGCCCATTTGGATGGCCGCACCATTGCAAACAAGGCGGACTTTCTAGACGCCCATATCTGTCGCCTTGAACTTTCCAGGCTATTTTGGCCACACCCAATTAGGATGCTTTTTGAAGAGTGCCTTCAAGATTTGAGCTGGCTGTCGGCCGGGCTACGTGCTGTTGTATGATGATTTTTCGCACTTTTCACACAAGCAGCCGGCCGAGTGGCGCACGGCCACTTGCTATTTTGAACGCCGCGGCTGCGCAGTGGCGCGCCGCCGGACAGCCCATCTACATTTTGCTGCTTGATGAGGCCGATTTTCGATCTGATCTAGAATGGCTTTAACGGTTTTCCATGTCTACCTATCGTTTGCTTCGGCACAAGAATTTTGACTATAGCGCCAGCCGCCTGCCCAATACCATCCGCCAGAAGGCGCTATGGGCGCAGGTACTGCTGGGTACACGCGGACGTACGCCCAGCGTCAAAAGCACGGCGGGGACCAATGCTCGTTGGCGACGCACTCCCGTGCAGGGCAATCACTACTACATGTGGTGGATTCCGCAGAGCGAAAGCGAGCTGCGCACGGCCGGCAACGGCAGCGGCCCAAACGAGGCCCAGTCCCAGCAAACCATCCTGGTCCATTCGATTCGTCATCACGACCAAACCGATGAGCCGATAGAATTAGGCGACCTTAAAGATTACGATGAGGTGGCCGTTGGCGATTTAGACCCCCGCTTTGAGGAGCAGCGCCGCCTCAGCAGCCAATTGGATGAACCGGACATTGCGCTGGCTGCCATCAAAGGGCTGCCCGGCAGCGGCAAAACCATTTCGCTGCTCTATTTGGTCAAAGATATTCTTAAACGCGCCGGTCAGGGCGACGTGCTTTACGTCACGTACACCAGCCGACTGAAGCGGGCTGCCGAAGAATTCTTGAAAGCGCAAGAGCCTATATTGGCGCAGCGCGTGCGCTTTCGTACGCTCAACGAGATCGAATCAGAGCTGACCGGCGCGCCCATCTTTAGCGAACCTTATGGTGTTTTGGGTGAATTCGCCCGTTTTGTGGCCGATCAAAGCAACAGCGTAGTCGGCCCCTGGCGCAAATATCCGCAGACGCTTTACACCGAAGTGCGCGCCCATCTGCTGGGCCGCGCCTTCCCCACCGGCTATCAGTTGCCGCCCATCGGCATGGATGAGCAGCGTTTTGGCCTCAATGCACTCAGCGCCGAGGCCTATGCCGCCTATCGCCATGTGGATGCCGACGCCGCCGACGCCGCCTATCGTATGGCGGTGCGCGTGGCCGCCGGTCGCTTTTTTGTGGATCAGATTGCCGCCCGCACCGGGCTGGAACAGTTGATGCACAACAAGCAGCCGCGCTGGCTCAGCGAATTGAGCGCGCTGATTGTGGATGAAGTGCAGGATCTGACGCTGCTGCAAATTGCCTTTTTGGGCGAAATGGCCCATCAGCGCGCCGAGCAAATTGCGCGTGCGGCCGCGCCCGGTGCGCCCTTCATTTTTACGGTGGCCGGCGATGAATCGCAGATTGTGCAGCCCAGCGGCTTTGATTGGGGCGTCACCAAAAATCTGCTGGGCGAACAGCTTGGCACCTGGCCCACCGAATTTGAATTTCGCCACCAGCGCCGCTCGCCGCGCGTGCTGGCCCACCTGATCGACCAGAGCTGGAACTTTTATGGCCACCTGCCCAAGTCGCACCGCCCCAGCGCCCAGCGCCAATCCTTTTTGGATGAAGCCAGCCGGGCCGCCCACCGTTATGAAGATGGCGGCGCTGTTCTGCTCTGTCCGCTGGACGAGGCACAGATCGGCGGGAAAAATCGCGGTGAGGGCGCGTGGGCTTCGCTGCTGGATGAACTGACCGACAAGCCGGGCCGCGTGATCATCGATGTGACCGAAACGTTGCGCGGCGCCCTCTCGCCCGCCCTGCGCAACATGAGCGATGAAGTGCTCTTTTTGCCGCGCGACATTAAGGGGCTGGAGCGCACCACCGTCATTGTGTATGGGCTCAACGAGGTTTATCTGCGGGCGGTGCAGCTTTGCGAAGACGCAGTGGGCATGACCGACAACATTCCGCGTTTTGAGGCGCGCCGGCTCTTTGACGAGCTGCGCGTAGCGCTGAGCCGCTCCACCCAAAATCTGGTGCTGCTGGAGCCGGCCGATGCGCCGGTGCTGGCCGAAATCGGCATTACGCCCAACCACACTTTCGCCCCCCACGAATTCAGCGCCGTGACCTGGGACGATCTGCTGGAACTGCTGCGCACCGAAGAGATGTCCGAAATCGAGGCCATTGAGGGCTATTTGGACGAAGTGGAGGATCTGCTGGAGCGCGGCCGCTGGGACCAGGCCTATCATCGCAACCGTCGGGCCTATGATTTGGCCGTGCAGGTGAAAGATGCGGCGCTGCAGCGCGAGACCCAGTCCCAATATATTGAAGCCCACATGCAGGAAGCGGAAAGCCTCTTTAACGCCCAACAGTGGGCCGCGGCCTATGCCCGCAATCGCGATGCCAAAACCTTAGCCCTGCAATTTGGCGATCCGTTGCTGCTGGACCGGGTGGAGCAGCAGCGCGGTGAAATTACGCAGCGCATTACCGCGCAGGCCGAGCAACTTTTTGAACAGGCGCAAAAGTGGGCGAGCGGGCGCAGCTATCAAATGGCGCTGCGCGACATCCGGGCGGCCCGCGAACTGGCGCAGGCTGTGCAGGATGACGAGCTGCAAGATATGATTGCCGACATCCACGCCGAAATCTGCCGCGATTGGGCCTATCAGCTCACCAGCGTTGGCGCCGCCGCCGCCAACATAACCCGCGCCGCCGAACTGCTGCAAGAGGCCGCCGACGTGGCCGCGGCGCATTTGAATCCCACCTTTGCCCAGGCTCTGCATTTGCTGAGCCAGCGCTATCATGAAGTGGCGCAGAGTGGGCAACTTTCCCGCGGGCAAATCGAAACGGTGCTGCGGCTGGCCGATGCTTACGTGGCGCTGGTGGCCCCGCTGACCGACGTGGGCGAGGCCTACACATTTATTGTGCGCTGGCTGGATGAGACATTTGCCGACATTGGCGACCAGGCGCCGCTCTTCTATCGCTGGGCATTGGCCGCGCAAAAGCTGGACGAGGCGTCGCTTTACCCCGAACTGGACGAACACATTTGGGATCTGGAAAACCGCATCGAGCAAATTGTGGCCCGCGCCAACTTCTCCCGCCGCGAGCAGACCGAAGTGGAACGTTTTCAGGCATTTTTGCTGGGCTACAATGGCGAAGCCGCCGCCGCTTCCGCTGCCTGGGAAGCATTGGGCGATCTGGCCGAAGCCGCCCGCCAGGCCCGCCATGCGGGCCAGCTAGAGCGGGCCTATGATCTGCTGCGCAGCGCCAAAGAGAGCAGCCCCGAAGAGCTGACCATTGCCGTGCGCGCGCTGCGGCTGCTGCGCGAATTGGAGCACAAACACCAAGGGTTGACGCCGCTGGAAAAAGAGGCATTCAGCCGCCAGCTTGCCGCCATGCAGGCATTGCTGCAACCGGTTGAAACTGAACCCGATCCCTTTGCAGTGGGCGACGAAGATTTTGAGGCGTAGGTCACACATGCTGTGTGACAGCCCTGGTTTACCGCAGCCGCCTGATATGGGAGCGGAGGCTGAGCTTGTCGAAGTCGAAGCGCTTCGGCGTGAGCTCAGTCGTTCACGAAGTGGTTGCAGAGCAACAACGCTCAGCCTCCGTTTACACAGTCCGGTCCACCACAACACCTTTGTTATACAAACGTTGTCACTCTGCAAGAGTGACCTACGCGCCAGGCCACGATTCTGTCCATCGCAATATCCATTCGCCATCAAAGGATATGATTATGAAAGAGTATTACACCTGGGAGCAGATCACCGACCTGGTGCGGGTGTTGACGAATCAACTCAACCGCGATGACTATGATGCGGTGCTGGCCATCACTCGTGGCGGCATGATTCCCGGTTGTCTGGTCAGCGAATGGCTCGATCTGCGCAATGTGATGACGGCCGCGGTTATGTTTTACACGGTCACGGAGCAGACATTGGACGAACCGCGCTTTCTCCAATTCCCCGCGGATCCGCTTCTGTATGGCAAACGCATTCTGCTGGTCGATGACGTGTGGGATAGCGGCAAGACGGTGATGGCCGTCAAACAGCGGGTGCATGAAGCCGGTGGCCACCCTACCGTTGCCGTAATCCACTATAAGCCGACCGCCAGCCGTTTCCCAGCTGACCGGCCTGATTTTTACGCCCAGGAAACCGATGCCTGGATTGTCTATCCGTGGGAGCCGTAGCCAGTAGGCCACACGTGGGATTGGAGCGGAGGCTGAGCTTGTCGAAGCCGCAGCGCTCCGGCTTCGACAAGCTCAGCCTCTGTTTACACAGGCCCACCACAATGACCTGGTTATACAAAACGTTGTCACTCTGCAAGAGTGACCTACAAGGCGGTTACTCCACAGACACTTTCTCTTCTTTGGGCTTTTTGCGCCAGGGCTCCCATAGGAGCCCGGCTATCGACACGGCGCCCACCACGGCCACGCCAATGGCAATATCGCCAAAGCGGGATGTCACCGGACCGGATGCTTTGCGCAAATTGCCGATGCCCTGTCCCGTTTTGCGGATTCCGCGCTGCACCTGCGTGCGAACGCCAGCCAGCCGCCCCAGCTTGGCCGCTGCGGCATCCGCCACTTCTTCCCCGTCACCCTTGCTTTCAGCGCCCTGTTCACTTTGCGCCAGATTCTCCACTGGAATGTGCAGCTCGATGGGTGGATGCATTTGCAATTCAGTCACAATGGGCTGTGTTTCATCCACTGCCTCTTCTTTCACAATGACGCCTTCCGCTGTTTCGACCGTGGGCCGTTTTTCTTCAGCCTCTGCTTCCTCCAGCAGCACCTGCTCGCGCCAGCGTGAACCGTAGGTGCGACCATAAACCTGCGTAAATTCGGCGCCCAGGAAAAAGATCAGCGCCGAGTAGTATATCCACACCAACAGCGCCACCAGCGACCCCGTGGCGCCAAAAATTGACGGAATGCTCGTATAGCCTAGCCACCAGATAATGAGCGCCCGCGCAATGGCAAAAAGCAGCCCGGTGGTGACGGCGCCGATGAATACATCATCCCACGCCACCTGCACATCCGGCACAAATTTATAGATCAAGGCAAAGATGAGCGTTGAAATGCCAAAAAGGGAGAAAAAGACCAGCCATTCAGAATAGATCGTCACGTGAAGGTGGGCATCGGCCCACTGATTGGCCGCTGCAATGATGCTGGCCACAATTAACGAAGCAAAGAGCAGCAGGCCGCCCGAAAAGACCATGACCACCGCAAAAAGGCGATTGAGAAATACATCCTGCAATTTTGTGCTGCTTTGCGTGGGCGCATCCCAAATCACATTGAGCGCGCTTTGCAGTTCGCTAAACACATTGGTGGCGCCATAGATCAACGCGCCGACGCTGATCAGCGTGAGCAATGGATTGGCGGATGTATCTCTGGAATTGGAAAGCACCGTCTGGATCAGATCCACCACGCCCGGATGATGCACATAGCTTTGGGCCAGGGCCATAATATTGGCTTCGGCATCTTGATAGCCGTAAATCGCCGCCGCAATGGCCAGCACAATGGTGAGCAGCGGCGAAAGGGCAAAAATGGTGTAATAGGCCAGCGCGGCGGCGTGGCGGGGCGTGTTGTCGGCAAACCATTCCTGCATGGTGAGCTGCGCCAGTTTGAACATGCGGTGTTGCTGCAATTCGGCGAAAGACATATCTCATCTAATTCCAATGGTTGAAGTTTATCCAATATCAGTAGACCACAGCGCTCTCTGGCTTCGACCGGCTTAGCCGACGAGCGTGGCGGTCTATTGTTACTGGGAAGCAGTCGCGGCTTCTGCATATAGTGCCGCCATGGATAGTAACTCATCGCGCAGGGGCGTCCGCCACGCCTGCGGAGCAATCAGCTCGGCGCCCGGGCCGAGCCAGCGCAATAAGTCGAAGACGATCTGCGGGTTATCCTCACCGAAGGTCACCAGCCAATCCCCATCAGCGCGCGCGGCGTAGTCGGCATAACGGTAATACCAATCCTGTTGCAGCAGTCTGGCCTGCGGCGCTGTCATCCGCAGCTGCACCGGTGCTTCCGTCCGCCATTTCTGCATGGCCGCCGCTAACCAGGTGCGCCCCAGCAAGTTGCCGACATCAAAGTCAGGCGCGGCTGACGGAGCAGGTGAGCCGTTTGACGGCGAGCGCAAAGCTATCCGCAAGACGCGGTCGGCGCGCCATAGCCAGGGATCATCGGCCGCGGCGGCGGACTCGGCGTGATCGGAGCCGCCATTGATGCGCTGACCGACCAAATACCACCAGTCGCGATCCCATATCAATCCATACGGCTGCACAATGTATTTTTTGGCGCGTTCACCATAGGGCGAATGATAGTCCAACTCCACCAGTTGGCGCTCGAAAACGGCGCGCAGAAAAGTGCTGACGACAACACTTTCATCCCCGGCAGCCGACTCGGCAATGGGCGCGACATTCGGTTGGTCAGGCTGCAACTTGAGCTGGAAGAGATCGAGAGGGATATGTTCAAAACCGATCAGTTGCGGCGCCTTTGTCAGCAGCGCGGCCAACCGTTCAGGCAACGTGGCCAACAGCTTACGTTCGGCCGTTTCTACGGCGGCGGCAAAAGGCGCCACGCGCAGACGCCGGAGCAAGGTTGAGCCGATCAGCAATGAGGCGGCCTCCTCCTCGGTAAACATGACCGGCGGCAAAAAATAGCCCTCCAATAGGCGAAAACCACCGTCGCGCCCCATCTCGGCATAAACCGGCACCCCGGCGGCGCTCAACGTCTCGATGTCGCGGTAAATCGTACGCGTAGAGACCTCGAAACGCGCCGCCAATGCCTTGGCCGATATGGTTTGGCGCCCGCGCAATAGCAGCAAAATTTCTAACGCACGGTCAATCTGATTGCGCATAGGTTTGTTCGAATTTACGCAACTATTCAGGTGTTCCCTGAGCTTGTCGAAGGGCACACCGACCTTCGACAAGCTCAGGCCTCGACCGGCTGAATAGTTACGATTATGCTTAAATAAAGTATGACACCCTGTTGTCAACTATATCACTGTATTATAGCGGAAACAAGTGCAACAGTCTCTTCAACACCATCATTTGCGGGGTATTCTATGACATTTCGGCAGTACCACACAATCTTTCAAAATCAGCCCTTTCGCTGGTTCTGGTCCGGTTTCACCATCTCCGTGCTGGGCGACGGTTTGAGCCGGGTCGCGCTGACCTGGTTTGTCTATGAAGCCACCGGCTCGGCGCGCGCGTTGGGCTGGCTGGCGCTCTGCTACACGGGGCCAATCATCGTGGGAGGGCTCATGGCGGGGATGTTGCTGGATCGCTTTGATCCGCGGCGGGTGATGATGGTGGACAACTTGGTGCGCGGTCTGGTTATGTTGCTGATCCCGCTGCTCTATCTGTTCGGCTGGCTGGCGCTGTGGCACATTTATGCGGTGGCCGCGATCTATGGGCTGCTCATGATGATTTCCCTGGCCGGCGGGCCGACATTGGTACCGGCCCTGGTTCCCAGTGGGCAACTGGCCACCGCCAATGCGCTGGAAATGCTCAGTTTCACCATCGGCGGCGTCATCAGCCCGGTGATTGCCGGTTTGCTGATTGGCTGGATGGGCGCGCCCAACGTGGTGGCATTGGACGCGCTTTCCTATCTCTGCTTTGCATTTTGCCTGACGCGGGTGACTATGCCGGCTCCGACCACCCCTCATGCCGATGCAAAACCCAGGAGCGGACTGAGCGAGGCGGTACAGTTGCTGCTGCATAACCCGATCTTGCTGGCGACGACGTCGATGTATTTGGTCTTGAATATTGGCAGTGGCTTTATGGCGGTTTGGCTGCCAATTCTGGCGGACAGCCTGCCGGGCGGGGGCGCCACGCTCTTTGGCGCGCTGCTCGGGGTGATTGCCGCCGGTGAGGTCATCAGCGCGCTGCTGGTGGGCAGTATGCGCTTTCGGCTGCCTTTGGGGACGCTCATCTGTCTGGCCGAAGTGCTCTCCGGCCTGGCGCTGATCTGGCTGCCAATCAGCGACCAAAGCTGGTTGATTGGCAGCGGTCTTTTTCTCTTTGGTTTCTGCAGCGCGCCGCTCACCATTTGGGCGCAAACCTTGCGCATGCAGATCATTCCGGCCCACCTGCGCGGACGCACCTTCGCCCTCCTGCGGATGCTCATGCAGAGTGGGAATCCGCTGGGCGGGGCGCTGGCGGGCGGGCTCTTCCCCGTGCTCGGCATGAGCGCCATGATCGCGCTCACGGCCCTTGTCATCGGGGCGCCGGGTGTGGTTGGGTATATGGTGCGTACGTTGCGGGTGGCGGGTGTGGCGCCGGTGGCCGCCGAGGAAGCGGTCTAACTCCGCGCTAAACTTGTTGAGAATAGCCGAAAAGTCAGAATGGCTCTTCAGGATTCCAGGTGGTTGACATTCGTAGGTCACTCTTGCAGAGTGACATCCGTCGGCAGACCGAGCCCGTCACTCTGCAAGAGTGACCTACGAGGGCGCACCTCCCTCATCAACCACATGAGATCCGGTAGAGCCGTCAGAATTTGTACGCAGATTTACGCTGATAAACGCGGATTTGAACGTCTATCCAGCCAAAAAATCCGCGCAAATCCGTCAAATCCGCGTACAAAATACCCCCTTAATGGGTTGAATTTGAATTACGCACGGGCGAGAACAGCAGCCAGCCAATCGCCAAAAACTCGCCGCCCGCCGATATTAACAATGTAGGGCGCAAACCAATCCACTCCCCGGCAAACCCACCCAGCAGCGCCCCCAGCGGAATCAATCCAGCCACGGCAAAGTTGAGCGTAGCGTTCATGCGCCCCAGCAGGTGATCGGGCGTGATCGACTGGCGCAGGCTGACCTGCCCCACGTTGTAAAAAGTCAACCCCAGCCCAAAACAGATTTGCGCCACAATCAGGATTGCCATAACCAGCCAGGTGGGGCCAGCCGCCAACGGCAGTGCAAAATCCGATAAGGACAGAATGATCAACCCAACAATTAACATAGGGCCCAATCAATCCGCGCCGACAGCCGGCCGGGCAGCAGCGCACCGACCAGAAAACCTACGCTGCCCGCCCCAAAGATGATGCCAATCAGCCCTGCCGAAAGCCCCAGATTGCGCGTCATGTAAATCAAATAGACAGCTTCCAGCGCGCTATTGAAAAACATGGCCGTAGCGGTGGCGCCGGTGATGGCCAACAGCGTGCGATTGGCCATGAGTAGCCGCAGCCCGGGCGCCGGACAGCGCCGTGAAACCATCGATCGGCCTGGGCGGGCGTTTCTTCCGGCTGTTGAATAGCGGACAGGCAGAGCGCCGGGGAAAGGAAGGAGCCGGCGTCGATGAGCATTGCGATAAGGGGCGGTCAGGAGTTGGATCAGCCAGCCGCCCAGCGTGGGTCCGGCAATTTCGGCGGTGGAGCGGCCAGTTCTAATTTGCTATTGGCGTCGACCAGTTGAGCGCGCGGCATCAATGATGGCAAATAGGCGTGATACCTTAACGCCAAAGAAGGATATCCAGCGCGCCGGTCATAAGAAAACCGCATAGAGCAGGGCCATGTGCAGAACGCCCTGCCAGGCCTGCCGGAATCAGCAACAGCAACAGGCCGCGCCCAATGTCCCGCCAGCACCAGCGGCCCACGCCGCTGATTCCGATCCACCACACCCACAAAGGAGGCTGAGCAGCAACCCCGGTAGCGCGCCGGCGGCGGCGTCAAATAGCCCATCTGCGCAGGGGTAGCGTTTAGTGCCAAAACGGCGGTTAACGGCAGCGCCAAAAAGGTGATTTTGGAGCCAATGGCCGAAATGGTCTGCGCGCTCCAGAGCTTGAGAAAGTCGCGATTTTGCCAGAGGAGAAGAGCTTTAGTGGTGTCCATTTGGATGCCAAGCTTAGCAGAACGCTTGACATTTATCTTGATGCAATGTGCTGAAAATGACGTTCCAATCATGTGTACGCGCTGCATCTTCATTTTCTGTCATATCACTACACACTTTTCTGACTTGCTCGAACCTGAAAGAGCCCAAAAGGCTGGCGTAGATCTTTCGCCGAATGGGATAGTGTAATATGATGGAGCCATGTTCGACGCTATCGCAAAGCCTTACGCACGAAAATGGTGGGTAACCCCGCACTGGCCGCTTGTGCTCCTATTGGCGCTGGCCCTCCTCCTTTACCTCTTCACGCTGGACAATGGCTTTTTGCCGCGCGAGTTAGAGGGCGGCGACCTGATCACGCACCAGTATGCCCAGGTGCAGGCGCGGCCCAGCAATGCGCCGGGCTATCCGCTGTATACCATGGGCGGCTGGCTTTGGTTTCACGGGCTGCGTGGGCTCGTGCGGTTGGCGGGCGACCCGCTGCCCAACCCGATACCTATTTTGAGCAGCTACAGCACGTTGTGGGCTTTGGCGGCGATTGGGCTCTTCTATGTAATTTTGGAGCGGCTCAGCGGCGGGCGCTGGTGGCTGGCTTGGCTGGTCAGTGCATTTTATGCCGTCACCTACTTTTTCTGGTATTACGCCACCACCACCGAACAATACTCCAGCGCCGTGGCGCAGACGCTGGCCATTGTGTATCTCTATGGGCGCTGGCGTGAGGGCGACGCCACGGCCAACCGCACCTTTTATGGGCTGGTGCTGCTCTGCGGCCTTGCGCTGGCGCACATGCTCACGGTGGCGCTGATCGTGCCGCCGCTGGTGCTGGTGGTGCTATGGCAGTCGCCGCCGCTTTTGCGCAGCGCGCGCACGGTGGTCGGCGCGATTGTGGTGGCGCTGCTGCCGCTGGTCAGCTATCTGTACGTGTATGTGCGCGGGGCGGCGCACCCCGAATGGTGGGGGCGTGGCGACTGGCGCACGGCGCATGAGTGGTTTTGGGCCTTTCTGAGCACGGCGCAGGGACGCGAGGAGTTGAGCTGGGGGCTGGAGGCTGGCCGACCATTTTGGGGCGGCGGCTTCCCGGCAATGATGTGGCAGGAGCTGAGCATTCCGCTTTTTGCGTTGGGGCTAATCGGCATTGCGGTTTTGGGACGGCGCATGGCCGTGCTGCTCTATGGGACGCTGCTCTTTTACGCTGCTTTCTGCTGGGCCTATCGCTTTGGCAACTGGTATCAGGTGATCCTGCCGGCCTATCCGCTGATATTGTTGGGGCTGGCCGGATGGAGCAATTTGCTGGCGCGGCGGCTTTCGGCACAGGCGAATCGCCGCGTGCAGATTGCCGCCGCCATTCTGCTCTGCGTTGCCATTGGGTGGCGCGCCCAGGCTTCCTGGCCCGCCGCTGACAGCCGCAACCGGCCCGATGACACGGCGCTGCCCCATGCCGGCCTGCTCATTGCGCAGCCGCTGCCGCCCAATGCCGCGCTCTTTGCGCCCGTGCGGGATGCGCTGGCCCTCCAATATTTGATCGACATTTGGGGCATCCGCCCCGATCTGCGGGTGGTGAGCAGCAAGCAGGCGGCGGAGCTATTGCAGGAGAATAGGCCGCTCTTTGCCACCGTAGAGGCGGCGCCCACGCTGCTGGATGAACTGCCGCCCAACTTTGGCGTTCAGTTGCAGGATCAGAGCGCCGATTGGGTGCGTTTTGATAACGCCGCGCAACCGGGCGCCGCAGAAACGCCAGCGGTGGTGTTGGATGAGACTGCGTTGCCCGGTGTTGTGTTGGCCGGGTTCAGTTTTGTCGCGGCGCCGGCCAATCCTACAGGATCCGCTGCGCCAGCACCTGCACTGGATCTGATTCTCTTTTGGCAACTGGCAGATGGTGTTTGGCCGGAAGGGGTCTCGATTAGCGTGCGGCCCACGGCGCAGGGAAACTTTATTGCCGCCCCGACTGGGGAGCCAAATCAGATCGTCCAGCAGGATCGGCGGCGCCCGGTGCATGGCCTGATTGCGTTGTCCACCCCTGCGGCCAATGGGCAACTCATCGCAGATGCATACCGGCTGCCGCTCGCGCAGCCGGCGCGCGTCGACGGCGTGCGCGTAATCTTGTATCGGAAAAGCAACGGTGGATTTGAAAACGTGGCGGATTTGGTGTTTCCGCTCACAGTGGAACACTGATATTACGGATTTGATGGATTTGCGCTGATTTGGTTTCCAAAAAGATTCTTGGCAAAAAGATGTGGTGCGCCGATGCACACGGATGCTCCCTGAAAATCTGCGCAAATCCGCGTGTATCCGCGTACAATTTTTTAAAATGCAAAAATTAGCATTAATCCATTTGATCACTCTAATCCGTGTGCCATCCCTGCCGCGTCCTCACCGATTCGCCATAAAAATGCCGCCCAAAATCAACACCAGCGCTGCTGCCATCTGCCCGGTCAGCTTTTCGCCCAAGATCAGCACGCCGCTCAGCACGCCCGCCACCGGAATCAGATAAATGGTGGTAGAAGCCGTACCCGCACCAAATTGCTCGATGAGATAAAAATAGGTCACCGTGGCCAGCAGCGTCACGCCCACGCCCAGAAAGATCAGATAGCCCCAGGCGTCCAGCGTAATGTGCAGCCGCCACGGCGCATCCAGCCAGAGGCTAAAGGGCAGCAGCAAAATGGCCGCCGCCACAAATTGGGCCGCCGTTATGCGCAGCCGCAGCGCCCACGCCGAAAGCCCGGTCGGCTGCAGCGGATAGACGCGGCGGATCAGCACCGCGCTGATGGCATAGAGCAGCGCCGCCCCCACAATGGCCAGTTGCGCCAGCACATTGGCGCCCAGCGTCTGCATGGCGTCGAACCCCATGAGCAACACAATCCCCAGCAGGCCCAGACCAATGCCCACTACTTTGTTAAAGGTCAGCGCCTCATCATCCATAAACCACCAGGCCAGCAGTGCCGTAAAGAGCGGCATAACCGAAAGCAGAATCGAGGCCAACCCGCCGTCAATGTAGACCTGCCCCCAAGCGGTTAGCGCAAACGGGGTGGCCTGATTGATGGCCGCCAACAGAAAAAAGGGCGCCCACTCTTTGGCGTTTCTGGGCAAATAGCCGCCCGCAAACCACATCATCCCCAGCAGCATGATCACCGAAATCACGCTGCGCAACAGCGTGATCGTCACCGGCGGCACCACCGGCAACACCAGTTCGACCACCGTAAAAGACGCCCCCCACACAATGCCGGGCAAGAGCAGGAGGAGGCGGGAGAGTTGAAT
>JAWKON010000088.1:0-28433 GCA_041391125.1 Caldilineaceae bacterium
CGTGGGCGCTGGAACAGCTTGCTGCCTTTCACGAACGCGCCGGCCAACTGGCAGACGCCGAACGCACCATCCGCCGACTGCTTGCACACGATCCGCTGAGCGAATCCGCCTATCGCCAAATGATGCGCGTGCTGGCGGGCGCGGGTCAGCGCAGCGCCGCCCTAGAAGCCTATGAGACATGCCGCCGCGTGCTGGCAAGCGAGCTTGGCCTGGCGCCGACCGTTGAAACCGTGATGCTGGCCGAACAGATCCGCGCCAGTGCACCGTTCGAGCCACATGCTATGCAGGCGGTGTTGCCCCCGGTTCTCACGCGCTTTTTTGGGCGCCAACCAGAAGCCGCGCGCCTGGTCGATCTGCTCTCGCAGCGTATGGTCAAAGTGGTGACATTGACGGGCCCTGGCGGCGTGGGCAAGACGCGCCTGGCGATTGATGTTGCCCACCGCTTGCAGCACGTTTTTGCCCATAACGTCTATTTCGTCGAATTGGCTGGCGTGGCCGATGAAAGCGCTGTCGATGACGCGGTGGCGGCGGCCTTGCGTTTGCCGACCAACAGCGGTCGCTCGTCTACCGGCGTCCTTATAGATTACCTGCGCGATCGAAGCGTGCTGCTGGTGCTGGATAATTGCGAACATCTGGCGAAGGCGTGTGCGAGCCTTGTCCAAGTGCTCTGCCGCGCCGCCCTGGGGCTGACGGTATTGGCAACGAGCCGCGTTCCACTTCACCTGGCCGAGGAGCAGGTGGTCCGGCTGGAACCCTTTGCCACCCCCACCATCAACGGCGCACGGCTCACGGTTGCAGATTCGCTGCAATTTGACTCGGTTCAGCTATTTACGGACCGCGCCGCGCAATCGCTGCTCCATTTCGCGCTCACCGATGTCAATGTGCCGGCGGTCGCGCGCATCTGCCAGCAGCTCGACGGCATCCCCTTGGCCATCGAAATCGCCGCCGCACAAGCCCGCGTGCTGCCCATCGCAGCCATCGCCGAACGGCTGGATCAACGCTTCGCCTGGCTGAACAGGCCGGCCGGCGCAACCCTGCCGCGTCAACGCACTTTGCAGACGCTGATTGACTGGTCCTACGGACTCTTGAGCCCCCAGGCACGCGCTGGGCTGTGTGGATTGTCGGTCTTTGCCGGCGGGTGGACATTGGAGGCCGCCGAGGCGGTCAGTGTACCAGGGGAGCCATGCGTCGAGATTCTCACCGAGTTGGTCGACCATTCGCTGGTGATCTTTGGGGCTGACGCCGAGCGCCGGCGCTACAGCATGCACGAGACCATCCGCCACTTTGCCCAGGAGCACTTGCGCGGCAGCGATCAAGAGGCGGTCGCACTGGAGCGGCATGCTCGCTACTACACCCAGCTTGTCGCCCGAGTGGCTGAAAACCGGGCTGGGCAAACGCTGCCCAAGCGACTGCGCACCGTGCAGGATGACCATGATAACCTGCGCCGCGCGTTCGAGTGGCTGCTTGCGCATGATCGCGAGCCGGCGCTTACCCTGGTGGCGCAGTTGGGTACGGATCTGAAATTTTGGGAATTGGGCGGCTTTTTTCAGGAAGGGCGGCGCTGGCTGCAACGTGCATTGGATGAAACCACAGGCTCGCTTTCGATCCAGCGGGCGCAGGCTCTGTTGGCGGCGGCCGAACTTTCCTCGGCAATCTCAGATTTCAACTATGGGTTGCACGCGGCTCGGCAAGCGCAAGATCTGTTCCAGCAGCTCGGCGTTCGGCGCGGAGAGATTGACGCGCGGTTGATCTATTGCGACTTGGCTCGCTACGCTGGTGAACTCACACATCTGCAAACGCAGATCGAAGAGGCGCTGCAAATGGCTGAGCAGATAGCCTATACGGCAGGCATCGCAAAAGGCAATCAGTTACTGGCAATCAATATAGTCTACACGGCGGGTGATGCTGCTGCTGCCATTCCGTATGAACTGCGGAGCGTCACCCTGTGGCGCGAGCTGGGAAGTCCCTTTGAACTGGCAACGGCCCTCAATCTGCTGGGGGCAGATCTGTTGGAAATCCATGAATACAAAGCCGCGAGAGAGGCATTGCTTGAATGCCGGGATCTCTATCAGTCGCTGGGGTATCAGCGCGGCGTCGCCCTTGCTATGCACAATCTGGGCGAAACCGCGCAAATGCTGGGGGAGTATGCGAACGCCAGAGAATTGGTCCGCGCATCGCTGCGCATTCGCCACCGTTTGGGGCTGTTGCGGGGGTATGCCTACTCATTTGAGCTGCTCGCCCAGATCACCGAGAGCGAAGACCAGTACGCGCAAGCCGTTCAACTGTGGGCGGCAGCCGAAACGCTGCGGGCGCGCATTGGCGCGCCCCTCGAACAAGTGGCGCATAAATATACCTTGGCCGCTTTGACCAGGCTACGCGCCCGGCTCGGGGATGTGGCGTTTGAATTGGCTTGGGCGAAAGGGGTGCATATGACCGTTGAGCAGGCGATCGCGGTTGCGTTGGGTTGACGCCACATTCAACTCACCCCCCACTCTGTCCGCCCATTCGGATCCCCATAGAGCGTGTACGCCAGCCACGTGGGATTGGACGGTTGCCGCTGGCGGATGTGGCTGCGGGCGGCGCGGAAGGCCGCGCTGAGCGGTTCGCCCGCAATGAGCTGATCATAGAAAAAGGTGGCGAATTCAGCGGCCAGCAGATCGTTGACTTCCCACAGCGAGCCGATAAAGGCGCCCACGCCAATGGTGCTGACCATCTGCTCGGCCCAGCCGCCCAGACCGGTCAGCGCGAATTCGATTTGACCGCTGTGGCAGGCGTTGAGGAACACGATGGGGCGTTGGCGGCGCAGCGCCCGCACCTGGCCGCCGCTCAAATCGCTGGGCCACAGCTCCTGCCGATCTTGCAGCACCAGCGGCGACTGGTCGACTTTGTCCGGGTTAAAGTTGCCGTGGGCGGCCAGATGCAGCACCTGAAATTCCCCATCGCGCACCGCGTCCAACACATCATCGCGGCTCTGTAACGGATCGGCCACGCGCAGACCGCGCCCCTTCAGCCCCTCAAAATATTGCTTCTCTTGCTGCACATAGGCCAGATCCAGCTCGGGAATCACCACGCTGGCGGCATCCACGTGCAGGTCGGCCAGCGGACCGCGCCCGGCCAGCCAGCGGCACAGCTCAAAGGCCACCGCCAGAAAGTCATCGGTCAGATCGCTGTCCGTTTTTTCATCGTATTGATAGGGCTTGACTATCTCCCACGGAATCCACGGCTCGTCGCTGATGATCAGCAGCGAGCGGACGACCCCCTGCTCGCGCAGCTCCTTGAGCCGCCAATACTCATTGCGCAGCGCCTCTGGAAAGAGCTTTTCAAACAGGTTTTCCCCAATGCGCACCAGCTCTTTCTCTTCCACCGCCGTGTCCGTATCGCTCAACGTATCCACTTTGCGTACGGCCTGGCGCGCCAGGCGGCTGAGCTGGTCAAAGGTATCGGTCAAGAAGCGGCGCGGGTTGGCGTTAAGCATCACCTGCCCCATGTCGCGCTGATCGTAGCCCAATGCGGGATCGGGCGAATGGAGCACAAAGTGCAGCGTATTGGTCTGCTCGTTTTTGGTAATGCGCAGCGTCAAATCGGCCGGCGCCGGCGGATCGGCGGGCGGCGCATCGAGCTGATTGATGGGGCTGATGCGCTGGGCCCGCGCCGACGCGTTGGTCACATCGGGCATGATTTCGCTCTCGTAGGTCACGCTGCCCAACATGCGCCCTTCATGATAAAAATCGACAGTCAACGGCATCTTGCCCACTGCCGACCCCGCAGTCAACCAAAAAACAACCGGCTGCGAATCGCGATCGCGCCAGACCCGCATGGTGCGCCGCCAGCACTGGGTCGCATCGGTAAAAGCCGGCGCGCTGACCACAACCTCCACCAGCTTGGCGTCCTCCGTGCTGCTAAATTGCAGCGTGGCGTCGCCCTGACCCGGCGCCGCTGCTTCCAGCAAACGCTGCAAACGCACGATTAGCGGATGCTCGCTTTGCGGCTCCACTTCCGCTGGGAAATTCGCCGCGCTTTGATAGGCCACGGTAGTGATTGGCTCAGCCGGGCTGGCGCTAAAATCGACCGAGAAGCTCTTTTCAAAATCTTCCAAAGCGCCACGCGTGGCGGTAATTTCGGTGGCAATCGCGGCCTCCGCCACAATTTGCTCCAGCCGTACACCAATGGCCGCCGCACCCGCTTTGCCGCGCGCGGTCAGCACAAAGACGGCCGGCGTCACCGTGCCCGCGGCGTTGACCATCAGCGTGCGCGTCAGATCGCCGGTGGTTTCGGTAAAGGCCTGCGTGGTGAGCGAGGCCTGCAACGCTAACCCGCCGACCAGCTCCGCCCGCCGCAGCCGCACCCGTTTGTCCAAATAGCGCACTTGCTGCGCATTCGCATTGGGGTCGGGCTGCGGCTCAAGCTCCACAATCAGTGGATGCGGCTGTCAATGGCCGGTTTGGCCGGAAAGGTGACCTTCACCAGGAAATCGATAGTGCCGGAGTCGGTTGTGGCGCTTGTTGCTTCGGTTTGTCCAGACAAGAGTCCCTCCAATCGCGTGCTCACCGCAAGCCGATTATCAATTTGCCCACCGCGCGTGGTCAAGCCGCCGCGGCTTTGGCGGTCGTCGTCGGTTTTACCTGCCAGCAGCGCCGCATAAACAAGAGGCAGCATAGTGGGCAGCGCGGCCAGGGCGTCCAACAGCTCGACCACCCGTTCCTTGGCCACCACGCTGACGCCATCCACCGCCGTCTGCACCGCGCTGCTGAACTGCTGCATCAACTTGGCAACCTGCTGGCGACTTGTTTCGGGCAGAGCATCCCCACCCGCCCGCAGCGCCTCCAGCACATTGGCCAGCGTCCCAATCAGCTCATTTTCCGGCGGCGCGGCGGGTTCGCCAAACAGTTGTTGCGGTGTGCGGTCGCGATAGCGGAGCCGCGACAGCACAAAGAGCGGCGGATTCTCGGCGGCCAGCAACGCTTGCAGTGCCGTCAGGCGTTCCGCAGATACATCGGTCAAGCGCGCGCTCCTGCCGCCGCGAAGGCTGAGCGCCGCTGTCAGATCGGCATCTGCAAGCTGGCCGATGGTGGGCAGCAGCGCCAGGTCCTGCAAAAAGGCCGTGATCAGCAGATCCGCGGCGGCGCGGTTGTCCGGCTTCAGCGCGGCAAGCTGCTGCGCCAATCCCGCCCGCGCTGCATCAAATCTGCTCCGTTCAGCGGCCAAACCGGGCGCGAACCAGTTCTTGTAAATCGTGAGGATAATCTTTTCCAAAAACTCATCCAGGCTTGTCATATTTATACCCCTTTTTTGCCTTGGGAATGGTGTCTTCATTATCCCGCGCAAAAGGCAACCGCGCAAACATCTGCAATCCAGAATACACGACGGGCGAAACCTAGAAGCACCCTCTTTAAGCCCCCAACGGTTTTGACAGGCTCCCCCTCTTCACCTAGAATTTGGAGACCAGTCTGCAATTATTGTGAACACTGTTTCATATTGAAAAGCATTAAAAACTTTTGATCAACAGATTTAAAAGATTTCGCAGATTATGCAGAGAAAAATCTATTAAATCTGTGCAATCTGTTGATCAAACCTAAACGGAAAAGCGCATGAAAAGCCTGACAACCAACGAAATTCGCCAGCTCTGGTTCGACTATTTTGGCGAGCTGCAACATCAAGAAGTGGAGAGCAGCAGCCTGGTACCCGGCAACGATCCGACGCTGCTGTTGACCAATGCCGGCATGGTCCAATTTAAGGACGCGTTTTTGGGGCTGGAGAAGCGCCCCTATTCGCGCGCCGCCACCAGCCAAAAGTGTATGCGCGTCAGCGGCAAGCACAACGACTTGGAAAACGTCGGTCCCAGCCCGCGCCACCACACTTTCTTCGAAATGCTGGGCAACTTCTCTTTTGGCGACTATTTTAAAAAGGAAGCGATCCAGTGGGCCTGGCACCTGCTGGTGGATGAGCTGGGGCTGCCGCTGGAGCGGCTCTGGTTCACGGTGTATACCGATGATGACGAGGCCGAGCGCCTCTGGATCGAGACCGGCGCCGCCCCCGACCGCGTGCTGCGCTTTGGCAAAAAGGACAACTGGTGGTCTATGGGCGACACCGGTCCCTGTGGTCCCTGCTCGGAGATACATTACTATTGGGGCGATATAGACAAGCAGGTGGCCGACGGCGTCAACGTGGACGATGAATATTTGGAGATCTGGAATCTGGTCTTTATGCAATATGACCAGAACGCCGAGGGCGAACTCAAGCCGCTGCCGGCGCCCAGCGTGGATACGGGCGCCGGGCTGGAGCGCCTGGCCAGCATTTTGCAGGGCAAGGACAACAATTACGACACCGATGCTTTTGTGCCGATCATGGACCGCATCCAAGCGATTTCGGGCCAGAGCGACGCCGAGCGCCAGGCCAATCTGTACCGCTACCGCGCCATTGCAGACCACGCCCGCGCCATCACCTTTTTGATTGGCGACGGCGTGCTGCCCGGCAACGAGGGGCGCTCCTACGTCTTGCGCATGGTGCTGCGCCGCGCCGCCCGTTTTGGCAAGCTCATCGGGCTGGAGGAGCCGTTTTTGGCCCGCGTCTCGCAGGTGGTGATCGACGGGATGGGCCATCACTACACCGACCTGCCGGCCAAACGCGACTTTATTATGCAGACCATCACCGCCGAGGAAGAGCGCTTCCAGCGCACGCTGACCACCGGCCTCAACCGGCTGGATGAACTGATGGCCGATCTGCGGGCGCAGGGGCAGACCGAGATCCCCGGCGCCGATGCCTTTTTCCTGTGGGACACCTTTGGCTTCCCGCTGGATTTGACCCGCGACATTGCCGAAGAAAATAAGTTCACCATTGACGAGGCTGGCTTCCGAGCGGCGCTGGCGGCCCAAAAGGAGCAAAGCCGCGCCACCGCCCAAGACGTTCATGCCCAGGATGTGGCGGTCTACGCTGAACTGTTGGGGAACCTGAGGGAGCAGGGCATCGTTGGTGAGCAGGGCGTGAAACACTTGATCTATGAAAATGTGGACGAAGTGGATGCCAATGTGGTGGGCCTGCTCATCGATGGCCAAATGGTCAGCGAGGCCCATAAGGGCGACAAAGTCGAGATCGTATTGCCCGAAACGCCTTTTTATGTGGAGAGCGGCGGCCAGGTCAGTGATACGGGCGAAATTTACTACTTCCCCGACGACCTGGACGAGCCGGTGTGGTCCGTGCAGATCAACGACATGCGGCGGCCCATTCCGGGGCTGATTGTCCACGTGGGCCAGGTGACGCAGGGTTCGCTGCGGCTCAACGACCCGGCCCGCGCCGTCATCGACACCGTGCGCCGCTGGGACATTATGCGCAACCACACGGCCACCCACGTGCTGCACGCCGCCCTGCGCAGCATCCTGGGCGAGCATGTGCATCAGGCCGGTTCGCTGGTGGCGCCCGAGCGGCTGCGCTTCGATTTTACACACACGCAGCCGTTGAGCAAAGCCGAGCTGCACGAGATCGAAGAGCTGGCCAACGACATTGTGCTGGCCAATTTTGAGGTCAACACGCGCTGGACCAGCCACAAGCGGGCCGTGGCCGAGGGCGCTATGGCGCTCTTTGGCGAAAAGTATGGCGACGAGGTGCGCGTGGTCAGCTTTGGCGAAGTCAACGACTGGCGCGATTCCACCGTGAGCATGGAGCTATGCGGCGGCACCCACGTGGACGCCACCGCCGAAATCGGCAGCTTCCGCATTACGGCGCAGGGCAGCGTGGCCGCCGGCGTGCGCCGCATCGAAGTGGTGACCGGCCGTGTGGCCGAAAGCCTGATCGCAGAGCGCTTTGACACGCTGGCCAGCCTGGCCGAACTGCTCAACACGCGGCCAGAGCAGATCGCCAATGCGGTGGCGCAACTCCAAGAGCAGAACCGCACGCTCCAGCGCGAACTGGCGCAGATCAAGCAGCAGGCCGCCCGCGATGAAAGCCAGGCGCTGCTGGACAAAACCGTGCACGTGAATGGCGTGGCCGTGCTGGCGGCGCAAGTGCAGGCCAGCGATGCCGACACCATGCGCCAGATGACCGACTGGTTCCGCGACAAGCTGGGCAGCGGCGTGGTGGTGCTGGGCGCCAACATCAACGACAAACCGCTGCTCATTGCCGCCGTCACCGACGACCTGACCAAGCGCGGTCTACACGCCGGCAACATCGTGCGCGACGCGGCCAAAATTATCGGCGGCGGCGGTGGCGGTCGCCCGAATATGGCGCAGGCCGGTGGACGTGATGTGGGTAAATTGGGCGAGGCGCTGGAAAGTGTGCAGGGGTGGGTGAAGGCAAATCTGAAAACTTGACCTAATCATTCAGATCGAGTAACACGCGCAAGCCAATATCAATAGCGGCCTGCAAATTGGGCGGAAGAGCACCCATCCTTCGTCTGATAATGGTGGCTGAAACCGTTATCACGCGATGCAGACGGAGCGTCGATGAGACACGCAGCCCTGTTTTCTCAAAATCATCGTCTGAATCATTTATGAGAATATCGGTGGCAAGGTTTTCTGAATCTACCCGACTGGTGATGAAGGCAAGAACGATGTGCTGATGCGGCCCGATAGGGTCGGTTAAACAGACGGCGGGGCGTACTTTGCTACTTGATAAATCGTCAAATGGAAAAGGCACGAGAACCACATCATATTTGGGCATGGAATGGTTCTCCATCTTCAAGGGAGTAGATGTCTTCTTCCGGGTCATTTAAGAAATCGAAAACAGGATTGCGCGCCGCGGCTTGCAGCCACTGCTGTTCATCCCATTCATCATCAGCCGCGTATAGTACAATCACACGCACTTTCTGCGGCCCCCGAATGGGAAGCAGATTGTCTAAATGAAGTTGGCGGGATTCATCGATATGCCCAGTCAGTTCAACGGCGGTTAACATTGATTCCATATTAGGATGCCTGACCTTTCACAAATTTTGCTATCGAAGTATCAATTGGTCATAAAACTAATGTTCAGAGTATATCAGAAAAATTATTTTTTTGCTATCGATAGCTCGAATCTATCATTCCGTATTGACATATCACGATGAAAGATTTCTTTATCTGCATTTTCTTTTCGGAAGAAGATGCGGCATATTTAGCGGATATTCCGGATTTGCAATATTGCTCGGCTTTTGGTGATACGCCTGAAGAGGCATTGCGGGAAGTCCAATTGGCCAAGGCAGCTTGGTTGGAAACGGCCCGTCAACTTGGCAAACCGATTCCGCAGCCACAATATCGCCCAGCAATTTATCAGCTTGCCGCCTGATTATGTTGCGGTTGTAATGAAAACCGGATTTCGCAGCAACATCTCTGCAGAAGCAACACCCCGGTTTTCATTCAGAGCAAAGTGTAAATGACGAAACACATTCAAATCCACCCCGAAGCCAACGCCGAGGCGGTGCGCCGTCTGCTGGCCCAAGCCCGCGCTGAGCGCGTGGTGCTGGAACTGCCCGAGGGGTGGACCGAACTGGATAATATGGCGCGCATGCGCCTTTTACAGCGCCAGGCCCAGCTTCTCAATATGAACGTGGCGCTGGTGACCGGGCACGACGCCACCCGCAAAACAGCCAAGCAGGTGGGCGTGCCGGTTTTTTATCGCGCGGAGGATGCCGCTGGCGGCGGTTGGCGCATGAAGCCGCTGGCCGCTGTGCTAAACCCCAAACAGCCCGACGCCGGTCTGCCCGACGCCCCCCATTGGCGGCGCGGTGATGTGATGCAGCGCGTGCGCCGCGCCAATGTGCGCCGCTCGCGCCAACAGCGCATCCAAGCCGAAGAGCGCTATCGTCGGCCCACGCCGCTGTGGGTGCGCTGGCTGTGGAATGCGTTTGCCGGGCTGCTTATGGTGATTTTTCTGGCGGGCTTTACGCTATACGTGCTGCCGGCGGCCACCGTCACCGTGACGCCCGGTCGCGAGCCCATTGCGGTCTCCGTGCGCCTGATTGCCGACCCCGCATTGGACGCCCCCGATTTTGACCGCAACCGGGTGCCCGCCCGTCTGTTGGAAACCAACATCATCGAGCAGGGTACGCGGGCCACCACCGGGGCGCGCCAAAAAGCAGCGGGCAACGCCGGCGGCCGCGTCACCTTTACCAATCAGGGGCCGGATCCGGTGACGGTGCCCGACGGCACGGTGGTCAGCACGGTGACCGGCACGCTAGTGCGCTTTCGCACCCGTGGCGATGTGACGGTGCCGGGCGGCCTAGGCCAGCGCGCCGATGTGGCCATTGAAGCGCTGGAGCCGGGCATTGAAGGCAACGTGCTGGCGAACACTATTGGCAATATTAGCGGCGCCCTGCGCTTTCGGCTCAACGTAACCAATCCGCAAGGCACGGGCGGCGGCGGCGCGGCGCTGGTCAACGTGGTGACGCAGGAGGACCGCGATCTGCTGCTGGCCGAAACTACGGCCCGCGCTGAAGGCGATGCCTATCGCGCCCTGCAAGAGAGCGCCGAGCCGGGCGAATGGCTGCCCGAGGAATCGGTGCTGACCTACGTAATTGCGCAGGCCTTTGGCCAATTTAACGATGAGGAAGCGGATGAATTGACGCTGGATCTGCGCGTGTTGGCCCAAGGCACGGCGGTGGAAGATGCGCTGAGCACGCAGGCCGCGCTGGCCGAATTGCGCCGCGCCATCCCCGACCAGGGCAGATTGGTGGCCGACTCCATCACCTATCGCCGCGAACCGGGCGCCGTGACCGTGGGGCGATCAGTCGAATATACGATCACTGCCAGCGCCGAATATGTGATTCCCATTGACGCCGCCGAAGTCCGCGATTTGATTGCGGGGACGCGGCCCGCCGACGCCATTGCGGCCTTGCAGCAGCGCTGGCAACTGGAGCGCCCGCCGGAAATTTATCGCGATCCGGAGTTGTTGCCCACGCTGCCCACGCTGCCCAATCGCATCCAAGTGCGCGTCGAATATGAAGGCGCGCTGGAAGAAAACGCGGCGCCGTAAACATGGATAAATTGCTGGCGCTGGATGTGGGCAAAGCGCGCATCGGTGTGGCCACGGGCGATCCGCTGGGGATCACGGTGCGGCCGGTGGCGGTGGTGCGCCGTACATCCAACCGCAAGGATTTTGCCCGCCTGGTGCAGCTTGTGCAGGAGATGGAAGCCACCGCCATTCTGTGCGGCCTGCCGCTCAATATGGACGGCAGCGAAGGGGAACAGGCCCAATGGACGCGCAAGTGGGCGTTAAAACTGGCACACGCGCTGCGGGCCAGCTTGGGCAAATCTGTTCCCGTCATTTTTTGGGATGAACGTTTGAGCACTTTTGCGGCGCAAGAGTTTTTGGCCGACGCCGGAGCGGCGGGCGATGATGATGCGGTGGCGGCGGCGGTGATTTTGCGCAGCTATTTGAGTGCGCGGAAACGCGGCGATGTGGCCGATTGGGGGCGGATTGAGCTGGCGGGTGAAGGCCGCTCCGACTGCACCGCACGGCGGATGACGTGACGGGTTGGTCCATGTTTTGCGCCGCCGTGCATCGCAGTCTGCGCGCTAACGAATCTAGCTTTCACCCACATAGTTACTCAACGAGACAACTCGTAAATCGTATTTCGTAAATCCTTATGCAATCTCACTCTTCCGAACAAATATTATCACGCCGAAATCGTATGCGGGCCGCGCAACCCGAATTTGCTTCGCCGTTTCAGCGCGGCGCGTTGATTACGAATCTGTTGCGGCTGGGCTTTTTGGCGCTGGTGGCGGCGGTGCTCTTTGGCGTGTGGACTGTGCTGGATGCGCATCTGTCCGAGCAGTTGTTAGGGGCGCCGCAAAATACCGCTGGTCTCATTGACCCGCGGGCAGGCCAGAATGTTTTGACGCCGGACAATATTGAGCAGCAGATTTTGGCCTTTAATTTGCGCCTGCGAGAGCGAATTGAGCATACCGGCGGGCGACAATCGCCCGCCAGCGCCCCTTTACAGTAAATATCGGCGAACCAGCGCGCTTTATTGCCGTGCGTTTGCAGGCCGAGGGCTTTGTGCGCGATGCCGATCTGTTTAATCTCTACGTGCGGGTGAACGGTTTGGAGCGTGATATTGAAGCAGGCAATTTATTTGGCCGAAACCATGACCGTGCCCGAAATTGCCGTGGCGCTGCAAACTGCACTCTTTGATGAAGCCGTGGTCACGATTCCTGAGGGTTTCCGCGCCGAAGAGATTGCCGAGCGGCTGGCGGCGGCGAATATTATTGAGCCGGATGTATTTCTGGCCGCCGTGCGGGCGCCGCGCAATCTCACCATTTTTGAAAATTATGAATTCCTCAAAACACTGCCTGCAGATGGCTCGCTGGAAGGATTCTTGTTTCCCGATACGTATCGGCTGCCGGTGCTAGCCAGCACACCCGAAATCGTCATTGGTTCATTCCTGGATAATTTTGAGGCCAAAGTGGGCCAAGAGGGACTCATCGGCGGCAGCAGCGGCTTGAGCGGCCGTGACCTGATCAACCTGGCCAGCATTGTGGAGCGCGAGGCCGTGCAGCAGGATGAGCGCCCGCTGATTGCCAGCGTGTACGTGAATCGTCTCAACGGTACGCCTGTAATGCCGATGTGGTGGCACTATTTGCAGGCCGACCCGACTGTGCAATATGCGCGGTACGGTGGGCAACTGGTGGTGGAAGCCGCAGAGCGTTGAAGAGTATGCACAGGTCATCAGCCCCTATAATACTTATCTAAACTCCGGTTTGCCGCCTGGTCCCATTGCCAACCCCGGGGCTCAGCGCCATCGACGCCACGCTTGCAACCCGGCGGCCACGAATTACTGCTTCTTCCTGGGTACTGGAGAAGATGGTCGCCACGTTTTTGCGCAGACGCTGGCCGAGCATGAGCAGAATTTGCGGATATATGGGTATCGGTAAATTCTGAATGGTAAATGGTAAATTGCGAATGGTGAATGGTGAATGGTTGCCGTGATGTGGAGGGGCGCTTGGGAATGGAGCGATGGCGGCGGTGCGTACAGATATTTTGGATTGGCGTGCTGCTCATCCTGCATCCCTGGCTCGACGCCGCGGGTGATCAAGATTGGATTGATTGCGCCGTTTGAGGGGCTGTACCGACGCACGGGGTATGCGGCGCTGGACGAAATGCACAAAACGCTGGCCGCCAATGCGCCCGCATCGACCGCATTTCGCATTATGCCGGTGGCGCTGGACGATGGCGGTGACCCGGAACAGGCGCGGCGGGCGGCGCAAAAGCTGCTGGTAGACCCCGAAGTGCGGGCGATTGTGGGGCCGCTTTTTCCGCAAACCATTGCCGCCGTGCAAGAAGTGATGCAGCTGCGGCCGGATGTGCTTTGGCTACCGGTGGACCAGCTTTGGTCGGTCCAAATAGACCCTCTCCCAGCCTCCCCCTCAAGGGGGAGGAGCTTCAATCCCCTCCCCTCCAGGGGAGGGCTAGGGAGGGGTGAGCAGTGGCCGGGGCATTATGAAAGTGTACTTATCGCGACCGTGGCTGAATATGCCGCTTTGCAGGGCGCAGATCGACTGTTGCTAGCAGGCGGGGATGTTGGGGCCGCGGCACAGAACGAATCACTGCAATTCAGCCAAACCGACATCCCTGTGCAATTCGCCGATGAACCGACCGCCGTGCAAGCTGATGATGCAGTGCTGTGGCTGGGCGATCCGGCGGGGGCGGCGAACTTCTTGAACCGCTTACGTTTGGACCAGCCGCAAGTTCCCTTTTGGATGGGCGTCAACGGCGGCGATCCGGTATTTGCCGAGCGGGCGCAATCATTAGATAATGTATATTGGGCCATTGAGGTGGACGACGGCTTCGACGCTTGGCTTCAAGCAACCCCAGCCGCCCCCCCGCTAGCGTATCTGATTTATCAAGCGACCCAATTGGCCATTGCGGTTGTTGAAAACCAGGCTTCCCCATCGGCTTGGACACGCAGCGATCTGGTTGATTCACCGCCGCATTTTCAACTTTATCAAATTAGAACGGATGGCGTCAGCTCCCCAGTCGACGCCGCATCGTTACCACGTTGACCACTCCCAGCATTTTGTTGTCCATGCCAATCTTATATTTTGCCAGCAACGGCAACCTGTAAGATTGCGTCTACATGAAATGTGGTACGCTCGCTCGAGCGTCTGTATTAGTGTACCTAACGCTGCCCAAATAATTGGGTATTTTTTTGAAGAGGGGTTTATTAAAGGTAATTTTTCAGATACTCGAGGGCTGAGCTTGTCGAAACCCGCCTGCGCCTTCGACAAGCTCAGGCTACGGCTGGATAGTTACTATTAAAGAGGAAATTATGCGAGTTTTAATGATAAGCTGGGAATACCCGCCTTATGTAGTAGGTGGGGTTGGCAAACATGCCGCCGAGTTGGCGCCAGCATTTGAACGTCTTGACGACGATGCACTGCATATCGATCTGTTGACCACGCGCTACAGCGGCGGCGATGAGGTTGAAGCCATCAGCAAATCCGTGACCGTGCATCGCGTCCAAACGCTGCCCTTTACACCGGTGGACCACTACAACTCTGTGATGGCGAGCAATGGCATTCTGGTGAGCTACGCCCAGCAGTTGGCCAAAAAAGAACGCTATGACATTATTCACATTCACGAATGGCTGACCGGCGCCGCCGGCGTTGCGCTCAAACACGCCTGGAAAACGCCGCTCGTCACCACCATCCACGCCACCGAGCGCGGGCGGCATCAGGGCTATCTGCCCAGCGACACCAGCCGCCAGATCAATCATGTGGAATGGCAATTGGGCTATGAATCGTGGCGGCTGATTGTGTGCAGCCGCTATATGATTCAGGAATTGGGCGCCTTCTTTGGCATTCCGGCCAATAAAGTCAGCGTGATTCCCAACGGGGTGGATATGGAACTGCTGCACCCTTGCCCGCCGGAAACAGCGGCGCATCTGCGCAAACAGTATGCGCCCAATGGGGAAAGGTTGCTCTTTTTTGTGGGGCGCATTACGCATGAAAAAGGGTTGCAGGTATTGCTGGCCGCCATGCCGAAAATTCTGCAAAAACACCCCAATACGCGCCTGCTGGCTGCCGGTAAAAATAGCGAAAAAATGTGGGAACGCGCCCACGAATTGGGGGTCGCCGACCATGTGGATTTTCTGGGCTACATTACCAATGAAGAGCGCGACCATCTCTATCAGGTCGTCGATGCCGCCGTCTTCCCCAGCCTGTATGAACCCTTTGGCATTGTGGCGCTAGAGGCCATGGCCCAAGGTTGCAACGTGATTGCCAGCGACGTGGGCGGTCTCAGCGAAGTGGTGCATCACACGCAAAACGGGCTCACCGTCTATCCCAACGACCCCGATAGCGTGACCTGGGCCGTGGACCAACTTTTCTCAGGGCCGGAAGCCGCCCGACGCTACAAAGATCTGGCGCGGCATCAGGTGCAGACGCGCTACAATTGGGATACGATTGCTTGCCACACATTGAAGTTTTATGAACACGTGATCACCGAGCGCAGCCAGGTGGATTGGTAAAAAAGCATCTATCCAGCCGCTCGTAGCCTTCGACAGGCTCAGGCCACGAGCGGCTGCACAGATGCAGAGGAAACTTCCTATGCAAATTGCGCAATGGCACTGTCTTGAATTGACTTTTCACAGCGCGACTGGCTACGCCAATCCCATCCAAGAAGTCGAACTCTTGGTGATTTTTAGCGGGCCAACAGATGAATCGCAGACGGTACGCGGCTTTTGGGATGGCGATTCTGTCTGGCGCGTGCGTTTTGCCCCCAACGCCGTGGGCGAATGGCGCTATGAAACAAGCTGTACGGATGCGGCCAACAGTGGGCTGCACGCCCAATCGGGTCGGTTCACCTGCACGCCGCCTACAAATGAAACGTGCTTTACCCAGCACGGCCCCGTGCGGCTGGCCGCCAACAAGCGCCATTTTGAACATGCCGACGGTACCCCCTTCTTCTGGCTGGCCGACACGGCTTGGAATGGGCCGCTGCGTTCTACAAAAAAGGAGTGGGATCGCTACCTGCACGTGCGCACGCGCCAGCGCTTTTCTGCTGTGCAGTGGGTAACCACCCAGTGGCGCGCCGCGCCGGATGGGGATATTGAAGGTGGGTTGGCCTATACGGGCGACAACAGCCGCATCCAAATCAACCCCGCCTTTTTTCAGCGGCTGGATGAACGGGTGGCAGCCACAGCCCGCGCCGGGCTGCTCAACGCGCCCGTTCTGTTGTGGACGCTGGGCAGTGCTGATACTTTGAACGTCAATCCTGGCCATAGCTTGCCGGAAGACCAAGCGGTACGGTTGGTGCGCTATATGGTGGCGCGTTGGGGCGCGTATCCGGTGGTGTGGATCTTGCCGGGCGATGGCAACTATGGCGGTGAAAAGGCCGCACGCTGGCAACACATTGGGCAGGCGGCCTTTGGCAGCGAAGCGCACGCGCCGGTGGCCCTGCACTGCTGCGGTATGCACTTCCCGGCGGCGGAATTTCGCGACGAAGCGTGGCTGGGCGTGCTGGGCTATCAGAGCGGCCACGGCGACAGCGCCGACACGCTGCAATGGATTGTAAGCGGGCCGCCAAGCCAAGGAATGGCGCCACGAACCGCGCCTCTTTTACATCAACCTGGAGCCGCCCTACGAAAATCACGTGGCCTATCAATCCGGCCAGCCGCATGATGCCCACTCGGTCCGCCGCGCAATGTATTGGAGCCTGCTCAACGCACCCACGGCGGGCGTCACCTATGGCGGCCACGGCGTGTGGGGCTGGGATGACGGCAGCACGCCGCCCGTCGATCACCGCGTTCCGGCATTCCGCTGCCCTGGCAAGATGCGCTGACTATGCCCGCGGCCGAGCAGATGGCGCATTTGGTCGACTTCTTCGCGTCAATTCGCTGGTGGGAATTGCGGCCCGCACTGGAACTATTGGCCGCACAGCCGGGTGACGAGGATGTGCATAAATTTGTGTTGGCGTCCGCGCGCAGGCTGGCGATCTGGCGGTGGTTTATGCGCCGGAAGGTGGAACGATTGTGCTCAATGCGGCGGTGCTGACCGCAAAATTCAGCGCGGTTTGGGTTGATCCGCGTGAAGGTCGACAACAGACTGCCACATTTCATGCAGATGGCAGTCACATTCTGTTTGAATCTCCCTCTGCTCAAGACTGGATCCTATCCATACAAACACCCAATTCATAACATGAGATCATAAAAACGAACTACAGATTTTACAGATTTGCACAGATTCGGGCTGCCTGCTAAAAATCTATGCAAATCTGTCATGGTCAGCATAATTGTGGCAGGAAATAAGCGCACGGAGAGTTGCAAAGGGGAAAAAGATACTTAGCGGCTTGGCGTGATTTCGTCATCACGTTGACCAATATCCGTAATCTGCGAAATCTGTGCAATCTGTTGATTATAATTCTGTAAAATTTGTAGTTAAACCAAAGGAGAAACCCATGTCATATTCCATTGGCATCACCTCCGATTTTAAGACCGAAGCACCGGGGCGCATTGAGCCGCTCCTGGCGCAGATCATCGACCCGCTGCCCAATGTGGGCTATCGTTTTTTCGACGCCACCGGCCGCGACGAGAAGGGGGCATACGTGACGCCGCAGGACGCGGCTGATTTTGATGCGGTACTCAATCTGGCTTTCCGCTTTACGCCGCAGTCATTCAGCGGCCAGGACCGGCTGGCGGTGATTGCGCGCTGGGGCGTGGGCTATGATCAGATCGACGTGCCGGCCTGCACGGCCAATGACGTGCTGCTGGCCATTACGGTGGACGCCGTGCGCCGCCCGGTGGCTGAGGCGATTTTGACCATGCTGCTGTCGCTGGCCAAGCAGCTGCCCGCCAAGGACAAGCTGGTGCGCACCGGGCGCTGGGATCTGCGCGCCGAGCCCAATGGATTGGGGCTGCGCGGCAAAGTAGTGGGGACCATTGGATTGGGCAATATTGGGGGCGAAATGTTCCGGCTGCTGGAGCCGTTTGGGCTGGGGCGCAAGCTGGCCGCCGATCCCTTTGCATCGGCTGAGACGGCGACCGCATTGGGTGTGGAGCTGGTTGATCTGGAGACTGTTTTTCGCGAATCCGATTTTGTGACGGTCAACTGCTTTTTGAGCGAAGAGACGCGCGGGCTGGTCAACGCTGCACGGCTGGCCATGATGAAGCCGACGGCCTTCCTCATCAACACCGCCCGCGGACCGATTGTGGATCAGCCGGCGCTGCTGCACGCGCTGCAATCGGGTCAGATTGCCGGCGCCGGGCTGGATGTGTTTGAGGAGGAGCCCATCGACGCCAATCACCCGCTGGTGCAGCTGGAGAATGTGGTGCTCTCGCCCCATTCGCTGGCCTGGACCGATGAGCTGTATGTGGATAACGGCGTCTATGCGTGCGAGAATATTTTGAGCGTGCTGCGCGGCGAAGCGCCCAAATACACGGTCAATCGGGACGTGACGCAGCGGCCTTCGTTTCAGGCAAAACTGGCGCAGTTGGCGGCGCGGGCGTAAAGGATGACGAAGTTGGGTTAACCACAAATTGTGTGTTGGCTCTGTGCGCCGCACAACCGCCAACGTAGCAGCGATGCGAAGAGGAACGCGAAGACGCCCGAAGCTTCACAAAAGCTTCGGGCATCTTTGTGGAATCTATTCGTAGATTCGCCTTGGAATAAATTCCAGGCTGCTGGCTCAAGTCGTCTCAAGACGACTGCGTGGATGACGATGGCTGCGCGATAGCACAGTCCACTTGAGTGGACTTCCGTTATTAGCCGGGAATTTATTCCCCGGCTTCTGCTGTTAGCCGGGAATTTATTCCCCGGTGCTGTTAAGAGCGACGACTGGGCACAACCTCATACGCACCCCCTGCCGCCGTGGCAAACTCCACCACATCCGCTGCGGGCTGTTCTACTTGAATGTTTGCGCCAGCATGCTGCACATGAATGGGAGTGCGGCTGCGCACTCGGCAAATACCGCCCAAATGTGAACGGATTTCCGCTCGCTGCAACTGCCCTTCACGCCACATTATATCCGCCTCAAAGCCGCCGCGGGCGCGTAAGCCATTCACATGTCCATCACGCCAACTGCTGGGCAGCGCGGGCAATAGATGAATCTCACCGGCGTGGCTTTGCAGCAACATTTCGGCGATGCCGGCAGTTGCGCCAAAGTTGCCATCGATCTGAAAGGGCGGGTGGGCATCGAAGAGGTTGGCGTAGACGCCGCCGCCATCCATCACCGTGGCGCTGCTTTCCACCAGGTTGAAGAGATTGCCCAGCATCTTGAGCGCGTGGTCGCCATCTTCGAAACGCGCCCAAAAGTTGACCTTCCACGCCATAGACCAACCGGTGCCGCCATCCCCGCGCAGTTCCAATGTGCGCATGGCCGCCTGCCACAAAGCGGGCGTGCCGCGCCGCGTTATCTGTTTGCCGGGGTGTAAAGCAATCAAATGGGAAACGTGGCGGTGATGATCATCCGGATTATCCCAATCGGTCGACCATTCTTGAAGTTGCCCATGTTGGCCGATGGTCAGCGGGAAGAGCCGGGCGCGGGCGCTTTCCAGTTGCGTGCGAAAATCGCCGTCGATCTCTAAAAGCTGTGCGGCTGCTATGCAATTGCTAAAGAGATCCCAGATGATCTCCATATCTGCAGTGGAAGCCATGCTCACCGCCGCGTGTTGACCAGCGGCGGTCGTAAACTTATTCTCCGGCGAAGTGGACGGCATGGTCACCAGATGCCCCTGGCCATCTTCGACTAACCAATCAAGGCAAAATTCGGCCGCGCCCTTCATAATTGGATAAGCTGTGTAGCGCAGAAAATCGCGGTCGCCCCCAAAGGCATAGTGCTCCCACAAATGTTGGCAGAGCCAGCCCGCCGCCATGGGCCAACACGCCCACACGGGATCGCCCTGGCCATAGGCGCCCACCTGCCCACTCTGCCGCCACAGATCCGAATTGTGATGCGCAACCCAACCGCGCGCCCCATAGTTGACCTGGGCCGTTTGACGCCCGGTGGCACTCAAATCGGCCAGAAAATCAAAGAGCGGTTGGTGACATTCGGCCAGATTGGTGCTTTCCGCCAGCCAATAATTCATTTGGGTGTTGATATTGATGGTGTAATTGGAGCTCCAGGGCGGGCGAATTTCATCATTCCAAATGCCTTGCAGGTTGGCCGGTTGGGTTCCAGGACGGGAGGATGCAATGAGCAAATAACGCCCATATTGAAAGAGCAGGGTGATCAGCTGCGGATCGTCGCCGGTCTTGAAGTTGACAATCCGCTCCACGGTGGGTAGCTCGGCGGCTGGGGTGGCGCCCAAATCGAGTTCGACCCGGCGGAAAAGCGCCCGATGATCCGCCACATGCCGGTCGCGCAGATCGGTGAACGGGGTCGCGGCCGCGGGGGCCAGCAACCTTTGCGCCTTGTTGACGACTGCGCCAATCGGCAATGCCGGCTGATCATAGCGCTCGAAACCGGTGGCCGCGCTCAGCAGAATCGTCACCGCATCGGCATTGACTGCTTCGATCCGGTCATCGTGAATGCGCAATTCACCGCCGGTGTTGATAACCTGCATCAAGAGGGCAAAGGGCAAACCAACCCCTTTCTCATCCTCGGCATAGACCACCGATGGCTCGACGTTGCGATAGCTGGGTTCCACATGGGCCGGCGCTTGACCCGTGAGCAATAGCCCATGCGCTGTGGGTGCAACATGGTGGCGCAATTGGCTGGTCAGCGTGGCGGCAAAGTTGATCTGCCCCGGTTGGTCCGCCGCCAGATGCAGCACCACAACCTGATCGGGCGCGCTAACAAAGCTTTGGCGCGTAAAGGTGACATCGCCAACTGTGTAGCGCGTAGTGGCCAGCGCGCTGTCCAGATCAAGCTTGCGCCGATAATCGGTGCTGCTGGCGCCATGGCCGAAGTGCAAATGCAGATCGCCCAGCGGCTGGTAGGACTGGGTGAAGGGCCCCTGCATCTCTTTGGCCAGCCGGTCAGCGGCCAGATAATCGCCAGCGCGAATGGCCTGGCGCACGGCGGGCAGTACACTTTGGGCGTTGGGCGAGGTGGTGTCTTTGAAACCGCCCGACCAGAGTGTATCTTCATTGATCTGGAGCCGTTCGTGCGCAACGCCGCCCAAAACCATGGCGCCGAGCCGCCCATTGCCGATGGGCAGCGCTTCGACCCATTTTGTGGCAGCTTGGCGATACCACAGGGTGAGAGGGGAGGGGTGATGTGTGTGCATAGAGTTTGTTCCTTTTTATTTTCCTGTTGTTCTTTGGTTCATGGCTGAACACCGCCTGCTATCGATCAAGCCTCCATCGCGCCCAACGTCTTGAGCGCAGCCCGCTGTGCAGCACTGATGCCGCTGACGCCGCTGACCTTCATGCCCTCGTAGAGTCTCGGCGCACGTAGAATCTGCACGCGCTTCCCTGTTGCAAGCTCCCAGAGATGGATGGCGCCATCTGGGCCGGTGGTGGCGATCATCTGTCCATTTGGGTCATAGGCCATAGCATAGGTATTCTGATGGACCGCTAGATTGTGGATCTGGCGCCCGCTGGCGACATCCCAAATTCGCACCACGTGATCCATGCCGACACTGGCCAATCGACAACCATCAGGGCTAAAGACCATCGCATAGACAATATTGGTAAGCGATGGGAAGCGTTGATAGATTTGGCGGGGCGCCACATCCGTCAACTCGGCCACGTGGATATGGTCATCGGGTGCTAAATAGGCAAAGAACGGCGCGGTTGGGTGGCAAGCCACTGAGCTATTGTGTTTGTCCGCCGGGAGCATGTACTGCTCCGTACCGGAAGCCACGGACCAGACACGCACGGTATGATCACTGCTCGCGCTGACCAAACGTTGGCCATCGGCTGCAAAAGCCATCGAATTGATTTCTAAGGTGTGTCCATGCAATCGATAGCGCAATGCGTTCGCGCTGGGATTGGCAACATCCCACAGCGTAATTTGTCCGCTTTGGGCGCCACAGGCCAACATGGCGCCATCCGGTGAAAAACAGAGTGCGGTTGCGCAATCATCGAATCCACCTAGCTGACCAATCACCTCGGCGCGGGTCGCGTCCCATAAGCGCACGGTCGCGCTTTGCCGATCGTTGCCTACCGCCAACAGCCGACCGTCCGAACGAAAGGCCATGGCCGAAGTCGGACCCAACTCTTGAAACTCCGCGCGGCACTGCCCTGCGGATTGGCTTACATCCCAAAAACGGATCTGACCCAGCACATTGCCGGTGACTATCAGCGTCTGTGATAAAGCGTCTGGGCGGCTCCAGGCCATTTTTTCAATCGCTTCGACATTGCCGTGGATAGTGCTGGTCAGGATGCTTTGGCGCTGTTGCGCCATCTCCCACACGCGCACGGTTGCGTCGTCGCTACAACTGACAAAGGTGCGATTGGTTGGGCAACAAGCCAGCGTCCAAACTTCACCCTGATGTTCGGTGAGCATGTCCAGGGCGCCACCGCTCGGCACATCCCAAACGCGTATGCTGGCGTCGCCGCTGGCTGAAATCAGCGTGTCGTCATCGGGCCAAAAGGCCAGATCGCGTACGATGTCGCGGTGGCCCACCAAACCTGGCGCAGCCGCTGGGAAATCCCATAGATGGATTTCTGCGCGTTGTACCGGCAGCGACAACGCTTTGATCCGCACTCAGCGCCAGCGCGATAAAGGACGCTTTTGCATCCCCCGATCCGGCGCGCCGCATCTAAGTTTGGGCTGGACTGCTCGCTCATTCCGCCCATTCCGTCCCCATTCTGGTCCCGATTCAGCAGCAACGCATCGATCGCGGCGAGCTCCCAGACGAAGATGAGACCATCAAAGCCGACGCTGAGCAGCATGTGCCGATTGGGGACAAACATCACGGAGCGCACGCTGGCGGTATGCCCTTTGAGGGCGAGGAGCAGCTCTCCGTTTTCAGTGTCCCAAATGTAGATGGTGGCGTCCCCCGCACCGCTGGCCAGCCAGCGCCCATCACCACTAAAGGCGACCGTGTACTGACTCCCCGTTTGGATGGCCAACGTATGCAGCAACTGTCCGCTTGGGCATGCCCAAATGCGCACCGTCTGATCATGGGCGCAACTCGCCAGCAGGCCCATCTGCGCTAAAGCTGAAAGCGGTGACGGTGTTGGCGTGCGCCGTCAATTGCTGCTGAAGCTGTCCGTCCGCCACGCGGTAAAATCGGATCTCGCCATATTCATCGCCAAATCGCCACCGTCTGCCCATCCGGCGTGATGGCCACCGTTTCCAAGCGGCCAAAGGTTTGGCGAAAGAGACGTTTTGTCAGATCGGCCCCGGTGAGATTCACACCCGCCAAGGAAGACGTTTGCATGTCAACCTGCCAAACGCTCAAGGCAGATAAGGTCAAATCCAGCCACGTCCAGCTTCATCTGCAAGAGCAGGTTGAGGATATTTCCGCGGCATAACTTGGCCCGTTTGCGCATCATCGTGCAACGCTTGGACCAACCTTGCAAAGTGATCGCGCAGCTTGGCCCGCCCGAACTGTATGGTCAGTTGATGCGCCAGCGGTTGGAGGATGAGCCGCTCCTGGCTACGCCGTATGTAATCCTTGGCTTGCGCAATCAGCAGCGCGTGACGGTGCAACAGGTCAAATTCTCCGCCGGCCAACTCATATATGGCCGCCTCCACCACGCAGTCGGTCAGATATTCAGTAATCACATTTTGCAGCGCAAAGCCATCGATCTGGCGTTCGATCAGCGAACGGCGCTGCGGAACGGTTGAGCGCTTCCAGCACGGCGCGGCCGCTTGGGGCCCGCAGCAGATGGCCACGCAGGGTGGGTGCATCCATCGACGTTCGCCCGATTGCCAACCAAATGAGGATTTCTTGTCCAGTGCGGTCAAGCGTGCAAAATGCTGATCCAGCACCTGCCGCACATCGTCGAAGATGAGCGAATCTGTGGCTAGAAACTCTTGTACATCGCCCAAAAACAGATCTTGCACCGTGTCCGCCACCAGCTTCAAGGCCAGGGGATTACCCGAATAGCGTTGCGTTAAGGCGAACTCATCCCCACTCATTGCCGACAAGCCACGGCTTGCCAATAGCTGATTCCCAGCGGCTTCATCCAGCCCATGCAGATGAAGCGAACGCACGCACGCCGTGTCGTGCTCCAGCCGTTTGAACGGCCGGTTGTTCGCGACTCGTGAGTACGAGTTGCCCCTGATGCTGTTGCGTCGCCATGCCATAGAGCAGTTGTTCATACGCTTCGTACCCTGCTCGATAGTGCCCCGCCTGGTCGGCCTGCATGATGCTTTCCAGATTGTCTAGGACCAGCAGCACGCGTTGATTTTGCAAGGTGTTGAAGAAGAGTTGCAATTGCTGTTCGGGGCGTTGAGGCAAACTGCCGATCTGCTGGTTGGAGAGCGCCGACGGGAATGGTGCTGAGCAGCTCCGCAAATGGCGGCGCATTGAGCAACGGTAGCAGATCACCAGGTCGAAGTGGGCGGCAAGCGTTGGCACAATCTGCGCGGCCAAGCTGGTTTTGCCCATGCCGCCAATCGCCAACAGCGCAACCACGCGACAGCGTTCGGTCACCAGCCACGTTTCAAGCTGCGCGGCCTCAGCCGCACGGCCAAAGAAGGGGCCAATGATGGGCATCTCTTGCCAATCGCGCCTGGGACTCGGTGGTGGCGGGATTGATCCTGCCCCTTTGGCGAGGCGATGGCGCTGCTGCGTGTTGGCGGCTGAACTCACCGCGGCGAATTTGCTCAATCAGATTGACCGTCTCGGCTTCCGGCTCGGCATCCAGTTCATCCCGCAGCAGTTGCCGAAATTTGGCGTATTGGGCCAATGCCTGATCGGGCAGACCGCGATGGGCCAGCAGGCGTAGCAGTTGGCGCTGGGTGGCCGCGATAGGTATCGAGCGTCAACAGTCGTTGGCGTACCCATATGCTTGGTCATATTCACCCAGCGCTTCATAGCTATCGACCAGCTTCTGGCCGGCTACCAGCGCTTGCTGGTGTGCGATTTCGTTGGAGCAATAGCCACTCTTCAAAAGCGCGCATCGCTGAGCCCAAAGCCGGCCAACAATTCATCCTGATAGAGCGCCATTGCTTCGTGCAAACACGCCAGACAGCTTGCACAAGCGGCTAATTGGCTGTGCGCATGGGCCTCAAGTCGCCAAGCGGAAGCGGAACGCCATGACATCACTCTGTACAGCTACGTCAGCATCGGTGTTGAAGCGGACCGCTTGGCGATTGACGGTGAGCAACTGACGGCTTAGATTGGGGCAGCCTCTTCCAACGCCTGGCGCAATTGATAGAGGTAGTGCGCAAACTTTAAGGACTTGTTTATCGCCCACCTCCGGCCATAAGAGAGCGGCCAATCGCCAACGTTGGTGCAGCTTATTAGGCTCCAGCGCCAGATAGGCCAACAAAGCCCGCACCTTGTCACTGCGAAAGTGCGTAATCGGCTTCCATTGTAGTCAACGATGAGTGACCCAAACAGCGAAACCATTAATTGGCCCATCATCATGCAAACTCCTCATAACCATAATGAACATCCTGCACAACACAATCACAGTATAACAACACTTTTCTCTTTTGTGAACAACCTTTTGATCTGTTTACGTTTTGACCCCGCTCTGTTCACGGTAACGGCCTGCTCCAATCACGAATTGGTCACGGTAGTTGCATAGGATGTAGCTACTGAAAAGAGATCATACGAGCGGAACAAGCGTAGGCTGAACAAGGCTGGGAAAACCATGACAACCAACACCGAAATAGACCATTCCAACCTAAACAAATATCAGGCTTATCTGGTGCGTATTTGGCAAGATGGCGATCAAGCGGCGTGGCGCGCTTCGGCGCAGTCCGTGCAAAGTGGCAAAATTGTCCGTTTTGCCAACCTAGATCGCTTGTTTACCTTCTTGGCCACCCAAACTGACGATCCATTGTATGCCGATGAGCCACTGTACACCGACGCGCTGCCGGCAAGAGTGTTCACGTACAAACGGTGAGCACGCAATCACCAGCAATTGTCATTGAGTATTTGTGATTAGCTCCCAAACGCTGTCTTGCCGAGAGCGGATGAGGGGCTAATTGCAATTAAAAGAAGGGATTTTATGATAAAGCAGCGGAAATTATCACCGAGTTATCTGCATCTATTCGTGATTGGTCTGCTCTGCGCGCTCTTTGCCCTGTCCATACAGCAATGGGCCGTGGACCAAGTAGATGCGACAGCCTCCGCGCAGATGCAGCGTGCGCTGAAAAACGCCGCCCGCAGCGGTCGCTATCAATACCAGACGGAACTCCTGCAGACCTTGCACCCCACCATGCGCCTGGAAAATGTGGGACGCACCACCCGCAGCACGCGCCTGGTCATGGCCGGCGAAATGGATCGCCGAAACGAAAACATGCGCTTTCAATTGAGCATGGCCAACCAGCCACCGCTGGAAGTCAAGATCGAAGCCGGCGCCGCCTTTGGACGCCTGTCCGCCGACCAACCGTGGACGCAAGTGCCGCTTGCCACCGATCTCTTTGCACCCGGCGGCGATCCGCTGGCCTTCCTCTCGACCGCCCAAAATATACGGATAATCACCCCAGCCCAGCCCGCTCGTGATCAGGAAACAAGCGGTGCGCCGGCGAACGGGGACGCAACCGCGCCCCCAGCCGTGGGGAGCGCGGAGGGGAGCAACACCTTTTTCCCCAGTGAGCTGTTGCCCACGTCGTTAACGGCTTCGATCACCCGCTATCAATTTGAGCTAGACGGCCTCAAATACGCGCAACTCATGCGCCGGGAGATGGAAAGCTATCTGCGCGAACAGGGCGAATTGCCGGCCGGAATCACGCTGGGGCTGGCCGACCGCTACGTCAAGATGCAGGGGCAAGGGGAAATCTGGGTGAGCCGGGATGCCAATGGCAACGCATTGCCCATGCGTCAGATGCTGCGTCTCTCTTTCCCGCCCGCAGCCGGTGCAACCGAATGGGTCGAGGCGGAAATCGTCACCACCTATGCGGCCTGGCAGGGGCAACTCGCCAATGGAGTGACACTCGATTGGCGCCAACCGGCGACGATTTTGGCGAGCGCGCTGCAGATGAGCGGCCTCACGCCGCAAGCGGCGCAACAGATGGGCTTTACCTTCAGCCTCGTCTTGATCGTCCTCGGTTTGCTCGCGCTCAGCCTGACCTATCGCCACGCACTGCCCACGCGCGTGACCGTCTACGCTCTGGTCATCCTCTCAATGGTGGCAACGCCCCTCTTGCAGACGCAACAGGTCAGCGCCTTTTATGATGCCCAAGCCGAGCGCCGGCATCAGCTTGAAGAGATCCAAGCCAGCAACGCCACCGATCTTGCCATGGCCCCCCAACCCATGAACGCCCCCGCCACCAGCCACTCGCCACTCGCAACTCGCAACTCGCAACTCACCTCCCCCTGCGTCATCACCGCCGACAGCGATTGCGACGGCGACGGCCTCACCGACAATGTGGAGATCTACGAACTGGGCACCGACATCGAAAAGATCGACACCGACGGCGACGGCATCAGCGACGGCCGCGAGGTGCGGCCCTTCCAGTGGTTCGGAACCTGGTATCTCGATCCGCTGAAAGCGGACACCAACGGCGACGGCCTTGACGACGGCGAAGAATGCTTTACACGCGCCGACGTCAGCGGGAATACGTTGGTCGCCATAGACGACGTCCCCTGTGTGGACCGCGACATGGACGAAGTCCCCGACGTCTTCGATTTCGACAACGACGGTGACGGCGTCCCCGATGCTGTGGACATCAGCCCCAACGACGCCCAGGTGGTGGAAGACAACCAGCGCTTCCAACTCGATCTAGTGGGCGCGCAGACGGAAAAGAACCTGCTTATGGATCTGCAACTCCGCCCCATTGACGACAGTCACCTGGGCTGGACCAACAGCATCCTCGACTGGCGCGAAAAGGACGACCAGGGCCAGATTCAGCGCATGACGCCCAACACCCTCGGCAACGGCGCAGGGGACATCCAACTGATGCCCATGCTGGAGATCACGATCCCCTACTCGCCCACCAACCCCGCCGCCGGCCTGCCGGTGACCGGTACGCCCACGATCACGGCGACGACGCCCATCAGCACCTGGCTGGACACATCGCTCACCGCGCCCTACGCCATCAACGTCTGGCTGGGCAAAGACGGCGCGCGCAACGTCGCCGTGCCGCTGATGCTGGTCACCGATCCCACCGGCGGCGCGCCCGTGGCCTGGCAGGCGCGTATGCCCTACCGCCTTCAGTCGGGCATCACCGATTGGGGCGCGGCGCACGAGATGCGCGTGGTCTGGTACGTGCAGGGACAGGTAGACAGTTGCACGCCGCCCACCGGGGCCGCCGCCGACTACTGCACCAAAACGGAAAACTGGGTTTCGGGCAAGACCGTGCTCCAGACCTATCCGGAATCGTTCCGCATCGCCGGGCTGACGGTCACCGAGCAGCACGACACCACCGCCTTCCTGGCCGGGCAGGCGATCAGCGGCAACAGCCCCGCCTACGCGGATCAGCTTTGGCGCCTGGCCGACGTGCTGCAACAGACGTGG
>JAWKON010000089.1:0-28379 GCA_041391125.1 Caldilineaceae bacterium
CCTGTTCGGCCCACTTCGTCCCCTCCATCACGGGCGGGCACGGCGCGCCAAAGAGGTGCGATCCTGGGATCACTTCGGTGCCGCCGTGTTTGGGCTCGGTGACATTGGTTAGATAATAGTTGGCCGTAAAGAAGAGCACCGGCAGCCGCACATTCTGGGGCGGCTCGCCTTCGGTCACCAAATAGTGAGGCGGGTCGTCCTGGTGCCAGGTGTCGATGCCGTAACCCGGCGGCGTTTTGAACGAGTTGTTGTGGATCACGTGACAGTTGGGCGCAATCAGCGCCTCGGCCAGCGACACAATCGGCTCCATGTCAAAGAGGCGCAGATTGGCCGCGCTGGTCTCAAAGAGGCGGTGGGCCAGGATCAGCTTGCTGTTGCTGGCGTTGTGGCCGTTGGGGTTGTGCTCCAGCGCCCAATCCAGATCGGCGCGCAGTTGGTCGCACCATTCGGGCGGCAGCACATTTTGCAAAAAGAGAAAACCGTTGCGGTGAAAGCTCTCAACCCATTCCTGGATCTGCGCCTCACTGACTGTTTGCCCGGCGAGATGGGCGGATGTGGCAGTAGTCATCGTTTGCCTCCCTTTTCCTATGACAGGATGATAGGATGACAAGATGAATTGGCTAGTGAGTTCATCTTGTCATCCTATCATTTCTTCATTTTGTCACGATTACGCCCGGACCACCATATCCGCACCCAGCGCATCGGTCATGGCGTCGGCAAAGGCATCCATGGCCTCTTCCGCCGTCATCACGCCGGTGATAATGTCCTCGGTGGCGCGGCCCACGCCGTCGGAGATCTTGGCGGCGCCCAGTTGGTTGAAGTTGAAGGTGCGCCCCTTCTCCAGGAATTGGGTGGCTTGCAGCATCTTGCCGTTGACCACATCGGCATAGCTGGGGCAGGCATCGATAAAGTCTTTGCGCGCCACCGGGCCGCCAATGTGAATCTGAATCGTCTCGCACATCACCGCGGGCTGTTGCCCATAGGCTAAGAATTCGAAAGCGCCGTCCAGCGACTTGGTGTTGGCCGCCACCACGGCGCCGACGCCGCCATCCACAAAGGTGAACGGATTGCCATCTTCCGCCGGGAAGGCCCAGCGTTCCACCTTTTCAAAGAGCCCTTCAATCGGCGTGGCGCCTTCGGGACCCCAGTCAAAGGTCCATTGCCAGTCGCCGCCCGTTACAATGGCCACATCGCCGGCCGGGAAGCCTTCATATTTGATCGGCTCCCACGGGTTGGGCGTGAGCAATTCGTCCACAGTGAGCCAGCCGTTGCTGGCGACCGTCTCATAGACTTTGAAGGCGTTGAGCAGATTGGGGCTGTGGATATACCACTTGCCATCCTCCCAAATCGGGCCGTTGAAGCTGAGCCAGATCATCTGGAAGGCTTCGCCCCAGGTGCCGCCGCCCCACGGCGTGGCCGCCGGAATGCCGGTGGCAATGGCCTCGGTCTTGTCGCTGATTTCGCCGCAGACGCCATAGAAATCGTCCCACGTGGCCGGTTGATCGGTGGCAATGCCGGCGCCTTCCAGCACGTCTTTGCGATAGTAGAAAGAGAAAGTGCCGCCGCCGGGGATGCCGATGAGCTGGCCGTCAAATTCAGAGAAGGTTTTGAGTACCTCGGGATATTGGTCCCAATCGGCCCACGCTTCCAAATAGCTGCGCAGATCGGCCAGATAGCCGGCGGCCACAAAATCAGCCAGCAGTTCGGGCCGGGCGCTGAAGACATCGGGCAACGTGCCCGCCGCCGCATCCAGCGTCAGCTTGGTCTTGATGTCGTTGTCGGTGGCCGGGCCTACCACGTCTACGGCGCGATAGGGCTTGCCCGCCTCTTCCATAGCGGCGTTGAAGCCGGTGATGATGACTTCCTTGACGCGATTTTCCAGCTCGCGGTCCGGCGTCATATACGAAAGCTCGATCAGTTCGCCAGCCGGGGCGGCAGCTTCACCGCCACCGCTGCTGGCCGCTGGCGCCGTCGGCGCTGCACAAGCCGCCAATGCGCCGCCCACACCAGCCAGGGCGGACAACTGCAAGAATCGACGACGGGAGAGAGAATGGTTGTTTGACATGGATTTTCTCCTGATAGGATTGAATCGAAGATGGTGCGTCTTCGTGTTGCTACCTATCGAGACTGTTGCGGACAGCCCGACATACGCCGCTGACCGGTACACGCAACACGTAACACGCAATTCTCAATTACCGTTCCGCGCCAGCTCCTCCACGGCCTGCAAGGCGGCGTGAATGTAACCAAACGTATAGGCAAAAGCCACTTTAGCGCCTTCGGGGCCGCCGATGCCGGGGACGTGGTCGGGCATGATCATATATTCGTAGCCCACCTCTTGTAGACTTTGAGCGCCCGGATCAGTTGATGTCGCCCTCGTCGGGGAAGACTTCCGACAAAGTTGCCCAGCCCGCCTTTGATGTTGCGGAAGTGGACGTTGAAGATCTTTTTGCGTTCGCCAAAATAGCGGATCACATCGAAGATCTCTTCGGCGGATTGGCCACGCTTCGGACATGCAGCCCCGGCAGAAGTTGAGCCTGTTATAGGGCTGGGGTAGAGGTCGATGAGCTTTTAAAACCTTCGACCATAGCCAGCGGGCGCGCCACGCCGCGATAGGTTTGGCCCACGCCAATGCCTGGATCGGAGGGGTGACAGGCCATCTGCACTTTGTACTCTTCAGCCACGGGCATGATCTCGCGCAGCCAGTGGTCGATGCGCTCCCACATTTCGTCTTCATCAGCCGGGCCATCCTCGAACTCGCCCAATGTTTGGTCCAATTTGTCCAGCTCAAACGTTGACAGCCTGGCGCCGCCGGCCGGTTTTGGCAGGCGTGCGCAGATGGCCCAGAATGGTGATGTTGTAATTCAAGCCGCGGATGCCGGCCTCGCCCGCCATGCGCACGGTCTCTTTCATCCAGTCGATCTGGCAGTCGCGCTCGGGGGTCGGCTTGCGAAAAATGGCGCCCGCTTCCTGCTGATAGGCGCTGCGCGAGCTGGAGCGGAATGTGGATCATCTCCATGCTGATGCCGTGTTTGGCCCAGCGCTCTTTCATCTCGACCAGCATGGAAGTTGACCAGTTCCACCACGACTCAGTCGGCGTCTGGTCCACGTTTTTGATGCCCAATTGCGCCAGCACCTGCATCTCTTCATCGGTCTGCGCGCCAAACTGTGATCCAATGTACATCGTGTTCCTCCTCATTGGGGAAAGTTGCTGTGTAGGATGGTGAATTGGTGAACGCAACGCCGGATAGATTGGGGAGCCGCCGTTGCCTTGCCCGAATTGCTATTTATTATCGGTCTGGGTGGAAGGCTTTGTCAAATGGGCGAAGACGAGCCTTCTGTAGCCCAATTTATATGCCTTGACACGATATTTATTAGATGATAATCTGCTCCTGTGGCCAAAATCAAAGCATTAAAAAACAACATTATAAGCGGGCTGGCTATGCATCAGTGGAGGCCCTTATGAAAGCCGTCTGGGATTGGCACGTGCCCAGAAATACCGAAGATGATGAGCGAGCGCTCGTCGCACTCGGCCCACGAACTGGGCTTTGACACGCTCATCATCCACGCGCCCACGCCTACGATTATGGAGGCGGCGGGCGCATTGGGCGTCAAAGTGGCGGCCATCGTCACGCCCAATGCAGATGACGCCTTTGCCCGACAACACCCGGATGCGCTGCAACAGATGCTGCCCGCCGAAGAGGCCATGGCCGATGCCGCCCGCAGCCTGGCCTGGGAACCCTATACGATTCGAGCGCACCGCTGGTTTCCCATTGTGCAGATGTCACCGCTGCTCTGTTTCGAGCATCCGGCCGCGCGGGCGGAACTGCAGGCGCGCGTGCAGCGGGCGCTGGCCGTGGCTGATGGCGTGGCTTTTGACGGCTTTGGATTTGCCAATCACTATGGCTGTTTTTGTGAACGCTGCCAGGCCACGCGGCAGGAAATGCAGGCGCAGAGTCCGACGCGCCACGAAGCCGAGATCCTGGCGCATATGTCCGAAGCCAGCCTGATCGAGATTTCGCAGGTGCTCTACGCCCACGCCAAAGCGCTCAAGCCGAAGGCGCTGGTCACCAATCACCTGTGGCCGCCCTTTCGGCCCAATCCCTATTATGGCAGCCGCCTGAAGCTGGACTTTTGCAGCCAAACCATCTCCTGGTTTTACAAACCCAACTGGTCGCTGCCCCGCGTCGAATTTGAAGCGCAGGAGATGAAGCGGCTGGAAGAGCCCGCACACAACCGCTTTGCACCCTTCATCGCCATGTTTCATGAGCCCTATCTGGCGCGCTCGGGCCTGCGCATTGCCCAAGAACTGGCCATTGCGCAGCGCTATGGCGATGGCCACCTGATCTTTTGCAGCTTGAAAGCCATCCACGACTATCCCGACGTGTATGATGCGGTCAAAACGGCGCTGCGCGGCTAAATTTTCCACTTTAACCGGATCTCATATGGTTGACACCGCCGAATAAATGGTCGCTTTGCGACTGTGGCCAAGCGGCGTCTGTTAAAGTAGACCGGCTTAAGCCTAATACTTTTCAAATAAGCCCGCTGCGACTGCAACGCACGGCTGACCACTCGACTATAAGGCGGAGTTTTCTGAAGCCGTGCATCGCAGTCTTCGCTATTTGAATGGTCTTGGGCTTAAGCCGATTTGCCGTATCAGCCACCGGTTTTAACCGGTGGCGTGCGTGTCAACCATATGAGATATCAAAGAACCAATTTTCTTTGCTACAATCCGTGTGCATCCGCGTAATCCGTGTACAAAATATAAGATTCATATGGACTATCTGACAACGCTCAATCAATCTGTGACTGCCGTCCTGGCCGCCAACCGTATTGGCGCGCCGATTTTTGTGCGCTGGACCGCGGCCACCGCGGCCAGCGCTGACGAACTCAAGCCGCATTTGGCCGCCATGACCATCTATACTACCCACTGGCTGCATGGAGAATTGCGCCGCCTTTACGCCACGGGTGATGTGGGCCAAGGTCATCTGGCCCTGACGCTGGAATATGCCACAGGCAATTCCGCGCTGCTGGCGCTCACATTGGCCCGCGGCCGTCCGCACGTAAGTTTGGCCATCTTTGGCAACCAAGGCGCGATCTACCACAGCGATTTCATTGTTCCGGCGCGGGATGGCGACCTCGCTCCCCCATCGCACACCGACTTCGAGAGCGATGAAAAGTATTTAGTATTGTCCACCATCGAAGCGTCACTGTCGGCCCGCCAGCCGGTTGAATTGTCCGCAACGGGAGCACCATTATGAGCCAATCGCCATTCGGCATTCTCCTCGTCTCCGGCAAGCTGACGCACCAGGAAAACTACGCGCCCATGTTCCGCGCCGACCCGCGCTGCACGCTGATGGGGCTGAGCGATGAAGCGGATGTGCCGCCGCAGCGCGCCCAGTTGAATCAGGAATATGCCGCCGAATTGGACATCCCCTATTGGCCCAATCTGGCGGAAGCGCTGGCCCGCGATGATGTGCATATTGTGTCGGTCTGCGCTGAACCGGAGCGGCGGGCGCGCATTGTGGCGCAGTGTGCGGCGGCGGGCAAACATGTGTATATCGACAAGCCACTATCCCCTTCTTTGGCGGATGCTGATGCCGCCGTGGCCGCCGTGGCGAAAGCGGGTGTGCGCAGCCAGATGTTCACCTTTAACCACCAGCCGTGGGCGCAACGGGCGCGCCAGGTGCTCGACAGTGGCGCCATCGGCGATTTGGTGGCCATCCATGCCGACAACCTCTTTGCCAAAGGCCCCGGCGGCACGGCGCAGTTGGGCGCGCCGCGGCAGGCCATTTATCCACCCATCATCGCCAATTTTGTGGACGCCAAGGCCGAGCTGTACGCCATGGGCGTCTATGCGCTGGGGCTGGTCTGCTGGCTGGCCGGGCGACCGGTGGAGCGCGTCTATGGCAGTGTGGCCAACTACTTTTTTGATGCGCACCAGCAGCACAACGTGGAGGATTTTGGCCTGCTTGCACTGACATTGGCCGGCGGCGTGACTGCCACCATCACCGGCGGGCCGCGGGCTGGACGAGTCATCCGGCGGCGGGGACCAATCAGCTTTACTTGATTGGCACAGCGGGCTCGCTGCTGATCGATGCGTACGGGCCGCGGCTGGAAGTGTATGCCGCCGAGCCGCCGTGGACGCCGCCCGCGGTCAACCCGCGACCCCATGGGCTTCTGGAACTCGACGCAGCGCGAGGTCAATACGCAGCCCAAACGCACCCATATGCCCTTGCCCAATGAACTGCCGGGCAAGAGCGATGTCAGCCATTTTATTGACTGCATTGTGGCAGGCCGCGACAGCCCGATGAACGTGCAGCAGGCCGCGCGGCTCACCGAAATCTTGCTGGCCGGCTATCAATCGGCGGCGCTGGGGCAGGCGGTGTCGTTGCCTTTACCACGTACTGCGTAGGTCAAACCACGCTTTTGACCCCCTAAATCTTTTTTGGGGGCCTCAAAAAGCCAAACTCCAGGAGGGAAAAGACGCACACTAGTATGTCAAGGGGGCGGAGAGGCCGCTAGCACGCAACATCGCTATAGTCATAAGCTTTCTTGGAATCGTAGATTAGGAGGAACCCAATGGATTTAGGTTTAACCAACAAAGTCGCCATTATCACTGGCGGCAGCGAAGGCATTGGCAAGGCGGCGGCGCTGAGCATGGCGGCGGAGGGGGCCAAAGTGGTGATCTGCGCTCGCCGCGCCGATGTGTTGGAGGCGGCGGCGGATGAGATTCGCACGGCCACCGGTGGTGAAGTATTGGCCGTCCCCACCGATGTGACCCAGCCCAATCAAATTAAGAATCTCTTTGATAAGACGATTGCCGCCTTTGGCCGGGTCGACATTCTGGTCAACAATGCGGGTACGTCGGCGGCGCATCCCTTTGAGGAGGCCACCACCGAAATTTGGCGCACCGATTTGGAATTGAAGCTCTTTGGCGCCATCCACTGTGCGCAGGCTGCGCTGCCCTATATGAAGGCGCAGGGCGGCGGGCGCATTATCAACTTGACCACGCCGGGCGGCAAAGCGCCGGGGCCGCGCTCGGTCCCCACTTCGGTCAGCCGGGCGGCGGGCATTGCGCTGACCAAGGAGCTTTCCAAGGAATATGCCGCCCACAATATCCTGGTCAACACGGTCTGCATCGGGCTGATTAAGAGCGGCCAGCACGAAAAGCGCTGGGCGCAGGCCAACGCCGCCGACCCCAATGTGACGCTCGATAGCTGGTATGACAACATGGGCCAGTCCGTCCCGCTGGGCCGCGTGGGCGAGGCGCGCGAGGCCGGCGATCTGATCGCCTTTTTGGCATCGGCGCGGGCCAGCTTTATTACAGGCACGGCGGTCAATGTGGATGGGGGGAGTTCGGCGGTGGTGTGAGGGGATGACAAGATGATAGGATGATAGGATGATAGGATGACAAGGTGACAAGATGATAGGATGATAGGATGACAAGTTGACTTCACCAGAATTGGTCATCTTGTCATCTTGTCATCCTGTCAGTAATTCGCGCGTCGTAGATGGGCAATGGAACCTACCACCCCAGCGCGTACCCATCCCGCCGCGGGTCGGCGCCGCCCATGAAGGAGCCGGTGTCGGCGTCGACCATGATGCCGTGGCCGCCGCCCACCAGGGGGGACCAGTCGCCGATGCGGTTGAATTGGTGGCCCAGCGTTTCCAGTTCGGCCAGCACGGCGGTGGGACTGCGCGTTTCGGCGTCGACCAGATAGCCGGGATTGGTGGCTTTGACCCGAGCGGCTTCGATGGCGGCCTGGATGTTCATGTTGTGGTCGAGCACATTCATGATCATCTGCGGCGTGGTTTGCAAAATGCCGTAGGAGCCCGGCGTGCCGATGAGCAGGCGCAGGCCGTGCTTGTCCCACACCTGGGCGGGCGACATGCACATCTCCATCTTTTTGGCCGGGCCGATAGCGTTGGGGCTTTGCGGCTCGCGGTCGAACCAGTACATAAAGTTGTTGAGCGCCACGCCGGCGCCGGGGATGACCACGGCGGAGCCAAAGCCAGCGCCCAAACTTTGCGTGACGGCCACGGCGTTGCCCTCGGCGTCGATGGCGTCAAAGTGGGTGGTGCATTCGGTGCGCATCCAGGGCTGCGGATCGCCGGGCCGCACCTCTTCAGCATTCTTGACCGCCGTGTAGCGCTCGCCGCCGGTGGGCTGGGCGCGAGCGCCGATGAGAGCGCGACGAGCTTCAGCATAGCCTTTGCTCAGCAGACCGGTGGTCGGCGGATTGGCGACGCCGGCATATTCCGCCCGGTCGGCGGTGGCCAGCTTGGCGGCTTCAATAAAGCGGTGCAGGGTGGCGGCACTGTTGTGACCCATCGCGGCTACGTCGAAGCCTTCCATAATGTTGAGCAGCTCCAAATATTGAACGCCCTGACAGGGCGGCGGCGGCGCAAAGACCCGGTAGCCGCGATAGTCGATATGCACGGGATCGTACCATTCCGGCTCGAACGCCGCCAGATCGGCGGCGGTGATCAGGCCGCCATTTTGGGCCATATAATCGACAATTTTGGCGGCGATTTCGCCATGATAAAAGAGCGCGGGACCCTCGGCGGCCAGATCGCGAAAGGTGCGGGCTAAATCGGGCTGGCGCAGCACTTCGCCGGGGCGGGGGGCGTCGCCGTTGGGCAGGTAATTGGCCACCGTTGCTGGATATTTGCGCATGGCGTTAACATTAGACGCAATAAATTCGGCGTTTTTGACGGTGACCGCAAAGCCCTGCTCGGCATACTCAATGGCCGGGGCAAAGACCGTGGCCGCATCCATCGTCCCATAGCGGCGCAGCGCCGCGAACCAGCCGCCACAGGCGCCGGGAATAATCGGCGACATGGGGCCGCGCTCTTGCGCCGCTTCGTCGGCGTAAAGGTCCAGGTGGGCCGCTTGGGGCGAGCGCCCCATGTAGTCGAGAATTTGGTGGTCGCCGGTTTGGGCGTGGTAGATGTGCATGTAGCCATCGCCGCCCATGCCCGACATGTACGGCTCGACCACATTGAGTGCGGCCGCCGTGGCCACCGCGGCATCAATCGCATTGCCGCCCTGCATGAGGATGCGCAGCCCGGCCAGCGAGGCCAGCGGATGGGCCGAGGCGATCATGCCGCGCCGCCCGGTGGCGGTGGAGCGGTGCGTAATTCCGTGGGGAGAAAAAGCCATGATCTTGGACTCCTTTGGTTGTGGTGGGATTTCGGGCTCTTGGCGCATTGGCGGTGCAATCAGTTTGCGGGTGGCGGGTAGCGGGTGGCGGGTGGTATGCTACTCGTCACTCGCTTTGTTGAGCGCACTACTACACTGCTACGAAAATGATGAGGGATTCCAGAAGCCCGACTTCTCGGAGAAGTCGGACTTCTAAACGTCATAATCTCGGTAACACTGTACTACGACGCGAAGAGCCAAATTATATATAGTTTTTGAATCGGGTAAATCAGATTATAATAGGAAGAACGCACCCGCTGCAAACAGCTTGAAAATGGTATAAATAGGAGAAAACCTAATGACTCAGCCTTCAGCCCCATCGAACCAGCCCCCCCAGACACCGGATGAAATTGCCTTGATCAACCAACGACAGCAATTGCACGAATTCCTAACCGAGTGCGCCGCCTGCCAGGAGGAAATTGATCCGCATTGGCAATATTGTGCGCACTGCGGCACGCGGCTGGCCATCAAGTGTCCGGGCTGCGGTGCGCCACTGCCGCCTGCCGGCGCGCATTCGTGTCCGAGCTGCGGGTTGGAGATTCCGAAGGTGACGGGTTCGCAGACGTAAATACGTTGCCCAATTGGGTGTGCCACAGAGCTGTCCCACAGAATGAATTCTGTGTCTGATAGGGGAAACCGGTTAAAACCGGTTAGATACCGTGACCAGAACGCTTAGCACGTTTGCTGTAGCAGGCTGGGAATTTATTCCTTGCCCCGCTTCAATCCGTATGTATTCGCGTTCATCCGCGTACAACAGATCATGAATGTCTATCTGTATAAAGTATCTCCGCCACGTTCAGACCGGCTCTTTCATCCCAGCAAGTTCTGGCACACGGCGGACTGGGAGAGCAGCACGACTCGAAAACGCGACGGGTATATTGAAGATGACGTGCTTTATGCCGGTGACTTTGATGAGGTCAGCATTCACCTGCTGCCACGGGTTAGAACGGTGCGCGTGCGATCGGGTGATGCGAGTGCATCCACTCTTCAAGCGTTGGGCATCGAATGCGGTCCTGGCAAGACAGCACACTTATTCGTCCACGTTTCATTCAGGGCAGAGGTTGAGTCATTCTGCCCCACAATTTACAGATTTGAATCAGACGGGTTTCAGCACATCCGCCGAGGGGAGTATGTGTCTTGGGAAACTCAGCGGGCGATTTCATGTCGAAACGTACCCCTAGCTGAAGCTTTAGCCGAGTGGAATGTTGAGGTCTGTTACGTTGAAGATCTCGACGAATTGATTGCAAAGTTATCCAGTAACAATATCTATTTTGATGAACAAAGATAGGAAAGAGCCGCATGTCAGAATTATCCAGCGGAAAAGTGGCCAACAAAATCGCCATTGTGACCGGCGCCAGCCGCGGGATCGGCAAGGCGATTGCGCTGATGTTGGGCCGGGAAGGGGCGCGCGTGGTGGCCACGGCGCGCACAACGGAAGCGATTGCCGATGTGATCGAACAGCTTCGGCAAATAGGCGGTGAGGGTCTGGCCGTCTCTGCGGATTTGAGCGTGGAGGCGGATATTCAGCGCATTGCCGATGAAACGTTGGCCCGCTTTGGCCGCATCGATATTCTGGTCAACAATGCGGCCATCATCCACGGGCAAATCAATCTGGTCGACTTTGACGCCCATTTGTGGCGGCAGGTTATGGATGTCAATGTGACCGGGGCGGCGCTGCTCACCAAAGCGGTTTTGCCTACCATGATCGAGCAGCGCGCCGGCAAAATCATCAACATTTCGAGCATTGGCGGGCGCAAGGGCGGCAAGGGGCGTAGCGCCTATCGGGTGACCAAGGCGGCGCTGATCAGCCTGACGGAAAGCGTGGCCGCCGAGGTGAAGCAATATGGCATTGACGTCAACTGCATCTGCCCCGGTGGTGTTGATACCGAAGGGTTCCGCGAGGCATTTGGCAACCGCGGCCGTGCCGATAATCCCCGGCTGATGCTGCCGGATGAGATTGCGGAATTGGCGCTCTTTTTGGCCAGTGACGCCAGCTCGGCCATCACGGGGGCGGCCATTGATGCGTTTGGGGGGACCAATCCGCTATTTGGCTAATATTCGATTTTCTATCGCTAAGGACGCAAAGAGCCGCTAAGCCATACATCAACTTGAGAACCATCCTTTTGACATGAAGGCAACCATCGACCCACTTTTCCCACGGACATTGGATACACGGACATTGGATACACGGACAGATTTGATGCGCTCGTCTGTGTATCCAATGTCCGTGGGAAGTGCATCTGGCACGGCCAAACGACGGATTCCTGTCTGATTTCACTATAGGAGTGGAGACACCCAATGTCCGACCCATCACCCAAACCGATCCTCATCCAATCCGCCCGCCTCTTCGACGGCGTGCGCGGAACGCTGCAAAGCGACCACGCCGTGCTGGTGACCGGGGAGCGCATTACGGCGGTCGGTCCGCAGGCCGCGCTGCGCTCCCAGCTGCCGCCGGACACTGAAATTATTGATTTGGGCGCGGCCTGTTTGGCGCCCGGTCTGATCGACAGCCACACCCATCTCAGCCTGGCCGGCGATGGTCGCCCTTACGCGGAGATGTTTAGCGAAAGCGATGAGATGATGGTGCTGACCGGCGCCATGAATCTGCGGCGCCATTTGGCCGCCGGCATCACCACGATTCGCGAGCACGGGGCGCGCAATAAGGTGGGCTTTGTGCTCAAGGAGGGGGTGCAGCGCGGCTATGTACCCGGCCCGCGTATGTTGGTGAGCGGGCGACCCATCACCTGTACGGGTGGCCACTTTCACTTCTGCAACGAGGTGGCCGACGGTGAAGACGAGATTCGCAAATCGGTGCGGCGGCTGGTGCATGAAGGGGCGGATTACATCAAGATCATGGCCTCGGGCGGCGGCACGGCCGGGACCATTCCGGGCCGCGCCAGCTATTCGGTGGCCGAGCTGCACGCCGCCGTGCATGAGGCGCACCATTTTCATCGCCTCACGGCGGCCCACTGCCGCGCTAAGGAGTCCATGGTGCGGGCGGTGGAAGCGGGCATCGACCTGATGGAGCACGCCGAATTTTTGGACCCCGATGACCAACTGCGCTTTGACCCCAAGCTGGCCGAGATGATGGCCGAATCCGGCATCTGGATTAGCCCAACGCTGCAAGCGTGGACCAACTATCCGCGCATCGTGGCGCTGACCGCCCGCCGCGACGCCGGTCTCATCACGCCGGCGGAGGCGCGCGATTTGGCCGCGCTGGAAGCGCGGGCCGAAGGGCGGCTCGACGTCATGCGGCGTATGTTGGAATATGATCTGCGGACGCGCATTGTGCCCGGCACCGATTCGGGCGTGGGCAGCCTGGCCTTTGGGCATCTCGATCATGATTTGCAACTGCTGGTGCGGGTTGGTTTTACCCCAGCGGAGGCGCTGCTTTCGGCCACGCGCATTTCCGCCGAAGCCTGTGGCATGGCCGCCGAGATCGGCGCCATTGAGGCGGGTAAAGTGGCCGATCTGGTGGCGCTGGATGGCGACCCCACGCGGGATATTGGGGCGGTCAGTCGGGTGGTGGCGGTTTTTCAGGCTGGGATACGTGTCAGGTAAACGGCTCCTTTCTGATCAGGGCTGAATTGCCATAGAAAACACAAAAGATCAAAGTGAGATTTTTGGGTTTTCTGTGTTTGAGGTGATCAGGCTTAGGACAGTTGCTCTAGCTGAAGGCGCAAGATAATGATTTTGGTCTGGACCACATCCCAAACAATCATATGATCGACGCTGTCGTAGCCGTGAATAATGCGATTGCGCATACCAATGATTTTATACGCTTCTGGCAGCGACTCCTCAAGGGATGCATCAGCCTGGAGAGCTAGATTTAGCGCCTCGCCAATAATTTCAATCTGGCGTTCAATGGCGGAACGCATCATGGCGTTGGCCATGTAGCCTTCAAAATCGGCGCCATCGGAAAACTGCTCAATCGCCAGACATGCCTGGATAGCGTCATGAATGCGCTTACGGGCCTGATTGTTCATAGATCGTTTGTCGCGTCTGATTTACTTCTTGAATAAAATAGGGGTTCCGCAACGAGCGCTGCGTCAGCAGATCTACAGGGCGCTCAAAGAGTTGTTCCAGTGCTTCCGCCAGATCGAGATAGCGGTCGGCCAGCGTGCCAAATGACTCATCGGCAAATGAGACAATGAAGTCTAAATCGCTGCGATCCGCGTCAAAGCGCGGCGTTGCGGCTGAACCGAAAACCTCCAATGTGCGTACATTAAAACGGCGACAGATCTGTCTAATTTCGTCCTGATGATTCGTAATAACCGGTGTGATCACGACGCCCTCTTTTGTGCTTTCATTTGCCATTACATGCTCGAATTCTGCACCAAATCATAGCGTAGTAAAGGAGGCAAGTCAAGGGAATCGAATTCACCAGATGTCTCTCGTGTGCGGCAGCGGTCACTGCCGCACACGAGAGACATCATATTTCACGCCTCATGCCACGACATCCCCTCGCCGCGCACCAACCGCGCCCGCGTCTCATAGCGGCCCGGCCACTCGACAGGCAGGTCGCCATTTTCCACCATGAGGCGCAGCGGGTTGACGCGCGTCTTCAGCGGCAGGTAGACGCGTTGCCGTTTGCGCGCCGATTCGTAGAGCGCCATCATGATCTCCTGGACGGCGCGCGCTCGTTCCGCCCGACTAATGGGCTGCTCGACCTTGCCTTCCACCCATTCAATGGTCTCCTGGCACTGGTGTGCCCAGCAGTCGCGCCACGGCGCTTCCACCTGCTGCCAACCGTTGGTGGAGCCATTCATATAGCGCACCACGCCGATTTCGTAGTTGTAGCGCGCTGAGGGAATTTCGGGCGTGTACATGGGGCCGTCGGTGGGAATTTCGCTGTCGGGGTGATGGGTGGTGTCCAGCTCCATAATGCCCTCGGCGCCGATGACGCGGCAGCCTTGGCCCAACCCGCGCACCAGATTGCCCTGAATCAAAATGGTGGCGCCGTTGCTGCACTGCACCAGCCCCAGACAAGCATCCTCTGCCGGCAGGCCGCGCTCGACCAAATCGGTGGTGCGCTCCACCGCGCCCATAACCCATTCGGCCTGCGGCTCGCCCATGAGGAAGAGGGCCAGCCGAATGTTGTGCGAGTTGGTGTTGAGCAGATTGCCGCCATCGTCCAGTTGAACTTGGATGACTTTGCCAATGGCGCCCTGGCGGATCAGATCGCGCGCTTGCAGCCAGGTGGCGTGGTGCGGGCGCTGGAACGCGATAACCAGCTTGACGCCGTTGCGCACGCAGGCGGTCAGCATCTCGTCGGCCTCGCCCAGGCTGACGGCCATGGGCTTCTGGCAGATAATGGCCTTGGGGCGGCGGGCGGCGGCGGCAATCACCATTTCGGCGTGCTGCTGATGCCACGAGCACACATCCACAAAATCGGGCCGCTCCTTGTCGAGCATCTCGCGATAGTCAGCGTAGCGGTGCTCCTGGCCCACATTAAAAAAGTCGCCAAATTCACGGCGGGCGTCCGGGTTGGTGTCGGCAATGGCGCCAATGGCCGTGGGCTGACCGGGGACGCCCAGCCAGCCGCGCGCATGCACGCGGGCGATGACGCCGCAAGCGATGATGGCGGTGCGATATTGAGACATAGGGGTCTGACACTCCTTTATAGTTGGTAGAATAGACACAGCAATACAGAATTCACAAAAGCTTATTACGGTTCAGCCAATGTCGTTAAGTTAGCGGTTTTCAGTGCTCAGTATTCGGTGTGAGTTCCGAACTGAATACTGAGCACTGAAAACTGTCTACGATGGACACGAAAACTCTTAACTTAATGACATTTGCCGTGCAGTTGAAATCAGAACGGGCCATCCGCTCAGGGCTAGCCGGTCACTGCTGGGCGGCCTCTACCCACGGAATCGGGCTCACGTCATCATGTCGCAGCGTGCGCGCGCCAACGCGGTCGATGCGCATGGTGAGCCGGCAGGCGGGGTCGGGGCAGACGGCGCGGCTGTCGGTCTCCATCCAGTCGGCGGGGTGATTGGCGCGCTGCTTGGCCGGCAGCAGCGGGATGACGGCCTGCAGGGCATAGAGGCAGAAGTCGGCGCCATCCGGCAGCGACAGCTTGCCGCCGCGCAGATAGAAACAGTCACCCACGCGCATGTTGCAGGTGCAGTGGCCTTCGATGCTTTCGACAACGATGGCTAGATCGTAGAGGGTGAATTGGTCCGGTGGTCATAGGGCGGTTTCACGAGTGACGATGGGAATACTTCTCAGCGGTCATCTATGATTGTATATGGCTGCTTCTAACGGGCTCAAACTTGGCACGCCGAAACGATATTATGGTTATATACTTAATGCGGAGCATAAGTATATATTGTCGCAGTAGAGATAACATTGCGTCAAGTATTTCATTGGGGAGAAGGCGGCATGGAGCTCGATGTTGTGTCGTGGGCTGTGAGTTACCTTTACCCAGCCATTACCTCTGGCGAGGACGGTTTGGGGAACGCAAGCGCAAAGTATACCCCAAGAGGAGAATCGTATCGTTTGACATTTACTTGGGAAAATACTATGCTGCCATATACCTGTATTGTTTTCTCAATCTTTATTTGACTTGGAGAAATCCCATGCCATCTACTCCGCCCACTTCCACATTCCCCCAAGTCCTGCCCGTGCGCGAACGGGCGCGCATTGTCAACGCCACGCTGCAAAAGCGTTTTGACACGGTGCTGCCCGCCGTTATGACCGAAACGGGCATCGACATGTGGCTGATTATCTGCCACGAGGACAACTACGACCCCATCTTCAAAACGATTACGCCGTGGCAGGTGTGGGCGCCCATTTTGCAGATGGTCGTCTTTTATCAGCCGGAAGCGGGCGCTCCGGTGGAGCGCATCAACATTTCGCGCACCAACATGTTGGGCTTGATGACCGACGCCTGGAACGCCAATCATGATGACGATCAGTGGGGCTGCCTGCGTCGAGTGATTGCGGAGCGCAACCCGCAGCGTATTGGCATCAACGAATCGCCGATTATCTGGGCGGCGGACGGGCTGACGGTTTCGCTCAAGCAGAAATTGGTGGAGACGCTGGGCGCTGATTTGACGGCGCGCCTGGTTTCGGCCGAGCCGCTGGCCATCCGCTGGCTGGAGACGCGTTTGCCTGCCGAGTTGGAGCTGTATCAGCACGCCGCCAAGATGGCCCACGCGCTGATCAAAGAATGCTTCTCGCGCCAGGTGGTGACGCCAGGGATCACCATCATTGAAGACCTGCGCGCTGGCACTGGTGGCAGCGCGCCACCGACATGGGGCTGCCCGTTTCATTTCCGCCCTTCTTTTTGCGCATCCGCAGCCATGAAAACACGGCGCGCTGGGGCGCCGATGATCCGGTCATCCGCGCGGGCGATCTGCTGCACTGCGATGTGGGCGTCGAGTATCTGCGGCTGCTCACCGATCCGCAGGAGATGGCCTATGTGCTGCGCCCTGGTGAAACGGAGCAGCAGGCAAGTCTGCTTGCCGGCATGGCAGTGGGCAACCGGCTGCGGATATTTTTCACTGGAAGTTGGCAGCAGGGGCAAACGGAGCAATCAAATTCTGCCAGCCGCATTGGTGCGCCCACGCCGCCGACATCCCCAACCCGCATCTGTTCACTCGCTCAGCCACTTTCTGCACGAGCAGGTCCACTCATGCTGGGTTGCCGTGGGGAGCAGGAAGAATGCCCAACGCGGCGATGCTGGTCATGCACTTCGACACCGTTTACACGGTCGAACTAAGTGTGATCACATGCCGAATGGGGCGGGCAGGAAGTGCGCCTTATGCTGGAGCAGGATGCCGCCTACGGAAGGCAGGTGTGGTCTATATGGATGGGCAGCAGACTCAGTTCATTTGATTTAGTAACTTGCTGCGCCACTGATTTGGCTTTTCCCACGGACATTGGATACACGGACGATTTAGAAATTGCCCGTCCGTGTATCCAATGTCAAATGGAGATGTTTCTAACGTTAAAATGTGTACTTAGAATTTATTCTTCAAATTTTACTCAATTACGCACACCCCCCAACCGATCATTAACCAACTGACAAGGAGAAAGATAATGGGTTAAATTCACCAAGTTCTTGGCGCTGCTGCTGGTTGCAATCATGGTGCTGGCCGCCATCGCGTGGCGCCGGAAGCGGGTGGCGATGCGGCGGCGGCTCACTGCAGCCGGCTGGAAAGCCGCGGCTGCGAAGGCCGAGCCGGAAGCCACCGAAGCACCCGCCGAGGAAGCCTCAACTGGTCGCCGGCGCGGCCGCCGCCATGCCCGAATCGGTCACCATTGGCTTTATGGGGCCGCTGACCGGCGGCGCCGCCTTTATTGGCCAGGAGATGTTGGGGCTTTGCCAAAGCGGTGGCCCAAATCTACAGCGAGCAGTGGGGCATTCCGGTCAACATTGTGGAGGGCGACACGGAAATCAACCCGGATGTGGGCAAGATTGTGGCCGAGCGGTTTGTGATAAGAGGCCATTATCGGCGTGGTTGGTCGGCGAGCAGCCAGGTCTGTAGTCCACGCAGCCGGTCTTTGAAGCGGCCGGATTGGCCCACGTGACGCCAGCTGCACGGCCACCGGCCTGACCCAGCCAGCGCCCACCTTCTTCCGCCCCATTCCCACCGACATGACCAGAGCAAAGACCATTGCGGGCTATCTGCTCGACACGCTGGGCGTCACCGCGGTCTATTTGGTGGATGATCAGTCCTCCTATTCGGTGGGGCTGGATGATGAAGTGGAAGCCATTCTGAGCGACGCCGGCATCCCCGTGGAGCGCGCTTCGGTGACCCAGGAAGAGACCGACTACTCATCCGTGGTGACAGCGATTATGGCGGCAGGCGTGGATGCGGTGCTCTTCCCCAGCCAGATCGAAAACCAGGAAGGTACGCTGGCCGTGCAGTTGCGCGAACAGGGCTACGAAGGTGTCTATTTCCTGGCCGATGGCGGTTTCTCGCTCAACTGGGTGGGCAACGCGGGTGACGCGGCCGAGGGCACATACGTGACCTTCTTCTCGCCCGATCCCAATCTGGTGCCAGAAGCGGCGGACATGAACGCCCGCTTCCGCGAGATCACCGGGGCCGAGGAGTTTGGCGGCTTCGGCGGCGCAGCCGGGCTGACCACCCAGGTGCTGCTGGAAGCGGTGGGCGCTTGCGTGCAGGCGGGTGATGTGAGCCGCGGCTGCGTGGTCGATGCGCTCACCAATTTGAATTTGGAGAGCACGGTGCTGGGCATCCCCATCAGCTTTGGCGAGGGCAATCAGGCCGCCGGCGGCTTCTCCATCTTCCAGGTGAAAGATGGCGCGTTTGTGCTGCTGGACTAAGGCCGCTTTGGGCTAATTTTAATCGCCACAAAAAACACAAAGAACACAGAAATATAGGGTTCAATGATATCTCCTGTGGTAGACCCGCTTTGGTTTCGATACGGCCGGAAACTGCACCGGCCTACTCAACCGCCGCTAGCCTTGTCGACCATATGAGATCCCCAAGAGCCCAATTTATCTTCCCATTTTTGTGTTCTTTGTGTTTTTGTGGCCATTCCCCCCATTCGCAGCGAATTCAATTCGATCATGGATCACTTTCTCGATTTGCTGCCCCAAACCATCCTCAGCGGCCACGGCGTTGGGCGTATATGCGCCTGATCGCGCTGGGCTACTCGATGGTCTACGGCATTCTTAAGCTGCTCAACTGCCCCACGGCGATATTTATATGATTGGCGCTTTCTGGGCCCGGCGTCTGCACCATGTTTGTGTGGGTGAAGGCGCTGCCACGGCGCTGATCATTGTGCTGATGCTGGTGGCAGCAATGGTGGGGGCAGGTGTGGTTAGCGTGGCGGTGGAGCGCTTTGCCTATCGACCGCTGCGCTACGCCCCGCGCATTGCCCCATTGATCAGCGCGCTGGGCGTCTCGTTTCTGCTGCAAAACCTGGTGCAGATCACAGTCGGCGCGCAGCCGTGGAACCTACGGCGGCAGCGCGCGCTGATCCCCACCGACGCCCGTGCCGAAGGTGGGCGATCTGCGCACATCCACGCGGCCCGGCTGCTGGTGATTGGCTTGACTTTTGGACTGATGCTGGCGCTGACGTGTGTTTGTGCAGCGCACGCGGCTGAGGCGGGGCCGTAACGCCGTCTCTATGGATTTGGAGCGCGGCGGCTATGATGGGCGTCAGCATAAACCGGGTGATCATGGCCACCTTTTTTATTGGGGCTGTTTTGGCCGGCCGACGACGTGGCACGGGTGGCATTGTCTTTTTTAGCATTCGCCACACCATGGGTTTTCTTGGCCGGGCTCAAGGCTTTACCGCCGCCGTGATTGGCGGCATCGGCGGCATACCCGGCGCGGCGCTGGGCGGTTGCTGCTGGGCATGGTGGAGGTGATGGCCAGCGTCTACATTTCGATCCCTGCACGTTTAAAGATGCCATTGCTTTTCTGCTGCTGGTGGCGGTGCTGCTCATCCGGCCCAGCGGGCGGCAGGCGACCGCTGATCCAAAAGGTGTGAAGTGGAGTCAAAATAATCCCGGAATCTCCAAAGATTCCGGGATTGTTTTGACGGTCATGGCTTGCATAGTGAGTTCTATGTCGACTACATCTCGTACAACAGATACACCCGAACCGAAAATTGGCAGCGATGAATGGGTGGCCCAAATCGGGGGGCGGCAAAAGCGGCCCACCGGCTTGGGTGGGCGGATCGCCGCCCTGTGGCAGCGCATTCCCACACCAATCCAATATGGACTTTTTCTGGCGCTGGCGCTGGCTTTCCCGCTGCTGACCGGCAGTGAGCTGGTGCTGGATGCGCTGGGGCTGGGCGACAACGGCTTTATTTTGCGGACGGCCGTGCGCTTTTTTACCTTTGCCATTCTGGCCATGGGGCTGACGGTGGTGGTGGGCTATGCCGGGCTGCTCGATCTGGGCTACATTGCCTTTATGGGCATTGCGGGCTATCTCTATGCCTATCTGTCGTCCGAATTTGTGCAGATTCCGGGGCTGATTCCGTACGGATTGGCGATCCCATCCATGATCAGCATTCCGGCCATTGTGCTGCTGGTGGCCGCCATTGGCTATGGCATTGGCGCTGTCTCCATCCGGCTGGCCGGTGATTATTTGGCCATTGTGACGCTGGGTTTCGGGCAGGTTTTTCTGCAATTGGCGCTGACCATGACGCGCGTCTCCATGCCAGGGTGGGCGCGCCCGGTGGACTTTACGCGCGGCCCCAACGGCATCAACAATCTGGACAACATTAGCCTCTTTGGTTACGAATTTGCTTCGACCGCCCAATATTACTATCTGCTTTTGGCGCTGGTGGTGCTGGTCTACGTCGTCGTGATGCATTTGAATAGCTCGCGCATGGGCCGCGCGTGGCGCGCCGTGCGTGAGGATGAGCTGGCCGCCGAGGTGATGGGCATGCCCACGCGGCGGCTCAAGCTGCTGGCCTTTGCCATCGGCGCCGGGATCGCGGCGCTGGCGGGTTCGGTGGATGCAGCTTTTCAGGGCAACGTGGTGCCGAATCCGCGCTACGGCGCGCTCACGCTGATCAACCTGTACGCCATGGTGGTGTTGGGCGGGCTGGGCAGCCTGCCCGGTGCGCTGATCGGCGCGCTGATCTTCACCGCCTTGCCCGAACTGCTGCGCAGCGTGGCTATTGCGGGGTATCTCTTTTATGGCGCGCTGATCATCGGATTGCTCACGACCATCCGCCCGTGGCGGCGGCTGCTTTGGCTGCTGGGCGGCGCCATCGGCGGCGGTTATCTCTTCAAGCTGGTCATCAATCTGCTGGCGCCGGGGCTGGATGCAGGGTATCCGCCCGCCGGTTCGCTGCTCAACAGGGCTGTGCAGGGCTGGCTGGTGATTCCGGTCAACTTCGCGACGGTGGGCAACGTGGTGACGGGCGCGGCGGTGCTGATCCTGCTGGGCGCGCTGCTGCTGCGTAGTCGCCCGCTCTGGCACAATGGGCTGCTGGGGCTGAGCATCTACGCCTTTGCCTTTGCCTGGGAGACGACGCTGGTGGCCAATCCGGCGGCCACGCGCGTCTTAATTGTGGGGCTCACGCTGGTCATCCTGATGATTGTGCGGCCGCAGGGGCTGCTGGGCAAAACGGAAGTCAAAATCGTATGACGCCCATGCTCGAACTCACCAATCTTATCAAAAGTTTTGGCGGCCTCCAGGTGACCAATGACCTGAGCCTGCGCGTGGGCGAAGGCGAAATTGTCAGCGTGATCGGCCCCAATGGCGCCGGCAAGTCCACGCTGCTCAATCTGATCACCGGCATCTATCGCCCGGACCGCGGCGACATCAAGTTTCGCGGGGCGTCGCTGGTGGGCAAGGCGCCGCACACCATCACCGCGCTGGGCATTGCGCGCACGTTTCAGACGCTGCGCGTTTTTCTCAACATGAGCGTCATCGAAAACGTGATGGCCGCGGCCTATTGCCATACGCGACAGGGCGTCCTTTCCACCGTTTTGCGGCTGCCCCCGTGGCGGCGCGAAGAGGCGGCCATCCGCGCCCGCGCCGAGGAGATGCTGGCCTTCTTTGGGCAACGCTTGCAGGGTTACCGCTACGATCAGCCCGCCTACAGCCTTTCGTACGCCAACCGGCGGCGGCTGGAGATCGCTCGCGCCATGATGACCGGCGCCAAACTGCTGCTGCTGGATGAACCGGCCGCCGGCATGAACCCCAAAGAGTCGGCGGAGATCACCGATCTGATTGGCGAGCTGCGCGCCACGGGCTACACGATTCTGCTGATTGAGCACGACATGAACGTGGTGGAAAAGATCTCCGACCGCGTGGCGGTGCTCGACTATGGCCAGAAGATTGCCGAAGGTTCCTACGCCGAAGTCACGGCCAACGAGCAGGTGATCGAGGCCTATTTGGGGCGGCAACACCGTGCATTAGGATAGCGATAGCATTATGACGACCAACGGCGCACAACCACTGCTCCAACTCACCGACATCAACACCTATTACGGCGTGATTCATATTCTGCAGGATGTGAATCTGACCATCTATCCCGGTGAACTGGTCTGCCTGCTGGGCGGCAACGCCTCGGGCAAATCGACCACCCTGAAGACCATTTTAGGGCTGGTCAAGCCGAGCAGCGGCACGGTAGAATTTCGCGGCGAGGATGTGACCGAGCAGCCCACCAGCTATCGCATTGGCCGCGGCATGGCGGTGGTGCCGGAGAATCGGCGCATCTTTGGTGACATGAGCATCCGCGAAAATCTGCTCATGGGCGCCTATCTGCGCTCGGACAAAGCGGGCGTGGAGGAAGATCTGGAGCGCATGTTGACCCTCTTTCCGCGGCTGAAGGAGCGTTATGAACAGCCGGGCAGCACGCTCAGCGGCGGCGAGCAGCAGATGTTGGCCATGGCGCGCGGGCTTATGTCGCGGCCCAAGCTGCTGCTGATGGATGAGCCCTCTATGGGGCTGGCGCCCATTTTGGTTGAGCTGAATTTTGAGCTAATCCAGTCGATCAACGCCCAAGGCACGGCTATTTTTATGGTGGAGCAGAACGCCAATATGGCGCTTTCCATTGCCGACCGCGGCTACGTGGTGCAGACCGGGCGCGTGGTGTTGGCCGATAGCGCGGAAAATCTGCGCAACAATGAGCAGTTGAGGGTAGCGTATCTGGGGCGGTAGCTGAGAAATAATGGAAATCAAGCATAAAGTCAGGTGATTGAACGGAGGCTGAGCTTGTCGAAGCCGCAGCGGTCCGGCTTCGACAAGCTCAGCCTCCATTTCTTCCCTGGCGATTCTGAACAGGAGAAAACCATGCAGCAACTGACTGGTGCGCTGGCCAGCGGGACAACCGCGCCGGCGCCGCAAATTGAGTGCTATTTGCCGCAACCCGGGCTGGCCACAGGCGCGGGAATTGTGATATTCCCCGGCGGCGGCTATCGAGGGCTGGCCGCGCATGAGGGGCCGGGCTACGCCAGCTTTTTTGCTCAGCACGGTTACGCCTGTTTTGTGGTGACCTATCGCTTGGGCGGCGACGGTTTCCGCCACCCGGCCATGCTGGAGGATGGGCTGGCCGCGTTGGAAACGGTGCGCACGCACGCCGCCGATTTTGGCGTGGACCCGCAGCGCATTGGCGTCATGGGCTCGTCGGCAGGCGGCCATCTGGCGGCGCACACGCTGGTGGCCCATACGCCGTATGAGAGCGCGTTGCCGCTGCGCCCTGCTTTCGGCATTCTGTGCTACCCCGTGATCACCATGCAGGGCGAACATATGCACGAGGGTTGTCGCACGAATTTATTGGGCGAAAATGCCGACGACGCGCTGGCGCACAGCGTCTCTTGCCAGGAGCACGTTAGCGCGCAGACGCCGCCCTGCTTTATCTGGCACACGTGGGAAGATGCCGCCGTGCCGGTGGAAAACAGCATCCTCTTTGCCTCGGCGCTGCGCAAAAATGGCGTACCGTTTGAATTGCACGTTTATGAAAAAGGGCGCCATGGCTTGGGGTTAGGCGCCGAATTTGGTTGGTCCACCGACTGTTTGCGCTGGCTGGAAGGGCCTGACAGTCGATCTCAACCTGGTCAAGGGCCAGGGCGGATTCACCAATCGAGACCGATGCGTACTGTATCGCCAACCCTGTATCGCCAACCCTGTATCGCCAACAAGGCTGCGGTGTAATGATTAGATTCATTGTGCAGCTTGCACAGTGGTTGATGCATAATTTTGTATAAGTTACCTATGTTGTTTCATTTGCACTTTGCTAAACTATATAGGGTCATAGATTAGACATGACCCGTTGAATAAATAAACGAAATGCAAAGTGTACAAATCAGAGTTTTAACCTAGACGGAGAGACAGAAATGAGTGGAAACCAAGCCCGGTTAGAAGCCATTGCGTCCGTTACGCATGGCGCCGCAAAGGAGACCTTCGATTACCAGAGCGCGCCCACCAGCGCCCTCTTCAACGCCAATGTGTTTGACAAGGCGGAGATGAAAAAACGGCTGCCCAAGGGAGTCTACAGGTCGCTGGCCAAGACGATTGAACAGCGCACCCAGATTGACGAATCTATTGCCGATGTGGTGGCTTCGGCCATGAAAGATTGGGCCATGGAGTTGGGCGCCACCCATTATGCCCATGTGTTTTACCCGCTGACCGGCCTCATGGCCGAGAAGCACGACAGTTTCTTTAACCCCACAGGGGATGGCACGGCTATTGCCGAATTTAGCGGCGAACAGCTCATTCAGGGCGAGCCGGATGGCTCCAGCTTCCCCACCGGCGGCATCCGCCAAACCTTTGAAGCGCGTGGCTACACCGCCTGGGACGTGACCAGCCCGGCCTACATTATTGAAAATCCCAACGGCGCCACGCTCTGTATTCCCACCGCCTTTGTGTCGTGGACCGGCGAGGCGCTGGACAAGAAGACGCCGCTGCTGCGCGCCATGCAGGCGCTGGATAAGCAGGCCCGCCGCGTACTGAAGCTCTTTGGCGACGATAGCCGCACACCGGTCGTTTCCACCGCTGGTCCCGAGCAGGAATATTTCCTGGTAGACCGGGCGTTTTTCGTGGCCCGCCCCGACCTGCGCACGTCTGGTCGCACGCTTTTTGGCGCCGCCCCGGCCAAAGGCCAGCAGTTTGATGACCACTATTTCGGCTCGATTGAGCCGCGCGTGCTGGCTTTTATGCTGGAATCCGAGCGCGAACTCTTCAAGCTGGGCGTGCCGGTCAAGACCCGCCATAATGAGGTGGCGCCCGGCCAGTTTGAAATTGCACCGGTCTACGAAGATGGCAACGTGGCCGCCGATCACCAGCAGCTGATCATGCTCATGCTGCGGCGGGTGGCGGAAAAGCACGGTCTGGTGGCCATTCTGCACGAGAAACCCTTTGCCGGCATCAACGGTTCCGGCAAGCATCTCAACTTCTCGCTGGGCAACGCCAGCGTGGGCAACCTGCTGGAGCCGGGCGAAACGCCGCATGAGAACGCTCGCTTCCTGGCTTTCTGCGGCGCCGTGATCCGCGCGGTGGATGTTCATGCCAAGCTGTTGCGCGCAAGCGTCGCCTCGGCCGACAATGACCATCGCCTGGGCGCCAACGAAGCGCCTCCGGCTATTATGTCGATCTTCCTGGGCGACCAGTTGACCGATGTTTTCGAGCAGATCCAGCGGACGGGTGGCGCCACATCGTCCAAGGCCAAAGATGTGCTGCGTCTGGGTGTGGATACGCTGCCGGCGCTGCCCAAACACTCGGGCGACCGCAACCGCACCAGCCCCATTGCCTTTACCGGCAACAAGTTTGAGTTCCGCGCTGTGGGCTCCAGCCAGACCATTGCCTGGCCGCTGACGGTTTGGAACCTGATTCTGGCTGAATCGCTGGACTACATTGCCAACCAATTGGAACCGGCCGCCTCCAATGGCTCGTTTGACGCCGCGTTGGGCAAACTGCTTCAACAGATCATGGTCGATCACGGGCGCGTGATCTTTAATGGCGACGGCTATACCGATGAGTGGCACCAAGAGGCGGCAGAGCGCGGTCTGCCCAACATGCGCAACTCGGCCGAGGCGCTGCCCGTGCTGGGTTCACCCGAGGTGGTGGCGCTCTTTGGCAAATATGACGTGTTGAACGAGCGCGAAGCCATGAGCCGCATGGAAGTACGTCTGGAACAATATGTGAAGCAGGTATTGGTGGAAGCCAACCTGGTGCTGAGCATGGGGCGCACGCAAATCTTCCCAGCCGCTGTCAGCATGATTCGCGATCTGGCGAAAGCGGCCGATGACGTGAAAGATGCGGGCATCGACTTTGACTGCAGCACGCTGAAACGGGTGGCCAATCTGGCCAATCAGCTCCAGGGCGATTTGAACAAGCTGGAGGAAAGTTTGGGCGCAGAGGCGCACGGCTTGGAGGCCGAATCCGAACACTGCTGTCATACGCTGCTGCCGCTGATGCTGGCCATTCGCGGCACGGTGGATGAGTTGGAAGGACTCGTAGCGGACAACTACTGGCCGCTGCCCTCCTATCAGGAAATGCTGTCGATTCGCTAATCTCAACTTTTCTGTAAATAAGTCAGTACCCAAAGCCTGGCATCTTCCAAGATGCCGGGCTTTTTTGTGCAATTCACTCTTTATCCTATTGGCGCTTTAGTCATATGATCGGGCAAAATATCACGATTCAATTATAAATGATTTGGTAACGCATGATTCAAGCAAACGGCGCAAGTTTTGTGAAGTGGCAAGTTGAAAGTTGAATTTTTATCTCCTTGACAAGAATCTCCTACAACCTGCAACGTTCGACCTTCAACCTGCCAACTTGTCGATTTGAAGCGATACTTCGCTGTACAATTACTTGAACTTTTAGAAAGCATTGCATGGCCCGTACATCGATACCCGAACTTCATCGCCGCAACTTCCGCCATCTCTATTTTGAGATCGCCTGGTTTGGCATTATCAACGGCAGCCTGATCGCTTTTGGCTCGGTCTATCTCACACGCATTGGCGCTACCACCACCCAACTGGGCTGGTTTTCCGCCATTCCGGCGCTGGTGGCGCTGGTGATTTCGCTGCCCGCAGGATATTGGCTCCAAAACAAAAAGATGGACCGATCGGTGTTTTGGTCGGCATTTGTGTTTCGCTTTTATTATCTTATTTGGCCGCTATTAGCCGTACTCTTTGCCGAGCGCCTGCAGGTCAACGTGGTACTGCTGCTCACCGTGATCATGGGCGTGCCGGGAACGCTGCTGGCCATCAGCTTTAACGCGCTCTTTGCCGCCATTGTGCCACCCGCCTGGCGCAACCACGTGATCGGCGTTCGCTATGCGCTGTTGGCCATTGCGTCTGTGCTTTCGTCGCTGCTCTGCGGCGCGCTGCTGGACAGGTTGCCCTTTCCGCTGGGCTATCAACTAGTTTTCGGGCTGGCGACCATTGCCGGCGCCATGAGCACGCTGCATCTCTGGTTTCTCAATGATCAGACCAAGCCGGTTGAACCTTACAATGAGCCGCAACTGGTGAAAGATGTGGCGCGGCCCGGCGCTTTTACGGCTGGCGGGTTGATTCGGCCCCCCATGGCCTTTCGCTTTTTGCGCCGCCGCCCGCAGTTGCGTTTGCCCCAAGTGAAAATTCTGCGCGGTGACTTTGGCCGCGCCATGTTGGTCATCGGTTTTATGTATGTGGCGCTCTATATCCCGAATGCGCTCTATTACCCCTATTGGGTATCCGAATTGGGTTACAGCGACCAGTTGATCAGCTATGGGTCGGCGCTCTTTTATGTGTGCCAATTTGTCAGCGCTACGCAACTGGCGCGGGTGGCTGGCTGGCTGGGCAATCAGAAAGGATTGGCCGTGGGCTCTGCGTTGCTCAGCGCCTACCCCAGTATCACCGCCATGTCGGCGCATCCCGTGGCATTTTTGTTGGCTTCGGCCTTCTCGGGCATTGGGTGGGGGATTGCCGGTGGCGCCATACTCAGCTATGTGCTAGACCGGGTGCCGGACGATCAGCGCCCCAATTACATGGCCTGGTATAGCCTGCTCACCAATGTGGCTGTTTTGACGGGTTCGCTGCTGGGACCGGTCGTTGGCGCCTGGATCGGGCTGCGGACGGGGTTGGCTGTGGGCGGCGTCATCCGCCTGCTCAGCGGGGTGGTGATCTGGGTGTATGGTGCGGCCGTTGAGCCAGCGCCCGAAACGGAGTTGATTGCATGATCGAGATTCCCGCCCAATTCGCCCACACCATGCGCAACCTGTATGACGACGCGGGCCACGCCTGGCTGGCTGCGCTGCCCGCCCTGGTCGATGAATGCGCCGAGCGCTGGTCGCTGCGCGTGCAGCCGCCCTTTGCGCCGCTTTCGTATAATTACGTGCTGCCCGCCACCGGCGCCGACGGGATGGATGTTGTCCTGAAATTAGGCGTACCGAACGAAGAGCTGACCACAGAAATTGAAGCACTGCGCATCTTTGACGGCCGCGGCATTGCCCGATTGCTCTTTGGCGATGCGGAGCGGGGGATTCTGCTGCTGGAGCGGGTGCAGCCCGGCGCTATGCTGCTGACCGTCGCAGATGACGCCCGCGCTACCGAAATCGCCGCCGATGTTATGCAGAGGCTTTGGCGGCCCGAGCCGGAACAGCATCAATTTGCACGCTTTACAGAACTGATTGAAGAGATGCGCGCCACGTTGGCTGATTTGCCCGATGGTGTGGGGCCATTTTCGCCAAAATTGGTGGAAACGGTGCATGCGCTGGCCCGCGACTTGCTGGCGTCACCCCAGGAGCA
>JAWKON010000090.1:0-28103 GCA_041391125.1 Caldilineaceae bacterium
ACGCGGCTGAGATTGGCGTTATGTATCCCGATGTGGAGGTGGTGAAAGCGCGCCCGACACCAGCATCCGCCCTAGGGGGAGCAACGGCTGAACTGGTGGCAACGCCGGCGCCGCTGACCATCACATTGCCGCAAGTGCGCCTGGTCACTGTGGAGATTCGCGACGTGGCCGAAAATCAACTGGTGACTAGCATCGAAATCCTCTCGCCCATCAACAAGCGCGAGCCGCACCTGCGCAAATACCGCCAAAAATCAGAGCGACTGCGGCAAGCCCAAGTACATCTGCTCGAAATCGATCTGTTGCGCCGCGGCGCGCGGGTGTGGGAATTCGCCGGCATTCCAAACAAACCTTATATCATTGCCTTGACGCGCGCAGCGACCAGCCATGTAGAAATTTGGCCGCTCGGTCTAGTGGACGTGCTGCCGCGGCTGCCCATTCCGCTGCGCGCGCCGGATAAGGACGCCGTGCTGGACCTGCAAGCCGCGTTCACATCCGTCTACGATGAAGCCTATTACGCGCTCTCCATCGATTATTCCGCAACGCCACCGCCGCCCGATTTCGCCGAAAGTGACTTGAGCTGGATTCGAAATATGGTGTCCTCGCGGACAAGCTAAAGTGGAGGAGTGGAGGGGTAGAGGAGTAGAGACGACCCACTCCTCTACTCCTCCGCTCCTCTACTGATATATGAAAATCTGCATCCTCGAAGACTCCTACGCTCACTCCCAATCACCACTGAAAGAGCTGGACCCGCCGGCGGACCCGCTGCCTTATTTACAAGAGCATACGTGCGAGCGCCACTGTCTGCGCAAAGCCACGGCGGTGCAGCAGGTGATCGAACTGGCCCGCCGCGATTTTGATCTGTTCCTCAACCTGTGCGATGGCGCTTGGGATGAAGACCGGCCCGGCATCGAAGTGGTGCAGGCGCTGGAACGGTTGGGCGCGCCATTTACTGGCGCCAATGCGGCTTTTTATGAGCCGTCGCGGGAGGCCATGAAAATGGTCTGCCGCATGTGGGGCATCCAGACGCCGGCCTACGTCATGGCGACCGCTGACGCCGGCGTTGCTTTTGCGGCCAGCCATCTGCGCTTTCCGCTGATTGTCAAGCACCCCAGCAGCTACGCCAGCATCGGTCTGACGCGCCACTCCCGCGTGGAGACGCCTGCCGCGCTCCATGCGGAAGCCGCGCGCGCCATTGGCGCATATGGCGCGGCGCTGATCGAAGAGTTCATTGAGGGGCGTGAATTCACGGTGCTGGTGGCCGAAAACGCCGATGATGCGCGCCATCCCTTTGCCTATCTGCCCGTCGAGTTTCAATTTGCGCCCGGCGAAAGCTTCAAACATTTCGACCTCAAATGGAAGACCTATGCCACCATGACCTGCGCCCCCTGCACAGATGCCGCCTTGAGCGAGCGTTTGCAGGAAATGGCGCGGCGGCTCTTTGTGGGGCTCAACGGGACCAGTTACGGTCGCTGCGACATTCGCATGGATGCGGCCGGAGAGCTCTACATTTTGGAGATCAACCCCAACTGCGGCATCTTTTACCCGCCCAGCGCCGAAGGCAGCGCTGACCTTATTTTGCTGCATGATCCGCGGGGCCACGCGCATTTTGTCAACGCCATTCTGGCCGCGGCGCGCAAGCGCAGCCGCCAAGCGGCGCCCAAGTGGCAACTCTATCTAGACAGCCAACAGCATTATGGAATGTTTGCGGTGGGAGCCATTGCCGAAGGGGAGGTCATCGCGCCCTTTGAGGAGATGGCGCAGCTGCTGGTAAGCCGGACCCATGTGGAGCAGAATTGGGATGCCGATCAGCGCGCGTGGTTCGCACATCATGCCCACCCGCTCTCTGAAAACGTATACGCGCTATGGAGCAATCTGCCCGGCGGCTGGCAACCCGTGCGCCACGCCTGCGATCCCAACGCCTGGCTGACCGGGCTCAATTTGACGGCGCGCCGTCCCATTGCCGCGGGCGAGGAAATCACGATTGATTACGCCACCCTCGGCGCCAACGCGATGACGCCCTTTGTCTGCACGTGCGGGGCGGCCAACTGCCGCCGACTGATTCAGCCCGACGATTATACGCAGGATTTTGTGGCCCACTATGGCGAACATATATCCGACTACGTGCGCACAAAGCGGAGCGGTCGAGTGGCGGCCTAGTACAGTGCGGCCTAAATACGCCGACGGTTCGAGAAACCTATATAGTGCAAAGTTGCACCTCAACGTATACTTAAGAAACAAGGAGGTGCAAAAATGCCCACACCAAGCATCGAGAGCAGAAGTGCGAGCAAAACAGGAGAAGGACACTTTCTGCGCAAATTAGAACAAGAGTTTCGCCTACCACCCCGTATAGCGCAGGCTATCGTGGAAGAAGCCAAAGCCAGTCTAGAAGGCAGCCGAGAACTCAAAGCGGGTCAAATCAGACGCTATCTGACCCGCTACGACCGAGGAGGAGGCCAGCCACTCGACCAACTGCCGACAGTGGAAGTGATCTGGACCCTAGATGCCGGGGATGAAGATAGCGCAGTGCGCAAGAGCTATGGTCGAGTGAGCTTGCGCCGAGTGCGCATTCAACGCCTAGCTAGTGAAGCGCTCGAACAAGGAGCCGTGGCTACGCAGGAAGACTTAAGCATGGCCCTCGGCGTTTGTGTGCGCACCATCAAAAGCGATTGTAAAGCGTTAGAAACAAAGGGGATCCTGGTCACGACCCGCGGCAAGCTTCACGGCATCGGTCGCGGTCAAACCCATAAAAGCCAAATTGTGGGACGTTGGTTACAAGGAGCCACCTACGACCAGATTGTGCTCCAAACGCATCACAGCATCACTTCGATTCAGCGCTATATCCGGACATTCTTGCGCGTCGTCCTGCTCTATCGTCAGGCGTTTGCGCCTGGAGAGATAGCCCATTTGGTCCAAGTCAGTCGACCCTTGCTTGACGAATATCTGACGCTCTATGAGAGCTACGATCAGCCAGAGTGTCGTCAACGGCTCGAACTCCATTTGAACCGCTTGCAAAACGGCCTTCGTCCCGACGATGCGCCGAAAAAGGGGGACCTATGAGCAGCCAAGCTTATGTCGGCACCGCCAAACGCACTTTTCAACAGGCCTTTATGCACGAGATGGAGACCAACTATGGCTTTCTCAACTCGCAAGGGATGCTCAAATTCCTCGCCCAAGATGTCCAACGCCTGGTCGAGGAGTTTTATCCGGCCCCCACGCGCATCAGTAGTGGCTGGATGCTCTTTACGGGCACCAAAGTCGACCAGACCAAAGCTTTCCCTGGTCAGTCGGCTAGTGACCATACAACCCTTACCATTCCTTGGCCCGTTCTCTTACCTGAGGATATACAGGCCATGACTAAACCGCCTAACAACAAGGAAAAACGCTGGTCGCTCTTACAACATCGCGTCATTCGCTTGATTGAACATGGCCTCGCACATCCCGACGGCCCTATCACGCTCACCCAAGCTGACTTAGCTTTGATGCTCGGCATCACCCATGAGCAAGTTTGTCTCTTGCTTAAAGATGCTCGCCTTGATTCCGGCAAGCCCCTGCCCACCAAAGGCTATTTCTTTGACCAAGGTCTGCGTCCTACGCATAAAGCCCAGATTATTCAACTCTATGAGCAAGGTGTTGATGAGGCCGACATTGCTCTGCGAACTCAGCACTCCCCCACTAGTGTCGGCAATTACATTCGAGGTTATGAACGGGTCATGGCTTTGGTTAAGCGCTCTACCCCTATTTCTACCATCGCTTACTTGCTCAACATGCAAATCGATCTCGTTCACCAATATATTCAGTTGTTACGCATTTACCAACATGATTTACTCCCTTTTTTGGATTCTCCTGATTTGGGGGCTTGACAAACGTGCAATTTTGCACTATCCGAGTTTCTGGCAAAAACTCGGTTTCTAAGTCCCACCCAATCTATTGGCCTATTTGAGCTGCGGTGGACTAGTTCGTAGACGAGTGCTAAAGGAGGAAAATGGTGCTGAACGACATGCCTATGCATCTTCGGCCAAATGTGCGCCGAATTATCGACCGGGCTGGGGAGCGGGCGGTCCTATTAGCCGGTTCTGGGCGCAGCGGCATAACGTGGGTGCAAAATATCATCAATCATCGCCAAGATCACCGCCTGATTCACGAGCCGTTCCGGCAGGACAAAGTGAGCTTTCTGCCCCCCTTACCGCCCTATCCTCTCTATCTGCGGCCAGAAGAACCGGCGCCGCTCTTTAAGCCACGTGCGCTGCGTATTTTACGCGGCCAGTTCCATAGCGATTGGACCGACCAGTCAGTGGCGCCCGGCATATATCACCGCCGCTTGCTTAAATCGATTCGCGCCAATTTGATGCTGAAATGGCTGGTGACGCAAATGCCGGTGCTCAAAGTGGTCTTTCTCATGCGTCATCCCTGCGCGGTGAGCTACTCGCAGACTCGGTTGGGGTGGGTCCAAAGTGTGGAGCGATTGTATACCATGCGCTTGCAACCAAAGCTGTTGACCGATTTTCTGGCGCCGTTTGTCCCCCTCTGCGAAGCGGTCCGCGAACCGTTTGAAGTCAACGTGCTTCTTTGGGCTATCGAGAATTACATACCTCTCAAACAGTTTGCATTATTCCCCGCAGCCGTTGGGCAGCCGGTAGACATGGCCCCACACCCACCCCAGATTTTGCTGCTTTTCTATGAGGCGCTATGCACAAACCCAGAAGTTGAACTTTGCCGGCTCTTTGATTTTCTGGGCCTGCCGCTAGACGGGGCTGCCTTTGATGCTTTGCGCACGCCTGCGCAGACCGCATTTCGGTGGAGTGCAATTCATAGCGGGGAATCAATCGTTGATGCCTGGCGCAGCCGGGTCGCCCCCCATCAGGCGAAAAGAGCGATTGAGCTGTTGCATCACTTTGATCTGGACCAAATTTATAGCCAAGATTCCATGCCCAGGTTTTCCCTGGGACAGTAAGTCCGTAGCGCTGTGAACAGTGACTGACTTCATATCGCACAGCGTGCACTGAAAAGGCCCAGCTTTTCTTTGAGAAAAGCTGGGCCTTTTCAGTGCATGCTTATTAATCATAAAAAATTCGTTGCACAATTAACTGCTTTCACGTAAAATTCAGGATATTATCGTTGTCACTCAAGACTATTTTACCTGCTCAGGATATTTGAATGTCCAAGCTTGAACTGCGGTTATTAGGACCGCCTCTATTGTTGCTAAATGGAGAGCCGGTTAAGGGCTTTGTAACGCGCAAGGCCGAAGCCCTATTTATCTACTTAGCCACAAACCAGCAAACGCATCGCCGCACGACCCTGGCGGCCTACTTTTGGCCAGATGCTGCCGAAAAATACGCCCATAATAGTCTGCGCCGCGCCTTTTCCAACCTGCGCACACTGCTTGGCGCTTACATAGACATCGACCGCTACACGGCGGCGTTTAATCCGCAAGCCCCCTACGCGCTCGATGTGGAACAATTTACGGCGTTGCTGCGGCCACCCGGCGGCGCTAACCAGATACCGCTGGCGGCCAACTTAGAAAGAGCGCTGGCGCTCTATCGCGATGAGTTTTTGACAGGTTTTGCGATCCGTGAGGCGACGGTTTTTGAAGATTGGGTGCGCATCCAACGCGAGCACTACCATATGCTGGCGCTGGGTGGCTTAGAGCAATTGACCGAACTATATATCCAACAGCAGGCATATGAGCGGGGCCTGGCCGCCAACGAGCGGCTGTTGACGCTGGAGCCCTGGCGTGAGACCGGGCATCAGCAGCGCATGAAACTGCTCTACCTCGCGGGTCAGCCAGCGCGCGCCCTGCTGCAATATGATCACTATCTGAAGATTCTGGCGGCAGAATTTGGCGCCGAGCCGAAACGCGAGGTAGTGGACCTGTATCAGCAGATCAAGGCCGGCGCCTTGACGCTGGATATGCGCCCCGGTCAATCGGCCACGCTGCGGCATGTTGGTGCAACTGGTGAAAGAACCGCTCCTAGCGAGACAAACCCCACGGCTCCTGCGCCGTGTCACAATGCACCGCATGACAATACGCAAAACGTGGACGACCGCTCAGACGCAACGACCCCCCCCTCATCTGTGCAAGCAACCGGGACCGCCCCTGCTGTGCAGGTAGACTGGGGGGAGGCGCCGCGACCGGCCGCCTTCTATGGTCGTGGCGCGGAATGGGCCCAACTGCAAAAGTGGCTCTTGACCGATCAATGCACCCTGATCACTATTTTGGGAATGGGGGGCTCGGGAAAAACGGCGTTGGCGGCGCGCCTGACGCGCCTTGTGGTCGATCCGGCAGCCAATCAGGAAGTCGATGACGGAGTTACGCCTGTTCCCCAACATTCCTCCGCCCAAACACAGCGCGCACCGCGCCCCTTCTCGCACGTCATCTGGCGTTCGCTGGTCAATTCTCCCCCCCTATCCGCTCTGTTACCAGGCTGGCTGGAATTCCTGTCGGGATATCAGCAGACCCGACAACCCGATACATTCGCCGCCCAACTGAACCTGCTGCTTAGCCATTTGCGCCAGCAACGCTGTTTGCTGGTGCTGGACAATCTCGAGAGCATCCTGCAAGCCGGTAATGAAGCAGGGATGTTTTCCCCTGGCTATGCAGAATATGGAGTTTTGATTGAGCGGATGGGGGGCGTGGAACACCAAAGCTGTCTGCTGCTCACCAGCCGTGAACAGCCCGTGCAAGCGGCGCGGCTGGAACGGGACTATCCACAGGTGCAATCGCTGATGTTGGCCGGCCTGCCGGCCGAACCGAGCATCCAGATCGTGCAGGCCGCGGGTCTTTCCGGTCGTTCTGAGGAGATGAGCGCGCTGGTTTCCCGCTATTCGGGGAACCCATTGGCGCTCAAGCTGATTGCGGAGACCATTCAGGATTTCTATGCGGGTGATATTAAGGCGTTTCTCACTGCAGAACCGCTGGTCTTTGACGATATCCGCTATGTGCTCGACCAGCAATTTGAACGACTTTCCAGGCTGGAACGGGACATTCTCTTCTGGCTGGCCATTGTGCGCGAACCAATCTCCGCCGACCACCTGCAAAGCCAGTTAATCAACCCGCCCACCAAACGCCTCTTTCTAGAAGCATTACGGTCTTTACAGCGACGGTCGCTGCTGGAAACGGTTGAAAACCGCCCACTGGCCGACGGGAAACGCCCGAGCATACACTTTTCTCTACAAAACGTGATCACCGAATACCTGACCGATACCTTGGTCGAGCGGCTCTGCCAGGAAGTCGAACGCGCCGAACTCGACCTCTTTCATCATTACGGGCTGCTCAATGCCCAGGCCAAAGAATATATTCGCGACACCCAAACACGGCTCTTGTTGCAACCCCTCCTCGCAAGTTTGATAAATCGCCACGGCAAGCCCGCCGTTGCCGCCCAACTCGACCAGATCTTCCAAAAGCTACGATCGACCTCGCCATCGCCGCGCGGCTATGCTGTTGCCAATTTGCTCCATCTGTGGGTGGACATGGACGTTGAGATGGCCGGCTATGACTTCTCCCACTTGGAGATTCGGCAAGCCAATCTGCGCGGCGTGCGCTTGCCCCGTGTAAATTTGACCCGCGCCAATCTGACCGGCGCCATCTTTGACGAAATCTTTAGCGCCGTGTTGAGTCTGGCTTACAGTCCTGATGGCCAACTGCTGGCCGCGGCCACCACCGATGGCGTGGTGCGCGTGTGGCAAGTCGCCGGGAGGCAGCTCATCGGCGTCTGTCCAGGCAATGGGCGTTGGGTCTGGTCGGTCTGCTTTAGCCCCGACGGTCAACTGTTGGCCACCGGCTGTGCAGATCGAGCGGTGCGGATCTGGCAAATTGGCCTATTGCGCAGCGGGCTCCATGCGATAGCCGAATGGAGCGTGCATCGCACATTAATCGGTCATACGGATGCTGTCTTTGCGGTTTGCTTTAGCCCGGACAGCCAGCAGCTTGCCAGCGCGTCCGCCGATGGCGCCATCCACATCTGGCAAACGCAGACGGGGCAACGGCAACAGAGCTTGCTTGGGCATTGTGGGGGCGTCAATTCAATTGCCTACAGCCCCAATGGCGCCACCCTGGCCAGCGCCAGCCGTGACCAGACGGCGCGTCTTTGGCGTGTAGCCAGCGGTCAGTGTGTGCATAGCCTGCACGGTCATCAGGCTGAAGTGAAAGCCCTTGCCTTTAGCCCTGATGGTGTATTCGTGGCAACCGTCAGCTATGACGGTACGATTCGCATCTGGTATAGCCAAACGGGGCAGCTCTATCGCACAATTCAATGTGAGACATCCGAGCTGGAATGCATCGCCTTTCATCCCGATGGACAGAGCATTGCTGTCAATGAACGCGACTACTCTATTCGCCTATGGGAGGTGGCAAATGGGCGCATCCGCCGCTCATTTCGGGGCCATACCAATACCATTCATGCCCTTAGTTTCAGCCCGGATGGTCAGCGCTTGGCCAGTGGCGGATGGGATAAAAATATCCGGTTTTGGGATGTGGAACAAGGCCATGCGCTCTATATGCTGCAAGGCTATAACAATGATATCAAATCCATCGCCATCGGCAATTATGCCTGCGCGCCTGGCGCGTCCAGCGCAAATACAGCGCGTGAAAATGGATCAAGCAGCGGGCATCAATATTTGGCCAACGGCAACAGCGATCACGTAATCTATCTCTGGGATCTGGAACGGGGGGCACATGTGCAGACTTTGCGCGGCCACACAGGTCCTGTAAACGCCACGGCCTTTCACCCCAACGGTATGCTCTTGGCCAGCGGCAGCGCGGATCGCACCGTGCGCCTGTGGCAAATCGATGCGCAGCAAAGCGTCCTCCGCCAGACTCTCCACGGCCATGCGGCTGAAATCACCTCGGTGGCTTTCAGCCCCCAGGGGCTCTGCTTTGCCAGCGCCGGCGTAGACCAGACCATCCGCCTCTGGGAGACGCAGACAGGGCGCTCCCAATGGATTCTGCGCGGCCACACCAGCCAGGTGAACACGCTGGCGTTTGGCGCCGCCGCATCCGCACCCCCCCAACTGCTGGTGAGCGGCGATGATGACTCCAATCTGTACATATGGGAGATAATGCAACCGCCAAGTTCGACAGACCCCATAGGCGAGCGCGCCCAGCCCGATCACGTGCTGACGGCGGCGCCGCCCAATGGTATTCATGTGGTGGCTTTTAGTCCCAATGGCCGTCTCTTGGCGGCTGGCGGCGCCGAACCGGTTATCCAGCTCTGGCAAATGCCCGCACGGCGGCCAAGCTATACCTTAAAGGCGCATACCAGTTCAATTTATGGCTTGGCCTTTAGCATGGATGGCACGACCTTAGCCAGCGGCAGCGGCGATCAGAGCATTCGCTTATGGGACCCGGAAACGGGGGCGCTGAAACAGACGCTTTCCAGCCATACCGGCATTGTGCAATCGGTCATTTTTCACCCCAACGGGCAGTGGCTGATCAGCAGCAGCAGCGACGAAACCATCAAAATTTGGTCGTTGGCCACAGGCGACGTAATACGCACATTGCGCCCGGCTAGTCTCTATGACGGTATGAACATCACCGGCGCCACCGGCATCACCGCGGCCCAACGGGCTACGCTGAAGGCGCTGGGTGCTGTTGAAGATTCATTGGCGAGATCGACTTGAAATAACGAACGTGGCGCGTGTTTAGATACCGCACAGTCATATTTCAGCCAAACAGCTTGCTCGACGCCATCCGCGCCCCCTCGGCCATGGCCGCCAGCTTACCCCAGCAGATGCTCGGATCGACCGCCCCAAAGCCCGCAAAGGTCCCAAAGCCACAGTCCGACCCGGCCAGCACCCGCTCGCGCCCCACAATGTCGGTAAAGCGCAAAATTCGTTCAGCTACCAGTGCAGGGTGCTCGATAAAATTGGTCGTGGTGTCCAGCACGCCGGGGATGAGCACCTTGTCCGCGGGCAGATCGCCGCGCTGCTGCGCCGTCGCCCACACCGTCCACTCGTGGGCATGGCGCGGATTGGCCGCCTCAAAAAGAATGGCTTGCGGCTTGGCCTTGAGGACGACGGACAAGATTTTATCTAATCCAATGTCATGGGTGTGCGGTCCCTCATAATTGCCCCAGCAGAGGTGCATGCGCACGCGGTCGGCGGGGATATTTTGCAGCGCATGGTTGAGCGCCTCGACCTGCAAATGGGCGTTGCGCAAAAACTCGGCGTCATCCACATCGCGGAAGCGGATGTGGCGCCCCATGGCCAGGTCCGGCGCATCCACTTGCAGCAGCAGCCCCGCGTTCACGATGGCTTCATATTCGATGCGCATGGCGTTGGCCAGCGCCTCGATATATTCTTCCTGCGTGGCGTAGTGCTGATTGGGCTGGAAGACGGCGATGACGCCAGGCGTGGCCGCATTCATGAAGCCTTCGTCCACGCCCTGCTGGGCCAGAGCGGCTTTGAAGTTGGCAATATCCTGCGCCAGCGGCTCTTGGTTGATGTACGCGATTTCACCGCGGCAAATGGGGCGGTGATAGCGCGGCGTGGCGCCCGATTGGGCCAGTCGCCGCTTGAAGTCGGGATAGTCGTCCAGGTCTTTGGGCGTGGCGCGCGGCATTTCGCCGATCTCAAAACCGCTGAGGCGATGGCGGATATACGTGGCGTAGGAGATTTTGCTCATCTCGCCATCGCTGGGTACATCCACCCCGGCCGCGGCCTGTTTTTGGACGGTCTCAGCCACGGCGCGGCGCATAGTGGCCTGGTAGTGCGCGCGGTCGAAATCATCGCCCCGGTCTTCGGCAAAGAGCATGTCCACCACGTCCTGCGGACGCGGCATAGAGCCAACGTGGGTGGTGAGAATGCGTTCTGTGCTGAGGTTCATAGCGGTTCCTTACGGGGTAATTGGATTTTTCGTACTCAATGAGCCTATTGAGGCGGAAAATGGTGAATGGTAAATTGCTAATGGTGAACGGGCTGGCTTCGCGCGCTCGGCGCATTCACAATTCACCATTTATGATTTATCAGTATAGATTGCCCAGATTAAGCATTATACATTTTCTCCAACATCTCAGCATTCAATTCGGCGAAGTTGGATGGTTTGACCATACGGCCATCGTCATCGGCCTGAAAACCCATCTCGCGGGCCGCGCGAATCACCTGCGGCGACCAGTAGGGATCTTTGCCCTCGAAGACCGTGTGCTCCTCCAGCACGGCAAAGCACCAGGCCGGCTCGCTGTCGATATTCTCAAAGCCGCGCCAGAGGCCGGGCGGAAACGAGATCAGATCCCACTTTTCCAAAAAGACCTCGCCATCGGGCTCCCCTTCGGGATCGTTGCCCCAATAGAAGCGCCACTTGCCTTCCAGCGGCAGGAACAATTCCACATAATCGTGGGTGTGATAAGCCGGCCCATTGCCGTTGGGCATGGCTTTGAACATGCCGATCTGAAACTTGTGCGGCTGCTGCAAAATGGGCTTGAAATCGGGATTTTCGCTGGCCGTGTCGCCAATCACGGCATAGTTGAGCCGGTGGTGGCCAGGCAGCAGGCTGTCGATAAACATGAGGGGGACGGCGTTCTCTTTGGTATAATCGCTAAAGCGCACCACGCGCGCCAACATTTCTTCTGTGGAAACTTGGGGATGATTCATCAATTCCTCCTGGCGGGATCTGTAGATTACACAAAGAAATCTTTATAAACCACAGATTGGCGCAGATTTCCCGGCCATCCTGGCAGCAATCTGTACAATCTGTAGTTAAACTTATTTTCATTCATATATACTTTCCAAATACTACATATACAACTGTTTCAGCAGCGCAAACTGGTCAAAACAGGTCCACTCCTGCACAAATTTGCCGTCGCGCATCTGCTGGTGGGTGATGCCCAAAATTTGGATGCGTTTGCCCGTGGGCTCGCCAAAGGGGCCGGGGCCATCGTGGGCGCCCTGCAGCCACCAGCGGGTAGCGACGCGGCCGCGCAGGTTGTGCCCAGGCTGCACACATGGTCTACCGTCAAGGCAATGTCGGAAAAGGCGGCCATAAAGGAGAGCATCCAGGCCAGGTAATCGCTTTGGCCATGAATTTTGCGATAGGGCGGCACCCAGGCCAGATAGTTGGGCGCATAATAGTCGCGCACTTTGTTGAGCAGCCGCCAATTCCAAATCTCGTGGAAGCTGCGCCGCACAAAGCCCTCCATGTCGTCCTCGTCGACGGGCGTAACGGGCGGCTCTGGCGTGGTCTGGCCATTGAGGCGGGCGACTTCGCCCAGCGCCGGTGGGGTGACGGGTGTGATGCCGGCTTCAGCGGCTTTGCGCGCCATCTCGCGGGCCAGCGTGTTCGTCATAGCCAAGCTGACGCACCAGCGCCAGTTCATCGCGGCAGATCCTCCTCCACAATGCGATTCTCTTTGACCAGACATTGGGCCACGCCATAGCGCGTCACTTTGCGCCCAGTGGGCGGGCCATAGATGCTGTGGCCGCAGTTGTGGCCGGTCCAGAAAATACGGTGCGAAGAGTGAAAGCCCTCCTGGTCGTTGCCGCTCCAAATCACGTCATCGGCATAGAGACGAATGTCGGGAAAGGCGTTCATGGTTTTGATCGAGTCGGCGATCACTTTGTCGCGGCCATAGGTTGTGCCGTCCGCTGTGTGGATGACAATGTTGTGGCCATAGTGCGTGTAGATCAGACCCACGCCTCGCTCTTCCCAAATTTTGTGGGTGCAGCGCACAATATAGTCGACAATGTCCACGTAATCCTCATCAAAACCCAGCAAGGGCTGGCGTTTTTCTGTGTTGGCGGCGGCCATAAAGACCGCAATGTCGTTGTGGCGCGCATCCAGAATGGGCGGCGTCGCCTGGCTGTCTTCGGTCGCGTTTGAGCTATTTTGGGTCATAATAGATAGTGTCGGCTGATGCAATTGGGGTGAAATAAAAACACTCTACTACAACATTGCAGCGCATGTCAACTTGACACGAAAACGTTTTCGTGATATTCTCGCCATCCCCGAAAACGTTTTCGATAGTTATCTCTCTTTCTCACGTTTGCCCTTAAATTTTTTTGTATGCCCGTTACCATTGAAGACATTGCGCGTCAATTGGGTACATCTGTCTCGACAGTATCCAAGGCGCTCAACGACTATAGTGACGTTTCATCCGCCACCAAAGAGCGCATTTTGGACGCGGCGCGCGAGCTTGGCTACCATCCCAACACGGCGGCGCGCAGCCTGCGCGCCGCCGCACCGACAAGATCGGCGTGGTGGTCAACTATCCCATTAATGTGGTGGATGACTATCTGGCCGAGCTGATTACGGACGCGGCGGCGGCGGCGGAACAGGCTGATTATAATCTGATTTTATATACCAGCGTGGCCCAGCACCCCGAACGGATTGGCAAAATCTGCCAGACGCGCGAGGTCGACGGCATGTTGCTGCTGTGGCCGCCGCAACTGGAGCAGACCGTAGAGTTGATGGCCCAGGCGGAGATGCCCTATATTGTGCTGCCGCGGCGGGTTTCGACGCCGGGGATTTCGTATATTGCGGCCGATCACGCAGCCGGGGGCGCATGTTGACGCAGCATCTGATCGAGCTAGGCCACCGGCGCATTGGCTTTACCAGCCGCCCCGAAATGCACGAGTCCAATGCGGATCGTTTTGCCGGCTATCACACGGCGCTGGAGAATGCGGGCATCCCTTTTGACGAAACGCTGGTGGTTGAAACCAGCACCAAAGAGCCGCAGCACGGCGCCAAAGCTTTTTGACTTTTCTGGAGATGGCGGCGCCGCCCAGCCATTCTCTGCTTTACGGACCCATGGCTATGCAGGCGCTGGCGGTGGCCAACGAGCGGGGCATTCGCGTGCCGGAAGATATTTCGATTACGGGCCACGACGGCATTTTGGTTTCCGGCATGACCGTGCCGGCGCTGACGACGGTGCGCCAGCCCATTCCCGAAATGGGGCGGCTGGCGGTGGAGCGCTTGCTGGCGCACATTGGGAGAGCGCGCTGCCGCCGTCCCAGCACGTGTTGCCGGTGCAGCTTGTGGTGCGGGGTCAACCGGGCCGCGCCGAAGTTGATTCTATAAGAATCGATATTCATTTTCAGTTTTCCATTTACTATTTTCAATTTACTATTTTCAATTGAAAACTGAAAACGAAAAATTATATAAAAAAAATGCGTCTGTGACGCCGCACAAAAAGATGCGCAATTTGTTGTCGATATTTGCTGATTCAGGGCCAAAGCAGCTCGAGCAGCAGTTTATCAACGTATATTCTACACAACAAGGAGAGAACCGATATGACCAAAGCAAATTTAGCGCGCGTATTGGGGTTGTTGATGGTGCTGGGTTTGGTGCTGAGCGCTTGCGCCGCGCCGGCGCCGGCTGGAGATGCCGCCGCACCCGCCGCCACCGAAGCGCCGGCTGAAGAAGCCGCAACGGACGCGATGGCTGGCGGCTGCAATGTCCTCGCCCCCGCCGCAGCCGTTGAGATCAACATGATGGGCTGGTCGTTCCCCATTACCGATTTTTACGCCGCCGAGTTGGAGAAGTGCAACGCGGTGGAGAATCTGACCGTCAACACCAATCTGCTGGCCAGCGCCGATGCGCAGGAGCAGGTGCGGCTGGCGCTTTCCGCCGGCGGCGATTCGCCTTTTGACATTGTGCATGGCGCCAATGGCCAGGTGGCCGAATGGGGCGGCGCCGGCTGGCTCATGCCGTTGAACGATCTGGTGGACAAATATCGCGAGCAGTACAATCTGGATGATATTCCGGCCAAAGCGTGGGAAGGCGTCACCTTTGACGGCAATATTTATGGCGTACCCATTGTGGGCAACACGCTGCATCTGATCTATCGGCAGGATGTGTTTGACGAATTTGGCATTGCCGTGCCCGAAACTTATGATGACGTGATTGCCATGTGCAACACCATCGGGCTGGACAACCCCGACTTTGACATGCCCTTTACCATCAACCTGTCGGCGGGCTGGGCGTGGGAGATTGAGTTCTTCCAGATGCTGCGCGCCTATGGCGGCGACTTTTTAGATGCGGACAATCAGCCGGCCTTTAATGGAGAAGCGGGCGTCAACGCCGTCAATAAGCTGGTGGAAGTGGCCAATGCCTGTATGGGCGTCGATGGCTACTCGTTCGCCCTGAACGATCAGGAAGTGGCCGTGCAGATCGGCACGCTGCCCGCCACCAACATGTGGGCCAGCCGCGCCGCCAACATGACCGACCCCGAGCGCACCGACCTGAGCGACGTGATTGCCTATGCACCCGCCCCGCGCGCCACCGCCGACGGTCCACGCGCTGGTTCGGCCTGGAACGATTACTACATGATTCCAGCCAACACCACCAATGATGCAGAGCTGATCTTCCAGATCATTATGGAAGCCGCCGACGAAGAGAGTCAGGCCCGCGCCGCTGAAGTTGGCATGGCCGCCCGCACATCGGCCGCCCAATTCGGTGGACCGTATCAACCCGCCGCCGTGCAGACCATTGCCGAAGGCATTGGCATCTATGACAAAAATCCCGCAGTGGCCATTGTGCGCGCCAAAGTGGGCGAATTCCTGCCGCTGGTCGGCACCGGTGAAATGACCGCCCAGGAAGCGCTGGACGCCTCGGCCGCCGCGTATGTCGAGGAGGCTACGGCCCAGGGCTTTATCCAGTAAGAGGACAAGGTGACCGGGTGACAAGGTGACATGGTGACTTCGACAGGCTCAGTCACCCGGTCACCTTGTCACCTTGTCACCCGGTCATCCGGTCATAACTCATGAAACGCAACACCTTCTTCGGCTTTGCTGCGCCTAGCATTGTGCTCATGATCCTGCTGATGTTTATTCCGCTGCTCATGGCTATTTGGCTGGGTATGCAGTTTATGACCTTCACCAACATCAACGAGCCGCAATTTGTGGGGCTGCGCAATTATGTGGACGTGTTGAGCGATGGGCGCTTCTGGCAGTCGTTCCGCTTTACGCTGCTCTACATGGTGTTGGCGATCCCGGCGCAGATGCTAATTGGCTTTACGGTGGCGCTGCTGTTGGATCAGGTGTCGAGCTTTGCCAGGGGCGTCTATTTATCGATTTTCCTACTACCCTTCATTATTGTGCCGGTAGTGGGGACCATCATGTTCAAGCAGCTATTTGAGGCGTCCGGCCCCATCACCTATCTTTACCAGACGCTCTTGGGGACAAAGTTCCGCTACACCGAGCTGTCGGTCAAAACGCTGATCGTGCTCCACGGCATCTGGTACGTGACGCCCTTTGCGCTGGTCACCTACTTTGCCGGCTTGCAGACGCTTGCGCAAGATCTGCTGGAGGCGGCCTCCATTGATGGGGCCAGCCGCTGGCAGAAGATTCGCAACATTATCATCCCTCACGTGCGTTCGCTAACGATTTTTATTCTGCTCTTTTCGCTGATGGATTCGTACCGTCTGTTCGACAGCGTCTTTGTGCTGTCGGAGATGAATCCTATTTACAAAGCCGATACGGTGATGACCTACACCTTCCAAACGGCCGTCACCGTGCAGCGCTTGGGCAAGGCCAACGCCATGGCCATCCTGACCGTCATTGGCATTATGATTGTGCTGATCCCGAACTTGATTCAGTCTTATCGGGAGCAGATTGCGGAGCGCTAAAATGGATAAAATCAAAAGCCCACTGGGAAGAACCGCCATTCATATTGCTCTGATCCTGTTTGCGATCTACAGCATGTTCCCCTTCTATTGGACCACGTTGCAATCGTTCAAAACGCTGAAGGACGCCAATGCGCACACCCAAATTCTTTTTCACGCCAACATGGGATAATTATCAAGAGCTGTGGCTGCGGTCAACCCCGGAAAATGGGGCGACCATTGGGTTTCTGATTTTGGCGGCAGTGGTGATCCTGATTTGCCTGCTGCTCTTTGCGGAACATATTCCCGTGCGCAACGGCGTGATCTATGCGGCTGTAGCCGTTGGATTTGCCGCGCTGCTGTGGGGGATACCGCATCTGGTGGACACGGCCAAATTTTACGACTACTTTCTCAACACCATTATTGTGACCGTGGGGACAGTTGTAATCTCGATCAGCATTGGTTGTCTGGCTGGATATGGGCTGGCGCGCTATACCGGGCTGATTAGCGTGGTGGTGTTGATTGCGGCGCTGGCCTTTCGGGCGCTGCCGCGGCTGGCCTTTATTTTGCCCTACTATTGGATCGGCAGCGCCACGAATTTGCTGGACACCCATCTGCTGGTGATCCTGACGCTGGTGGCGGTCAACCAGCCCTTTACCATCTGGATGTTGCGCAGCTTCTTTATGGAGATTCCCAAGGATTTGGAGGAGGCGGCCACAGTGGATGGGGCCAGCCGCTTTACGGCCTTTCGCAAAGTGATCGTGCCGATTATGTGGCCAGGGATTATTTCGACGGCGCTCTTTTCGCTGCTGCTGGCCTACAACGAGTTTCTGCTGGTGCGGCTGCTGACGCAGACCAACTGGACGCTGCCGGTGGCCATTTCGCGCTACACCGGCGGCGAAGACCCGCGCCATTTGACGTTGGCGGCGGCGTCTTCAGTCTCGGCGACAATTCCGATTGTGCTGGTGATTCTCTTTTTCCAGAAGAATTTGGTGAAAGGACTTGCCGCGGGCGCGGTCAAGGGATGATCATTCAAAGATCTCGGCAACTGGTATTTTAATGCCCACCACATCATCAATGACTTCACCAGAGGCAAAAGTCTTGGGGTCAGCTTGTGGATGATAAACGCGCCCAACATCCGTAATCGGCTCCACCAACCAGCAAGACTTCACGCTCAAGGCAAAGTAGGCTTGCGGCGTTTCAACAATTGTCAAAACGCCCTGCCGTGGTGATACAACTTCAATGAGCCAGGATTGGCATTTCCTGCATACGCAAAATATCATTATCAATTACCGACAACTTCTTTGGATATGCACAGATGTCGGGGATGAGTTCGTCCTTAATCGTGGGAAATTGTGATTTATCCAATCGTGAGGCATCAAGACTCAATTCATTAAAAGCTGAAAATTCAGTATACTTTCTCAACAGATACGAAAGATTACTTTGCACCAGCGAATGATTAAATGACCCTATATCATCAAATTCCTGTTCTTCATCAAGCATTATGGGAAGTTCATTCATATCTCCCCCAAACTTAACAATACGATAGGCGAATATGTAGATTCGTCAGTCCTTGAACAGAGGCCATTTAGGGCGTCGCCAGATGCGCCTCAACTCACTCCGCCATCTTGGGACGCAATGCCGGCGGTGGGACGGGCTGCCGATAATCGATGCGCCGTTCATAAGCGGCATGTTCGTAAATGGCGCGCACCACCGCGTTCATATCGAGCAGCACATCGGGGTCCGCAGAGTTACCGGCGTTGACGTGACGGCGCGGCGCACCGGCGTCATCACTTCGGCCGGCTCGGCCATGGCGATCGGCGCCATTTCGGCCCCTCCCATGCTCACCGGCCGCACCACAATGGCCACGTCGGGAATGATGGGTTTGGCTTTGCCCACGTATACTTCTTCATAGGTGGTGTGAATCTCTATGTCGGCGTAGTATTTTGGTCCGATGGAAGGATTCAATCCATCGGCGATCGCATCGGCCAGACGATGATGAAACCCGCGCCAGATCGCCGGGTCTTCTAAATATGGGTCCATACCGGGAAAACGATATGCCATATTTCCTCCGTCAAATGCGGATTCTGCTTCAGAATAGTACAGCAGATTCAGCAAGAAGCAGATGACGGATCGCTTGTTCAAGCCGTCTCTTCCAAAATCGAAATTTCGCAAAAGAGCACCCAAATCTGCTGTTTTCCGAATCTGTTGTAGTGTATCTAAGCCATTAAATATCCCACAACCAAGCTGCGCCCGTTATACCACAAATTTCTCTAAAAGAGAGTGCGGTAAGACTCATGCCAATCGATATCCACCAACACAACCGAGAACTCATAGGCAAGCTGCGCGCGGCGCTTTATGATACAGGCGCCGCCGTGTTGCCTCAACATTTGCGCGCGGTCTTTGCGCCGGATTGCGCCATCCATCTCACCTTTCCCTTCGAGGATTTGCGCGGACCAGACGCGCTCTTTGCGCAGGCCTATCAGCCCTTACTAACCGCCATGCCCGATCTGGAGCGGCGCGATTTTATTGTCATTGCAGGCGCATCCCAAAACGGCAATTGGGTGGGCTGCGCCGGTCACTATATGGGCGTCTTTGCACAGCCGTGGCTGGATATTCCCCCCACGCAGCATCTGGCGGCCATGCGCTATCACGAGTTCTTTCGGATTGAGGACGAGCAGATTGTGGAGATGCAGGCGGTCTGGGATATTCCCCAACTGATGATGCAGGCCAATGCCTGGCCCATGACGCCCAGCCTGGGTGTGGAATGGCTGGTTCCCGGCCCGGCCACGGGGGATGGCCTCATGCCGATGGATAGTAGCAACAATGAAGCCAACTTGGCGCTGGTACTCGGGATGCTCACCGCTATGGGCAAACATCCGCGCCAGGGTGGGCCGGAGATTATGCAGCTAGAGCGCTTTTGGCATCCCCAATTCTGCTGGTATGGCCCGGCCGGCATTGGCTCCATGCGCGGCATTCACGGCTTCCGCCACTGGCATCAGATCCCGTTTCTGAAAGCCCTGCCAGACCGCCACGGCGCCGAAACGGAGCGCGCCATCTTCTTTGCCGAGGGAGCTTATGTAGGCACCACCGGCTGGCCCAACATGGCGATGACCATCAGCGGCGACGGCTGGTTGGGCATTGCGCCGGCCAACCAATCGATCACTATGCGCAGTCTCGATTTTTGGCGCTGTGAAAAGGGGATGATTCGCGAGAATTGGGTGCTTATCGATCTGCTGCACGTCTATCATCAAATTGGAGTGGATGTTTTTACGCGGATGCGGGAGATGACTTATGCGCGGCAGGGCAAATTTCGGGGCAAATCTGATTGACCAACACATTTTATATTTCACCGCCAAGAGGGCGAAGATTTGCACAGGATTTCCGAGTAAATTCCGCGCGGTTCTTGGCGCTCCTTGCGGTGGAAAAGCCGTTTCGCAACCAGAACTCGCTAGCTCTCAAGATGCTTTTATCCAGAGAAGTGCTGTCCAGGCTAAGTTCCACCGGCGCCGTATATTTGCCGATGCGCTTGAGGATGTAGGCCAGATTTCCCTGGACAGTTGCGTGGTTGAAGGAACCCAGATCGTCAAATTCCGGCTCTTCTTCTTGTAATAAAGCCAATTGATCCATGACTTTTTTCTCCTTCATGAACGCTTGTATCATTTCATTTACAGATCATACCACGGAAAATGGTCGTTCAAATAAAGCGATAATTTGGACACCCAGAGAAACACAGAGGTTGGCACATTGAGCAGATATAAAGTAATCAAAGACTTTGTTCTTCGCTATTTTGACGCACTGCAAAACGCTACACCAGAAGTGGTTGGAGACGTACTCCAATCATTCGTCAGCCCCGATTACCGCTGGCGCGGCGTCTATCCCTTTCGCGAACAGCAGAGTGCGGACGCCGTAGCCGCGACATTCTGGAGGCCGCTCCTGCGCGCGTTCACGCGCATACAGCGCCGGCAGGACATCTTCATCGCCGGTGCGAACGAGATCAGCGGCGAGCCGTGGGTGATGAGCATGGGCCACTTTATGGGGCTGTTCGACGCCGATTGGCTGGGCATCCCCCCCACGCGCAAGCTGGCCAGCCTGCGCTATGCCGAGTTTAACTGTGTGGAGGGCGGCAAAATTACGCAAACTGGGCTCTTTGTCGACATCATCGGTCTGATGGCGCAGGCGGGCGTCTATCCGCTGCCCCCCTCTACCGGCGTCTATTTTCACTATCCAGGTCCGTGCGGCCACAATGGGCTGCTCTTTGACGATGCCCCGGCGGCAGAGGGAGTGGCCACGCTGGCCCTGATCAACAAGATGGTCGACGATCTGGACGAGCTGAACAAAAGCGGCTCGATGGGCTGCCCACCCGAGGTGCTGGAACGCACTTGGTCCCAGGACATGCTCTGGTATGGCCCGGCCGGCATTGGCGCCACCTATACCATTCCGCGCTATCAGGAGCAGCACCAACTGCCCTTCCGCAACAACCTGGCCGACAAAAAATTTCTTGGCCACGTTTGCCGCTTTGCCGAAGGCAATTTCGCCTGCTTCTTTGGCTGGCCCAACCTCACCAACCGACCCATCGGCGGCTTCCTGGGTTTGCCGGGCAGCGATGTGCAGGCGGAAATGCAGGTGGTGGATGTCTATCGTCGTGAAGGGGATAAATTGGCTGAAAACTGGGTCTTTATTGATCTGCCTTATTGGCTAAAACAGCAGGGGCTGGACATACTTGACCGCGCCCGCAACATTTGACCTTTTAGCCAAGCGCCGCGCTCTGATGCAAATGAAGTTTCACCATGATCGTGAAATTAGATAAGGCGCCGTAATTTACCATCGGATAAAGCTACTTCCCACGGACATTGGATACACGGACCGGATTCGGCAGGCTCGGTCTGTGTATCCAATGTCCGCGGGAGAATTCTGTTCATTGTAGCCTGTACGCCCAAAGTGTGCCTTTCAAACTGATTTCACATTAGCTCAACCCACTAGCTCCACCGCTGGCCGCCCGCTCAAATGCTCGGCCACGCGCAGCGTTTGCGCCGCAATGGTCAGCGCCGGGTTCATGGCCGCCGACGATGGGAAAAACGACGAATCGACCACGAACAGGTTTTCCACTTCGTGGCTGCGACAGAATGGATCCAGCACCGATGTGGCCGGGTCTTCGCCAAAGCGGATGGTGCCGCACTGGTGCGAATTGGTCTCGATGCCCATAGGCTGCGTAAAGATCAGCGGATAGCCCGCCCGCCGCATCATCTGCTCGGCGGCCTGCACCAGCTTTTTGTGTGCGGCCTGATTGTTGGGTCGCCAATGCACCACCACGCCGCCATCGCCGCCCAGCGTAATGCGGCTCTGCGGGTCGGGCAGGTCTTCGGACATGACCCACCAATCCACGCTGCGGTCGGCCATCATTTGCAGCAGCCGGTGCGGCGCCCACGGTTGAGCCGCGGCCAACATGCCCGCCTGCAATTTGCCCAAAAGCTGGATGTTGCCCATGGGGTACGGAAAATCTGGCCCGCCAAAATAGAAATCATTGATGGCCATCGTCTTCTGAAACACCGTGTAGTTGCGCTTGAGCGGATTCACCGCCATCAGCGCCGTGTTGCTGTGGACCATATAATTGCGCCCCACCTGGTCGGAGCCATTGGCCAGCCCATTGGGATGCATGGCATTGGCCGAACGCAACAGCAGCGCAGCCGAATTGACCGCCCCGCACGAAATCACGTACGTATCGGCGCGCACCTCCAGCCGCTCCCCATCCCTCTCCACTTCGATGGCGCGTATGCGCTTCCCTGTCGCATCGGTCAAAATGCGGCGGGCCAATGTGCGCGTCCACAGTGTTACATTGGGGCTATCCAGCGCCGGCAGCACACAGCAGACGTGGGCGTCGCTCTTGGCCAGCACGCGGCACGGAAAGCCGTCGCACGTTTTGCAGCGCAGGCAGCGCCCGCCGTCGCGCAGATCGATGCCCATGGGGTAATAAAACGGGTGCAACCCCTGTTGGCTCAATTTCTCGCTCAGTTCGGCAATATACGCTTCATGCGGGACCGGCGCAAAGGGAAAGGGCGTCGAGCGCGGCGGCTCGGTGGGGTCATCGCCCGCCTGCCCGTGGACGCGATAGATGCGCTCGGCCAGCCCATAATAGGACTCCAGATCGTCATACGCAATGGGCCATGCCGGCGACGTGCCGCCCTCATGCTCCAGCGCGCCAAAATCTTCACGGCGGAAGCGGGGCAGCGCCGCGCCGTACACTTTGGTGTTGCCGCCCACATAATAATGGACGCCCGGCTTAAATGTATCGCCGTTGCGGGCGTCGCGCCACAGTTCGTTGGGCTTGTAGCGCGCCTCGTCAAAGATGGCGCGCGGCTGCCAGTTTTGCGCCTCCTGCGGCAGATAGTCACCGCGCTCGATCAGCAGCACGCGGGCGCCGCTGTTGCGCAGCGCAAAGGCCAGCGTGCCGCCGCCGGCCCCACTGCCTACGATGATAATGTCAAACTGGTTGTCCGCCATGCGGATGCGTCCTCCCCTTCGCTCTGAAAACCTATCCTACACTTTGGTTGTGATCTGTCCAGTTGTGATCTGTCCAGTCCATACCGCCGAATGAATTCGGCGTCTGCTAAAGCAAACCGGCTTAAGCCGGTTTCCCGTATCAGCCACCGGTTAAAACCGGTGGTGCGGTCGTCGACCACAGTTCTGCTGAGCGCAGCCGAAGTGTGCGTTTCTGAAGCGCCAATTTTCGGCCAGATATTTAATGTTGCACTCATTTTTAGCTTATCTATTTTTCACAAAGTCGCTCGTTGATTAGGTTGGAACCCCACAACTCTTTACTTATAGCCCCAAAACACAAAAATGCGCCAAAGTAGGCGACGGTTTTCACTGTTTTGGCGGCCAAATCAACAGGAGCAGAGAGCATGAACCGAATGAATCGAATCCTATTGTACATCACCCTCGCGCTGTTGGCCGTCGGGCTGACTGCGGCGGTGGTTCTGGCGCAGGATGCGGTGCAGACCGCCACGCCGCTGGAAAAGGCCGTCAACGCGCTGGGCGGCGCTGAAGCATTGGCGGGGCTGGAAACTTTCTCCACCGCATCCACCGGCGTGCGCTGGGTGCTGGATGAAGGCTTGATCCCCGGTGACGACCTGGTGCGTATTGGCGCGTACACCGCCACCGTGCAGATCGACGCCGTCAACGGCAACATCCACATTGCGCAAAGCGCGAAACGCTGGGCCAGGCGCGATCTGATCGAAGTGGTGGCGGGCGATGCCGGCTATATGGACGGCCTGGATGGCCGCTTTGGCCAGCCCTCCCAGCAGGCCATGCGCTCAGATCGTCTGATCTCCACCATCAAGCAGCAGATGTTGCTCAATCCACACTTGATTGTACAGGAATTATTGGACGATCCCAGCCTGGCAGTTGATGCGGGGGAGGTATTACATGATGGCGCCGTCTATCACCGCTTGCAGGTGGATGGCGGTTCGGCGCCGCTGACGCTCTACATCCACGCCGGCAGCGGTGCGCTGGCCAAGATCACGACGACCGAAGAGATGCCGCTGCGCCGCGATGTGGAGTTGGAAGTTTACTATTACGGCTGGCAGCCCATTGGCGAAAGCGGCGTGGCCTTCCCCGCCGAAGTCTACATCGCGCTGGACGGCGAAATTGTGGTCAAAGAGATGCGTTCGGCCATTGCGGTAAATCCGGCATTGGCTGCCGATCTCTTCGCCATCCCCGACGGCATCGAGTACGTAGATGATGAAGATCTGGCCGCGCGCGGCGCCGCCAACCATCAATATCTGCAAATGTTCGCCCACTACGGCTTTATCCGCGACGGCATCCAAACCAATGTGGTGGCCAATGAACTGGCTCCCGGTATATATCACATTACCGGCGGCTCGCACAATTCGCTGGCCGTGGAGCAGGCCGATGGCGTTGTGATTATCGAGACGCCGCTGGGCGGTTACCGCAGCGATCTGATCATGGAGTGGGCCGCCGCGACCTTCCCCGACAAGCCGATTAGCCACGCCGTGATCACGCACCACCACGAGGATCACGCCGCCGGTCTGCGCGAATTTGCGGCCGCCGGCGCCACCGCCGTGGTCCACGAAGCCGCCGCCGACTTCTTTGCCCACATTTTTGATGCGCCCGCCACCATCTCGCCCGACATGATGAGCGACAACACGGCGGGATATGTTATCGAGACTGTACCGGCTGACGGCTCGCTGACCATCGACGATGCAACCCACGCCGTCGAGATCTATCCGCTGGCGCAGACTCACGCCGCCGACATGGTCATCGCCTACGTGGCGGATCCGGGCATTGTCTTTGTCACCGACATTTACAGCCCCAATCCTGATGCCGATTCAGCCGGGGCGGGCGGTCAGCTCATTGCCGACGCCATCGCGGCCCTCGGCCTGGACGTGGCCTGGATTGCCGGCGGCCACGGCGGCGTCATCTCCTGGGAGGATTTCCAGGCGCAGCTTGATTAGAAGAGAAAGGGTGAAAGGGTGAAAGGGTGAAAGGGCGCCATGCAACGCCCCCCTTCACCCTTTCACCCCTTCTCCTTTTCACCCCTTCACTCCTTCACCTTGTCAAGGATCGCCCGCTTCATCACCCCCTCGGTCAGCCGCGGGGCCAGATGACCGGCCAGGGCGAAGAGCTGGTTGCCGGCGCCGGGGATGAGCGTGCGCTGGCGTTTGGCGATGGCGGCGGCGATGCGGTTGGCCAGTTCGGCGGGGGTCATGCGGCGGTCTTCGCGGCTGTTGTCCGGGCTGTAGCGGCGGGCGTGGGCGGTGCGCGTGGGGCCGGGGTAAACGGTCAGCACGTTGATCTTTGGCCCGGCCAGCGCCACCGACAGGCTGCGCGCATAGGAGGCCAGCCCGTCCTTGCTGGCCGCATAAACCGCCGCACCGGGATAGCCCACAAAGCGCGACAGCGACGAAATGCAGACCACCGTCCCTCCCGCGTTGAGGTGATTGGCCGCCAGCAGTTCACGCGTCAACAGCAGCGGCGCCAGCAGATTGACCGCCAACACCGCCCGCTGCGGCGGCCACGCCATCTGTGCAAAGTGGCCCACGGCGTTGATCCCCGCGTTGTGAATCAGCAGATCCACCGGCGGCCCGGCCAGCAGCTTTTGCAGCGCCCGGTCTAATTCTTCTTGTTCAGCCAGATCAACTTGAATAAAGTCAATGGCAGCACCCGCCGCGGTCAATTCCTGGCGGGTCTGTTCCGCGCGTTCGGCATCAAAATCCAGCCCGGTTATACGATAGCCAGTGGCCGCTAACTGCTGTGCCAGCGCTTTGCCAATGCCGTCCGCCGCACCGGTGATGACGCAGTGGGGTGGCGATGCGGCGGCGCGGTGGGGCGCTACGGCTTCTGTTTTTTGCGTGCGGCGCATGACGCTATCCACCAGCGGCGAGCCATTTTGTCCGGCAAAGCGCACCAGCCGGTTGAGATTGCCGATGGTCACCGTGGCGCGCTGGCCTGCGGTGGCGGCGGCAATCTGCGCCGCCACCTGATCGGCAGGCGGGAAGCGGTTCCAATTCATGCGTTCCAGGGTGGCGCCGCTTTTGGCGTGCATTCCAGTATTGACGGCGCCGGGCAACATGAGCTGCACTTCGACCTCGCGCGTCGCCGGGGTGGCGGTCAGCTCAATGCGCAGGTTGCGCACAAAGCCGTTGAGCGCGGCTTTGGTGGCGGCATACACGGCGTAATCGGGGCCGGGCAGGGCGGCGGCCACTGAGCTGATAAAGACGATTTTGCCCGGCGCCGCGGCGACGCGATCCAGCAGGCGGTGGGTCAGCGCTATGGGCGTCTCCAGATTGACCATGGTCAATTGGCGCACGTTGTCAGCCGATTGAGCGCCGGTGTGGCCTACGTAGCCCTGTCCGGCGTTGTGAACCAGCAGATCGAGCTGGCTAATTTTATGGGCGTCCAGCCAATGGGCAACTTGCGCCGACGCATCTGGCTGCGACAAATCGACCCGGCAATAGTTATCGATGTAAAAAAATGCGCTGTCCAAATCGGCCAGCGCTTTGCGTCCCACCAAAATCAGGCGGGCGGACCGGTTGCGCCAGCCTTGCCGCGCCCATAAACGGGCCAGCGCCAGGCCGAGGCCATCAGTGGCGCCGGTAATAAGGATGGTGGCGGGGGATGGGTTGGGCATGGGTTGTTCCTTTGTGGGGACGATGTTCATTGCTATTTGTGAATCAATGTCAGTAAGTTAGCCGTTTTCAGTCCCCAGTTTTCAGTAGTCAGTCTCGCAACACACACTGAAAACTGAGTACTGAAAACTGGTTACTTTGACACGAACATCCTTAACTTACTGACATTGAATTGTGAATAGTTCACTTGAGCATAAAAGGGTATCCAAAATGTATCAAAAGAGCAAACCAGGGCTGCGAAATAAGGCGGAATTGGCGACCGGGAAGCCCGAATCGAAAGTAGTAGCGTTCAGACTGTAGCCAGAAGATTGGGCGGGTTTAGATGCGCTATACTGAAATCAGTTCGAAAAAATTACGGTTCTCGAACTGATTTCAGTATAGCACCGGCAGTTTGGAATCATAGGGCCAACCGTGATAGCGCCTCTCGGGATTTCACATCCACCACTGCCGCAAAGATGCGTGGGCTCAAGACATCCCGATGCTCGGCATAAGTGTCGCCTTGCAGTCAACGAAGGTTTACCAACGTTTACCGTGTGACCGACTGGGTGCTTTCCGGCCGACGGGCCAGGACGCGCCGGTGGGTCGGAAGGGTGATAATTTTGGCTTCAATGAAGCCGGCAGCTTCGATTTCCTGCCGGACGGCTTCTGCACCCACATCAGGTACACCCCAACTGCCGTTGATCAACCGATGCAGCGCGTATTCTCGACCTTCTTCGGTAGGCAACCTGTCTTTTATCATAGCTGGCTCCCATTTGTGCACCATCGCCAGCAACAGCCCACCAGGTTTGAGCGATTGATAAGCGACTTGTAGAACAGCAGCCCGCACGGCCATTGGGAAAAAGGGTTGCGACCAAAAAACCACATCAAACTCAGCCGGCGCATGGAAGTCGCGGGCATCGCCTTCAAAAAAGCGAACGCGGTCGCTGATCCCCAAATCAAGCGCACGTTGTCGGGCCACAGCCACCAGATCGGCGGCGAGTTCAACACCTACGGCGGTCAGTTTCGGGTGGGCTTGTAGAAAACTTAACATGCCGCTGGCAACGCCACAACCCAATTCCAGATAATGCATCCCAGCCGTGAAGAGGCTATCAACTTCGGGGAGATATTCTCTAAAAGGCCTGGCTACAGTACTGGGCGCCTGAGGGGAGGCCGGATCAAGGTAGATTCCTTTGGCGATCGCCAAGCGGTCATCCGGCGTCAGTGTCCAATAATCCTCATCGCTAGCGGCTAAATTGGTCAGAATTTTCATTTGGGTGAAGGTCAGGGCTAATATATTTTCAAAGGGAAAGAGACCATTCGGTGTGGTCAAAACCAGCCACGGGTCGGCCAGGTGATAGTGCCCAGCGGTCTGAAGCAACACCTCATGGGCCTCGAGGGCGCGGCAGATGTTGACCATCCGGCTTTCCTCGATACCGGTCGCGGCAGC
>JAWKON010000091.1:0-25715 GCA_041391125.1 Caldilineaceae bacterium
ATACGGGTGTACTCCCCAAATGCAGCGAGTGCATGTGTTACATAGCTGGCAGATAAACGATGAGAATCGAGGGTAGGACTATGCGGTAACTTTAGACTTCATATCGTTACAAGCTAAATGCAATCATTAAGGAAGCTTCCAAGAAACATATACCATTTTTTTGCACACCCTGCTAAAAGCTTCCAGAAGCTTACCATTTTTAGTTTAGGTTTAGATGATTTTAAGAGAAATTCCTCAAAAAGCAAGCTGTAAGCAGCTTTTTGGAATTAAAAATTTCACATTTTGTGTTTTTAATGTAAATAAACTGTAATAATAATTGTGGAAAGTTGTGCCATAATAATGCCTATAGTATGATGGTTGAGCCTCACATGACCGCTCCACTGCAGAGACCACCCAAACCATTCTTGCATCCTCTTTTTGAGGAAATTGGAGGAAAAGTGAGCTCCGAAACTTTTGCACAAAGTCGGAGTGGCAATGGCAGCGCGTCCGTTTCCACCCCGGTGATTTCCCCTGGCATCATCAACTTCGGTACATTAGCAATTGGCCAAAGCGAAACGCGATCCCTGATTTTTTGTGACACCGTTGACGATGGCGCGCTTTTTGAAGAGCGTGATGAAATTACGCTCTCTCTAAGTGAGAATTCGGCCTGGTTTTATGTGGTGCAGTGCGAACAGGTTTCCTCTGAACAGCCAGAGCAACTTCGGTTCACGGTGCAAGCTGATACAACCAATCTGCTTCCCGGACAGAGTTATGATGGTTGGATTCTCATTCATGGAAAGCAAAAGCAGGCCAAGGCCGTTTTGACCATGCAGGTGGCGTCGGTTTCCCCCATAGCGAAACTTATCCAATCTCGCATATTCCAATTGCCGCTCTTGATCGCGGTGATTTTGGTGGCCCTGGCTACATCGGCAGGCGGTTCTCTCAGCAAAGCATTTATTCCCTGGCGTTCATTTGCGGCCTCGGATAAAGTGGCTTCTTTGGCGGTGGCGGCGCCGTTATCCAATGAAGATCTGGTCTTTGCCGTTTCCGAAGAGCGACAGCTCACGCTCTATTTTGCCAACCCATTTGCCAGCGCGTCGCAGCGTAGCTTAGATGTGCCGGGGTGGTCACCAGTCTGGTCACCTAATGGTTCGCAAGTGGCCTATATCTCGGACTCCGATGGTTTGGTCGAGCAGATTTATGTGCTTAATGTGGAAACAGGTCTCATTTATCAACTTTCCAATAATTCTGGCTACAAAATGATGCCCAAATGGTCACCGGATGGTCTGCGGCTGGCATATATTTCTGGTAAGCCCAATCAAGGCACTTTGCAGATTGTTTCCGTCCCGAATGCACAAGTGGAGCTATTGGGCGAAGCGGAGCGGACCGCCATTTTAGGGGAAACTGAAAAGATGGCGCAGGTGGTCCAATCGGTCTCTTCGACGCAAAATCAGGGCGGCAAAGCATTGGGTTACAGCCGCTATTTTGAATGGTCGCCCGATGGAGCGTCAATTTTATTTGATCTGTACGATGGTGATGATCGCCGCGTCTATTTGGCCACCAGCAACAGCTTACAAATGTTGATCGACTCAGACATCTGGTCGACGCCCGTTTGGTCACCCGATGGCACAGAGATTATTGCAGCATCCAATATTGGTATATATGTGATGGACGGCAATGGGGGCGCCCCCCAGAAATTAAACGCGCGGCCAGCCTACAAGCCGAACTGGTCACGTGATGGCAAAAAGATTGCTTTCCTGGCTGGCGCCAATCGGGATGCGGCGGATGCTTTGTGGGTTATGGATGCCGATGGCCGCAACGCGGTGGCGGTGGCGGATGTGGGCGTCGTTGCCTATGCATGGTCAGATACAAGTGACACATTAGCCTATATTACGGGCAATCCGGACAGCGAGAATCCGACCTTATATTTGTGGGTTACGCAGATTGGTCAAGCCCCAAGATTGGTGGCGGAAGTGAGTGAGCCGTCTGTTTCCTGGCGCACACAGGGCCTATGAGAGAGAAACTTGTTGTTAATGTCTAACCAAGTTAGGGGACTGTGAACTTTCGAGGTAAAATGTAAGCTATAGTTTTGTTTTCTGTTATTTTATGGCTGTTTTGTCGTAACTATCCAACGAAGCTGCACCTCAAACGTTCCGCTGAGTTCACATCGAGGTCCGACAAGTAGTGGATTGTGCGTAACTACCCACAAAACCTGCTCTGTTTGCAAAGATTTTTCGAAACCAAATGATTCAGTCGTTTCCTGTGTTTGTCAAAGGGGACGGCTGAATAGTTATGTTTTGCCTTTGATTTACTAGTGTTGAATCGTCATTGGGCTTATGTTGTAGATGAGCCAACCCTTCTCATCTGTGTCACCCCCAAATATTCATTGACTATAAGTATTCATTTTTGAGCGACCGCAAATTCTAACGGTTGAGGTCTTCTGTTTATAAACACCCCCTAGGAAGGAAGGTTTTCCTTGTATACTGATGTAGTTACAGACACCCAAAATGCAACTCGGCGTATTTTAGTTGTGGATGACCAATCGATTATACGCTCTTTGCTCGAAGAAGTTTTGGCCCAAAAAGGGTATACGGTGATTACTGCTTCAAATGGCAAAGATGCGCTCGAAGCGGTGCGTCAAGGCGGATTGCCGGATCTGGCTGTATTAGACATCATGTTGCCTGGCATGGATGGTTTTGCCATTGCCAATCAGCTCGAAAATTTTGGCGAAATCCCGATTATCTTTTTGTCTGCTCTAACCGATCTGGCGACAAAAGTGGAGGGGCTCAGCAAATATGCCGAAGATTATGTGACCAAGCCTTTTTCTAATACGGAACTGGTGGCGCGCATCCAGCGCATCCTGGCGCGTACCCCGGCCAAGGCTTCCACCGCACCGGGTGAAGTGGTTATTGACGACACCTTACGCATCAATTTTGAAATTCGCTTTGCTGCACTCAATGGTGAAAAGGTGCGCCTCACACCCATTGAAAGTGAACTCTTACGGGTGCTCTACAGCTATCGCGGCCAGGTTGTGCTTTTTGATACGCTGATTGAGGAAGTTTGGGGGGCCGATTCGCAGCCCTCATTAAAGTCGCTGCAAATTCACATCTCCAGGCTGCGTACCAAGATTGAGCCTTCGCCCGATATTCCGCGCTACATTGTCACGGTCCATGATCAGGGCTATGTAATGCCCTATCAAACGAGTTGATTTGCTGCTTCTACCAACGTTGACTGTTCACATGAGTTTACTCAACGTTGGTAGAAGCGGACGTAACTCTTCTGTAGAATCCATAAAATAGATCCGCAACCTCCCTCTCTATTCCATCGCCTCATTGTACTCGGCATTGTTCCACACTGCGATTTTTACATTCAACTAGATAGCCGGTCTTCCCAGCCAATCGGCTCGGATTCTGGTCTTGCGAGAGAGCCAGCTTTAAGTTAGAAAGGCATTCATGAACATCAATCGAGTGAAGCCGGGCCAGGGCCTGCCAGTATTGGACGGGCTCAATAACATGGCGGCTGCATACAACGGCGACGGCTACGAATTTTGGGTCGAATGGCAGCCGCATCCAGACCTGAATTATGAACTGCGCGCCGGCTATTATCTGCATGTGCTTTACGAATATACCAAGATCGATCATTCGCTAACGGAATTTTCAGAGCGCTGGCGTAACTTCAAATATGGCATCTGGTTGGGCGGCCAGATCGATGCCGCCACCCACAATCTTGCCGACGCCATAGAAATTACCAGGCGTAGTTTTGAACGTAGAAGTGCGGAGACACACATTTTGCCGTCAAGACATTCGTCTGAATTAGTCGAGTTGTAGACTTCCCTGCCTGGTCTATCAAAGACATAAAGTGCGGCGTTGCATCTGGTCTAAAAAGATGCAACGCCGCACTTTGCATCTGGTCTAAAAAGATGCAACGCCGCACTTTGCATCTGGTCTAAAAAGATGCAACGCCGCACTTTGCATCTGGTCTAAAAAGATGCAACGCCGCACTTTGCATCTTTGGGGGCTTCATGGTATCGTGCCTGCCACATTCCAATTCTCAGGAGAAATTGATGGCAAACGATGCTTACCCCAAGTCGGCGGTTGCTACAGCCGCCGCGCCCCATCCATCTACACCCGGCACAGAAATCTCAATGAGTCGTTTGCTAGGCTTGGCCATTGGCACTCGGCTCATTGTTGATACCGGCGTCCAATTTTTTAATCCCTTTCTCCCGATTATTGCCGAAGGGTTGCGCACCAACATTATTACTATGGGTTGGCTGGTGGGGCTGCGCAGCCTGGTGGGTCTACTCTCCCCCTCTTTGGCGCCCTGGCCGATCAATATGGCTTCCGGCTGATTATGCGTTTGGGCCTGGCCGTGGCCGCTGTCGGCGCGCTCATTGTGGGCGTCAGCAGCGGCATAGGGCTAGCCGCTGTGGGCATGATCTTGTGGGGCATCGGTATTGTCGGCTTTGTCCCCAACTTACAAGCCTACATCAGCGCTCGGCTGCCCTATGCCCAACGGGCGCGCGGCATCGGCATCCTCGAATATTCCTGGGCGCTCGCCGGCATTGTGGGGCTCTTCATCATGGGGTTGCTCATTGCCCAGTTTAGCTGGCGGACCCCCTTCTTTGTGCTGGGGCTGGGTATGTTGATCATGGCGTTGGTGCTCGGCGTCTTGCCCAGAGCGCGCACAGCCCAGGAACGGGCGTCGAGCCTTCACGCCTTGGCCGGACAGCCAGAGGTCAACAGCCTAAATTGGTCTGCGCGGGTCCGGCGTTTTTTTGATCTGGGACCCAATGCGCGTTCCGCTTACGCCACCATGGCGGCGGCGGCGGCGCTTTTTATTGCCGCCATGCAGGTGATGATCACACATGGCGCCTGGCTGCGTCTTGAATATGCATTGGGGCCTGCGCAGTTAGGGGTGATTGCCCTCATCATGGGGCTAGCCGATCTTTGCGGCAGCGGCTCGGTCAGCTTGCTGACGGACAAAATCGGCAAGCGGCGCAGTGTGCTGCTGGGGGTGATTGGTGCGGCTATCGGCTTTTTGATTATGCCGCTGCTCAATGTCTCGGTGGTCATGGCCGTGTTGGGCATTGTGCTGGCGCGGGCGTTTTTTGAGTTCGCCATTGTGAGCAACATACCGCTGTTGAGCGAACAGGCGCCACTACAGCGCGGCAAGGTTATGACGCTGGGCGCGGCCTTCAATTTATGTGGCGCCACGCTGGCCGGTATTTCAGGGCCGTGGCTCTACACAACCTTTGGCGTATGGGGATTGGGGCTCGTTTCGGCTGCACTCTCGCTTTTGTCCAGCCTGATTATTTGGCGCTGGGTGCAGGATGCAGCGTAGGATAATTACGTTCAATACAAAAGGTCGCTCCGGCTACCGAGGGATGGCAGTCGCAGCGACCTTTTCGCGTATAAGCCCCAAATGAAGTCTGTTCAAAATTGCGTCTGGACATCATTCGGCTTTAGGGGTCAACCAACCTTTTCACTATTATGACGTAACTTTGTTTAATAATCTTTCAGATCAATTTGGGGAAAAGAAGAATATCGGTTAATTGAGGTCCCAAACTTCCCACACCGTGCTGCCTTACACTGTTTGAAATCTTTTCTGCAACATGCTAGAATCATGCATCGAATAATTGACGCTGGTAGCGGTTGGTTTCACCTGTGAAGTGGAGTGAAGCCTTCTGGTCCGCGGCAGGACAATGCACAAAATGAATGAGACGGATCCGGTGAATTCCTCAAACCGAAGCGATCAGGAATGGGTTCATGCGCTTAGCGGCAAGTTGGGTTTCGAAGCCCAGCAATCCGCCCATGAAGATTTGGCCAAATATCTATTCACGGCCGCCTATAGCTATTTGCTCAAACGGCAGGTCAGTTTGGCGCCCTTGGCTGGCTTTGCCAGCGACGAGCTGGCCGAACTGGCGCGCGATTTTGTACAGGAAACGCTTGAGCGCCTGGCGCAGAATGGCTATTTTTTATTAACCAAATATAGCGGTACGGGGCGCTTTACAAGCTGGATGGCTCAGGTGATTTACAGACAGGCGGCTAGCGAATTGCGCCGGCCCTATTGGATCCGCCGGAACTGGGTGCCGGATGAAAAGGAGATTGATCCAAGTGATGATGACGCGGACAATCCCGAAATCGCCGCTATCCTCACGCACGTCAATCAAGTGTTGTCTGAATGTTTGCAGAAGCTTTCGCCGCGCTATCGCATGGCGCTTCTGCGCTGTATTGTAGAAGATGAACGGGCGGAAGCTGTGGCGGCTGAGTTGGAAATCTCGGCCAATGCGGTCTATTTGCTTGTGCATCGCGCCAAGCACAATTTGCGCAAATGTGTGCTAAAATCGGGGGTTGATTCAGATGTGTTCGGTATCTTTTGAAGAGGGTAGATAGGAGTCGTGTTTAACCTGTGAATTTTAACTTGAGGCTAAAGTCGTGTGAAAGAAAATTCATAGTTGTTACGTCCATACTATCGCACACAGCAATACACAAAAGGTAACCAATATGTCAGAATCTATTAACAAACTCATTTCAGAAATATTTAGTGAATCTATTATGCGTCTGCGGCGCGCGAATGGTTATGCACATGTGCATCATGGGGAACATCACGAATGCGCCCAAGTACATAATGAACGTGCGCATGAAGATAAGCGCAATGCAGAGCTGCCGGAATCCGCTGACCTGCTTTACGCCTATATCGAGGCTGAGCTGGATGAATTGAATGCCAGCCTCATGTTTCCCGAAGTGCATCGCGACCTGGCCGACAATTTTGCGCTGCAAGAAGCCTATGGCGAATTGCGCGAGTTGCTGGCTATGGAACGCGAGGATCGTCTAATCGAGCCACCCGTAATGCCGTCATTCGACTTTTCGTATTTGAAGCAACAAGCTGCTCCTGCTGTTTTGCTGCAGAAATCGTGGAACCTCGACCGCGTCGGGCGTCTTGTCATCGAGTTCACCTCTGAATTGCTGCAATCCATCCGTCCACTGGATTTACAGCCAGCCCTGGTCAAGTCTGGTCATGGCAGCAACACAGACAAAATGTATCACTATGTTCTAAAAGATCAGCTCAAAGATCTCAATGTGGAAATTGGGGTCAAGCCTGATCCGGCCGTTCCAGGGCAGTGCCATGTGGCGGCTTGGGTCGGTATCCCCAGCCGCGAAGGTTGGCCCAATTGGAAAAACTCACGCATAGAGATGAGGATGGGGCAACAGATTTTGCAAAGCCAACTGACCGATGCTTTTGGGCGCGTCTTATTCGACCCCATCGATTTAGCCGATTTGCCTCAGTTAACCTTTGAGGTGACGCCAGTCACGCTAATACATTGAGCCTTTAATCCATCCGCATAGCAAATTTTTGTTCAATCCATGTCAGATTGCGTAATGTTGTAGCCGCCGATCAGCACAAAGGGCGCCCAATGGTACGGATCGTCAAACACGCGTTCTTCAGTTGCTGCATTTGCTTCGGCACTGGACAGATCCGCCAAGCGTTCATTAAGAACGGCATGACCTTTGGCGATAAAAGTAGACGGTTGTGCATTTAATGTTCGGGATTGCTGTATTAGCCGCAGCAAAATGTTTTCCGCTTGTGCACGCGTGATCGAACGCAGATAAAGTTGGGCTTCCTGCAGCGCCTGCGGAATAGGCATTTTCTGCTGTAGATTCTGATAGAACCTTTCCATCAAAATATGCGTAGAGCGCTCATCGACCCGCCATTGGGTGACAATCAGGGCCGCGGCGCCGGCAAACATAAACGCCCGCACCATGCCAAAGAGTTCATCGCCGCGCTGAACGCGGTTCAAGCCGCTTTCGCAAGCGCTGAGCGTCACCAGGCGGCAGTGCAGAGGCAACTGTTCCAGCACTTCGCGCGCGGTCAACTTTTCACCATTGGCCAAATGCAGCGCCGAATCGAGCGGCGACGCCGGGTCAAAGGTGCCGTGGCAGGAGAGGTGCAGAATCTGCGCCTGTGGTGCAGATTGCAACACATTGGCTTTTGTCGCCGCTGCGCCCACCAATGCCTGGCCTTGCATCAGCGCGACCACGCCCCGCGCTTCTTCTTCGGCAAAAGTTAATTGGACGGCGCCACCGTTATGGCCCACCGCCAGACAAGGGACACTGGGCGATTCGCTTTTTGACCTGTTGGCGATATGCTGCTGAAGGGCAGGATTGCGCAACAACACAGTGGCGCTAGGTGCATAGACAATTTGCGGTCCATCGGCGGCCAAAAGGGTATTATTGCCGGCGTCCAGCAGCGCCTGAAACGGCACGTAGTGCAAGGGGCCGTGCGGCGCCAAATAGAGGGTTGTTTTCTGCTTAAGCAGATGGCTAAACGGGGCGACCAACTTTTCATAGAGCACGCGCCGCATAAACGGGGTAAGCAAATCTCGGCTGACCATGGCTTCAGGATCTTGCGGGTAAAGATCGTTGGGCGCGATATCCGCGTCAATCAGATGGGCTTCGCGGCGCGTGACGGCAAAAACGAGTGTGCACGGTGGCGGAAAGCGGTGGCGCATGGGGTCACTGGCCGCAACTTGCCGGGCTTCGATCAGACCCGTGGTAAAGTATTCGAGGAGAAGTGCGTTCTCCGGCAGGGCGGCTTGTACTTCGGTCAATGTCATGGGGGTGGCGCCCATGTCGCGCTCCAATTCGACCAGACCGGTCTCCAGCAAATCCAGAAACGCCCGTGAACGGGCCTGCTCGGTATAATTGAACGCCTGGCCGGTCAAGCCCAGTTGGTGACATGTCAAGACGGCATTGGCAAAGATATCGTTGATGGTGGAAAAATAGCCAGCCCGCGCAATTTCAGAGGTGAGGCCCGAACGCAGCTTCTCACTTAGTTGGATGGCGGCGGCATAGTTTTCCAGCGATTGGGTAAATTGTTCCCGGCTGGCATAAAGCGCCCCCAAATTAGCCAGAATATCGAGCGCTTCGTTGAGATGACCGCCTTCTTGAAAAATAGCTAGGGCTTTCGCATATTGTGTCAGGGCTTCGTCATAGAAGGAACTGCCCTGGCGGTGGTACGTCTCGCCCATATTGGCGTAAGCAATGCCCATGCCAAATCCATTGCCCAATTGACGGTGGCACGCTAACACATGCTCATAACAGTCAATCGCGCGTTCCCAACGCCCCAGGCTCATGCTGACCATGCCTAGCGTATTCCATACCATTGCATAAAGGCTTAGCACATCCGGAGTTTTGGCCAAATTGTCCAGCGCCTTGAGTGAAGTGGTGCAAAAGACTTCAGCCTTGGGCAGCACACGTGCATCAAAATCCCCCTGGCTGAAACCGCTCCAATAGAGGGCGGCCAGGTTGTTCTGAGTTTTAACTTGCTCAAGAACTTCACGCGTTTCTGTATAAATTTTGAGCGCTTCCCGGTGCGTATCTTCAGCTTCGCGCCAGCGCGCTTGCCGCCAATAGGAGATACCCAGCGATAGCAAAACCTGCCCGCGCAAAAACTGTGATATTTGCGGATTGACCAGGACTGTATGATACTGTCGTTCCGCATCCGCCCAATCGCTGTCGCGAATGTCGGTCAAAATGGCCGCAAAATAGGTGTGCCAGTACGCGGCATGTTGATTTTGGCGCGACAGTTCTTGAACCTGTTGCAGCAAAATTTCGCACTGCTCAATCTGGCGCTGCTCCACTGCGCTCAAGAAATCAGTGAACATTGCGCGTTCAATCCCAATTGCATTTGGCATCTATTTCGTTAACCCATCTGTATAGACAAATAAGATAAAGGAGAAATAATGGCTATTCCAACATTAGGTCATGGACAGCTTGGCTGGCAGAATGGCGCGGCGCAGTACATCTTATCATGGGACCATACTCCCGAACAAGCCAATCCGCCAGGGGTATACGGCAGCGTAGACTTTTCCCTATCCGACGGCTCCAATCGCGTTGGCTATGTAATCGAATTTGTCCCCAGCGGCGCCGCCAAAACCATTCGCTTTCCCAACGGCAAAGTGGAACTTGAGGTGGAAGTGCCCCGCAGTGAAGCCACCGGTCTCTATTTTGCCATCGCCAGCGGATATGATGTCGATTTGCCCCATCCAGGCAAGAAGAAAGTGGCGGGCGGCCTGTCCTATACCCTCCTGGCGTTGCGCCCCCCAGCCACCTATACCGAAGATGGCGTTGAACTGCGTGGCGAGCTGAACTTTGATGTGAAGCTCAAGTTTTACCACGGCGGCAAACCTGACCACCGCGACATCTGTTTTATCAATGCGGCCGGTCGTTGGGACGACACGGAGGGCCAACCCTTTGTGTCCGGCAAGCCTAGAGTTGTTGAAAACGTGGCCGAGATCAAAACCAAATTGCTGGGGACCTATGCCATGATGGAAGACGAATCTAGCTCGCTGGGCGAGATTCATGCCTTGACGCAAGAAATCCTGGCCAAACTTGAGACCATTGCCAAACATGGCGGCTAAAACATTTCCTCCAAACGGTCCTACATGCCCGGAATCTGCCAGATTCCGGGCATGTGAAAATGCCCTGTTCGTTCCATCAGCGTGTAGCCCCCCCCGTCCTCCGCGCCACCCAATAACCGCCCCGGTTTTGACTCGCACCCTGAATGCCGTTACAATGCGGTCATGGGCATTTGCGGCGCGTTCCCCCTCCTATTAAATCGGCTTCGCCACATCCACTATCTGCTCTTTGTGTCAGCCAGTTGCGGACTTTTTATCACCGGCTTTGGTTCGCCCCGCCTGGTGGATCGGGACATTGCCCCCCTCTACCGGCTAAGTGTGGAGCAATTGCGCGCCATGTCGGCAGCCCACCAGCCGCCAGAGATGACAGCACAGGCCTATTTGCTGTATGATATGGAAACAGAGCAGCTTCTTTTTGAAAGCAACGCCGATACGCCCCTGCCCCCGGCCAGCTTAACCAAGCTGATGACGGCGCTGCTGGTGTTGGAGCAGGACGATCTGCAAGCCCAAGTGGAGGTGCTGCCGCCGGACTTGATCGACGGCGCCACTATGGGGCTGCAAAATGGCGAAACGCTCACCGTCGAGGATCTGCTGTGGGGGCTGCTTGTCCCCAGCGGCAACGATGCCGCCATGACGCTGGCGCGCTACACGGCGGGCAGCACAGCCGCTTTTGTGGAGCGCATGAACCAACGGGCGCAGGCGTTGGGGTTGACCGCAACGACCTATGCCAATCCGCATGGTTTTGATGAAGCCGGTCACCTGACCAGCGCCCGCGATCTGCTCACGTTGACGCGGCAGTTGTTGACGTACGCGCTCTTTCGGCAAATTGTGGACACTGCCGAGATTCAGGTCGCGGGGCATACGCTGCAAAATACCAATCAGCTGCTGGGCGCTTTTCCCGGCGCCAATGGCGTCAAAACTGGCACGACCATTGCCGCCGGCGAATGTTTGGTGGCCAGCATCACGCGGGATGGGCATACGCAAATTCTGGTCATTCTGGGCAGCCGCGACCGCTATGCCGATGCACGTACGCTTTACGACGCCTATACGCGCAACTATAAATGGATTGGCAGCGATGACGCCGGATCGCACATGCTCAATAAGGTGCGCGATGCCGACAACCGCACCTGGTATTTGCGGGTGGATGGCGCGCCGCCGGAGCTAATGCGCAACGACTGGCGTTCACCCGACTTGCAGACCTACCGGCGCATTGAACCCCCACCCGCCGGATTGCCCTGGCAACAAGGGATGCGCATCGGCGTATTGGAATGGCGGTTGGGCAACGTAGTTATTGGCAACCAACTGCTGGTGTTGAGATAGTTATTCAGGCTCCGAAGAGTTGAACCGCTTCGTTTTGAGATAACGACAAAGAGAACATGGCTGAAGAACGATTGCAGAAAGTGATGGCGGCGGCGGGCATTGGCAGCCGCCGCACGTGTGAAAAGATCATTGCCGCCGGGCGGGTGAAGATTGATGGCCGCACGGTGACCGAAATGGGCATCAAAGTCGATCCCGAACGCGCGCAGATTACGGTCAATGGTCGCCCGCTCAAAGCGCCCACGCCCAAGACTTATATCAAAATGTACAAGCCGCGCCACATCTTGGGCGATGTGGGCGGCAATGATGAATTTGGGCGCGCCACGGTGCTCAGCTTGCTGCCGCGCCAAAGTGGGCGCCTTTTTCCGGTGGGGCGGCTCGACCTGAACAGCGAAGGGCTGCTCCTCTTAACCGACGACGGCGAACTGGCTAACCACCTCACCCATCCGCGCTACGAGCATCCTAAAACCTATTACGTGCTGCTGGAAAAGCATCCGGGGCAGGCCGCCCTCAACCAGTTGACCAGCGGCGTCACCTTGCCCGATGGCTATAAAACGGCGCGCGCCCGCGTGAGCGTGGTGGAACGGCTGCCCGATCAGTTGCAATTGGCCCCCGGTCCCAAAGCGGGCTGCTGGTTGGAAATTGTGCTGAAGGAGGGCAAAAAGCGGCAGATCCGGCATATGACGGCGGCCGTCGGCTTCCCCACATTGCGGCTCGTCCGCTGGTCCATTGGGCCATTGACGCTGGCTGGCCTCAAAGAAGGGGAAAGTGCACCATTGACGCGCCGTGAAGTGGGGGGCTTGCGCCAAAGCGTGCAGGAAAAACGCCGCACCAGCAAGGCACCCGACCGGCGCAAAAGCGGCGAATAGAGCCTGGCAATAAATTCCCGGCCAACAGCGCAAGCCGCCTTCAGACGACTAGAGAAGAAAGCATACCACAATAGATTGTCGGAACGCAGAAACTGAGTTTTTGACAAAAACTCAGTTTCTTATCCAGTAAAATAACATTGTCGCACAACTAGTCCACTTCAGTGGGCTTCCGCTATCAGCCTGGCACTTAAGTACCAGGTGCTCTAATAGAGAACGCAATTTGAGATGGCATAAATGGACGGGCTAAATGGACGGGCACGAAAGGCGGCGATGGAACCGTTTCATCTTGGCAAAAATTGTCCCGCCGCCATTCATGCCCCTACCGCTTTCATGCTACCTTTATTTGCGTTCTCTATAAGGCCACGTTAACGAAATAACTACGCCATAACGAACATCCTTTGCGACCGGTACACGCAACACGCAACACGCATAACCGGCGTTACAATGGCCCCAAAAAGAATGATCCATCCCGTGCAAACCGAACAAAACGCGCAATCCACCGCCGACCTTTCCCCCCTCACATCTTTGCAGCCCGCCATTATCGCCATTGACGGCCCGGCCGCTTCGGGCAAAAGCACCGTTGGCTTTCAACTGGCGCAGCGGACCGGCTTTCTCTTTTTTGACACGGGCATCCTCTATCGCGCCGTAACCTGGGCCGTGCTGCGCGCCGGCGTGGCGCCGCAGGATGAAGCCGCCGTGGGGCGCATGGCCGAGCAGACCATCATTGACATTGGTCCGGCCGGCAACCACAACGATGGTCGGCAGAGCAGCGTGATGATCGAGCAGCAGGATGTAACCTGGCAGATCCGCACGCCGGAGATTGACCAGAACGTGTCCGCCATTGCGGCCAATGGGCTGGTGCGCCAGGCGCTGCTGGCTCAACAACGCCGCATTGCGCTCCACTATGGCCATGGGCGGGCCGCGCAGCCGGGCATCATTCTGGTGGGCCGCGATATTGGCACGGTGGTGGCGCCAGATGCGCCGCTTAAGATTTATCTGAATGCCACAGCGGAAGAGCGCGCCCGCCGCCGCTTTCATGAGCAACAGGCGCGCGGCAAAGCGGTCGATTATACCCGGGTTTTGGAAGATATTTACCGCCGCGACAAGCTGGATAGCGAACGCGCCCTGGCGCCGCTGCGCCCCGCCGATGACGCCATTGTCATCGACACCTCGACGCTCTCCACCGACCAAGTGATTGAGCGGATTTTGGCGGCGGCGCGGGGGAAGTGGGGATAGGGAGTAAGGAGTAAGGAGTAGGGAGTTGGGAGGGGGAGCTGAAAGATGTCTCGATTTGAGTTGACGCCGCAGCAGAAGCTGGAAATTTATTATTGGATGTATTTGACGCGCCACTATGATGATACGATTGTGGCGCTTTGGAAGCAGGGGCGCGGCATGGGCGGCACCTTTAGCCAGCGCGGCCACGAGGCGATCAGCGTGGGCGCCGGTTATGCGCTGGCGCCGGATGATGTGGTGGCGCCCATGCACCGCGATGTGGGCTGCTATATGCTGCGCGGCATCACGCCGCGGCGCATTGTGTCCAGCCAGTTGGGCCGCGCCACCAGCATCAACGGCGGCCGCGACGCCAATCTGCACGGCTGCGGCGACCTGAATTTTAACGTGGTGGGCTTTATTAGCCATCTGCCCCAATCGCTGCCCGTGGCCGTGGGCGTGGCCATGAGCTTTCTCTATCGCAACGAGCCGCGCGTGGCCATGACCTTTATCGGCGACGGCTCCAGCAGCACCGGCCTTTTCCACGAATCGCTCAATCTGGCATCGGTGCAAAAGGCGCCCTTTGTGCTCATTGTGGAAAACAACCAGTACGCCTATTCAACGCCGCTGAGCCAGCAGATGAAGGTGGAAGATATTGCCGCGCGCGCCGCTGGCTACGGCATCCCCGGCGTCATCATCGACGGCAACGACGTGGAAGCGGTCTATCAAGCCTCCAAAGAGGCGGTGGAGCGCGCCCGCGCCGGCGGCGGCCCCACCATGATCGAGTGCAAAACCATGCGCATGATGGGCCACGCCATCCACGACGGCGCTGAATATGTGCCGCGCGAGCTGCTGGCGGAATGGGAAAAGCGCAACCCGGTGGTTTTGTTCGAGCAGCAACTGCTGGCCCAAGGCATTTGCGATCAGGTGGAGATCGACGAGATCAAGCAGCGCTGCGAAGTGGAAATTGCCGACGCCGTCGAGTATGCCGAAGCCAGCCCCTGGCCCGACCCGGCGACGGTGGAGGAGGGGGGTGTAATGCCGTAGGCGGGCAAGAGGTTAAACAGCTGGGTGGATCGGTCTTTTTCGGAATAACCGTGTCGATGTCGGACTTGTACATATCAACTCTGGCGTTGGCAACCAGTGTCTTACTGACGAATCATCATCGGGTGATGCACATGCGAGCGAAGCCCAAGCGGTTTGTGGCACCTCCCTTGGGTCGCAAAATTTGATTGACAAGGCAATTAGAAATCGGTATACTGGAATTCGGGAGAGCCCTACAGATTCGAAGGCCATACAATTCTTCGTAAATTATGTTCGCTTCATAGAATATTAACAAAAAATCACTGAAAGAAATACAACTTATGCTTCGTCATATAATTAGTTGCTGACCGAAGGCGCATCGTTTCTGTAAACGGCTAGCAGTCATAAGCCGGAATCTAGCATGCTTGGCGACTTTGCGTGATTTCATCATCTCGTTGACCAATACATAAAGCCTGAAAAAAACAGTGAAAAACTAATAGGTGACATTGGCGATACTTTTCGCCAATAATATATTATGATTACACTTGGTCCGATTTGAGCGCCGGATAACCGGTAGTCTCCTCGACGGAGTTGTTGTACATGATTGATCGAATTTTGGCTCAAAGGAGGCTGAATATTGAATATATTTGGCACAATATGGCCAAAATCAGCAAAACCAACGTTTTTATGTTCACCAACTCCTATTGGGACACTATCGGATAACCGGCGGTCAAAAAAACGGAGAGGACAGTAAAGACTCTGAGAAACTGGTTTTGTCCTTGGTAGAAATATTTGAAGATTCCTTTGACGGTCATTTTTCAGAGGTAATCCACAATTATAAGTACCCAAACATAAATAAACCGATATGATCTACGGGGATGATAGCGCTCTCCAAAATACCGCAAGACTTTTGCTCTGGCACTTACAAAACCGTGGGTGATTATGTAGAGGTAAATCAATTATAACTAATGACCACACTATCGTATAAGACCAAAACGATGCGCTGTTGGTTAGCAACTAGTCATCTCGATTTCAATCCAACTGGCTTCACTTAGGAGAAAACTCATGGCCGACCTCGTGAATGGCGAAAGTTTGCAATACAAAAAGATCTGGATAAATCATGAATGGTATATACCCGTAAATGACTTTGGCCAATGTGTAGGACCATGCAATGAAGGTGCTTTGGGTTTTGTAATTCAACTACACTCGGAGGTAGATAGTCGCCAAAAGAGAGCCTTAAAAATACCAAGATTGATGGGAGAAACTCCGCGGGAAAATGCATATGTATGTGAATTAATGGAAAAAGAACTTGCTGCTGTTAGGGAAGTTGTTCTTGGTACTCAAGGTACACGAGGATTAATAAATGCTGATGTAACAGGGGGCAGTCCATTACGAAGGCCGATAAATACAGTCGGTGGATCGCCAGAAGCCGAATTATGGAATGGCGCGCTTATTCTTACTCGATATGAAAAGGGGCAAAACCCTTATTTTTGTTTACTACTAGTGCAAGGAAATGATATAAAACATTATCCTGAAAGTGCAGATCGCCCAATCAAAAGTATTGAAGAATATAAACTTATCGAAGAAAATTCCCAAGAACCTACTAAAGGGACTAAATGGTATCAAACAGTGTTTGTAATAGCTAAGAGCAGTATTGGGGAGGGGAGTGATTTACAAGGCTCAGCTCTTATTCATACAGCTCGTAATGCATTCCGTAGAGGGCCAAGCCACGCATTCTGGTACGTGTCTTCCTAGTGCTAAGTGCATGGGTGGCCCCCGGCACACTCCAAGAATCAATTAGTCTGGGACAACGGGGAAATTGGTCAATCAATGAGCATTTACAACTTCTTGAAAATATATGTAGTGGTTTAAGTGCTTTACATCGCTGTGGCATGTTGCATGCAGATTTACGACCAGCGAATATTGTTTACCAAGGTAGCTCCAAAGATCCGAGAAACTATTCATTATCGGACCACGGTAGTTTTTCCGAACAAAGAGGCACGTGGAACGGACAACTGGGTAGATTCCGGTATGTCTAAAGTGGGACCTGTGATTACTGGTGAACGAACATCAGTTTTTTATTCACCAGAACGAAGCATTAGGAACGAGAAGATGCAGATACAGCTGTAATAGAGAATGTAGATTCTGATCAGTTCCTAATAATCTTGGGATGGCGATTTGATTTGATCAATGATAATGGTCAACCTAGAGCTGATATACACGAGTTGATGAATTTGGAACAATTGTCAGATGCAACAATAGAAGGTAAAGACTCACTATCAGCAGGAGATCGCATTCAAATCCGCGAGTATATTTTCGAAGTAATACAAGAATGGAATATTCGTGACAAACAGATCATAAAATGCACAAACAAGATTTGGAAAGTCTATCATGGACGCATTGTAGTAGAAGCGGATGAAGAAGAGAAAAAACGATTTCATGCAGGTACATGGTTTCCAATTCCGCGCACAGTTGAGCTGTTACAGTGGTCGGCATCTACCGACATCTACAGATTGGTGTTTGGGACTTTATTCAGTCTACAGATCGTTTGTTGCGGAATTCGAGCATGATTCTCATCAGAAGAGCGATGATTGGAAGGATGAGACAAGTCGGGAAATTGAAGCAGTCTCTACAGGTCCAACGTCACGGAGCCAAACATTGGCTTGCCTCATAAAATAAGAAGTGGCCAAAGTAACAATCAAATTGAAAAAGAATTCGCTGAGATGCTAACGTATCTTGCAAATCCATCATATTTTGATGCAATTTGGCCAGAATTTGAATGGTTGAGAAAGCAACTGGAAGATAACTTAAGTGATAGCTTGACAAAGGAGCGGTATGCAGATTTTACTTTGAAGAACACCCAGAAATAAATCCTGGTCAAACCGAAAACGTATCCGATGGTGATGGTTCCGACACTAAAAGGGCAAGCTGTAGCCATATAGTTGCCTGAATGATACAAACCATACCGGGAGTAGAACATCTGGTCAAGGAATTCGACTACAATCTTAAATTCATATTTTTTATGCACTTTGTACTACGGTGCTTGCATCGGGAAGAGGATCTGAAAGGAGCTACCCAATGGCATTGGGTCACTATGCCCTTTTGTAAAACACGACATGACAATGCAGAAGAAAGGCGCTTAGTAGCAATTCTTAAACGCCTAGGAGAAATTGAATCTATTATTAATCATCCTTTGCTTAATGGATTAATTGCTAATGATGAAGAACAAAAGAAGATCACTGGTTTTGATCCGCGCCCAGATCCAGTAATTCGTGCTCAGTGGCATCAGTTGAGTACTCAAGTTATGAAATTAAATGATGAGAAACAGCAAGTAATTCAAGAAAAAAGATGCTACCCTTCTGGAATTACGGATACTAAACGAACACATCGATTATGCTTTACGTGTTGCTAACTCAATTAGCGGGGATGGGCTTGCTCAGGGTTAACCCATTTAAGCTGAAGACAATTTCAGGAGGTGAGATACTTTTTATCTGCATATCACCTAAACAACCCTAATGGATGAAACTTCTATGAACGTACTAGGGTCACAAATCGAAGAAATTTGTTAAGTGTTCTTAGTCATGCTTCAATCAATCAGACTTAGAACAAATGGTGCAGTTTGAGTTTAAATCAGAAACTTGATGTAATTGCGGGAGGGAAAATCTGAGAAATGTTTTTAATTTGGTTCAATGGGCAAATCAAAATGGGAAGTTGACAGATCTAATTGAGGGGGCCTATTCACATCGAAAAGCCAATTTGCAGATAGAGGCTTTAAATCAAAAAATATGTACATTTGCTTCTTCTGCAACTTCGGAAGGAAATAAGCAAAGCGAACAACAAATACATATAGTTTACGCGTAAAATTGTATGGAAAGTTATACCTGGGGGAGAATTTCTCCTCGGAAGTGATTTTTTCAAAAGATCCGAATGCGCGCATAGACGAAAGCCCACAGTCTACCATTTATCTGGACAGCTTTTTCGATAAGCGAAACACCTATAACAAATGCGCAATATAAAGCCTTTATAGATGCCACTGGTCATATTGCGCCGCAGCACTGGTTAAATGGCTCGATTCCAAATGGAAAGGATGATCATCCAGTTGTATATGTTAACTGGTATGACGCAAGTGGCTTTGTGAATGGGCGAATACAAGATTGCCAACTGAAGCTGAATGGGAAAAGACTTCACGTGGAACAGGAGGTCAATTGTATCCGTGGGGTAATCAAGAGCCAAATGAAACTTTGTGCAATTTTGGTGGCAACATTGAACAACAACGCCAGTAAAATCTTACCCCAAGGGTGCAAGCCCGTATGGTGTTTTAGATATGTCTGGGAATGTATGGGAGTGGTGCAGTAATTATTATTGTGAATATCCTTTTCTACCTACCAAGCGTATTGTACATGCCAATGATGGACAAATCGTTTTGCGTGGTGGCTCCTTTGGTAACTACCGTGCATTTTTGAGATGTGCATTGAAATCAGAGCAATCCCCACTATTGCCAATTTTAACATTGGATTTCGAGTAGTCAGTATGTGTATGTTGCTTGAGGACACAAACAAAAAGTAGTGTGAGATTCGGGAATCAGGTTTACACTGCTTGACCGTTTCCAAACAATCAGAGAAAGTGTAAAAACTCACATAAGGGCATAAAACACGCTAACAAACTTGATTTAATGTCTGTTTGATGTCCACTTGTGAATAACAACCTCAAAAACGCATGATGCTCGTTGGCGTTAGCCTCCTATCACCGTCGTCGCCTCACGGCCCCCCTCCAACACCGCAATCGGCACAAACACCTGCGGCGTGGCAATCACCTGCGCCGGCGTCAGCGGGTCCCCAAAGAGCAGATAATCCTTGCGCGCTTCTTGGCAACAGTCGCCGCGGCGGAAGAGCTCCATGTAGCCTGCTTTCCACCAGCTCGCCCAGGCGAAACACAGGGGCGCTCCACAGCCGCTCGTGGAAGCCCTGGAGCAGCGCGTCGTGGCCGTACGCCACGCCCAGCCCGGCCGCGCCCCACACGGCCACCGCCGCCCCGTCGTGATAGCGCTGCAAGCGCTCGTCCATGGGTGGTGCCGGAAGTTTCGGACACTTTGGCAAACTGGCCGGTCAGGGCATCGTCACATCTCCAGCACAACCGAGAGCGCGCCAATGTTGTGCAGCAGATAGGCGTCGTTCATGCCAAAGAGATACGGCTCATCCAGCGTGCGGTCGGTGGAGGCCCACTGGAAGTGGTTGCTGTGGTTGCTGTACGACCAGCCCCGGCCCCATCTGCATCACCTCGATCACCTGCTGGTGGGCGGCGCCACGGCGTCGGCTTCTGCCAGGGCTGGCCCACCACGCCGGGCTGGCGCGGGTCGCAATAATAGACGCGGTGCGTCACCACGTGGGCGATTGGGCAGGCAATGCCGCGGCTGCGGTCGCCTTCGATGATCACGTCGGACATATAGGGCAAAGTCGCCCGCCTCGTCCACCGTGCCGTCGAGCAGGTAATAGTTGTCGGCAATGTAGAGCACGGCCTGTCGCCAGCGGTCGTCGGGCAGCTTCACCTCCGCCGTTTCGTAGCGCAAAATCTTGTTGATCACATCGGCCAACTGCACCTCATCCTGCACCGACAGCCGCCCCAGCCAGATGTCCATCAGAAAGCCGGGGTCGGTCGTCGTGTCCGTGGGGTCAGCGCCATCGAGCTGGCCATAGCAGTTGTCGCAGGCGGTGACGCCCAGCCACGGGTCCACATTGGCCAGATAGGCGGGCACGGCATCGATGTTGAGCGAATCGACTTGAAAACCCATGTAGTTGCGCGGGTCAAAAGTGCCGTCGCCCACCAGCACCGCCGCCATGGGCGACGGGTCGCCATTTGGCCACCGCCCAGGCCAGAAAGTCGCGAATGGCGTCGGGCGAAGCGTATCCATAGCCCCAGCCGTCATGGTAGATCTCCTGCACATCGATCACCGTCACCTGATAGCCCTGCGCCTGCCGGTGCTGCACCAGCGGCGCTCAGCCCGGCGTGCAAGAAATCAGGCGCAATGTAGATGGCGTCGGCGCCCTGGATGCTGGTCAGCGTGATGGCGTGTAGGCCGCCACGGCCGGCGTTTTGAGCATCTCCGGCCCCACCAGCAGGTAATCGCGGCGGCTGGGCCGTCTTGAATTGGGCATCGCGCCGTCCGCCAGCGTCATGCGCCGGGGGTTGAGCGGTCGGTCACACCGCTAAAGCGTGCGCGGTGGGCAGATCCGTCATCTGGTAGCGCCACACGCCGGTCACCCCGGAAAAGCCGCGCCGAAGCCATTAAAAGCGAGCGTCACCGGATGCTGCCAGTACACTTTGTCAATGCGAATGTCGCTGGGCTGCACCGTGGGATAAAGAATCAAATCCATCTGCAGCGGTCGGTCCGGCGTCTCCAGCCGGTGGGCAAAATCGGTGTAAAAGTCGTCGTTGTGCCATTCAAACTTCTGGCTGCTGGAGCCCCACCCCACATACAGCTTTCGTGCGTAGTGCTAGAGCGGGCGCTGCCTGTTATGGTGAGCACCGAGTTGGCCGCCACCATCGGCGCTTTGCGGCAGCAGCGGATGCAACTCCACGTTGAGCACTGGATAGCTGGCCGGGTTGCCCAGTTGCGATGGGTCCACCTTCATTTTGGCGGCAACCAGTTGTCGCCAAAAGGCCAATACCCGCCATGTTGGTTTCCAGGAGCAGATTGTTTTCCCAAATGCCCTTTTCGACGGCGTTGTCGCGCGGCAGTGCATCTTGTGGCGTAGCGGCCTGCGTTCACCCATGCGGCGGCCGGCCGTCGTCTCATAGGTAAACCAATAGTAGTCGCGGCTATTCCAGCGGTCGCCCGCCAGCAGGCTGTGCGCCGGGTGATTGGCAAAGAAGCGCAGATCGCTGGCCGCATCCAGCAGGCCATCGCTATCACGCACTTCCAGCGGGATTTCCACGCCTTTGAACCACAGATGCAGCCGCGCCAAATCGGTCTGCTCCGGCGCGCCGATTTGCAGCAGCGCACTGCCCAAAATCTGCTGCATACCCGGCTGGCTGACGGCGATTTTGATGGCGGGTTGCAGGGCCGCTGCGTTGCTCGGCTCGGGCGCGCGCATTGCAATGGCCTCCACAGCGGCGCTCTGCATCATTTCCTGCCGCGTCGCAATCAGCGACTGATTTGGCGGCAGCGGCCGCGCACCGGGGATAAAGGCCTCCACCTGCTGGGCGGCCTGCATTTCACCATCTTGGCTGAAGAGGGGGCTAAAGGCCAGCACAGCCACTCGCTGCCCGCGCACACGCCCTTCGCGCAATATAAAGATGGGTGAGGTTGGCAGCCCTTTGTCCTGCGGCGGCAATGGCGCATATTCACCCTCCGGGTCAATCACCTTAGGCGCTTGTGGCGTAAAGCGCGTCAATGCGCCACTATATGGCGCGCTAGCCAGCGTCTGCATTTGCAGGCCAGACATGGCATCCGCACCCGCCGCCTGCACACCCACCGGCGCGTCATCCGGCAGCAGCACGGTCTGCAAATGCAGCGGCAATTCATAAATGCCGTACGGCTCGGCGGGCAAGCTTTGCAGCGCCGCCTCCACCACCGTCGCATCGGCCAGCGCCGCCGGTGAAACCCCATCGGTCACGCGCCAGGAAAGGGTGAGGCCGTCGACGGTAAAGCTGGTTTGCAAATGTGGGGTGGCGCTTGACTGTTGCGCCGCCGCCGCGGTCGGCCACACGCTGGCGGCGATGGCGCCGATCAGCAGGATGTGTAAAATGTGCGAAATGGTAGGTTGTAGATTTTTTATCATTGAATGGTGTTCCGTGAATTGATGAGCCTTTTTAACGCAAGGGACGCTATGGGCGCAAGGGACGCAAGCGTTTTGGGTTCATCATGATCTCATGTGGTTGACCCGCTTTGGTTTCGATACGGCCGGAAACTGCACCGGCCTACTCAACCGCCGCTAACCCATGTCAACCACATGAGATCCGGTTGAGCCACGTTTGTCCATAGCGTTTGCGCCCTTTACGTCGTTTGCGCCGTTTGCGTTAAATTCTTCTCTTTACGCATAATCAGCGGCATGTAATTGTGCTTATTCCGGGCTGGCCGGATCAAATACTTGCCGCGTCCGGGCCATAATAATTAAGCGAGCCGTCGATCGGTCTCCACCAGCCAGACCAGCAGCGACTCGATGGGCGGAGTCGGTGGCGGATCGTACGACATGGCAAAGTGATAGACGCCGCCGTCGCTGCCCTCACTTGGAATAATCTGCGAGGTCATCTGGCGGGCGCTGCCAAATGTTTCACGTCGGTTCCAGGAAAATGTGGAAACCAAAAGGTGTCCAGCTCGGCGGAGGTGACCCAGTCCACGCTGATCTCCGAACCGCTGGCGTTCTGTTGAAAAGTGGCGCGGAAGCTGACCAGCGAAACCGCGCCCGGCGCCGCCACCAGCCCGGCGCCCCAGATATCTCGGCCGGCTCCAGCACGGTGACCGCGGTGCGCCCCGTGCGCGGGTCGGCCTTGCTGGTGAGCGTACCCAGGTTGCTGCTGTCCTGCTCGGTAAAACTAAGCTGGTGGGCCGCACAAATTGGAGCGAATAGCGCCCCGGCAGCAGCCCCGTGAATTCGTAAAAGCCGTTGCCGTCGGTCAGCACGCTGGAGACCACGCGGTGCTTCGCCATTTTCGTCGTACAAGATCTTCGATGCCGCCCGCCGTCCTCAGCTCACATCTTTGTAGCCGTTGCCATTGCGGTCGTACCAGACAAAGTTGCCAATGCCGGCCGCCAGCGTCAGACCGGCGTCGATGGTCGGGTTGCCTTTGCCCGCCTGCAGCGCAAAGACGTTGGAGCGCTTAGTTTTGGGGTCGATGTTGCTATCCAGCGCTGCATCATTGCCGCGCAGGGCGTGGGTCAGCACAAAGCCAGTGGGCGGCGCCACCACCACGTAATATTCGCCCGGCTCCAGCTCGCTGAAGCCGTAGAGACCGCTGCCGTCCGACAGCGTTGAGCCAATCAGCTCACCGGCGCTGCTGTAAAGCTGCGCAGCCAAAGATGCTCAGCTCATCTTCGCCCTGCAAGCCATCACCATCGCCGTCATACCAAACATAGTTGCCCACGGCCGCGCCTTTGTGCAGACCGGCGCTCCAGCTCAGGTCGGACTGGCCGCTTTGCAGGCGGATGCGCGGCGTGCGCCCGCTCAGCGGGTCCGCGTCGCTGTCGTTGGTGCGAGCTGCGCCCTGGTTGGGCGTGCTGAAGGCGTATTCGGCCGGCAGCTCAAACTGGACATAATAATCGCCGGGCGCCAAATCGGTGATCAGATAGCGCCCATCCAACCCGGTGCGCAGGGAGATGGCGGTTGGTGCGCCGTTGGCGTCCAGCAGCGTCACCTGTCGCCGCCATCCGCGCAAATGACTCCTAATACATCACCACGAGCCATCGGCGTCACTGTCCAACCAGGCATGACCGCCCAGTTCGGCATTTTGCCGATGCTGCCATCGGAAAACGCCGTCTGCCCGTTGGAGGGATGGCGGCGGTGGTGTGGGTCTGACCGGTAATTGAGGTCAACATCGCTGTCGTTTGATACATCAGCGCCGTCGCCAGTTTCACCCACGTTGGGCGCCGTAATTTTGTATCCCGCAGGCAGCGTCGCCAGATCGAACACGACGTAATATTGACCGGGCGGCAGCTCGTGGAACATGTAGGCGCCGGCGGCATCGGTGCTGACGCGCTGGCCGGTGAAGACGCCTTGGCCCTGGGCGTCGATCACATACAGATCGACGGCGACACCCGCCACGCCCGGCTCGCCCCAATCCTGCACGCCATCGGCGTCCAGGTCTTCCCACACAAAGTCGCCCACGCGCACGCCAATGGGCAGGTGAATTCCTATGTCGAGCGTCAAATCTTGGAAGCCGCCGGGCAAAAAGTTAGTAACGCCGCTGCGGCCCGTGCTGGGGCTGGCGTCCGAATCGAGGGCGTCGTTGGCGCCCATGTTGGCCGCGCTCACCACATAATTGGGCGGCAGATCGGCCAGCTCAAACTGCACAAAGTAGGCGCCCGGCGCCAGATTCGCAAAGCGATAGGCGCCATCGGCAGCGGTGGTTGTGGGCGGGACGGCGCCGCCAAAAATATCGACAGCGGGCTCGCCATCCTCATTGAAAAGCGTCACGCCAATGTCGGGTACACCGCTCTCTCCTGCATCCTGAATGCCGTTGCGGTTGGCGTCCAGCCAGACGCGGTCACCGACGGTGACGACGCCCACCACGCCCATGTCCAGCCCCCAGGCCAGTTGGCCGCTGGTCAACACGGGGGTCAACGCTGTGCGCCCGCTTTGGGGGTCGGCGTCGCTGTCGCGCGTAGCATCGCTGCCCATGCCGATCAGCGTGGGCAGATGGCCGGCGGGCAGGCTGGTCAGGTCAAACTGCACGGCGTAGCGGCCCAGCGACAGATTGTCGAACAGATAGCGCCCGTTGGCATCGGTGCGCACGCTTTGGCCCGTGGGCGCAAATTGCGCATCCAGCAGTTGCACCCGCACATTGGCGGCGCCCGGTTCGCCGGCCTCCTGCAAGCCGTTGGCGTTGAGATCGAACCAGACGCGGTCACCCAGCGAGGCCGGCGCCCAGATACCCATGTCCAGGCTGAGATGGGCGTCGCCAGCGGCCAGCAGACCGCTGGGCGTGGTCTGGCCGCTGCTGGGGTCGGCGTCGGAGTCGATGCTGTTGCTGCCGGCCGCGTGTTGGGGTGAGGGGTGATAACCAGCGGGCAGGCTGGCCAGATCAAACTGCACAAAATAGCCGTCGGCGGGCAGATTGGCAAAGAGATAGCGACCGTCGGCGTCGGTGACAGTGCGCAAGGGCAGCCCCGGATTGTTGGGATCGGGGACCGGCGCGTTGGTGCTGGTGGTATAGAGGGTAGCGCTCACGCCGGGGACGCCCTCCTC
>JAWKON010000092.1:0-25229 GCA_041391125.1 Caldilineaceae bacterium
CCTCCTATAATCGATGTGTCGGTTTGTATGTTTTGATGGGTGGGAACGGCTTGTCGATAAAAGTGAGCGTCGGCAATGGAAGCAGTTTGTAAGTTTGCAATGGGATAGATCAAGGGTGAAGCAGCATGTAGTCGGGGTGTTAGGAACAAATTGGCGAAAATGGCTAGCGTAAATATCGTCACACGTGTGCGCTGTTGCGAAAATAGATAGTTGCGCTGTGAACGGAACAAAGGTAAATTGTGCATGAATATTACTCTATTTATTTGAATTAAGGTCCAAAATCAAATGCTCTCTGGCCACAGATCGACCTCCGATGGTCTGCGACTAGAGAGCATTGACGTTACAATTCGACAGCAGTTACGCCAATTGTAGCAGGGCTACGACAAATGTTGTATTGCAATTAGCTGTCAACCAGAACAGATAGGCGATTTACGAAGGCTCGCTTGGCGGTGACGGGTGAGAGCCGTCGGGTGCTCGTTGGGGGCATATTGCGTGGTGCGTAGTGCGTGAACTGGTAGAGTTACTTGTATCGTTACAAGATTTTCAACCGGTACACGCACCACGCACCACGCAACAAATGCCTTTTACAAAATCGATTCACGCCACCCCATGGGAACCTCCGCCCCGTGACCATTCGTAAATCGTAAATCCCCGCAGTTTTCTTCTATATCTACCCAGATTCGTGGTAAAATTGCGTCTATGACAACGCAAATTTCGGACAAAGTGGCCCAAAAATTAGACAATCTGCCCGATAAGCCCGGCTGCTATCAGATGCTGGACAAAAAGGGCAAGGTGATCTATGTGGGCAAGGCGCTGGTGTTGCGCAACCGCGTGCGCAGTTATTTCCACGCCTCGGCCCAGCGCGATGCCAAAACGAGCCGGCTGGTCGCCGAGATTGACGACTTAACGTGGTGGGTCACCAGCACCGAACTGGAAGCGCTGATTCTGGAAAATGAGCTGATCAAGCGCTACAAGCCCCACTACAACATCAAGCTCAAAGACGACCGGCAGTTTCCTTATATTAAAGTGCATTGGCAGGACGATTTTCCCAAAGTGAGCGTAGTGCGCCGCATGCAGAAAGATGGCGCCCGCTACTTTGGCCCCTATTCCAGCTCGCGCGCCTGCTACCAGACCATGGATGCGCTGCGCCGCGTCTTCCCCTATTTGGATTGCGACCGCGAAATCACCGGCAACGATGACCGCCCCTGCCTCTACTATCACATCAAGCTGTGCGGCGGACCCTGCATCGCCAAACAGAGCCAGGCCGAATATCGCAAAACGTTGCAGCAGATGATGAATTTTTTGCAGGGTGACTCCGACAACGTGCTGGCGCAGATGGAAGGTCAGATGGAGCAGGCCGCCGAAAATCTGCAATTCGAGCTGGCCGCGCTCTATCGCGACCGCATCAAGTCCGCCCAGCGCATTGTCGAACAACAGAAGATCATCAGCGCCGCCATGGAGGATGCAGACTATATTGCCGTGGCGCAGGACCCCCGCACCGCCGACGCCGCCGTCCAGGTTTTCACCGTGCGCAATGGCCGCCTGATCGGCCGCGAAAATTATATTTTGGAGGGGGCCACGCTGGTGGAAAATGGTGTGGCCGACGAAAACAGTTCGGCTCCGGCAGAAAGCAGCGCCGCTGATGAACGCCAGCTCGGCATGTTGATCGGCGAGTTTATCCAGCAGTTTTACGACAACGCGGTCTTTGTCCCCAAGCTGATTTTGGTGCAAGCGCTGCCCCACAACAGCGAGCTGACCGAGGATTCGCTTGGTGAAATTTCATCCGACTCATCGGTGGAGGTGCTGGAGGATTGGCTGTCGGAAAAGCGGGGTTCTAAAGTGGAGCTGCGCGTGCCAAGGCGCGGCGCCAAACGCGATTTTATGGAGATGGCCCGCCGCAACGCCACTGAATATTTGCGCGTGCAGCAGGCGCTGTGGGCCGCCGACACCAATCGGCAGACGCAAGCCGTCACCGAATTGCAGGAGGCGCTGGGGCTGGCCAACCCGCCCTCACGCATTGAGTGTTTTGATGTGAGTACGTTTCAGGGGACCAACACGGTGGGCTCGATGGTAGTATTTGGCAAAGAGCGCGCCGCTCAAAGGCGCATACAAGCGCTTCAAGATTCGCGGCAAGGGCGCGCAAGGCGAACCGGACGATTTCGCCAGCATGAGAGAGATGCTGCGTCGCCGCTTCCGCGCGCTGTGGAGGATGACGAAAGCGCCAATCCGGGTAAAAAAGGGCAGTCAAGCAACGAAAGCTGGCGCATTCTGCCCGATCTGGTGATTATTGACGGCGGCAAAGGACAGCTCGGTATCGCCGTGGAGGTCTTGCAGGAGTTTGATTTGCTGGACAAAGTACCCATCGTAGGGCTGGCCAAGCGCGAGGAAGAGATCTTCCGCCCTGGCGAATCGCAGCCACTCTGGCTCAAGCGAGGCAGCGGCGCCCTGCACCTGGTGCAGCGCGTGCGCGACGAAGCCCACCGCTTTGCCATTACGTATCATCGCAACCTGCGCAGCAAAGAGCAGATCCGCTCCAAACTGGACGACATTCCGGGCATTGGCCCCAGCCGGCGCAAGGCGCTGCTCAAACACTATGGCGGCGATCTGGACAAGATTCGCAACGCCAGCATAGAAGAGCTGAGCGCACTCGACGGCATTTCGCGCAAGGTAGCAGAGACGATAAAAGAGCGACTCTAATGAGCGTGACCATCCTTGACGGCAGCGCCGGATTGCCCCTGCTCTTGAAAGAGTGGGCCTATCTGACCAAATTGCCGAATCAGAACGACGTAAAGGTGATCCTGACTGACGCGGTCCAGCATGTCCAGCTGGAGCCGCGGCAAATTCTCTATCGCCAGGGCGAACCCAACGAATATATTTATCATCTGCTGAAGGGGTCTCTTTTTCAAGAACGCACGGTGCAGGAGAAAGGCCAGCGCCCACAGCGCGTGCTCTATTACACGCAGAAGCCGGGGGCGGTGGCGGGCCGCTATGACATGTTTTACGAACGGGCCTACGCCACCACTGCGCGAGCGCTGGGCGAATCGTGCGAACTGCTCAAAATTAAGCGCTCAGCCATCGACCATTTGGTCTATCGTATGCCGCCCATGCGCAACGAGCTGATCCCGCTCAAGCTGGTCAGCCGCCTGCGCACCATGCCATTCCTGGCCGATCTGGAACTGCGCTTGCATCTGAGCTGCCTGGCGGATGTGGCCAAGCAGCAGACTGTTGATGCGGGCAAGCCGGTCTACAAAGCGGGCGACAATGGCGCCACGGTCTATCTCATTGACCAGGGCCAAGTCAAACTTATGGGCGGCAGTGAAGGCGAGCGCTGGTTGGGCAATGGGGCTGTTTTGGGTTTGCAGGAAGAGAGCCGCGGATTCAAAAAGGTCACGCCCTATGATCATGATGCCACCGCCCAGGTGAAAACCAAGCTGATTGCCATCCCGCGCGAAGACTTTATTGGCATTACGGGCTGGATTCCGGAACCCAAAGAAAAAGAATGGCGTCAGAAGCGCGCCGAGTCATTGAACCGCCTGCTCATATTTTCTAAATATACGCCTGAAGAATGCAAAAAACTGGCCGGTTTTGTCAGCCATCATTTAATACCGTATCACCACATCGTCATGCAGCAGGAGCAGATCAGCGACCGCATGTGGGTGCTGATGGAAGACAGCCGTGCGGTGATGCACGCGCTGGACGGCGGCGGTAATGCGCTGCAACCCAAGGATGTGGCCGGTCTGGTCTACTTTAGCGAGATTTCGCTGCGCCTGCAATATCCGCTGGAATCGACCGTGGACGCGCAGCCCAACAGTCATTGGCTGACGCTGGACCGCCGCGACTTTAATCGCTTTTTGGCGCAGGGGCCCGACAGCAAAAGCCTGCTCGACCGCATGATCATGAGCCGCGAGACCAATAAGCTGCTGGGTGAATCGAAAAACGAGCGCCGCTTTCCCTGGCTGCAAGATGGCGAACGGCTGCTGCGCGTGGGTCGCCGCCACTGGTTTGCGCTGCTCATGCGCATGCGGTGGCCCGCCATTATCCTGGCCACGGCGCTGGTCGTCGGCATCATTTTGCACGTGGGGTTGACCGGGGTTGCGCTCTGGAAAACCACCTGGTGGATTCTCAGCTTGGCCGCCTTTTTAGTAGTCACCATCTGGCAAGTGGTCGATTATGAAAATGACTTTATGGTGGTGACCAATCAGCGGGTGGCCCGCCAGGAAGCGATCATTTTTGTCAATGAGTGGCGGCAAGTGGCGTTTGTGGAACAAGTCCAAAATATTGACATAACGACCGATTATTTTGGCCGCAAATTCGGCTTCGGCACCATCAAAGTCAGTACAGCCGGTTCGGCCGGCACCATCGAATTTGACATGGTGGCCAATCCCGACGCCATCAAGTCAGACATTCTGGCCCAGCGCGACCGCCGCCGCCAACATGCCCAGGGCAGTTCAAAGATGGGCATTCAGCAGATATTGGAGACGCGGCTGGGGCTCACGCTGGAACTGCCGCCCCGCGTGCGCGACGACAAAGATGCCAGCCTGGACAAGGTGGAGCCGCCCTGGTGGCGCAAGCTGCTGGAGCCCTCACTAGATCGCCCCATGCGCTATCAGAACCAGTCCAAAGTGATCTGGCGCAAACATTGGCTGGTGCTGGCGCCTCAACTTTTGCGGCCGCTCTTGCTCTTTCTGATCTGCCTCTTTGTAGTCGTGGCCACGCTTTACACGTCATTCAGCCTCGCATCGGCCGTGCTGGTATTGCCGGCCGTGTTGGGGGCGATGGTGGCGGTCGCGTGGACGGTTTGGGTCTATGTGGATTGGAGCAATGATACATACGAGCTGGATGACAATACGGTTGTTGATATTGAAAAGCAGCTCAAAACCAAATGGCCATTCATTACCGAAGCCAAACGTTCCGCAAAACTGGGGCAGATTGAAAATATCGATCTAGAAATTCCCGGACCCATCAACTATCTGTTTAATTTCGGCAATGTAAAGCTGCAAACCGCCGCGGTTAAAGGGGACTTCACTTTCGATTGGGTGCCCGATCCACGCGGCGTGGCCGAGGAAATACGCCGACGCATCGATAATACGCGCCGCAAAGAGGAGGCCGACCGCGCCAAGGCGCGCGAAAAAGAATTATCCACCTGGTTTGAAATGTACAACCGTCTGGACTCACATCGGCTGACCAACCCAACGCTGGATGATTATAATGGCGACAATAAGGTGAAGGAAGCGGGATAGATTTACGAAATCAGATTTACGATTTACGAGCCATCTCGTCCACGAATTCACCTCTTAAATCGTAAATCTGACATCGTAAATTGCTCTTTACCAGCCAAAACTGAGGCGGTCGATCAGCCGTTTGGGCAGTTTGGCGGCGCGCATCTGGCTTTGGGTCAGTTCGATGGGATAGGGGATGCGCTCGTAGCGCCAGTGCATCTTTTCCAAATCAAGAATGGCATAGGCCGCGCGGGCGTCATTATCGCGCGGCTGGCCCACGCTGCCGGGGTTGACGATCAGCCGTTGTTCAGGCGATGTCTCCAAACAAAGGGTGGAGCCGGGCTGGGGCAAGAGTTGAGCCACCGAAGCCACTTTTTGCATCGCTGTGCCGCCTTGCGGTCGGCGGGGGCTTTCGGCCAACTGCGCCGTCATTTCATCCAAAAAGTCGGGTGCAAAGTCCGCTTGGGTGTAGGATAGCTCCTGTTCGGTGGCCGGACGCAACTGCCAGCGGTATACCACCGGTTTGTGCGTGTGGCCCAGCAGGCAAATGGACTCATCAAAGATGCTGAAGTTTTCCATGGCGATGGTAGGGGTCAGCACATATTCGAGCACCGGCTCGCGCGGGCTGGCGTGCGTGAGCAAAAACTGCTCGGCAGTAGCCGGGCTAACCGGCGTGTCGGGCAATTGCGCCAGATACGCACGGTTCGACTCGGTCAACTGTTCGCGCGTCCACAAAACGGCCCGTCGGGCGTGCGGATTGAAATCCTCGACGTCGACGCTGGGCAAGCCCAACGCGGCGCGGTCGTGATTGCCCATCACGCACATTTCGACCTGGTCGCGCAGCAGTTCAACACACTCGTTGGGGCGCGGGCCATAGCCCACAATATCGCCCAGGCACCAGATAACGTCATATTGCTGGCGGGCCGCGGTCAGGACGCTTTCCAGAGCCACCAAATTTGCATGAATATCAGATAAGATTAATACTCGCATAACTTTTAATCATATCATACAATTGCCGCATATGCGAGTTACGAAGGCTAAACACTGCGATAGAAATGAAAACATCCGGCAAAGCTGAGATAACATTGTGATAGGGATTTTACATCATCCAATAAAAGCAGAATCCAAAGCGCTGGCGCACGAGATTGATCAATTTTTGCGCGCCCAGGGGGTGGACGATATTCGACATGAGTCAGCCTGGGAAGCCGAGGCCGCCTTGCAATGGCTGCCCAAAGCAGAGCTGCTGATCACGCTGGGAGGTGATGGCACACTGCTGCGCGCGGCTCGCATGGGCGCGCCCTTTGAAGTCCCCATGCTGGGCGTCAAAATGGGGCGGCTGGGCTTTTTGGCCGAGCTAATGCCCGACGATTGGCAAAAACCGCTGCAACGCGTGCTGGCCGGCAACTATTGGTTGGAAGAGCGCCTCATGGTGCGCGCCCGCGTCGAGCATTCCAATGGTCAACGCTCGACCCGCGAATTCGATGCGCTCAACGATGTGGTGTTGAGCCGCGGCGATCTGGCGCGCGTGGTGCGCATTGATCTGCAACTGGATGGCGGCTACCTGACGCAGTACACGTGCGATGGTTTAATCGTGAGTACGGCCACCGGCAGCACCGGTTATGCGCTGGCGGTGGGCGGCCCCATCCTGCCGCCCGATCTGCGCAATATTCTGGTCATTCCCATTGCGCCGCACTTAAGCATGGACCGGGCGGTGGTGCTGGCCGAGGGCGCCGAAATTCGTATGCGGGCCTACACCGACCACGCCGCCATGCTGACCGTCGATGGTCAATTTGTGGTGGCTATTGGTGATGGCGATGAAGTGGTGGTGGAAGGCAGTCCCCACAAAGCGCGCTTTGTACGCCTCCGCGAACGCAGCTATTTTTACCAAGCGCTCATGGAAAAGCTGCGCTGGACAGAATGAAGGAATTTACGATTTGGGATGTACGATATACGAATTGACTTGTCGACGGGGTAGCCTCGTAAATCGTAAATCTGAGTTCGTAAATCAAGAAAGGTTTTTGCGATGAGTAGTGAAGTCAATACTGGGGCGGCTTCTGAAGTTGAAGTTCTCTATTGCGCCAATCACCCCGAGACGGAGACGTTGCTGCGCTGCAACCGCTGCAACAAGCCCATCTGCCTCAAGTGCGCCGTGCAGACGGCGGTGGGCTATCGCTGTAAAGAATGTATTCGCAATGTGCAGAGCGGCTATTTCAACATTGAGAACAAAGACTATCCTATCGCGCTGTTCGTTGCCATGATTGTAACGGCCATTGCCACGCCCATTGCCGGTATGCTCATCCGTGGCTTGGGCTTTTTTGGCTTTTTGATCGCCTTTTTCCTGGGTTCGGGGGCGGGCGGTCTATTAGCACAGATCATCCGCGCTGCGGTGGGGCGCCGGCGCGGCCTCTATCTGCGTCACTTTGCGCTGGGCGGCATCCTGCTGGGTCTGCTGATTGGGGCGGCATTCATGGGCGTCATTTTAACTGGCAGTCTCATAGGAATTATCGTCGGTATTTTCTCTATTTTTACCAATTTGCCGCTGATCATTTTTGTCGTCTTGGCCGTCGCCACTGCCTATCAACTGTTGCGCTAACAGAATTAACTATGCTATGCTGCAATTAAATAAATAGGCCAGCAATGTCATTAAGCCAAGCGTTTGCGCGTCCATCGTAGACAGTTTTCAGGGCTCAGTTATCAGTAGGCAGTTCGGAACTCACACTGAACACTGAAAACTGCTAACTTAATGACGCTGAATAGGCCACAACTATTGGGGAGTCGGCCGCTCCTCCTCCTGGCCCCCTCCTTTCCGTAAGTGGAGAGCAGGGAGAAAGACGCAGGAAGTGCGTACAGGGTCGCCAAGGATTCACACGCGGCGAGATTGCGTAATCTCGTTATCAACACTGTTGGCGGAAAACGAATGCAGACAATGCAGAAAATTTCTGACGTATACAGCTTCACGCCCGATCGAACGTTCCACATTATACATTTGCGCGGTCATGTGCAGAGGGTGCTGCTGCTCGCGCTGGCGCTGCTGGCCTTGAGCGGCTGCACGCGCGATCGCCCCACGCCAGAGCCTGTTGATAGTGCGGCGGGAACGACCATTCAAGAGGGCGCCGCGGTGGTGACCGTGGCGCCGCCGGTTGACGCCAATGCACCCACGGGTGCGCAAGCCGAACCGCAAGTGGCCGTCGAGCCCGCCGCCACAATTCAGGGCGCGGCGGCGGAGCCGGAGGTGGCAATTGAGCAACCTGCGCCGGGCGACGCCCCACCGGCAGAGAACCCGCCTGCCGAAGTCGAACCCACGCCCGTCCCCACGCTGCCGCCGCCCGATGCCTTTGCCTACACCGTCACCGCCGGCGACTCCGTAACGGGCATTGCCGAGCTTTTTGGCGTCACGCCGGACGTGATTCGCGAGCTTAACTTCTTGACTACCGACAACGTTCAGCCCGGCCAGATTTTGCGCATTCCACGCCAGCCAGGCACTGCAACCACAGCTTCTGAATCCACGTCATCTACGTCAGAATCGGGTCCTTATGAACACGTTGTACAGGCAGGCGATACGCTCAACGACATCTCGCTGCAATATGATGTGAGCGCCGCCGAAATTATCGCCGCCAATAATCTGTCAGCGCCAGATAACATTTTTGTGGGTCAGCAATTGGTGATTCCGGGCTATCAGCCGGGCGAAGGTGAATCCACCACCAGTGTAGAGAGCAACGGCCAAGTTGTTTATGTAGTGCAGCCTGGGGACCAGCTTTTCGCCATTGCCGAGCGCTTTGGCGTCGCCACTGCCGATATTATCAGCGCCAACGGCATTCAAAATCCGGGGCTGCTGCGCATCGGCCAGCGGCTGATCATCCCCGGCGTTACCGAGCTGCAAGCGGCGGCGGCCTCCGGTCGTCTCCACATTGTGCAGCCCGGCGAAGGGCTGGGCCAAATTGCCGCCTATTATGGCGTCACCATCGAAGACATCGCCCGCTTGAACAACTTGGGCAATGTGGAAATTATCTATCCGGGTCAGGAACTAATTATTCCAGGGAATTAAGGAACCGATTTTGCCAAATCCAGATTTAGCGTCCATTGTTGAAGACGTCCGCACCGATTTTACCGCCATCAACACGCTGCGCGACGCCACGCTGAACCGCAGCCGCATGTTGACCCGCTCGTGTGCGCACAGCATCCGCGCCATTCACCGCCACGAGTGGTCGGAAGCCGAAACATTGCTGGCCGAAGCGCGCGCCGCGGCTGGGGAAATGGTGGAACCGCTGGCCAATTATCCATCGCTCTATTACACCGGCTACACGCAAGATGCGCTCAAGGAACTGGTGGAAGCGCACGTAGTCTACGCTGTCGTCAAGGGCGGCCCCTATCCCACGCCGGATGAGCTGCACGTGACCAACGCCGCCTATCTCAAGGGGCTGAGCGAAGCCGCCACCGAAATGCGCCGCTTTGTGCTCGACCTCATGCGACGTTCGCGCGTGGCCGAGGCGGAAGCCTATCTCGATTTTATGGATGAAGTCTACAGCCTGCTGATCACCGTCGATTTTTCTGACGCCATCACCGAAGGGCTGCGCCGCCAAACCGACGTGCTGCGCACCGTGCTCGAACGCACCCGCGGCGACCTGACCATGGCCATCCGCCAAGACCGCATGGCCGAAGCGCTGGCCCGCTTTGAGTCGCGGTTGGAAGAATAGGGATATGGGATTAGGGATATGGGATTAGGAATACGGCGGTAGGTCGGCGTCCCTGCCTAATCCCTACTCCCTAATCCCATATCCTCTCTTCCCCGAAAGGAATTCATGCCCAAAGACCGCTCTTACGTGCGCGCCAGCGATATTGGCATGTGGGCGTTTTGCCATCGAGCGTGGTGGTTGGCCAACGTCAAAAAAGCGCCCCATCAAGACCCCCAACGGCTGACGCGCGGCGAAGCCATGCACGCGCAGCACGGTCGCCAACTCGTGTTCTCGCGCCAGCTCTATACCCTCGGGTTGGGGTTGCTGGCCGTGGCGCTCATTTTGCTGGGCATCCTCATTTTGTGGCAGATGTTCTGAGTCACCGCTCGTTAGATGAAGCCGACATTTTTGATAGCAGTAGCAAAAATGAAATGTTTCTGCTACAATAAAGTTGACAAACGAGAGGCCTGGCCATATGCAATTCGAGTGGGATGAGTACAAAAATGCGGAAAATATCTGCAAACACGGCTTGGATTTTGTACGTGCGCGTCAGGTTTTTCACAGACCCGTCCTCACAATGTTGGACGAACGCAAAGATTATGGCGAAGATCGCTGGATTGGCATCGGCATATTAGACAGCGTCCGCATTGTTGTCGTGGTTTTCACAGAAATAGATGAGAACACAATTCGAATTATTTCGCTGAGAAAGGCTTTAGCGCATGAACGAAATCAATATCGACAAGCTTTCAGAGACGAATTTGGTGCGTTTTGACAGCATGACGGACGAAATGATTGATACGTCTGACATTCCGCCTTTAACAGAAGAGTTTTTCAAAAAAGCAACGTGGCGAATGCCGGTAAAGACTGTCGAAGTTACGATTGAAATTGAACCCGATATTCTAGCATGGTTCAAAGCACAGGGTGAAGATTATCAGCAACGATTAGCGGCGGCATTGCGCCTTTATGCTGAAGCTCATAAAAGTTTTGCCAAAGAGTCCGCTGCCCAGTAATAAGTCAAGCCAGAATCATCCACCACCGAGCATGTCGTAAAATATCTGGTGAAGTAATTTCAACGCCCCACAGATCCCCATGCCCCAGTTCGATTCACTCACCCAGGCGGCTATTGAATCGCTGCATTTTGCGGCGGCGGCTAAAACCGATGGCGCGGCTCAGCTTGCGGAGGCGCGCAGCGTGTGGCAGCCAGACACATGGCTGCTGCAACGCTGCTGGCAGATGCTGGCCGAGGCGGGCTGTGGCGTCCAGGCTCTCTCCGTGGCCGCATTGGCCGAGGCGCGCCAGCCGCTGGCGCCCATTCATGCGCTGCTCAAAGTGGCGCAACAGGCGCCTGACCATCCTGAACTGATTCCGCTCATTGAGGGCGAACTGGCGCAACTGCACGCCAAACTCTTTGACCCGCACATTATCTCCGACCCCCAACGCCAAATAGAACGGCTTTTGCACGCCGCCGCCACCGCTGCGCTCATCCACAATTACCCATTGGCGCTGGCGTGTTTAGAAAAGCTCGATCAAACGCCGCGCGCCTGGGACCGCATCTACATTCAGCCCGACCTGCGCCATCTGCTGTCCGACACGGTGGCGCGCATTGGGCTGCACCCGCTGACCGAACAGCTGATCGCCACCGCCGCCCGCCACTACAGCGATTCCGGCGCCCAGTTTTTGCAGCAGATCGCCGACTACATTGGCCGCGAAGCAGCCAGCGATGAGCTAACCACGCGCCACAAGCGGCTGCTAGATCGCTGCGTGCGGGCGCTGCGCAGCGCCGTGCTCATCGGGCTGCACAGCCGGCGCATTGCGGCCACCGTCATGGCGCAGGCCGGGCTGGTGGAGGATGTGCTGGATCAGCTTTCGATTATCGCCACCATTCAAGACGCCCACCGTGAAACAGGGCACGTTCCGCGCGGCGGCTCCTCCCAATATCTGGGCAGCGGCGGCCGCGACAGCGAAAATCCGCTGCTGCGCCAGGTGACGCGCCCGCGCGCCAATCCCGATGTGGATTTCCAGGTGTATACGCTGCAGAGCGCGGCCAAAGCGCTGCCCATCGAGCACATCGCGCCCCTGCAGCGGGTGGCGCTCTCCAATCTGCTGGCCGATCTGGGGCTGCGCAGCGATGGCTGGACCGCGGCCAGCGCCGCCGCCACGTTGATCCGGCTGGGCGGCATTGAAGACGCCATTCAGACGGTGGACCAGATTGCACCCAACGACCCCACGCGCAGTGAAGGGGTAATCGCCTTGGCGGCGCTTCAATGGGGGGATGAGCGCGAGGCCGAGCGCCAAACACAAAAAGCATTGGCCTGGGTGCGCAGCCTGTCCGAACGCACCCCTGAGCGGGCCACCATATGGGGATTGGCGCAAGCATATTTGGCGCACGGTCACCCGCAAATTGCCCTGCGCTTATTGGGGGCGCCGCCTGAGTCCACCTGGTTCGAACGGCTGGCCAATTTGCTGCGCGGGCGCGGTTTTGAGCCATCATTGGGAGATGCTGAGCTGCGCAACGGGCGTCTGCGCTTGCAGGGACTGCTGCAGCTACAACAGAGCCCGAACGGCGCCCATATCAGTGCGCCCACTGGGCAAGAGGCCTCAACACAGCTTGGGTTGGGGTCCAACGATGATTTGAGTGCGGACACAGCGCAAGCGCGCCCATCAGCCAACGGCTCATCGCCTGCATTGACCGAACTTTCTCCCGAAGAGGAAGGGTTGGTCAACCAGTTAATACATTGGGCGCCGCAACTGTTGGAGGGTGAGGCGCTGGTCAATTTTTGTGTGGACGGGCTGCTGGTTCCGCTGCTGGCGGCGGGCAAGGTGCGGCATGCTTGGGGGCTATTGCCCTTGTTGAGTCGGGCGTTGCGCTCTTTGCACGGCAGCAAACATGCCCATCAGGTGGACGCCGTGCTGCGCCCCTTCGCCGATCACTTGCGCCACCTTGACGGGCAGGCAGAACCCGAGCAGGTCGGCGCCATGCGCAAACCACTGGCCGATTTTATGCTCAACTTATGGAAAGAAAATGCCCGCAAAGGCATCTGGCAGGCAGTCTATGGCGTCGATGGCAGCCTCTACATGCTGCTGACGCTGGAAGGCGCCGACGCTGTGCTGGCCATAGCCGACGCCGCCGCCAATGACGGTGCGCTTTGGGGGTAGATGTAAGAGGGTTGCGGGTGGCGGGTGGCGAGTAACGCGTTGCGCGCCACCCGCCACTCAATGTCATTAAGTTGACAGTTATCAGTCCCCAGTTTTCAGTAGTCAGTCTCAACTGGGACTGAAAACTGAGTACTGATAACTGGTTACTTTGACAAGATATTATCTTAACTTAACGACATTGACTCGCTACTCGCCACCCGCTCGATTCGCCTTTGAGCGCGGGGTCAGGTCAAAGAAAGTTTCGTGCCCCTGGAAAAAGCGCTCCAATTCATCGACCATCAGCGTGAAAAATTGCGGCTGCCCCGTGTTGCCATAATAGCCGATGTGCGGGCTGAGGAATACGTTGGGCAGATGAATGATTTGGTTATCGGGCGGAATCGGCTCGGGATCAAATACATCCAATCCAGCAAAAATATCGCCCTGCTTGAGCCGCGCCACCAGCGCGTCCGACTGGATCACCGGGCCGCGGGAGACGCTGACCAGCGTGCTGCCGGGGCGGATCAGCGCAATCTCGCGTTCACCTATCATGCCGCGGGTGCCGGGAGTCAGCGGGGCCAGACAGATGATGACGTCGCAATGGGCCAGCAGGTTGTCCAGCGACGTTTGCAGAAAGCCCAGCGCCTCGGCCATTTCGCGCGGCAAATAGGGATCATACACCCAAATGTCCACCTCAAAGGGGCGCAGCAGCTTGATCAGCCGCCGCCCCATATGGCCGCAGCCGATGAGCCCCACGCGCCGCCCGGTCAGCGTGCCGGGGGATTGACGCAGCGCCGCCTGATCGACTGTGGTGTCGCCGGCAATGATGCGTCGAAACTGCGCGCCGGCGTTGCGGATGGCCACTAGCGTCAGCGCCAGCGCCCATTCGGCCACCGGATAGGAGGAGCTATTGGTCGTATCCACCGTGCGGATGTTGCGCTGCCAGGCCGCCTCCAGATCAATGCGGCTGGCAAAGCGGTCGCCCTCCAGCTCGCCAATGAAGCGCAGCCGGGGCGCGGCGTCCATCATGGCGCCGGTGACGGTGGGCGAGCCGTGGCAGATCACCAGCGCATCCACGTCGGCCATGCGTGCGGTCAGCGCAGCAATGGATTCCGGCGAATCGTTGGTGCCGTAGATGCCGCCGCCTTCGCCCGCAAACCAGTCCCACTGCGCGATCTTTGCAAGGCGGGCCAAATCCGTGTCTGAGAGATAGTGGTTGCGCACAAATTCACTGCACGCGATGAGGACATTCGGTTTGTGTGTCATATTAGCTCTCATAGATTAGTTGGGTTGAAGACGGAGCGCGCGCGATAGGGGGTGAAGGAAATCCGCGGTGCTGTCGCAGCCTTTTCCCACCGCCAATCATGCCCCTATGGTTCTTTACCTGGATCATCCTCGCGGATGTTAAATTCCAGCCGCCACTGCCGGTCGTCCTGCACGGAGACGCCCCAAAGCTCCAGCGTGCCCACTTCGGTCACCTTGCTTTGCAGCCAGATGGGGACGATGGCGCCGCTTTCCTCGTCGTCGGTGGCGGGCAGTTGCGTCTCCATGACCGCCACCTCTTCGATTTCGCCGCCCCAATCCTCCACCTTTTGACCCACTACATCGCCCTGGCGCGTGGTGGCGGCCAGCAGATGAAAGACCGCCGGTTCACCCACCACCAGGCCAAATTCGCGATCCGAGACCTGGGCTTCGGTCCCTTCCTCCATGCCAAAGGGGGCCACGCAAAGCGCATTGATGGGCGTGGGGATGCCGGGCACGGCGGGCATGGCGCTCTCAATGCCGATGTAATAGCTACGCGAAGTGCCGGCGCGAATGCGGATGCCCAGCCCCTTGCGCACCAATCCATAATAGGCCGCGCCCAATGCCACCGCTTGATCCAAATCTACGGCCACCAGGTCGCGTACTGGGCTTTGCGGATGCCACTTTTGCATGGCCTGCATGGTGCGCTGGCGCAGCGATTGCGCCTTCATGACGCCGCCGTTGAAGAGTACGGCGGAGGGGAAGCGGATGCGCGGCCCATCATCGAAGCCGGGATTGGCATCATCCATATTGACCTGCTTGCCCAGGAATTGGGCCAGGTGGCGCGTAATGGCCGGGTCAGCGGCATAGGGCAGCCCCATTTCGCGCATGCCCACGGCGGCGCGCTGCTGCGGATAGTCATGCGCCTCGCCCAGCGGGAAGAAGCCTGCGCTGAGCACCGCTTCGATTTCGGACCGCGTCAGTTCAGTGCGGATGGTGCTGCCGATGAGCGACGAGCCGCGACCCAGCACCACAATGGGCTCGGACTCCAGGTCGGGGTTGCTGAGCAATTTCTCTTTGGCTTGACGGCAACTGTGCGACAGACCGCGAAACTGCCAATTGTCGAGCTGCGTACCGGCTTGGGCCCGGCGGCGCACGGCATAGGCCAGCGTCAGATCCATGTTGTCGCCGCCCAGCAGAATGTGGTCGCCCACGGCGGCGCGGCGCAGGGCCAGGTTGCCCTCCTCCTCGGTCACTTCGATGAGGCTAAAGTCGGTGGTGCCGCCGCCCACGTCGCAGACCAGAATGGTCTCGCCTACGGCGATCTCGTCGCGCCAGCGGCGCCCTGCGCTTCCAGCCAGGCGAAAAGGCGGCCTGTGGCTCCTCCAGCAGCGTCAGCCGCTGCAGCCCGGCGGCGTTGGCGGCCTGCACGGTGAGGTTCGCGCCACGGCGTCAAAGAGGCGGGCACGGTCAAATAGATTTCTTGATTTTCCAGCCGCGCATTCGGCTCGCCAGCCGCCATGCGTTCGTTCCAAGCCGCTTTGATGTGGCGCAAATGGCGCGTGGTGGCCTCCACCGGCGACAGTCGGCGGGCATCGGCAGGGCGCCTCCCAGGGCAGAATGGGCTGCGTGCAGTCCACCCCGCGGTGGCAGAGCCACGACTTGGCCGAGGAGACCAAGCGGGCGGGCAGTTCGGCCGCCGCGGCTGCGGGCAAATTCGCCCACGGCGTAATCCATGTCGGGCTGCCAGGGCAGCGCCAATCCGCCTGGGGGCGCGTCATGCGGACCGGGCAGCAGCAGAAACGACGGCAGCAGCGGCAGCGCCTGCACCTGGCCAGGGCTAACGACCTGCGGAATTTCAAAGAGATGGATTGCGGGTTCTGTATTTTCGGGAATATCGGCAGCAGTGTAGGCGACCACGCAGTGCGTGGTGCCGAGGTCGATGCCGATGACGTATTGGGGTTCAGACAAAAGATGCTCCTGAGAATTAAAAGAGGTTGATCAACAGATTACACAGATTAACCAGATTAAAAATCTTTGAAATCTGTGTAATCTGTTGATCAAATAAATTCTACACCTCAACCTCCGCCGGCGCGATGACCAGCGTGCGCCCCGTCGCGCTGACCTGCTGCGGCAGATCCACTTTGGCGACGCGCCAGCCGCGGTGGCGCAGCACGCCCTGAAAGGGCGGGTCGCCCACCACGTTGCCGACCAGGCGCACGGTGTTGGCATCGAAACCGCGGCCCACGGTGATGTTGGTCCCTTCGGCCTGATCATAAACCGGCTCCAGCTTGACGTGGGCCAGCAGCGCTTTTTTGCTGCCTTCCTGAATGGTGCGCACGGCGGCGCCGATTTGGTCGTCCTGATATTGGCTCAGGTCTTCATTTAAAAAGTCGATGAGGCGGCCTTCGCGCTGCAAGATGGAGAGCAGTTGCACTGCTGCTTCTTCGGGGCGCTGGGTGGGCGGCTCGGATTTGGGTTTGGGGGTGGCAGCGGCGGGTCGCGCTGTGGTGGGTGGCGGGGTGGCGGGTAGCGAGGCAGCCGTTTCCGCGGCGGTGCTGGCAATGGCGCGGCGGCCCAGCAGCCAGTTGACCAGCCAAAGCAGCAGCGTCAGCCCCAGCCCGCCCCACATCATCAGGTTGTATTGGCCGCTGGCGAAGAGCGACTCGGCTGCCGTATAGAAGACCAGCGTGAGCAGCAGGCCGTTGATGATGAGCGTTGTGATCAGCGACAGGATGGCAAAGGTGCGTCCTTGGTTCATGGGTATTCCTCGTGTGTCGATATTTTCAGTTGCCGCGGTGGGACAAGTTTGGAAACTTGTCCTACAGTACGCAGCTTGTGTTCAATTTGATTCACTGAGGTAAGTATAGCGAAGACCTATCGATTCGTTAAAACCTAGGATGAGTGGATGTAGGATACGCTGTAATTTATGGGGTTGATGCCGCAGCATATGGAGATGAACTTATTTTAGGGCGTGATGTGCTAAATCAACTCACCATTGTTTTGGAAGGGCCACTGGCTACCTGTGAAGTTAGGATTTGAAAATTCCTAGGCGATAGATTCAAAATAGGCCCGGAATCTTTTGCGATTCCGGGCCTATTTTGAATCTATATTTATGTAAGCTGCCTCAATTTTTCGAGAACAGAAATAAACTTCCTGGCGCGAACGTGGGCTCCGGCGTTGAAGACTCGGCTTACGGAGTAGATGTGTCAGATACGGTATCTGTCGCTGTAACAGCATCCGTTGCTGTAATCGCGCCCGTCGCTGTGATTGCATCCGTCGTTGTCACCACATTGCCATCCTGAACCACTGGGGCTTCCGGCGGCGCAGCATCTGCGGGTGCGCTGCTTTCCGGCTGCTTGATGTAATCGGCGCGCGCTTCTTTCACCAAGTCATCGCCGGTAAACGCCGCGATCTGCACATAATATTCGGAGTCGGACGACTTGAATGCGTAGTTGTTTTCATCATCCTTAGCGCCCAGTTGCAGCGTGTAATTTTTGACCGTGCCTTCGGCATCTTTGGTCTCCAAGGTGACGGTGGCCTGGGGCTCGCTCATGCCATATTCCGGCTTGTCGCTTTTGCCCAGCGGGTTGACCAGCCGCACGCTGCTGATGCGGGTGAGCAGCGTGGCGACCTTGCTGGTGTCCAATTGCTCGCCCGCGGCCAGCCCTTCCATGCTCCATTCGCCCAGCGTGCCGTCGGCATTGGGTGCGCCGCGCGTGAAAACCAGTTCGCCATTGGCGTTTTGCAGCGTAATGCGATCCACATCGTTGGAGGTGACCGTGAAGTATTGCGCCTCGATCCAATTGGAGGCCTGGGCGGCCCATTCCCAACTGTTGATGTCGCTGCCCAAATAGGTCTCATCCTGGCCGTCCAGCCGCACGTGAGTGGCGCCCGATGCCGGCGATGAGCCAATATAGAGCGTCTTGACGCCATCGCTGGTGGTCAGCTCAATCTTGCGCACAAAATCGTCCGCCGCCACTTGCAGACGCTGGTGGCTGGCCGGCGTGCGTGCCACCAGCCGATTGGTGGTCAGCGCAATGGCTTGCCCAGCGCCGTGTCAATATCGGCATCCTTGGCCGGAAAACCGTCTGCACCGGCCAGGGTCCACTGGCCGTCGCTCTTTTCCAACGTCACCGTGGCGTCCGCGTTGTCGCTGATGGTGACTTTCGTAATTTGCTCGGCAGTCAAGTCACCCAGCAGCGGCGTTCCCTCGGTTACGCTGCTGCGCGGCCAGAAGACCAATGCCGCAATCACCACCTGCACCAGCAGCAGGCCGATCAGTATTAGATTCATTTTGCTCAAGCCACCCCGCGTCAACACGGGGGTGGGCATGGTTTGCGTTGCTTCACTCATGTTGGTTCTCTCACTTTTTCGTTTTGACACAGAGAAAGGGGGAAGGGGAGAAAGGGGGAAAGGGGGACTATAGCGTGCGGCTCCCTGCTCCCCTGCTCCCTTTCACCCCTTCATCTTATCATCTGTCGCTTGCTCGACCGGTTCCAACCGCCCCGCACCGGATGCGGGAGGCGTGAGTTCCATCGGTCTTTCGTTGCGGCGGCGCGAGGCCCAGAGCAGGCCGATGATGACCAGGGCGGCCAAGGCCACGCCGTAGTTCAGATATTCCCAGAAGGCCTGGTCGCTTTCGCTCATTTCATTGAGCAGCCGCACGCGCGAACTGCGGGCGCGGATGGCCAGTAAGTCTTGGTCCTCGACCGACCAGTCGACCACATTTTGGATCAATTGCAGGCTGTTGCGGAAACGATCTTGCGAGAGCTGGCTGGAAATGTCAAAAATGGTATCGCTCAAAAATTCACCGCTGCCGATGACAACCAAGCGCGCCGTGTTGGGCGATTCGCCAATGGTGGCCGGGATGGGTCCGCTGTTTTCAGCCGGTGCATTGGCGTCGGGTGTGACGCCGGGGGCGTTCTCATCAGCGGCGGCCAGCGGCGATTCCTTGCCCGCGTAGAAGCTCTTGAAACTGCCGCGGATGGAGACGGCCAGCGGCTGCGCGCCGCGCGTGTCGCCCACCGGGAAGCCATAATCGGGGAACTGCTGCATGTCGGGCTGGATGTTGGTGCTGCTGCTGGTCCATGAATCGGGCGAGGATTGGAGCAGCGTCACCACTTCCGGCGCGGCGGCGTCGGCGGTGGCGGCGGTATCCGTAACGGCTTGCGAGCTTTGCACAATGACCGGCGAAACCCAGTTGAGCGTAACCGCCGGCAGGTTGGCAATGATGGGGCTTTCGGTGGACATGCCCTCGCTGCGCACATCCACAAAATAGGGATAGTCGAGCGCCTGAATCTCGTTTACGTTAAAGCCACCTACCTGGCGCTGCACCTGAATAGGGAAGGGCTCGTTGTTGGGGTCCAACACCAGCGAATCGCCAATTTCCACCCCATAGTGGGCCAGCAGATCGTTAATGCCGCCCTCAATGGGGGTGACGGCCAGAGCGCCGCTAAAGGGATCGGGCTGGGCGCGGAAGTTGCTGCCCGCCACCACCAGCGCACCGCCGCGCATGAGAAATTGGTCGATGGCGTACTTTTCTTTATCGGTCATGTTTTGGGGCGCAATGACGACCAATACGTCCAAATTGGCAGGCGCCTGGCCGCTGCTCAGATCCACATCTTGCACTTCATAATCTTGCTGAAGCTGCTGCCGCAACGCGTTCCAGGTCGAGAAGAGCGGCTGTTGCGTCTGGCCAAATTGAGCCATTTGGGGGTCGGGCTGGATATTGGGCACCCACAGACCTACCACTTTCAAAAAGCCGCTGGACATGCGCTTGAGCGACGACTCAATGCTGGTGCGGATGTCAGCTTCGGTCATGTCGCCGCTGGGATAGATCAGCGCGCCCTGATCTGCCACTTGGAGCACCATGTGCAAATAGTAAGTGTCGGTGGAAAGGAAAGATTCAGCGAACGGTTGCAGCCCGTATTGATCCAACAACTGTTGGCGCGTCACGCCGCTGTTGGGGTCATCGGGGTTGACTATTTTTAGGCTAAATTTGCCATTGGATTTGGCCTGCAGTTCATCAGCCACTTTTTGCACCGTATCGGGTACGGCGGCAAAGTCCTGCGGCAGCGTATCCGGCGTCACGTAGAGCGTCAATTGGGCCGGATCGGACAAGGCAGCTAGCACGGCGTCGATGCTTTGGAAGCCGTAGACCACCTTTTTAATGGTGCGGGTCAAGTCATATTCCAGGTTGCGCAGCCGCACATCCAGCGTGCCGTCGCGGAAAGGCTCGACCTCGATGAGATCGCGGAAGTTGAGCACTTCGCTCTTGTCGCCGTAGCGCACCAGAATGTCAAAATAGGCGTTGACCACCGCCGATTCGTAGCGCCCGGCAATCTGGAAGGGCGTGGGGCGAATGCCGTAACTCTGCGCCGCCTCGGCTTCCAGATCGGGATTTTGCGCCGGGTCGACCACTTCAACCATCACTTTGCCCTGCGAGGCCACCTGATATTCGGTCAGCATGTCGCGGATGCGCGGCACCAGCGGGGCCAGCAGCGGATGGGTGCGCTCGCTAAAATAGGCGCGAATCAGCAGCGGCTCTTGCAGATTGGCCAGCAAGTCTTTGGTGACGGTGGAGAGCGAATATTCGCCGCTCTGCGTCAGGTCGGCGCGCAACGCAGTGACCGGTTGCAGCCAGAAGTTGAGCAACAGTGCATTGATGGTGAGCAGGCTGACGGCCAGGTTGGCGTTGGTGCGATAGTTGGCCGTGTGGGCGCCAATGCTCCAGCGTTTGGAGTCGAGTGAAAGCACGTTGAGCGCCAGAAAAACCACAGCCAGCGAAATATAGTAGACCAGATCGCGCAGGTCGATGACGCCGCGCTCAATGCTCTCAAAACGGCTGCTGGTGGAGAGCAGGCGCAGCACATCGCCCACCGATTCGCCAAAGAATTCGGTGAGGCTGCGGTTGCCAATAAAATAGAAGAGTCCACAGAGCACCACGCTCAAAATCAGCGCCACAATTTGGTTATTGGTGCGCGAGGAAATAAAGAGTCCGATGGCCGTGTAGGCCGCCGCCAACAGCAGCGCCGCCAAATAGCCGCCGATGACCGGCCCCCAATCCAGGTCGCCCATAATCGAGACCGAAATGGGCAGGAAGAGCGTCAGCGCCAATGTTATCGCCACCAGAAGCATGACGGCCAGAAATTTGCCCAGCACCAGTTGCCAGGCGCGCACGGGCAGCGTCAGCAGGATTTCCAGCGTGCCGGTCTGCTGCTCTTCGCTCCATTGGCGCATGGTCAGCGCCGAAACCAGGAAGAGGATCAGCAGCGGCATCCAGCGGAAGAGGGAGCGCACGTCTGCAATGCCGCGGGCGAAGAAGGTGTCGATCCAGAAGAAGGTGAAAAGCGTAGCGGCCAAAAAGGCGCCGATAAAAATGAGCGCCATGGGTGAGCCAAAGTAGCTGCTCAACTCTTTGCGCGTGATTGCAAATATCTGTTTCATAATTCTAACCCTCAGTTGCCAACCGGTTGAAGATGGTCTCCAGCGTTTGCACGTCGCGGCGCAGTTCGCGCAGCGGCCAGTTGCGCTCTTTGGCCACCGCATAAAGCGCCGGGCAGAGGTCGTCGCCCTTGTTTTTGGCGGCGCCGTCGTTGCTCTCTTTGCCCGAAATGCGGAAACCGGGATAGCCATCCAGGGAGCGATATGGCTCAAGCTTGCGCACAAACTGGAGCTTTTTCAATTCATTTTCTAAACCCGAGACCGGCTCTTGCAGTACCAGCAGCGCGTCGGCCGTGGCCGCTAGCTCAGAAAGGCGCGAGTCGGCGCGGATTTCGCCGTTGAGCAGGATGATCACGCGGTCGCACAGCGCTTCCACTTCGGACAGAATGTGGGTGGAGAAGAGAATCGTGCTCTGTTGCGCAAGGCGCTTGATCAGGCGGCGGATTTCGACGATCTGTGTGGGGTCAAGGCCGACGGTGGGCTCATCCAAAATGAGCAGCTTGGGCCGATGCAAGATGGCCTGGGCCAGACCGACGCGCTGGCGAAAGCCTTTAGAGAGCTGGCTAATGGGCCGCGCCAGGTGTTCGGTGAGGGCGGTGGCGCGCACAGCATCGGAAATATATGCGACCTGTTTGGCTTTGGGAATTTCGCGCAGGTCGGCCATCATGCGCAGGTAATTTTGGACCGACAGCTCGGGGTAAAGCGGGGCGCTTTCGGGCAGATAGCCAATGCGGGATTGCACTTCCCGGGTCTGGGTGAGCACGTCCAACCCGTCCACTTGGACGCTGCCGCCGCCAGGCTGCAGATAGCCGGTGAGGATCTTGATGGTGGTGGTTTTGCCGGCGCCGTTGGGGCCAAGCAAACCCACAATTTCGCCCTCGTTGACGCTGCACGAGATGCTGCGCAGCGCCTCCACGGCGCCGTACGATTTGGACAATTCGTGAATTTCAATCATGTTTCATGTTCCCTCCTGTTTGCATCCAAAGTGGGGTGCGCAGATTCTCAGGATTCGCGCGGATTTTGCACTTTGATTATTCACATAGAGAAGCACAGACCCACGAATTGCAAAGCAATAATATCGTGTGCCTGTGCTCAGATGGTTATGTGTGAAGCACTGGCCAATCTTACTACACGAGACAGCTTCATAGAAAGATTTAGCGCGCGCCAGTTGTTGAGACTAATCCCCAATGATTAGAGCCAGATTGATAAAATGTTAGAGAAACGTCAGAGTTTTAATCTGCATCCAAGGATTCAAAACCGAATCGGCGTGGTTGTGGCTTCCCCATTTTTGCGCTAGAATTAGGAATTGAAAGGAATGCAAGGTGGCAAAAGCAGTAGACATTGGCAGCAAACGATTGGTCAGCCTGGCCCCAGCCGCGTGGGCGCGCTGGCTTACGGGTGATGATACCATTGAAACGGTCGAGTTGCTGTCCGGTGAATTTCAATGGGTATCACGCGCTAACGACGTGCTGATCAAAGTTGAGTCGGCGCGGCATGGCGTCTTTTTGGTAGCCAATGAAATGCAGTTGAAGCCGGACAAATTCATCCTGCGCCGCCTGCGCGCCTATGCTAGCCTGGCGGAAGAGCGCTACGATCTGCTTGTGTATCCGGTCGTCGTAAATATTCTGCCGCGCGACGCCGCATGGGTGCAGGAAACAAGCTATCACTCCGAGCTGTTGGGGCTCGTGGCGCATCAAGATGTGCGGGTGATCAACTTGTGGGAGGTGGAGGTTGACTCTGTTTTTGAGCAGGAATTGGCAACGCTGCTGCCGTTTACTCCTGTTTTGCGTGGTGGCGCTGATGCGCTCAAAATAAGTAAAAACCGTTGCATTGATGCGAGCAGAAAATTTCGTCGATTTAGAGCCATTACTGGCATTTTTTTGCCAGTTTTGTGTTGGAAACGGATCTGGTTCATCGAATTATGAGGTGGGATATGACCATTTTACGGGAATCACCCTGGTATAATGAGCTTTTGAAGGAAGGACTAGCCGAAGGATTTAGACAGGGCATTGAGCAAGGCATTGAACAAGGCATTGAACAAGGCATTGAACAAGGCATTGAGCAAGGCATAAAAAAGGGGGAGGCCGAAATGCTTTTGCATATTTGTTCTGCGTTTTGGTGAATATGAAGCTGAGTTAGCGCAGCGTGTGAAGTGAAGCTTATGGATTATCAGCTTGAAATGTTGGCAGACAGTATTAAAGGCTGCCTCGCTGGATGAATTTACCCATTTTCTGACGCAGGTTGAAAACAACGTTGATCCGTTTTCCCAACACGAATAGATAAAGACCCCAATGATCGACTGCGACATTCACAACGAAGTCCCATCGCTACAAACGCTGGCCGCCTATGTGCCCGACTTTTGGCAGGACTATATTGCCGAGTCGGCCTTTGTGGGGCCGGACGCTAATGACTATCCCGCCGGCGCGGCCATTACGGCGCGGCCGGCTGCCAAACCCGAGAATGGTAGTCCGGCTGGCTCGACCCTTGAGTTGCTGCGCAACCAACTTCTCGACCCGCTGGGTATTGAGATCGGCATTCTTAATTGCGCCTATCGCGTCTCCAGCGTGCATCATCCCGATCTGGCGGCGGCGCTGGCCACGGCGGTGAACCAGTGGCAGGTAGAACATTGGCTGGAAAAAGAGCCGCGTCTGCGCGCTTCCATTGTGTTGGCCAGCCAATTGCCCGAGATGGCTGTGGCCGAAATCGAGCGCTGGGCGGACCATCCCGGCTTTGTGCAGATCATTCTGCCGGTGCGCTCGCACACGCCGTATGGCAGCCGCCTGTGGGACCCCATTTACGCGGCGGCTGCCAAGCACGATCTGGCGGTGGGCATTCATTACGGCGGCGCGCCGGGCCATCCCCCCACACCGTCGGGCTGGCCTTCGACCTATATCGAAGAATATGCGGGCATGGCGCAAGTCTTCCAGTCGCAGGTGATCAGCCTGATCACCGAGGGTGCGTTTGACCGTTTCCCCACGTTGCGCGTGGCGCTGATCGAAGGCGGCTTTACGTGGATGCCGTCGCTCATGTGGCGCATCGACAAGGAGTGGAAAGGGCTGCGCCACAACATTCCGTGGGTGCGGCGGCCGCCGTCGGACTATATGCGCGAACACATCCGGCTGACCACGGCGCCGCTGGATGCGCCGCCCACCCAGGCAGAGCTCGCGCAAATTATCGAGCAGATGGATTCGGACGCAATGCTCATGTTTGGCAGTGATTACCCGCACTGGCACGCGGATGAGCCGACGGCGATTTTGCACAGCGGGCTGGACGAGACGCTGGTACGTAAAATTCGCACCGAAAATGCGCGGGCGTTTTATCGATTATGACGAAGCGGCGAGCGTGGTTGCGCGGCGAGCGCGGAGAATGGTATGTAGCCGTGCAGGGCGTGCTTTTTGCGCTGATTCTTTTGGGGCCGCGTTCGCTGCCCGGTCTGCCCATTTGGACCGGCGGTGCGGCGCGCTGGCTGGAGCCGGTTGGGCTGGTCATAGCGCTCTTTGGTATGGGGATGTGTGCC
>JAWKON010000093.1:0-23556 GCA_041391125.1 Caldilineaceae bacterium
ACTGAGATTCCGCAAAATGGTGCTGCTATCAACGGCCTTTGCCTAACCGGCATGGTCGGCGCGTTTGCAATATTTGATCGGTGGAGCTACTATTTGGGTAGCGCCCGTGAATGTCAATGAGCCCGCAGTGCTCACATCGCCCTTCAGATTAATGGCCGCACCAGTATTGTTAAAAGCAATGGGAATATCCTCGGCAAATGGCATATGTATTGCCGACGCTGTCGCCGAAATTCAGCGTGACGCCATCACGGGCGTCTGTGATGGCAATGGCTGTAAACAGTGTGGATACATTCTATCTCCTTATGATGCGACAGTGGTCCCTTAAACCACATGTGAATTGGATTAGGCCATTGGCAGAAAATAACTCCGCCAATGGCTGAGGCCAATTCTCGATGTTATAGGATACTCAATGTCATGAAGTTAGCAGTGCTCAGTTAGCAGGAGTCAGTTCGCAACTCATATTGAATGCTGAGCACTGAAAACTGTCTACGATGGACACGAATTGGTTGACACAAGGAAAACGAAAGCCTATACTGCATATTGTTGGCATTATGACCGATATGCAGCCATAACCCATCGATTCTTGGAGCAGCGCACCCACACCGCACACCCATTATGCTATCTGCACTCATCATTAGTCTATTGGCCGCCATGATTCCCACGGCCGTTTACGCGACCCTCTTTTATTGGGCGGACCGTTATGAACGCGAACCCATGTGGTTGGTGACGTTGGCGTTTTGGTGGGGAGCGATTCCGGCGGTGGTGGTGAGCGTGTGGGGCGAGATGCTCGTGGGGGCGCGCTTTGTGCATGCGCCGGGCAATGTGGCGGCGGCATTGACCGAGAGTTCGTTTTTGGTGCCGGCGGTCGAGGAATTTGTCAAAGCGCTGGCGCTCTTTGCCATCTATCGCTGGGCCTACGCCGAATTTGACGATTCGCTGGATGGGCTGATCTATGGCGCCATGGTGGGCTTCGGCTTTGCCATGACCGAAAACTTCCTCTATTTTGTCAGCAGTTTTGACGCTGGCTCACCCGGCCAATTTACCTTTCTGGTCTTTCTGCGCTCCATCCTCTTTGGGATCAACCATGCGCTTTACACCGGGCTCACCGGCCTAAGTTTTGGGCTGGCGCGCAACTCGCCACGCTCCTATGCGGGCTGGCTCTATCCGCTGCTGGGGCTGCTGGCCGCGATACTCGTACACGGGCTGCACAACTTTGGCATTACGCTGGTTAGCGCAAGCTGGACCAACATTATCTTCAGCGCGGCGCTGGCCATCACCGGCATGACGCTGCTGCCGGTGACTGTGTGGGTAATGTGGCAAAAGCAGCGCGGCATTCTAGCCGAAGAATTGGCCGATGAGGTGGGCGAAACATTGTCGCAAAGCGAATACGATCTGCTGCTGCGCCGCTGGTATCGCCCGCTGTTGCGCCGGCGCGACCCGGCCGCGCGTCGCCAGGTGCGGCAGCTTCATCTCTACGCCGAGCTGGCGCTGCACAAGCGACGCTTGCGCACCTTCGGCTTGACGCGCGAGCCAGATCTGCCGGCGCAGATCGAACGCATTCGGGAGAAACTGGGATAAGTGTCTCGGCCATCATCGCTAGCCAGCCACGCTGCCTCTTCCAGATTTGGCGCTTCAGCGCCAAATCTGTCCCTCTCCACGAGGTGGAGAGGGACGCGGCGCACCCATAGGGTGCAGAGCAGGGAGAGGCGCCCCCCAATAGGGGACACATCTATTTCTTTTCTCCTGGTTGACGAAGCCCGCGCACCCTGTTATACTATGCCCGTAAGTTGCTGGTGCGTTCCCCAAATATCCATCAGCAAACCGCTCTCCCCTGTCTGCACTAAATAAGTACACAATAAGCAAGGTACAACCGCATAAGGAGAAATCTATGTCGCACCAACGTGTTCCTAATGATTCGTTCGTTTCCGACAGTCAAGGAATCTCTCGTCGCGCCTTCTTGCAGTGGTCCGCCATTGCGGGTGGTTTGATGGCCACCGGCGCCATGGCCGCCTGCGCGCCTCCCTCCGGCAGCGCACCGGAGGCGGCTGGCGGCAGCGACGCGCCGGCCGGTGAAACGCCAGAAGTGGTCATGTGGGCGCGCAAGCAATTTTTGCCCGAATCTAACGACTGGCTCATGGAATCGGCGCAGATGGCGGGCGAGGCCAACGGTTTTACTGTGCGCGTCGACTGGTTGACCAATGATGACGCCACGCAGAAGCAGTTTGCGGCGGCGGAGGCGGGCACGCTGCCCGACCTGAACAGCACGCTGCTGGTGGCCTTCTTCAAGCGCATCGGCGTAGCCATGGAGGTTTCCGACATTTTCAACGAAGTGGGCGAGGGCGGCGGCGGTTTTTATGATGCGCCCACGCAAAAGGTGACGATTGACGGTGAAATTTACGCCGTGCCGCTTAACGCCGAGCCCTGGTTTATCCACTATCGCAAGAGCATTTTTGAGGCCAAGGGATTGAACCCACCCTTTGATTCGCTGGAAGAGCTGCGGGCGGCGCTGGAAGCGGTCAACGACCCGGGCAATGGCCTCTGGGCGTATGGCGGGCAGATGGCCAATGCGGACTTTGAGGGCAATACGCTCTGCTCCATCCATGCCCACGGCGGCCAGGTCTTTGATGAAAACAATAACGTCATCGTCAATTCACCCGAAGCATTGGCCGGCATCACCTATTACACCAATCTGTACAAAGACGGACTGGTGCCGCCCGGCGCCACCGGCTGGGATGCCGCCGGCAATAACCAAGCCTACCTCTCAGGGCAGGTGGCCTGCATCTCCAATACGGGCAGCGTGGTGTTGGCTATGCGCAATGATAACCAAGAGATGCTGGACGACACCGTCATTGGCCCGTGGCCCAAGGGGGGTGAAAATGGCCGTCCTAGTACGGTGGTCGGCTCGTTCGGCCTGTTGATTCATAAAGAGACCGAGTATGTGGAGCAGTGCAAAGATATTATCCGCAACATTCTTTCGCCCGAGCGCTATCCGGGCAATCTAGAAGCAGCAGGCAGCTACTGGTTCTCGGCGCTGAAAGCCTACGACAGCATCCCCTTCTTTACCGAAGACCCCTGGAACCGCATGATCCAGCAGGACGTAATTCCGCACGGCCGCGCGGCCGAATACGCCAGCGGCCCCAACTCCATTTATGACGAGTTGGCCAACGCCCAAGCCTTTGGCACCATGATCGAGCACATCGTCGTCGACGGCATGGAGCCCCAGGCCGCGCTGGACGAACTGGACGCCACGGCGCAGGAGATTGCGGCGAAGTACTCGAGTTGAAGATGATGAGATGAACTGATGACCGGATGACAAGATGAAGCCACTCTTTCATCTTGTCATCCGGTCATCTTGTCATCCGATCACCTTGTCATTCCACAAAGGGGATATCATGAGCAGAACGCTATCGGCCAGAATGGAAACGACGACGGCGCCGCCCCAGCGCATTCCGCTGGAAAAGCGGCTAGGGTTGCCGCGGGATGCGCTGCTGGGCTATGCCATGCTGGCGCCGGGATTGTTGCTGATCCTCGTTTTGGTGGGCTATCCGTTTACCAATTCGATTTGGCTGAGCTTTCACCGCAAGCTCATTGGCGTGCCGGATGCTTCGTTCATCGGGCTGAAAAATTACCTGGACCTTTTGGCCGATGAGGCGTACTGGGGCGCCGTGCGCAACGTATTTGTTTTCACGGGCGTCTCGGTGGCCATCAAGTTGGTGTTGGGTACGCTGGTTTCGGTGATCCTCAACGAGAAACTGCCCATGCGCGGGCTGTTGCGCAGCTTTGTGCTGCTGCCCTGGGCCATGCCCACACTGGTCACCGTGCTGACCTGGCGCTGGATGTACAACGATCTCTTTGGCGTCTTCAACTATCTCATGCTGCAAGGAGGGCTGATCAATGCGCCGTGGGCCTGGCTGGGCACGCGCGATTTGGCCATGCCGGCGGTGATCATCGTCAACATCTGGCGCGGCTTTCCCTTTTTCGCCATCAGCCTGCTGGCCGGGCTGCAATCGATCCCCGGCGAACTGTACGATGCCGGCAAGGTGGACGGCGCCGGCGTGGTCAACCGCTTCCGTCACATTACGCTGCCCGGCATTCTGCCCGTCATGGCCGTGGTGACGCTGCTCTCGACTATTTGGACCTTTAACGATTTTGCCATTATCTGGTTGTTGACGCAGGGCGGACCCAGCGGCGCGACCGAGGTGCTGTCGACGCTCACCTATCGCATTGCCATTGGCGGCACCGAATTGGGCAAAGGCGTGGCGGTCTCGGTGACGCTCATGCCGCTGCTGCTGCTGCTGATTATCCTGCTGACGCGCATGACCACCGCCCGGGAGGAACGGCTATGAGCTATCGAATGCAACGGCAACTCTGGCACATCGGCGGCTATCTCTTCCTGGCCATTGTGCTGATCATCATTGCCTTCCCCATCTATTGGATCATCCTGACCGCCATCAAACCGGCCTCGCTGGTTTACACGCCCAAACCGGCGCTCTGGACCAACGAGCCCACGCTGGAATCGATCATCGAGCTATTCGACAAAAACCCGTTTCACCTGTGGATGTTCAACTCGCTGTGGGTGACCATTGTAAATTGCACCGTAGCGGTAGCGGTAGGCACCATGGCGTCGTACAGCCTGTCGCGGCTGCGCTATCCAGGCCGCCAATTTCTGTCGGGGCTCTTCTTCTTTGTCTATCTGGTGCCGGCCTCGCTGCTCTTTATCCCGCTCTACGTCATCCTCAGCAACTACCGGCTGCTGGACAACTTGTGGGGGCTGGCCTGGACCTATCTTACCTTCACCATCCCCTTCTGCACCTGGATTCTCAAAGCCTACTTTGCCGGCATCCCCATTGATCTGGAAGAGGCGGCCATGGTGGATGGCGCCACGCGCTTCCAGGCGCTGCTGCGCATTCTGCTGCCGCTGGCGGCGCCGGGCATTGCGGCGGCGGCCATCTTCGCCTTCACCCTCTCGTGGAATGAGTTTCTCTATGCGTTCATTTTCTTGCAGGATGAGCGCAAATTTACGCTGTCGCCCGGTCTCACCACGCTGGTTTATGGCGACGTTTTCCTGTGGGGGCAGATCATGGCGGGCGCGATTATGATGAGCATTCCGGTGCTCTTCCTCTACTTTTTTGCCCAGCGTTTCGTGGTCACGGGGCTGACGGCGGGCGCGGTCAAAGGGTAGCTTTTGCAGACATTTGTGCTATAATGCTCGGCAAAGATACTGTGTTCATTTTCAATTTTCCGTTTTTCATTTTTAATTGAAAATAGAAAACAAAAAATTGAAAACGCAAGGCCCCTGTGGCGCCACATGAAAAGACGCACAATTATACTGCGGTTGTGATGAAAACCATAGTCTTCGAAAACTCTACCAGAGAGGCCAAACTACGGTTTTCATACAGAGCAAAGTATAGTTGTCAATGCTGCTCAGCAAAGGGCCTGTTTCCTGACACACAAGGAGTTGCCGATGCCAAGTCCATTTCCCGGCATGGATCCCTATTTGGAAGATCGAGCCATTTGGCCCGACATGCACATTCGTTTGATCAACAATATTTCGGAAGCGCTACAGCCACAGGTGCGCCCCAAATATATTGCACGCATTGGCGAACGGGTTGAGGTCGCATACTTTGGCAAAAGCTACGTGCCGGATGTGATGGTGATTGAACCGCCGCGTGGACCAATGGCAACTGTTCCGCACGGCGGGGCCTTATTAGCCGATGAACCGCTGACTATGGCGCTGCTGGATGAAGAATATCGCGTCCCGTTTATTGAAATCATCTATGGGGAAACGGGTGATGTCGTCACGCTGATTGAAGTATTAAGCCCGGCCAATAAAACCGGCGATGGCCGCGAAAAATATATCAATAAGCAGAACGAACTATTGGATTCCTATGTCAACCTGGTGGAAATTGACCTTCTGAGCTGGGGGCTGCCCACCACGTTGGCGCGTAAATTGGACGTCACGAGTCCGCCCGACTGGCGCTACATGATCAGCGTTAGCCGGGCACACGCACGCAGCCGGCTGGAAATGTACCCCATTCCGCTCAATCAGCGGCTGCCGCGCTGCCGCATCCCGCTGCGCATGGCGGATGATGACGTGGTGCTCGATCTGCCCAGCGTGTTCAACCGCTGCTATGATGTGGGCGGCTACGATCTGCTGGTTGACTACGCGCAAGAGCCGCCGGTGGCCTTGAGCGATGACGAAATGCAATGGCTCACCGGCTGGCTGGTGGGAAAAGGGTTGCGCGTTACTGCTTCATAATAGGCATGTAGAGCTTGACCGCGCTGATAAAGTCGCCAATGGGCGTGACCGTCCCATCGGCCGCCGCTTGCGTGTCCGGATCGTCCGACAGCACGACGGACTGGCCGCCGGTCAAATCGTACGGGTTATCAAAACTGACCTGAGCCTGATTGAACAGTTCGCCGCTGGTCACCGACGCGTTGATCACCACCTGGAAACTGATGGTCGTGACGCCACCCGGCGCCAATGCGTCCAGGCTGATCTTGACGTTGGCGTCCTGACCAGTCGGCCCGATTTGCCCCACATTGGTTTTCACGCTCGCCGGCAGCAGCGTGGTTTGGGCATCGGGTTTATCCTCAAAAACAGCGCCCTGCGCCGCCACATTCCCTTTGTTTTGCACGCTAATCTGATACAAGATCGTGTCGCCTGCCGACACCACCTGGTCTCCGTCGGCGTCGATCAGCAGAATGTCTTTTTTGGTTACCGTGATCACCGGCTCGGCAATTTGCACCTGCCGTTGCGCCGCTGCCTGCACCGCACCGCCATCATCATCCACACCCGCTGCTTTAACATCGCTGGCAATCGTGTCGCCCAGTTCGCCCGCCACAAAGACGCTGTATTGACATTGATATTTCTGCCCCACTTCGAGTACCTGCGGCGCTGCGCAATTGGTGCTGCGCAGATTGCCGTTGGCCGCATTGGTCAAATCGCCGCTCACCGTGTCGGATAGCTCGTTGACCGTCACCTGATCCACCTGGCTGTCGTTCTGCACTTCAATGGTATATAAAATGGTGCGCCCCACGGGCGGCGCCGCGTCGCCATCGGCTCTCACCGTCAAGTGCAGCGATGAAGGAATATCCTCGATCTGCACGGTGGCGCTGCCGGTGGCGGAGACGCTGTCGCCATCCTCGTCAACACCGGTGGCGGTAGCATCGCTGCTCCATTGGGCGCCGGCGTTGCCCGTGACCTGCACGGTGAAGCTGCAATGCGCATTGGCGCCGGGCGGCAAAACCAGCGGAACCGCACAATCTGTTTGCAGCAGAGCCCCGCCCTGTTGGGTCAGATTACCCAACTTCGAATCAGTCAGTTGGCTAATCGTAACCTGATCGACCAGGCTCAGATTGTCAATTTGCAGGGCATAGTCCACCTGGCCGCCGCTTTCAGGCACGCTCTGTTTGGCCGGGGTTTGGCTGACCGTGATTTGGGCCGGCACATTGATAAAAGTGATATTGGTACCATCCTGAGCCTGTGCGCTGTTGCCTTCATTGTCCGACGCTGCACCCGTGGTCACAAACTTTTTGACGGGATCGCCAAAGTTGCCGACAACCAATTCGGTAAAAGTGCAAAGATAGCTTGCCCCACCGCCAATCGTATGTGAACCATCGGCCACGCAATCGCCCTTGCCGTGCAGGTTGCCCAAGAAAACATCGCTCAACTGGTCAAGCTGCACCGGCTCAGGCGTCAAATTTTTGACACTCACTTTAAATAGCACATCAGCGCCGCCTTCGGGAATATCATTGGCGTCGACGCTCAACTGCACGTCAATGGCGGGTAGGGCGTCGGTAAAGCCAATGGCGCTGGACGATTGCGCCGTGGCGTTGTTATTTTCGTCATCGGCCGCCTGTGCCGCCACGTTAATTTGTTGGGCAGCGCCGCTAGCATCCCCGCTGGCCGCGTGAACAAATTCACAACTATAGCTGCCGCCGATGGCAATCGCAATGGGCGCGACGGGGCAGCTTCCCTGGCCCATCAAATTGCCCAATTCGGTGCTGGTCAAGGCGTTCAGCGTGACGCTTTCCACACTTTTGTTGCCGACTTGCACCGTGATCGTCACCTCGCCGCCGGTCTCCAGCACAGTGGTCGGCGTTACGTTGGTGAGCAGCGCAATGGTGGGCAGCACATCCGTAATGCTCACCGTGTGGCTGTTGGAGGCAAAGCTGCTCAGGGCGAACTCATCGTCGCGGGCGCGGGCGGTCACTGTATTAAGCAGCGATTGGCCGGCATTGCCCGTCACCTGGCCCACAAAGGTACAGTTATACGATTGGCCGGGGTTAATGGCAGCCAATGTACAGGTGCTGTTGCTGATATTTGGATTATTGGGATTGACCAGATTGCCAAAAACGCTGTCGTTCAGCACGGTCAGCACCACCGGATCGGTGGGGGCGCTGGTGTTGTTCACCGTGACCGCATATTGAATGGCTCTACCCGGTTCAGGCACATTGGCCACCGCCGTGACGCTCACGCTCAACGACGGCGCCCGCGGTGCGATCTGCACGGTGTGCGTGGCGCTGGCGCCGACCGTGCCCGCCACGATATTGATGCCGGAGGCGTTGATAGTATGCGTGCGTTCAGCGCCCGCATTGCCGGTAAAAGTGGCCGCAAACGTACATTCGTATGTGGCCCCGGCCGCAATCGTGGCCAATTCACAGGTGGTGCTGGTAATGTTGGGATTATTGACGTTTGTCAGGTCGCCATAAAATGTATCGGCGAGCTTTGATAAATAAATATTGGTAAAATCGGGCGCCCCGACATCGTTGAAGTGATTGGTGATCTGCACCGTATACGTGAGCGGGCCGCCCGACTCGAGCAGGCTGGCGGGTGCGGAAACCGTCATGGTCATGAGCGGTGGATCGGTCTGGGCGTGCGCCGGGCTCACCCCCAGTCCAATTAAGAGGAGGGCGCACAAAAAAGCGCAAATACGCGGCGTTGCCGCCCGCTCGCCTTTCCAGAATAAATTAAACTGCCTAAATGCAAGCATGTCCTATCACTCCTATCGAACAAATCATTGGCTTTGGCGTTGCCGCGCATCAATGATTTCACAAAGAGGGTTTGACCAATCGACAGCACAGATTAAGAAGGAAATCTTTAAAATCTGCGCAATCTGTTGATCTCTAAATCCGTAGTTTTTCTGGGAGGAAGTAACGAGGTTGGCCGCAATGCCCAGCGGAATAGTTTACCCAACCACGGCCACGGCGCGCACCGGCGATCCATCGCCGCCGTCAATTTTGAGCGGCAGAGCGATAAAAGTGATCGCGGCGGGCAGCTTGTCCAGATTGGCCAGGCTTTCTACAATGACAATTTCGGCGGCCAGCAGCGTTTGGTGAACTTCCGTCAGCTCCTGCTTGTCCGCCAGCGCAGCGACAGAGGGCGCCTGCACACCCACCAGCCACACGCCGCGTTCCACAAACCAGCGCGCCAGATCGACCGAAATGCGCTGGAAATGGGTGCGATAATCGTCCAGCCGGGCGTGGGCATCCCAATCCGTGCGCAACAGCACGCGCGCGCCGGGGCCAATCCGCGCCGCCACATGGGCCAAATCATCCACAGTGATCAGGCTGTTGGGCGGTTTGTGCGTCAAGTCCACCACCAGCGCCGGCCCCACACACTTGGCCAAATCCAAATGGTCGATGGTGCGGGCGCCGTCGATAAAATGGAGCGGCGCATCCATATGAGTGCCGGCGTGGCTGTACAATCTTAAGTTGGTCGTATTATACCCCTCCACCGCCGTGCTGGTATTGGGGTGAATCTCCACCCCGCGCATACCGTGATAGGCCGTGAGGGTTAGATCGATAATTTGTTGCGACATAATGAATTACTTCTATGGCTATTCAGCCGTTTGACCCTCCCGGCCTCCCCTCGAGGGGAGGGCCAGAGGGGTTAATAGTTACTACTTTTTCACAATTGGCACAAACACCTGCCGCGCGGCCCCCACAGCCGGGGCTTCGGCGCCCCCCACCACCAGTTCCTGCGTAAAGGATTGGGGCGTGGTGAAACCATAACCGGCGGGCAGACTCACCGAGACGGTGTATGAATCAAAGGGCAGATCGTTGAACAGATACTCGCCATTGGCATTGCTGGTGGTCTGCTGGCTGACGCTGCCGTTGACCTGTTCCAACGTAATGGTGGCGCCGGCGATGCCGGCCTCATTGGTCTTACGGGCGCCGTTGCCGTTTAGGTCGACAAAGACGACGCCAGAAATGCTGCCTTTGGCATCCGACCCCAGATCGACGCCGCCGGAATTGGTCTCGAAGTTCTGCGCCGTGGTGGCCACCAACGCAAACGGCTGCGCCCCAAAAGTAGCGCTGACCCGCGTGGCGCGCACGGTAACCACATAGCTGCCCACAGACGGCGTTTCAATGCGCACCGTCTCCACGTTGTCCACATTATCCGGCCCGGGGCGCCCGCCATTGCCAAAGGCGCGGCCATCCGGTCCATCCACAATCAAATCCAGATCGTTGACCAGCGCCGTAGCCGCCGCCGATTGGGCGGGCGGATCGGTCCAGACCAGCGCGATGTAAATGCCGTTGCCGGTGGCCGGCGTTTCACCACCGCCGCCGCCCCCCGCGCTGGTAATCTCAAAACGGGCCGAGGCCTGCTTTGCGCCCTGAATGACTTCCAGCGTATAGGCGCCGGGCAAAATAGTCTCTTTTGTTTGCAACTGGATGGCCAGGCTGCCATCGGCTTTGGTATCCAAACGGCCCAAAAGCTGCCCATCCAGCACAATATCGGCCGTTGAAGTTGGGTCAAAATTGGCGGCGCTAAAGAGAAACTGGCTGCCGGGAGGGCCAGAGGCGGGCGTCACCGACATCGTGGGCTCGCCAGCGCTGATTGCGGTGACTGTGAAGTTCACGGACGCCGCGCGTTGAGCGCTGTCCACCAGTTCCAGCGCATATTCACCTGCCGGCGTGTTGGAACTGGTCTCGATGGTCACCCCCACCTGCCCCTGTGCATTGGAGCCAACCGTCCCCGCCGCGGCGCCATCGATCAGCGCCTGAATATTGTTGTCATTGGGCAGGAAGTCCAGCCCGGTCACCTGGAAGGTTGTGCCGGCGGGCCCTAACGGCGGCGAAACTGTCAGCGACGGATTGCTGTCGCCGGTAATCGTCAGCGCCACGTTGGCTGTGCGGTCGGCAATGTTATACGTCTGAATGTCATATGTGCCGGGCGTAATCGTATCGGACGAATGGAGATAGGCGTTGATGTCGCCGCGCGCATCCGCATACACAGTGCTGATGTAATTTTCGGTGCTGCATGGATTGATGCACAAATCCACCCAGCCGTAGGGCACATTGTATTGGCCCGTGATCAGAAAGGTGGTTCCCGCCGGGCCGGATTGCGGAATGGCTGTGGCCGTCACATCCGGGAAGTCCACGGGCAGCACGATGTCATCCACGAAAGCCGACATGTGCGGCTCTGCGGCATCGCCAGTTGTGTAGATGGCCAAATAGGCCGTCTGACCGGCCAGGCTGCCTTTGTCACTTTCGTTGAAGACCAGCGTATATTTATAGAGCCCATCCTCTTCTGCACAGTCTGGGCCGATCTCGGCAAACGGACCAATGGCGTTGCCCGAAATATCGATCAGCTCCACGCAAACCCGGTCAAAAATCGTCCCATCCTCGCCAATATCCTGGTCCTGGATTGCCACATAAAAGGTAATACCGCTGTCAAATTGGGCGTCGATCTCGTTGGGAAATTGGATTGGATAATAGAGCGCATCGTCCAGTGGCGTGCCGCCGAGCCACATAGAATAGACGCCGTTGATGACCTTATCCACATCGCTGGTGCGCGCCGGCACGCCACTGCCCAACCAGAGCTGACTCCACTGATCCGTCCAACCCGGATCTTCAAAATCGCCGCCATAGACCATATTTTGCTGATAGCTGCGCTCGCCGCTGTTCGCCGCTGCATCCACTGCGGTAAAGTGGATTGATGGCCCGGCGGCGCCCGCAGATAGCGTCACCGGCGCGGTATTGGATAGAGGGGCGGCGTCGCTTTTCACATAGGCGCTGCTGGTGGTGATCGGATCGATGTTGCGGGCAGCGGCGAAACCGGGCAGCCCCTCGGCGGACCATTGCGCGGCATCCGCCGCGGCGGATGCACCTGATGGCGGTGCGGCGCCGGTGACGTGCATAGAGTCGAAGGCGGCAGCCTGCACCATTTGCGCATCCGGATCGGGCGGCGTCAGTGCGGCGTAGACCAGCCCGGCCTGCGTGCTCGAAATGACGCGCACGGTGTACGAGATTGTGTCGCCCGTAGTCAGCCCCTGCACGTGGTCATCCATAATGGCATATTGGGCGGACAGAATGTTTTTTAGGTCGAAACGTCCGCGTCCGCTCACATTATTAATGGCCGTCTGGCCGGGCAGTTGTGTGGCCCCGTTAATGATCAGCGCTTTGAGCAGGGCGGCGCTGGGATTGGTCACTCCACGCACCTTGCCCAGCCATTCGCGCACCAGGGCCGCCGCGCCAGCCGCCAACGGCGTGGCCATGGAGGTGCCGCTGTTAAAGGCGTAATTTTCGTTAAAAATATCCTGGAAATTGCCCGCCGGCGCCTGCGCCGCGCGCACCGAGAGCACCGACGAGCCGGGCGCCACCACATCGGGCTTGATGCGTCCGTCGTCGGTGGGACCGCGGCTGGAAAAGTCGGTGACCGTGCTGGGGTCGTCGCTGATCGCGCCCTGGTCTGGCCGGTTGTTCTCGGAAGCGCCAATAGAGAGCACGTTTTTGGCCGTGGCCGGTGAACCCACCGTACCTGGTCCCGGTCCTGAATTGCCATTGGCATAGAGCACCAGATAATCCTTGTGGCGCCAAATATAGTCGTCCACAATTTGCGACGTGCGGCCATAGGCGCCGCCATCGTTGGCGCCCCAGCTATTGGACGAAATGCGGGCGCCCTCGTCATAGCCCTTGGCCAAAAAGTCGCCGTTGAGGTCGACGCACTGAATGCCGCCGCTGCCGTCGGTGTTGAGCGCCATAAAGACCAGCCGCGCTTCGGGCGCAGTGCCGGCGTGCGAAGTGGTGTATTGGTGCGTGGCGGCGTCGCTGCCCGAAAGTGCGCCGTTGCCCAGCACCGAGCCAGCCACGTGGGTGCCGTGGCCGTTCAGATCGGTCCAGTCGGTTTTGGCGCTGCACTGGGCGCTGGCCAGATTCATTTCGCTGGGGGAGAAGGCGCGCAGCAACCGCCCTTCAAAATCATTCGAGAGATCGCCCTGCACGCTGAGGCCGGAGTCGGAGATGGCGATAATCTGGTTGGCGCCAAAGAAGCCCGAGTTCTGCCACACATTTTCGGCCCCGATGATTTTGCGCCCCTCGGCGTTGAACAACTGCGGCTCCAGATAGCGCTCCACCCAGCTCACGCCCGCGTATTGGCTCACGGCGCTGAGCGTGGATGCCGGCGCCGTAATGCGGAAAACCGGTCCGCCAGCGGTGACGGCTTCCTCCAGCACGGTGGCTCCCTGTGCTTGCAGAAAGGTGCGCAAATCGTTGACCGATTCACCGGGGAAAGCGACCACGATCAGCTCCAGCGCGGCGTCCGCATCCGCCGCCGTGACCTGTGCGGTGAGCGCGGGCGCTACTTTGTAAGTTGGCTGATACGCACCAATCCAGCGCACCGTGGGCAGGCTGCGGATTTTGGCCAGATCGGCATCGGCAATGTAAACGATGTGCGCATTATTAGGAATGTAGCCCAGTACGCGCCCGCCCAATGCCTCCACCTGCTGCACCCAGCTCTGCTGCACCGGTCCCACAAACTGCACCAGCCGATAGGGCGTTGCGGGTGCATCCACGGCCGCCGCCTGTACGACTTCTTCATCGTGCAGCGGGTCAAACGAGCCGGTTTTCAGATGGATTTCGGTGTCGGTCGGCGGTGGTTCCTGGGGATCTCCGGCGGCAAGAAGTGAATTGGTGGATAAGAGTATGGCGGATAATGCGGCTGTTAACGCCAAAAACAGAGCCATCATAAGCATCAACAAAGGACGCTTTTGAGTCATCGATTGTCTCCTTCTTCCGGGGGGAAAGAATATTTGCGCTAATCACAACAATAAATTGACACCGCCGAATGAATGGTCGCTTTGCGACTGTAGCCAAGCGGCGTCTGCTATAGCGAACCGGCTTAAGCCGGTTTCCCATATCAGCAACCGGTTTTAACCGGTGGGATGCGTGTCAACCTTATGAGATCCCAAAGAACTGATTCTGGATTAGCTCTACGCAAATTATAAACCAGGAAAGGGTGCTACGAAATCAGCCACAGCGTACGCTTGCGCTACGAAATTACTACGGGGAAGTACTACTTGCCATAGCCCATGCGCAGCCCTTCCACAAAGTAAGGCTGAAAGAGCAAGTAGAGCACCAGCAGCGGCAGCACGGTGAGCACCGAGCCGGCCATAACCAGGCCATAGTTAATGTTGAATTCGCTCTGCACGGTGGCCAGGCCGACCACTAGCGTGCGCATGGTGTTGGCGCGCAGCACCACCAGCGGCCAGAGGAAGTCGTTCCAGGCGTTGATGAGGGTAAAAATGCCCAGGGCGGCCATAGCGGGGGTGGAGAGGGGCATGACAATGGACCAGAAGATACGCAGCTCGCGGGCGCCGTCGATCTTGGCCACTTCGATCAGCTCGTTGGGCAGGCTGCTAATAAATTGGCGCATCATGAAGACGCCAAAAGCCGTGGAAAGGCCGGGGATGATCAGCGCCCAATAGGTGTTGAAGAGGCCCAATATATTCACAATTTGAAAAGCTGGGATCAGCGTGACCGCCCGCGGCACCATCATGGTGGAGAGCATGAGGGCAAAGACAATATCGCGGCCATAAAATTGCTTTTTGGCAAAGATGTAGCCCGACAGCGTGTTCAAAAAGAGGCTGCCCAATGTAATGGCGGCGGTGGTCAGCGCCGTATTGAGAAACCAGCGCGGGAAAAGTCCGTTCTGAAAGCGGAAAATAATTTCGCTGTAGTTGGTCAGCGACGGATCTTCGGGGATGAGCGTAGGCGGATAGCTCATCATGGTGAACGACTGGGTAAACGAGGTGGAGGCCATAAAGAGAAACGGCACCACCGTGGCCACCGAGATTGCGATCATGATGATGTAAAAGACGGTCTGCCACGTGATAAGCGCCCGCCGTGAATGAATTCCACCAAATGTTGCTGACATAATGTCTATTCCTCTGCTGCTGTTTCTAAAATCTCATGTTGCCAATCGCCGATGTTGCGCTGTTCTGCGTCAAACGCGATGCCAAGAAGGATGACGGTCTTGTCGCTGCTCAGGAAGGGTTGTGCATACTGTTTCGCCCGAATCTGCTTCAGCGCGATTCGCCCCGTTGTCATCTTGAATTCAAGAATGTAAATGGCTCTGTCCATTTCAACATAAGCATCAATCCGCCCCAAATTGGTCGGATATTCGGCCACAACGGTGAATCCCAGCAATTTCAAAGTGAGATAGACCAGAGAATGGTAATAGGCCTCTTGGGGCAGAAACAGGTGGCTGGGAATCGAAGCAAAGAGCGCTTGCAGAGCCGTGATGATGCCATTCACATCGGCTGCTTCCAGGGCCGCGCGCAGCTTTTCCAAAAATGTGGCGCTGACTCGATCCAGGTTGGCGTCCAGATAGTCGGCCAGCAGATATTGCTGAAAGGATTGCGCCACCTCGTGATTGGGGTAACCAAGTTCGTAGCGATTGCCCTGCAGCGAGCGCTGCACCCGCCGGATTGTTAAATAGCCGGTCTGAAAAAGAAGCGCTATCACGCTCAGATTATGCACGTCGGCACTATCCAGCAGACGGTTATCGGCCATGACCGATTCAAGCTCATAGGCCGGAATTTGGTGCTGCTTTAAGAGCTTGATCAAGAATGAAGGCGTGGCCGTGGAGAACCAATGATTGTCAAACGTCTGGAGTTCCAAGAAGGTCAACGTCGAAAATGGTACATAGACGCTGTGCAACCCATCCCAAGAATAGCCGTTGTACCAAAGGGCAATTTGCCCCAACACATCTGCGCGCGATGCTGCATAGGTGTGGGCCAGTCGTTCAATGTATCCGCCGAAGTTCTGCTCCAGCTCATCTTGCGTATAGCCCAGCAGCGTGGCGAAACGGGGATCGAGCGTAATATCGAGCAGATTGTTCAGATCGGAGAAGATGGAAAGTTTGCCATATTTGGAGACCCCCGTAATAAACGTAAAATGCAGATGTTGTGCTTCCGGCGCTTTGAGCACAGCATAGAAATCTTTCAGAGTATCGATGTGCTCCTGCACTTTTTGTTCATTTTCCAAAAAGTCCGTAATGGGCTTGTCATACTCGTCGATGAGCAGCACAACCCCGCGTTGCCCATCATCCTGCTCGCTGAGACGCCGAATCAGCGCGCGGAACTTCTCTTTATAGTCACCACCCGCCAGGGCCACACCGTGTTCGGCGGCTAACTCATCCAGATAATCGGTCAATCCTTGCGCCAGGCTTTGCACCCGATAGCTCACGGCGTTGAAATTGAGCAATAAGACTGGGTGCGGTTTCCAATTAATTTTGTCCTCAATCCATAACCCCCGGAAGAGGGACCGATTGCCGCGAAAAATCTCCTGCAACGTCGTCGTCAACAGCGACTTGCCAAAGCGACGTGGGCGCGACAAAAACACAAAGCCGCCGACCTGCATCAAGTCATAGATCAGCTTGGTCTTGTCAACATACACGTTGTCCCGCTCACGCAGACGAGCAAAATGCTGCTCGCCGATTGGCAACTTTTGCACCCGATTGTCATTCCTTCAGTAATGCCAAGAAAGTTTTCAGGATTATGACGGCGCATAGCGCCCACTTCGTCATGATCAACAGATTACACAGATTTTAAAGATTTTTGTACTGGTCAACGAGATGATGAAATCACGAAAAGCCGCTAAGCCCGCCAAGATTCTCTTTTCAACTTTGCGTCTTTGCGCCTCTGCGTGAGCCAATTCGTTGCACTATGTCGCTGACCAATACACTAATCTGCGAAATCTGTGTAATCTGTTGATCAACTCTTTGTCCAAATTCTTTCCTGGATTCACTTAATACTCAATATCGCTACGGAAAAAGCGCAGTTGAATCAACGACAGCACCATGATAATGATCAGCAGCACCACGCCCATGGTGCTGGCAAAGCCCACGTTGTCCGATTCAAAGGCTTGCTGATAGACATACCAGCTCACCGTAGAGGTGCGCCAGGCCGGGCCGCCGCGAGTGAGCACGTAGACGGCATCAAAGAGCTGGAAGTTGAAGATAGTGGCCATAATAAAGCAGAAGCCCAGCGCCGGCCGCAGCAACGGAATGGTGATGCTGCGAATAATGCGCCAGGTCTGCGCGCCGTCAATGCGGGCGGCTTCGTACAGTTCGCGCGGAATGGCTTGCAGCGCCGCAAACAGAATAATCACGTAGAAGCCAAAGCCGCGCCAGATCTCCATCATCACAATGGCCGGGATGGCCCAGGTGGGATTGCCCAGCCAGTCGATGGGCGTCACGCCAAACAGCTTCAGAATGTGATTGAGCGGGCCAAAGTCGCGGTTCACAATATAGGCCCAGATGTTGGCCGCAATTACCACCGGCGTGATCAACGGAAAATAGACCGTGCCGCGAAAAAAGCCCTGCATGTAGGGCAACTGAAAAATCACAATGGCCACAAAGAGCGCCAGCACAATCACCGTGGGCACGGTCATAACGGCGTAGAGCGTGGTGTTCTTAATCGTGGTCAAAAAAATCGGATGATTGGCCGCCTTGATGTAATTCTCAAAACCCACAAAGGGATGCTTGCCCAACATGCCGCCCTTGGTAAAGGAGTAATAGATGCTCCAGATCATGGGCACAATGGAAAAGCCAAAGATGATCAGCAAGCTGGGCGTCAGCAGGGCATACCAAAAGATCGACTCGCGCACCTTGCACCACATCAATCTACGCTCGCGCGAGACCGATGCCGGCGGCGCCGTGACTTGAGCTGTTGAGGTCGCACTCACAATGTTCTCCTGATATGGGACACGGGATACGGGATACGGCTTCTCGCGTGTCACCGTATCCTGTATCCCGTATCCCGTCTTCTTTCCTATTCTCCATCCAAAATCGGGGCGACCGTGGCTTCCACATCGGCCAGGGCCTGCTCGGCGGTCTTGAGGCCGCTCATCACGGCGTGCGATTCTTGCACCAGCGAGTTGGTGGCCTCGCGCCAGCGGATGCTGATCTGCGTGCCTACGCCCCAGCCTTGATCCAGCCAGGAAACCATCTCGGCCACAATGGGGTCAATGTCCGGCAGCGGCGCAATGCCCTTCTTGAGCGGCAGCAGATCTACGCCTTTTTGCACATAGTCGACCTGAATCTCATCGGTGGCCAGATATTCGAGCAGCTTGAACGCGCCCTCTTTATCCTTGGACTGCTCGGCCATAAACATAAAGCCAATGTTGGCCCAGCTCCCGTTATGCCCATCCTCAGTCAATTGGAGCATGGGGATGGTGGCCAGTTCCAGATCGGGCGCTTCAGCGCGCCACACGGCTTTGATGCCGGAAGTCTCGACCCAGGTCATGCCCACCTTGCCGCCCAGACGCAGATCGCGGCGCTGGTCATCGGTAAAGCCCACGGGGATACTCGACTGATCGGTCCACGTAACGTCTTCCAGCAGCGCTTTGAAGGCCGCCCGCCCGCCTTCGGTATTGGCGGTAACGGAGAGCAGATCATCGCTGAGCAGCTTGGTGCCGCCAGCGGCCAGCAGCGGGATCAAAACCACCCAGTTGGTCGAGTTGGCCGGCACGTCAATGCCATAGACGCCGGCATCCACATCGGTCAATGCTTGGGCCGCGGCGCGGAACTCATCCCAATTGGTGGGGATGCCGACGCCCTTTTCGTTGAATAAGTTCATGTTCAGCACCCAGCCCTGCGCCACGCCGAGGAACGGCGCGCCCCAGGTGCTGCCCTTATAGGTGGCGCCCAGCCAGGCCGAATCCTGATAGTTGCCCTGCCAGTCGGCAATGCGGTCGGAGATATTGGCAATCTGGTCCTGATTCACATATTTGGGGTACCACTCATCGGGCAGATAGAAGATGTCGGGCGGCGAACCACCGGCAAAGGCGGCCGTGAACTGCTCGTCCACGCTGCCCCACGGAATCACCTGATGGTCAATGGAGATGCCGGGGTTGTCGGCAATAAATTTGTCCAAAAGCGGCTTCCAGAGGTCGGCTTCCCTTTCGCTGTGCGGCGGCTTCCAAAACAGAACCTGCTCGCTGGCCGCGGCCGGTTCAGCACCGCCTGCGCCCGGTTGCGCCGATGGCGACGGCGCCGGACAACCCGCCAGCGCGGTCATACCCAGCGCCGCCGCGCCCAAGGCCGCCGTGCGCTGAAGAAACTGTCGTCGTGAAAATCTGCTATGCACATTCTGAGACATCTGATTTCTCCTTATGAAATTGAATGAGGGGAATTGCTAATCTATACGCCACTAGCGGCAAAAGGGGAGAGCCATCCTGTGGCTGCAACATATAACAAGTAAATTATATGTTGAATGGTCGTTGTCGTCAACAGTGGGCCACTGGGTGGGGGCATTCCACTTTGGAAGCAAACGATGCTGCTGGCGTCGGTGAGAGTTTGGAAGAAGGCAAATTTATGTAAAGTTGAGGCCGCAAGGTCAACGAAAGACCCTTGAGAAATGCGATTGGCGCAAATGCATCTGCTAGGGACGCGCAGGCCTGTCAGGTGCGGTCACGGGATCGACAAAGTTGTGGCATTGATGACCACTCAGGGGCGCTGCACCTAACAGGTCGAGTTGACATGACCAGCGCCCTAAGCGCCCCGAACGCCACCGCACGACCTGTCAAGTTGGACAAGCCCCAAAACAGCCCCACTTGACCACGGATTTTCAATGACCGACCATCCAACTTGACAGGTCTCGACCCTACAATGCACATGACGAGCATGCCTTTCCCCTTTTGTGGTTTTTGTGTTTTTGTGGCTATTTTCAGGGCAGACTGCTATGTCCCAAACGTCACGCACGCTTCTGATCTGCGGCCACATTGTCAGCCAATTCCCCAATCCCATCCGCCAACTCAATCCGCGGCTCAAACCCCAACACCCGGACCATGCGCCCAATATCGGCCATCAAATCGGCCCGATAATAGGGAATGGCCGCCGCCACCGGAATCTGCCGGAATACGGGTTGACGCTCCACGCGCTGCGCCGCCAGCTGCGCAATTTCACCAAAGGTGGTGCGCTCGGTACCCGCAATATTTAGCGTGCAGCTCTGCTCGAAGGTGAGACAGCGCACCGTGGCCTCCACCGCATCGGCAATGTGCAGTGGATTAAAGTGCGGACCGCCGCTGTCGAGCAGCTCAATGGTCTGACCGGTCACCGCCTTGGCCACATAATTGGGAATCGGGTTGGGCGTCCCCACCCCGTATGGGAAGAAATAACGCAGCACAACTTTATGGAAATCTCCCGGCGCGGCCTGCACGGCCAGCTCGGCCTGCGCTTTGGTCAGGCTGTAGAGGTCCATGGGGTTGGGCGCATCTTCTTCGCGGAATGGCTGGGGGCCGCAGCCGTAAATGCCGCCGGTCGAGGCGTAAATAAAGGTGCGCACGTCCGTCGCTTGCGCATAATGGAGCAGCCGCCAAGTGGCTACTACATTGACCAGAAAAGGCGTCTCTTCGCTCACGGCATCCGTATCGATTACAGCGGCCTGGTGGATAATGGCGTCAAGCCGATCCGGCAAATTGGCGCGATTGAGCGGTTGCAGCAAATCCTGCGCAATGTAGCGGACGTTGGCACTCGTCTCAGCGGGAACACGGCGCACAAGTGCGTATACTTCGTGCACCGAAGCCAGCCTCGCAACCAAATGGCGCCCAATAAAGCCGCTAGCGCCGGTGATCAAAATACGCACGCCGTCACTCCTCGATCCACAGGGCGCGCACAGGCGAAGCGCAGGCGTCCTTGATTTTCAGCGGCAGCGCAGTCAGCTTGCCGCGTGCACTCTGCACCTGGTCCATATTGACCAGCGGCGCCAGCAGCAGAATATCGTGCTGGAAAAACTTGGGGAAGAAGTTCTGCGGATTGTGCGGACTGTCGTAGCGCGGCGTATCCCCGCCCAGCAGCGCCACTTCGTGATCGAGCACCCAATCAATGGCATCGAACAGAAAATAGGGCGGGTCGGTCACATAATTGGGCGCCCGCCACTGCTGATCCCAGCCGGTGCCGATGAGCAGCGCATCGCCGGGACGCAGCATCTCGCCCACATCCGCCAACGCTTGTGCCAAATCAGCAGCGCTGATGGGCTGGTTGGCGCCGCGCGGCAACCAAAGCGCCACGGCGTCGATCATGTGGCAGCGCTCCAGCGGAAGCTGGTCAATGGGCATACGGCTCTGGTCCATGTGGGCCGCCGTCTCCAAATAGGTGCCGCTCTGCACGGCCATAGAGACCGTCTGCGAATAGACCGGATAATCAAGCCACACCGGCGGCGGAATCTGCGCAATGCGCGGCGCCGGATACGGGTCGCCGTAGGACCACATATTGTCTTCAATAGGACCGCTGATGTCGATGATGCGCATGGGTGGGTGCTTTCGGGTATTGAGAAATGGGGGGTGGCTTGGTTCTCAAGGGGGAATTGTTGCGTGGTGCGTGGTGCGTGAACCGATAGAGATTCTTGAATCGAGGCAAGTTACTCAACCGGTTCACGCACTACGCACTACGCAATATGCTTCTTTTTACGCCAATACGGCCCGCAACCGGTCGCGCACCAATTCCGTCTCCCCTTCGCCCAGCGTGTGCGGCACGACGACGATGTGATCGCCTTCGGTGCGCACCCAGATGCTGGGGTCGCCAGCTTTGAGTTCGGCGGCTACGTCGGCGGCACTTTTGCCCAGGGCGGCTTCGTCCAAGTCGATGCGCAGGCGCATCCAGGCGTAATTTTCTTCATCCCACACGTTTTGGGCGGTGACGTGGGGCAGACCGGCCAGCCCGTCGAGGATGGTCTGGATGCGGGCGGCCTGGCTTTGCAAGCGCTCTTCGTGGTCCATGTCGAACCATTCGCGCAGGGCCACGGCGGTGGCGATGATCTCCTGGCGGTCGGTTTTGTAGCCGCGGCCCATGGCGCGGTTGACGTAGGCTTCGTAGCCAATAAAGTTGTTGCGGTGGGCGGCCTGCACCAGTTCGCGATTCCCGCACAGAATGCCGGTGGAGTGGCCCGAGCCCACATATTTGGCGCCAAAGCAGATCAGGTCGGCGCCGCTGCGGGGCAGGCTGGTCATGTGCTCCAGTGGGTAGACTTCACCGGCGGCGTCGACAATGACGCGGATGTTGTTGCGCTGGGCCACGCCTACCACATCGGCCAGGCTCAACGTATTGGGCGTGCTGGCGCCGCGGGCAAAAAAGAGAATGCCGGCCGTGTTGGGTCCAATGGCGGCCTCCATCTGCGCCACCGTACAGCCATCGAGGTCGCCCACTTCCACCATTTTGCCGCCCGCCGCCGTAATGCAGCGGTCGTAGTGATAGCGCATTCTTTTTTGGATCAGAAACTCGTTTTTCATACCGGTGGAGTCGGGCAGTTGGGCAATGCGGGCCGGATCGTCGCCCGTCATAATGGCGGCAATGCCCAGCACCAGCGCCGCATAACATCCCGAGGTGACATAGGCGCTTTCGGCGTTGAGCATGTCGGCAATGGCGGCGCCGGTTTTGAAGAGCACTTCTTCCATAGGGGCGTAGATGGTGTTGGACGCTTCCAGCGCGGCCTGTACGGCGGGCGTATAGCTGGAGCCGCCCAGCAGGGTCACGTTGCCCATGGCGTTGACGACCGGTTTGATGCCAAATTGGGCGTAGATGGGGGGAGTTTCAGTGGTGGACATGGGCTTTCTCCTGGTGATTTGAATACTGGCCACTTGGGGGTATGGCGCACTCGCCGGTTGGCGGGTGCGCTGGATTCAATTATATGTCATATTGGCTTTATAGGCCACTATGATTTTGACAAGCTGAAAGAAGAAAATCATGGGATTGCAAGCCTTGTACATCATCGAAGTGAAGACGCGCCTGATTGAAATTGGCAAGGAGCTGGACGATCTGGTCAAACTGGTCAGCGATGCAGCGCCCGAGGGGCGGGCTTTTTGGGGTCCGCAGATTGAGGAATTAAAGGAGCGATTGAAGGACCTTGAAGGCGATCACGATCTGATGCGCATGTTCGATGAATCAGAGTGGGGCGGCTTTGCCGACACCATGGACAAAGCGCTGCACAAGCTGCGCCACGATGTGGGCGTGGCGCTGGGCGCCGTTAAAGCGCCGCTGGTGCCGGCGTGAAAATCAAAAGTAGTGATGTGCCTGCTGATGCATTTGGGCAGATTTGTATGGGACGAAAAGTCACAGTGCTAAAAGCTCGAACCCAGGATGGCGGCATTGAATTCATGCCACCATGGGGGTCAACGCTTTCAACGATGGGGGTGGCGGTTCCAGATGGGTGACTGTAAAAGGTGAGTCGGGCAACAGGTGTACCGTTGAAATGTCCAGCCATTGATTGACCGGCGCTGTGGTGAGGAGTTCTAAAACCAACTGCCGTTCTGACTTGGGCAAATCGGCAA
>JAWKON010000094.1:0-23501 GCA_041391125.1 Caldilineaceae bacterium
CGGGTCAGCCAGTATTGTGGTCAGTTCATCGCCTAGACAGGCGGTGAGTGTAAAAACTGGTCATCTGGGTAGGTGGGTGCATTGGGATTGGGGGCCACAGCCTTCCAGGAAGAGGCATAGACGGCCTTTGCTTGCGCGAACGCGGTGGCGGCCTCTTCCTGGAAGGCGCGCGTCTCGCACCCTATACGAAAGGCTTCCTGGAAAGGTGGGCAACTTTGCTTCTCCAGGGGGAGTTAGGTAGAATCGGAAAAAAACAACCCTTGCCACCCTCCAAAGGAGCATCTTCATGCCAACCAATGCCCCAACCGTTGTCAGCCTGGGCATCCACATTGTGGACATTCTGGGCCGCCACGTGACCCAGATTCCCGACGGGCAAAACGTCGACATTCTGGACGAAATCCGCATTACCGTGGCCGGTACGGCGGCAGGAACCAGCGTGGACTTGGCCAAGTTGGGGGCGCGCGTGGTGGCCATGGGCGCCATTGGTACAGACGAATTGGGCAACTTTGTGGTCAACACCATGCAGAGCTACGGCATCGATACGTCCAATCTGGTGCGCAAAAAGAACGTGCAAACCTCGGCCACCATGTTGCCCATCCGTCCCAATGGCGAACGGCCGGCGCTGCACGTGCCGGGCGCCAACCACGAGCTGCGTTTTGAAGACCTGAATCTGGATGTCATCAAAAATGCCGACTATTTGCATCTGGGCGGCACCGGGCTCATGTCGGCCTTTGACGGTGAAGCCAGCGTGCGCGTGCTCGAATTTGCCAAGGCGCACGGCGTCACCACCACCTTTGACCTGGTCGCCATTCCCCGCCCCGATCTGCTGGACCTGATCGAGCCGCTGCTGCCCCATATTGACTACTTTATGCCCGGTCTGGAAGAGGCCAAAATGATGTGTGGGCTGGATGATCGCCAAGCGGTCATCGACTTTTTCCTGGAGCGTGGCGTGGGCACAACCGTCTTCAAAATGGGCGCCGAAGGCAGCAGCATTGCCAATCGCGAAGTTGGCGAAATCCGCGTCCCTGCCTTCAAAACCACGGTGGTCGATTCGACCGGCTGCGGCGATTCTTATTGCGCCGGCTTTATAATGGGTCTTGCCAAAGGGTGGAGTCTGGCCGAGGCCGGGCGATTGGGCGCGGCGTGCGGTGCGCTGGTCATCACCGGGCTGGGGTCCGATGCGGGGATTGTGGATTTGGCGCAGACGAGTCAGTTTATGGATACGGCGGAGATTCTGATTGTATAATTCACCACTGTGGCCCATCCACGTTAGGACATTATGGAAGTTCATCTATGGAAAGATCGCAACCAGCCCATTTCTCTCCCGTTGATTAAAGTTGTGGGTATTAGTGGGGCGGGCAAATCGACGCTGGTGAAGGGGTTGCGCAAGTTAGGGTATGATGCGCATCCGATTAGCCAGAGCACAGCGGTATGCCCGATCTGTGGCGGCAGTATGGTGAGCCGCGCGTATTAATTTTTCTGGACGTGAGTTTGGAAAGTCAGCGCGTGCGACGGCCGGATGTGGCCTGGACGAGCCAAGCCTTGCATGAGGAACAGTCGCGGCTCAAACACGCCCGCGACCACGCCCATCTGCGCATCAATACCAGCCAAATGGAACCCGGTCAAGTGCTGGCGCTGGCGCTCACCTTTTGGAGCGCGCAAAGATTCGTCACGCCGAGGCGCCGTTGCCCCCTGTGCGCAAGACGGGGACGGTGGTGGAGGATGCTGGGTAGCAGCTACCGCGGCGACCAAAGCGCAATCACCCCATTGCTAATGCGCGCAGGCTTTCCTTCATCCAACTGCTGCACCCATACTCCGCTCTGCAAATCGCTGTCCACACCGGCATAGGTAAAGGCGCGGCTGTCCGGCGCCCAAATGGTCATGCTCTGCGCGTATTGGTCGAAAAAGGCCAAATAGCGCTCCAGAAAAACGCCGCTGGGGACAAACAGTGCATACTTTTGCTGTCCGCTCTCCTGCCACACATGCCAGCGCAACATGGTCCGCCCTTGGCTGCGCTCCACCGCCATATAGGCCAGCTTTTCTCCATCTGGGCTCCAGAAAAAGCCAAAGACGCGCGCCTGGCTCAGTTGTTGGGTGCGCCCGCTCTGCACATCCACCACATAAAGCGGCCCAAAGGCGGCTGATGTGCCGCTCTGCTCGGCCACCGTATACGCCATCAAGTTGCCCAGTGGGTTGAGCGAAAAGGAGATAATGCCATTGTAATCGGTGATCACCTTTTGCGTTTCGCCCGCCTGGTTGGCCACGACAAGCTGACGCAGCCCCGCTTCATCCCGCGCATAAATGAGTGACTCCCCGTTGGGTGACCATTGCGGCGCCGGGAAACCGCTGGATGCTTCGGACAGCGTCTCTTCCACACCGTCGATGCTGCGGATGGATATCCGCTCGTCGCCCACGTGGGTGAGCAACTGCTGGCCATCGGGCGCCCACGAAAAATAGTAGGGTTGGCCCTGCCCCAGTGTTTCGGCATCCAGGCCATCTGCGGTCAGATTGACCATGCGCAGCGCCATGGAGGGCAGATTGTTGTCCGTCCAGTTGCTCAGATAGACCAGCTTCTGGCTATCGGGGCTCCAATAAATATAAAAAGGCGCAAAGGGTAATGCCAGATTTTCCGGCGCAGCGCCATTGGCATACCCCACTTGAATTGACGAAACAAGCTCACCTCCTTGCGCATGCACTTCGGCCCAGGCAATGCGCTGGCCATCGGGCGACCATGTCGGCTGGCTATATTGGCGCGTGCGCGCAGCGTCGCGGGTAAGAGCGATGCGCTGGCTGCCGTCGGGCTGCACGGTGAATAAGTTGCTGTTGGCGTCTTGAATCAAGATGCGATTGGCGGCGGCGCTATCAACGTCCACCGCAGGTGATGCGGCAGGTGTGGATAAGTTGGGGAAGGCCCGTTGGATCATGGCCGGGTCGTTAACGCAGCCGGTGAGGAGAAAGAGCAGGGCAACGAGTGCTAGGCTTTGGCTAATTGGTGGCTGTGCGCAAGGCTTTGAGAAATTGACTTTCATAAGGCCCCCGAAATATGTGGTATTCAAAATTCGCAGCAAACAAAGCAACTATTGCCAACGGAACGTATGCCAAATTCTGTATACACGGATGGGCAGAACACGGATGTGTGCTAATATTACATCTGTGTTCCTCCTATCCGTGTATACAACTTATCGGTTTAAGGCAAAGCAGCGCTGAATAGTTAAGCTTGACCCTATCATAACTAAAATGTCGGCGTATGCCAATCGGCTTACAAGTGCAGAATGCATCATTTTTCGGAAAGGGCAATTTGACAGCAGCTTGAATCCGCTGTATGCTTTTTTTTGTAAAGCATATTGTGTTTGCATTGTCCAACATTGTGGATCAAAATGTATACAGAATTCACCGTTTTTGAGAGTCATCCGAACTATATGATTGCGCAACGATGCACCGCTATTGCGCTTTCCATTCGCGTGACCAAGAAACAGAGCAAGCAGCAGATGCCAAACTAACCGTTTGGGCGCCCGACCTTGCTCAGCCTATTTGAGTGATTGCAACCGGCCAACCCGACGGAGGGGCCGGTTTTTTGTTGCTGTGAGATATGCTCCATTATCGAGAAAGGACGTGTCGCATTGGGTCTGGATAATTTCTCTATCATTGAATCTACATTGCGTGAAGGGGAGCAGTTTGCCAACGCATTTTTTAGCAGCGAGCAAAAGGTAGAAATTGCACTGCTGCTGGACGCTTTTGGCGTTGAATATTTGGAGCTGACATCGCCAGCCGCCAGCCCGCAGAGCCGCATCGATTGCGCCCGCGTGGCCGACTTGGGGCTGAAGGCCAAAATTCTGACCCACGTGCGCTGCCATATGGATGATGCCAAAATTGCTGTGGACACCGGGGTGGACGGCATCGATGTGGTTTTTGGCACCAGCAGCTATCTGCGCGAGTTTTCGCACGGCAAAGAGATCAAATATATTATTGAGTCTGCGCTGGAAGTAATTGAATATGTCAAGAGCCAGGGTTTGCAAGTGCGCTTTAGCAGCGAAGATAGCTTCCGCAGCGACCTGGTCGATTTGCTGACCATTTACCGTGAAGTGGACAAGATCGGCGTCAACCGTGTGGGCATCGCCGATACGGTAGGTGTGGCCAATCCGCGCCAGGTGTATGAACTGGTGCGCACGCTGCGCGGCGTCGTCAAGTGCGATATTGAGTTTCACGGCCACAACGACACGGGCTGCGCCGTGGCCAACGCCTTTTGTGCTCTGGAGGCGGGCGCCACCCACGTGGATACGAGTGTGCTGGGTATTGGCGAGCGCAACGGCATTACGCCGCTGGGCGGGCTGGTGGCGCGCATGTATACGCACAACGCCGCTGAAATCCGCCGCCGCTACAATTTGCCGCTGCTGCGCGAGGTCGAAAATTATGTAGCCGGGCTGGTGCAGGTCGATGTGCCGTTTAACAATTACATTACCGGCTACACCGCCTTTACCCACAAAGCGGGCATCCACGCCAAGGCCATTCTCAACAATCCCAGCACCTATGAAATTCTGGACCCGGCCGACTTTGGCCTGACCCGCTACATTCACGTGGCCCACCGGCTGACCGGCTGGAACGCCATCAAACAGCGCGCCGAACAGCTCCAACTCACGTTGAGCGACGACGACATCAAAAAGATCACGGCGCAGATCAAAGCGCTGGCCGATCAGCGCAGCCTGAGCCTCGATGATGTGGACGTGCTGCTGCGCGCCTATCACGCCGAAAACATCACTTCCGATCTGCTGGAAGCCGTATTGTAGCCGTACGACAGAATGAATTCTGTGTCTGGCACGGGAAACCGGTTAAAACCGGTTAGACGTCATGACTGAACGTGATTTATCACGTTTGCTGTAGCAGGCTGGGAATTCATTCCTTGCCCGCGCCGCAATTTCTCAGCAGGACTAAATGATAAAGGAGTTGCGCAGTTGGTTTTAGAATCCGATCCGCAGCCGTGGGCAACCCAGCAAACGCAAACCGCCTTCCAAAATCGCTGGGTCACCGTGTCCATTGACAACGTGGCGCTGCCCACGCGATATGCAATATGAATACACGCGCGTCAACGTCAACGGTATCGGCGTGGCCGTGATTGGCTTCAATAACAGACGGCGAAATTTTGCTGGAGCGCGAATATCGCCACGGCGTGGGCGAAGTCATCTGGCAGTTGCCCGGTGGGTTGGCCGAACCCGACGAGGATTTTATTACGGCGGGTCTGCGCGAACTGCTGGAAGAGACCGGCCACGCCCCGCAAGTTGTGAATGCTGACACCGTGCGCTATCTCGGCTCGGTGTGGGACAATCCCGGCCTGGGCAAATCGGTGAGTCATTTGCGGCCGCCTGGGGGCTGGTGGATGTGGGCGGCATCCGCCGCGACCCCACCGAATTTGTGACGCTGCACTGGCGCTCAGCAGAGTGGGTCAAGGAGGCTATCCGCAGCGGCCACATCCGCGAGCGTACGACGATTACGGCGATGGTGCATCTGATGTTGGTGGGCGATATTCAGTAGACCGCAACGGCAGGAGATAGGACGGATTCGCTCATCGAGACCGATGTCTGTATCGCCAACACCGTTGCGGTGTACTGATATTTGATGGAGATGGTTGCGAGGAGGGTGAATTATGCCATACAGCAATTTTACAATCCGCGAGGTGCAGAGGACATTTGAACTGAATCTTATTGAGGAAATGGGCACTTTTTCTGCGATTGAGTCGACGCCAATTAGCGACCATTTGCAGGTTTCTTTGGTCGAGAATGTGCCACTGGCCGTTTCAATCAATACTGAAAAAGCGCGTTCTGAGTTAATCATTTCAGATGTGTTGATCGAAGTACGAAAGCGATTCCAGCGCAAAATCAGTTTTTTTTCTGGTATAGAATTTAATGTGGATCAGTCGCGAAATTTGGCCGGGTTTTGTGATTTTATTGTGAGCTTGTCTCCAGAGCAGCTTTTTTTACAAACGCCGCTGATCGCGATTGTAGAGGCAAAGAACGAAAATATCATGAGCGGCTTGGGACAATGTGTTGCCGAAATGGTGGCCGCTCAACTCTTTAACGAACGTGAAGAAAAGCAATTCCGAACGTGTATGGCGTGATCACATCCGGTACGGCCTGGAAATTCCTCAAACTCCATAATCACGACGTCCTGGTTGATTTACGCGACTATAGCATTGATGAGCCGGAACGAATCGTGGGAATTCTTTCGGCTATGATTGAACAGATTGCCTAAAATGTCGAACCAAGAGTTGCATCAAAATGGAACACCCCAAACTTTCGCCCAAAAAGCCATGGCCCGCGCCGCCGGATTGGACGCCGTCCAAGTCGGCCAGGTGGTGGATGCGCGGCCCGACATTGTGCTGAGCCACGACAACACCGCTGCCATCCGGCTGACCTGGCTGGAGTTTGGCCAAGACAAAGTGGTGATCCCCGACCGCATTGCCATTACGCTGGATCACGCGGTGCCGGCGCCCACCACGCGCCACGCCCAAAACCATGCCGAGATTCGCGCCTTTGTGCGGGAGCAGGGCATTCGCCATTTTACGAAGCGGGCCGCGGCATCTGCCACCAGTATGCACAGCGAAGAGGCCATTGTGCTGCCCGGCCAGATGATCCTGGGCTCTGATTCACACACGCCCCACTTTGGCTGGATGGGCGCATTGGGCGCCGGCATTGGGCGCAGCGAAGTGGCCGCGCTGTGGGCCACCGGTGAACTCTGGCTCATGGTCCCCGAATCTATGCACGTCATTCTAGACGGAGCCATGCCCCCTGGCGTCACGGCCAAAGATTTCGCCCTGCGCCTGATCGGCGACTTGGGCGCTGACGGCGGCCTCTATGCCTCTATCGAATTCTCTGGCTCTGGCATCGAGCAGATGACGCTGGAATCACGCATGGTGCTGCCCAACATGATGTCCGAATTTGGCGCCAAGACCGCGTACATTGCGCCCGATGTGAAGGTGTTTGATTATTTGGCGGCGCGGTTGGTGGAGAGGGAGAGTAGAGGAGTGGAGGAGTGGAGGAGTGGAGGGGAAGAGGAGCAAGGGCGTGAGATTGATGAGCGGATCGTAAATCGTAAATCTGACATCGTAAATCAGGCGCTTTACCCGGATGCGGATGCGACATACGCCAGCGTGCATCGATACGATGCTGCCGATTTGGAGCCGTACGTGGCTTGTCCGCACAGCGTGGACAACGTGGTTCCGCTGTCGGCGGTGGCGGGGACGCGGGTGCAGCAGGCCTTTATTGGCACCTGCACCAATGGGCGGTTGGAAGATATTGCGGCGGCGGCGGATGTGATTCGGGGTAAAAAAGTGGCGACGGGCGCCCGGCTGCTGGTGATTCCGGCGTCCAGCCAGGTGCTGCAAGATGCACTAAAGCTCGGCTATATTCAAACGCTGGTAGATGCCGGCGCCATGATCGGCGTGCCAGGCTGCGGCCCCTGCATGGGCAACCACATGGGCATCCCGGCGCCGGGCGAAGTGACCATCTCCAGCGCCAATCGCAACTTCCAGGGCCGCATGGGCACGCGTGACGCGGAAAACTATCTGGCCAACCCGGCCGTGGTCGCCGCCTCCGCCCTCACCGGCGTCATCACCGATCCGCGGGAAGTGTAAAAGGATCAGCAGATTACACAGATTTTATAGATTTTGGATTCCTTCTTGGCCATCCCGTGAGCCTGTCGAAAGGAGCGGCTGAGTGGGTACGATTTTTGAAATCTTATGAATCTGTGTAATCTGTTGATCATAAATATCATTCGTAAATCGTAAACTTGTACTGAGCAACGTCGAAGTATCCAAAATCATAAATCTAATGACTCTTATTCACGGGCGCGCCTGGAAATATGGCGACAATATAAATACGGATGTGCTCTTTCCGGGCAAGTATACGTACACTCTGCGCGAGCCGGGCGAGATTGCCAAACATGCGCTGGAGGATCTGGACCCCACCTTTGTGGCCAGCGTACAGCCGGGCGACGTGATCGTGGGCGGCAGCAACTTTGGCTGCGGCTCCAGCCGGGAACAGGCGGCGAGTTGCCTGGTTTATAACGGTGTGGGCGCGGTGATTGCCAAGAGCTTTGGCCGCATCTTTTATCGCAACGCGGTCAATTTCGGGCTGCTGGCCATTGTCTGCCCCCCGGTGGTGGAGCTGATCAACAAAGGCGATGAAATCGCCATCAATTTGGCAACCACGACCATCCATTGTGGCGGCCGCGAGTTTACTTTTCCGCCGTTGAGCACTAGCGTATTGGGCATTTTGCAGGCGGGTGGGCTGGTGCCGTACATTCAGAATCGCTTGAGGCAAAGCGCCTAAGATGCGTTTGAGCACGCTGCTGCTAAAAGCCGCGTATGGCCTCATGCGGCTGCGCTGGCGGATTCTGCGGCCCGTCACCTTTGGCGTGCGCATTATGCTGATCCGTAAGGGGCAGGTGCTGCTGGTGGACCACACCTATCTCAATATGTGGCACTTTCCGGGCGGCCACATCCACCGCGGCGAAATGCCGTTGGCGGCGGCCAAACGTGAGGCATTTGAAGAAGCGGGCGTGACGTGTGATCAGGAGCCGTGGCTGCTGGGCATTTTCACCAACTTTGTCGAGGGCAAGACCGATAATATTGCGCTCTTTGTGTGCGAAGAATTCACCATTGGCGAACGCAGTGATCGCTGGGAAATTGCCGAACAGCGCTTCTTCCCCTTCGACGCCCTACCCGCCGATGTGGCCCCCGCATGCCGCCGCCGTATTGCCGACTATCTGGCCGGTGATGGACCGTACGCTAAACTTTGGTAGGAAATTGAACTACAGATTATACAGATTTTACAGATTTGTTTCTTCGCCGAATAGAAAATCTGCGCAATCTGTATAATCTGTAGTTGAAAATAAAATTGATCGAATTTAAAAAAGGAGAAAACAAAATGGATACTGCATCTGGTGTGGCCGAGTGCCCTGAATGTTTTGCCGAAGTGGAGTTGGAAGACGTGATGGAGCATGAAATCGTGCAGTGCCCAGACTGCGGCGCCGATCTCGAAGTGCTGAGCATCAGCCCGTTGACCCTGGACCTGGCCCCTGAAGAAGAGGAAGACTGGGGCGAGTAAGAATGAAAGGGGGCAGGGGAGAAAGGGGGACGGGGAGACAGATTGCTCCCCTTCTCCCCTGCCCTCCTTCTGCCTTTGCCCATTGGAATTGGAGAACAACATGAAAGTTGGCATTTTATACAGCCGCGTGCGTGCTGAGGAGAAATTGCTCTTTGAGGCGTTTCAAAAGCGCGGTGTGGATTTTGATGGTATCCATGATGACGGCATTATCTTTGAGATCACGCCGGGGCATCGCTATGCCGAACAATATAGTGCGTATGATGTGGTGGTGGAGCGCTGCATTGGCCACGGGCGCGCGCTCTACAGTCTGCGCATGTTGAACGACCGCGGCATCCCTACGGTTAACACGGCGCAGGTGGCGGATATTTGCGGCAACAAATTGCAAACCACCAGCGCGCTGACCGCACATGGTGTGCCTTCCCCGCGCACGGTTGTGGCTTTTACACCGGAAAGCGCGTTAGAGGCCATTGAGGAGCTGGGCTATCCGGTGGTACTCAAACCGGCGGTGGGTTCATGGGGGCGCATGCTCAGCAAGCTCAACGACCGTGAAGCCGCCGAGGCGGTTTTGGAACATAAAGAGGTGCTGGGTACATATCACCATCGCATCTACTATATTCAGGAATATATCAACAAACCCATGCGCGATATCCGCGCCTTTGTGATTGGCGACGAGACCATCTGCGCCATTTACCGCGATTCGCAGCACTGGATCACCAACACGGCGCGCGGCGGCAAATCGAGCAACTGCCCGGTGACGCCCGAACTGAATGACTTGTGCGTAGCCGCGGCCAAAGCCGTGGGCGGCGGTGTTGTGGCTATCGATGTGCTGGAAGATCCGGACCGCGGACTGCTGGTCAATGAAGTCAACTACACCATGGAATACCGCAACAGCATCCTGCCCACCAATGTCAACATTCCCGACCGCATGGTTGACTTTACGCTGAAAGTGGGTAAAGATGGCTGGGCCGCCGCTAACGGCTGGACGAACGGTGAGGCCGCCTATCAACCCGTGTCATTGACGAGCGGATAATGGGAGTAGGGAGTAGGGAGTAGGGAGTAAGGATTAGGGAGTAAGGATTAGGGAGTAGGGATTAGGGAGTAAGGATTAGGTGTCTGCCTCCTTCCTCCTTCCTACTCCCTACTCCCTACTCCCTGCCACACCACGATTGAGAAAGAGATGAGCGACAAACTTCGTGTATCCATAGTGGGCGCTTCCGGCTATGTGGGCGGTGAGTTGCTGCGGCTGCTGATCGACCATCCGCATGTGGCAATAGCCCAGGTAACCAGTGAGCGCAATGCTGGTTCGTATATTCATTTTGTGCATCCCAACCTGCGTGGACGCTCGCAAATCAAGTTTGTGAGTGCTGAAGAGCTGGATTCGTGCGACCTGCTTTTTCTGGGGCTGCCGCACGGTGGGGCGATGGGACGCATTGAACATTTCGCCAATTTGTCCGGGCGTATTGTGGATCTGAGCGCTGATTTCCGCTTACGTAACCCCGATGACTATGTGAAGTGGTATGGCAAACCGCACGCTAATCCAGAATGGCTGGCCCAATTTGTGTATGGGTTGCCCGAAATTCACCGCGCCGAATTACAGGGTGCGCAGTACGTGAGCGGTGTGGGCTGCAACGCCACCGCCACCAATCTGGCCATTCGTCCACTCTTTATGGCCGGTCTGGTGGATGACAGCCGCGATGTGATTTGCGAAGTCAAAGTGGGTAGCAGTGAGGGCGGCAACAAATCCAACGACGCCACGCACCACCCGGAACGGTCAGGCGTCATGCGCAGCTTTGCCCCCACCGGCCATCGCCATACGGCCGAGGTGCTGCAAGCCATTCGGCCCACAGGCAGCAACGCCAATGTCCACATGAGCGCCACTGCCGTGGACAACGTGCGCGGCGTGCTCGCCACGGCGCATCTTTTTGTAAAGCCTGGCACCGAGGAACGTGACCTTTGGCGCGCCTACCGTCAAACCTATCGTGACGAGCCCTTTATTCGCATAGTTAAAGAGAGGACCGGCATCTACCGCTACCCTGAGCCCAAGATTCTATCCGGCAGTAACTATGCGGATGTGGGCTTTGAATTAGACCCGCAGACCAACCGCGTGGTCACTATGTGCGCCATCGATAATCTGATGAAAGGCGCGGCCGGCACCGCAATGCAGTGCATGAACTTGATGATGGGCTGGGATGAGACGACCGGGCTAGGCTTTCCGGGGCTGCATCCGATTTAGGCAATCATGACAAATAGCAAACGCAATGTTGACACCGAATCCCTCCGCCGCGGTGCGGCCACCGACTGGTTTGACGAGATTTATGCACGCGCCAATGGTGATGTGCGCGGCGTGCCGTGGGCGCATTTAAAGCCGCGGGCCGCTTTTGCAGAATGGGTGCGGCGGCACAATGTGCGCAGCGATGGGCAACGGGCGCTGGTGGTTGGCTGCGGCTTGGGGGATGATGCGCAGGAACTGGCGGCGCGCGGCTTTGCTGTGACTGCGTTCGATATTGCTCCCACGGCCATTGCGTGGTGCCAAGAGCGTTTTCCTGACTCACCGGTGAATTATGTGGTGGCCGACATGTTTAGCCCGCCCGCCGCGTGGATTGGCTCATTCGATCTTGTGCTGGAAATTTTTACTGTGCAGGCGCTGCCAATTACCATTCGGCAACAAGCGGCCGCAGCCGTATCCCAATTTGTGGCGCCAAACGGCAAGCTGCTGGTCGTCTGCATGGGCGCGCATGAATGTGGTGAACGCAGCGGTCCGCCGTGGCCGCTGACGCGGGCGGAGACCCATCTTTTTCAGCACAATGGATTGGCTGAAACGAATTTTGAAGTCTTTATGGGGGGCAACCAGGCGCCGGTGTTGCGATCTGCACCAACGCAGTGGCGCATCGAGTATCAAAGAATGACCCAAGGAAAGACAGAACGATGATTGTAATCAAAGTGGGTGGCGGCAAGGATCTGAACATCGACGCCGTCGTGCGGGATATTGTGCAGTTGCGCGCAGCGGGACAAGAGCTGTTATTGGTGCATGGCGGCGCCGAGACGACCAATGAAGTGGCCGCAGCGTTGGGCCATCCGCCCCAATTTGTGACTAGCGAGAGCGGTTATGTCAGTCGGCGCACGGACCGGCGCACGCTGGAAATTTTCGAAATGGTCTATTGCGGCCAGCTCAACAAAATGTGGGTGGAGAAGCTGCAGACCGCGGGCGTCAATGCCGTAGGGTTGAGTGGGCTGGATGGGCGTATTTTTGAGGGGACCCGCAAAGAGTCGCTGCGTATTCGGCACAACGGCAAGCGGCTGGTGCTGCGCGATGATTGGACCGGCACCGTTGACCGCATCAACACCGAACTGCTGCGCTTGTTGCTGGACGGCGGCTATTTTCCAGTGCTGACGCCGCCGGCGTCATCGGACAAAGGCGAGGCGATTAACGTGGATGGCGACCGGGCGGCGGCCATGTTGGCGGCGGCATTCAACGCCGAAGCGCTTATCATCTTGAGCAACGTGCCGGGGCTGCTGCGCAACTTCCCCGACGAAGCCAGCCTGATCCGCGAAATTCCGCGGGCCAAAGCCGATGACTTTATGCAGTTTGCTGAAGGCCGCATGAAGAAAAAGGTGATGGGCGCGGTGGAGGCCATTGCCGAAGGCGTGCAAAAGGTGATCTTTGCCGATGGCCGCGTGGATGCACCCATTAGCAAGGCGCTGGCCGGCGGGGGGACGCAGATTCAGTAGAGGAGATCATGATGATTGATATCCACAAATTGGACAAGTTTGATGATGCCCAATATGACGATGAAGGGTGGGAAGAACCTGAGGAGGAGTCCGAATGGCCCGATGAGGAGGAGGTGCTTGAGGGGTATAGCGAGGCCTTAATTGAGCAATTTGCCGAATCTCCAGAAGGCAAGGCGCTTATAGAGTCAGCCGGTGATATTGGTTTTTGGATTGAGGTTTCACTTCGCTATGGCTATCTGTATGAAGGCTTCTCGCCCCCATCGATGGATGCCGAGGACATGAGCGTGGTGGTTGAGGAAATCCTGCCGCGCAAAGTCTCATTAGGTTCGCCGGAAGATGCGGATCGAGCTCTGCCCGAACTGATTGCCTTTTGGCGTTATCTGGAGCGAGCTTACGAACTGAAGAATGCACTCCCAATTATCCGTTATTTACAATCTATTTCCCCGGATGAGTTCCGAAAAGATATGTTCGATCCGCGGCGAGCTGGGATGGCAAAATCCTTTTTCCTGGAAGGACGGGAAGCTGGTTTCGATATGTCCAATCCAGAGGAAATGAATAGGTACCTGTCCATGCAGCGAGCGGCGGGATTGGCCCAAATACGCGCCGACATGGACAGTCAGACTGGCTTTGGCCCGTTCATTGAGGAATCCGGCAAAAGTACGCAACGCACTGCGAAAGAAAAATCCCGTCGTAAAATGGCCAAGGCGTCGCGCAAACAGAATCGCAAACCCAAAAAGAAGAAGAAACGCAAATGAACACAATCGAGTACGCGACCATTGAAGAGCAGATCAACGGCGGCACGGTGGCCCGGCGCGGCGAAGTGGTGATGGCGCGTGGCGAGGGCTGCTGGGTGTGGGACGTGACGGGCAAGCGCTATCTGGATTTGACTTCATCGCAGGGGGTGGCCATGCTGGGACATGCTCATCCGGCACTTAGCACGGCGCTGGCGGATCAAGCGCAGAAGTTGATTTCGTGCCCATCATTTTTGTACAATGACACGCGCGCCCGGTTTTTGAGCAAGCTGCAGGAAGTGCTGCCCAACCACCTCGGCCACGTTTTCTTGAGCAACAGCGGCGCCGAATCGATTGATGGCGCACTCAAATTTGCCCGGCTGACCACCGGGCGCGCTGGCATTGTATCCGCCATGCGCAGCTTTCACGGGCGCACCATTGGCGCGCTCTCCGTCACCTGGGAGCCCAAATATCGCAAGCAATTCGAGCCGCTGCTCGATGTTGACTTCGTCCCTTTTGGCAATTTGGAAAAGCTGGAGGCCGCCGTGACCGAGCAGACCGCGGCCGTGGTGCTGGAGCCGGTGCAGGGCGAAGGCGGCGTCAATATGACCGGCGCCGAATTTTTGCAGGGCGCGCAGCAGATATGTCATCAGCGGGGCGCGCTGCTCATTTTGGATGAGATTCAGACCGGCTTTGGGCGCACGGGCAAATGGTTTGGCCATGAGCACTATGGGCTGGAGCCGGACATTATGTGTTTGGCCAAAGGGTTGGGCGCCGGTTTTCCCATGGGGGCCATTGCCTATACTGACCGCGTGCATGAGGCGCTCTTTGTGGGCGCGCACGGCAGCACCTTTGGCGGCAATCCGCTGGCTTGCGCGGCCGGGCTGGCGGCCATCGGCACCTATCAGCAGGAAAATCTGATCGATCACGCGGCGCAGATGGGTGAAGTGCTCATGGGGCGCCTGCAGGAAGCGCTGGCCGACCGCATGATCGTGCGCGAGATTCGCGGGCTGGGTTTGATGATTGGCATTGAACTGCGCGAGAAATCGGGCAAATATTTGAAAGCCCTCATGGAAGAACATGGCGTGTTGGCGCTGCCCGCCGGTTCCAATGTGCTGCGCCTGCTGCCGCCGCTGATTATTGGCGAGGAGGAGATTGAGGTGGGGGTGAAGGCGATTGCGGCGGTATTGCCGGAATGAAGATGACAAGGTGAAAGGGTGACAAGATGAGATGGTGACTGAGCTTGTCAAAGTCACCGTGTCATCTTGTCACTGAGGGTGTGATTTATTGAGGTTGTGATTTATCCGTGTCATCTTGGGCCGGCAAACGCTGGATAAATGCCTGCCACGACTCGATGAGCAGCACATCGTCAATGAGCTGCTCTAGCTGTTCCATGGGCAGCAATTGCAATCGCTGCGGCAATTCTTCCGGTGCTTTCTGGTCAAGACGATGTTCGAGAATGCGCAACAGGGTACGTGTAGTTCCGGCTTGTTGGCCTTCGATGCGTCCTTCTTCACGTCCTTCTATGCGGCCCTTTTCAATGCCGATACGTTCAACGCTTGTCACATATTCCATGCGATGTGCCTCCTCATATTGTTCCAAATCACGCCAAAAATCTATCTCTAATTCTTGTGGTAACTGCATTACCCAGTCGATAAAGTTGAACAGTTTTACAATATCATCACGTGCATAACCCGATTCGTACAGTCTGCGAATGAGGTAAAATTTTGCGTCATAACGCGCTTTGGGGTTGCGTCGCGTCTCCTGTGCTTTAAGATGCGCCATAACTACCGTTGTAAATGGATTGCGGCCCGATTCCAATTCCAACCAGCGATCATTGTAATCAACAAGCTTGATCGACGGAAATTTGAAATTGACCTCACAACCCCACAATTCATATTGAAACGCATTGGGCCGCCATTTCGAACTTGCATCGGCTAGCACAACAAAGCTGGCTACATGCTGATTATAGCGATCAAACAGGCGGTAGTTATAGGTGTATACGCGCTGCTCAAAACCAGTTTCGTGTCCCCCCTGCACTTCAATGTGTACATATACCCACTGTTCAACGCCATCTTTTTTGAACACCTTGGCCAGCTTATCGGCATAGCGCCGGCCCAATTCGGCATCGCGTACCACCTGCTGAAGTTCTTTGTCTAGGAACTCCACCGGCATGGACCAATCAATGCCCTCATGCGCAACTGGAAAGAAGAAAGCCATGAACTCTTCAAAATACCACTCAATGGCGTTTTTCCACGGGCTGTCAAAATCATCATTGGGTTGCTGCATATTCGTGTGTCGCCCAAAAATTGGTGTAACATCATAAAGTTCAACTACCTGATTATACCACATAGAATCTGAAAACCACATGACAAATCGACAAGCGGCCATTGATCTGATTCATGGTCTGGTTTCTATCCCCTCTCTCTCGACACAGGAAGCCAATGCGGCAAAATGGCTATCCGAACAGATGAACGCGCTGGGGTATGACCGCGCCTATGTGGACGAAGCGGGCAATGCCGTGGGCGAAATGGGTGAAGCGGACGCCGCCCGCACCATCGTGCTGCTTGGCCACATCGACACTGTCCCCGGCAGTATCCCTGTTCGCATAGAAAAAGACGGTGATGACAAGTTGCTCTATGGCCGCGGCAGCGTGGACGCCAAAGGACCATTAGCCACCTTTGCCGCGGCTGTCTCGAAAGTGGGTGCGCAATTTGCGCGTGATTTCAACATTCGCATAGTTGTGGTGGGTGCGGTCGAGGAGGAGGCGGCCAGTAGCAAAGGCGCGCGTCACATTGCGCGCCGCTTTGACGGCATGAACGAACCCATCCCCACCGCCTGCATCATTGGCGAGCCCAGCAGTTGGCGGCGGGTGACGTTGGGCTACAAGGGACGGCTGTTGGCGGAGCTGGATGCCGCCCAGCCCATGGCGCACACAGCAGGGCCGGACGCCGGTGTGGCCACAGTGGCCGTCGATTTTTGGAACTGGATTTGGGCGTATGCTGGTCGCTTCAACGAGGGGCAAAGTAAAATATTTGACCAACTCCTACCCAGCCTGCGCCAGTTGAACACTTCCACCGACGCCCAAATGAACGACCGCGTCTTTGCCCAATCGGGCATTCGGCTGCCGCCTGCTTTTGATGTGGAAGCCTTCGTGGCTGAATTGACGGCGTGGCTGGCGCAGCGCATCAACGCGCCGTTTGAGGCCGCCATGCTGGATGCGCATGTGGCCGCCAATGGACTCAACGCGCCGCGTGAACCGCTGCACCTCGCCGGTGAAAATACTACCGTGGATCTGCTCCTGCGCGGCTACGAACCGGCCTGGCAGAGCGACCGCAACAACGCATTGGTACGCAGCTTTTTGGGCGCCATCCGCCAAGTTGATCCCAACGAGCGCCCCGGCTTTGTCTCCAAAACCGGCACCAGCGACATGAACGTGGTGGGCCCCCTTTGGCAATGCCCCATCCTCGCCTATGGACCCGGCGACAGCACGCTGGACCACACGCCCAACGAGCACATCAGCTTGGATGAATATTGGCGCGCCGTGTTGGTGCTGGAGCAGGCGCTGCGCAATTGGGCCGCGGCAGATGGCGGATAAGGTCAACGTCTCTTGCGGCGGCGATTTCCTATCAATGGTTGCTTGAGTAAATCTGCCAGTGCTTGGCGCATCCCCTTCCCGACTTCAGCGCAATACGCCGTTCCCAATCATGCACGCCGGGGTGGTCGGGTTCGACCTGGCGCCACATATCCAGCCAACTTTCGGCTCCTTCGACTTGATCCACCGCCATCTGATAGCGAATTTCCGCATCGGCCAGGCTGAAGAATTCGCTATAATGTAGCTTTTGCCGCTGCAGGAGTGGGTCAAGAACTGCACGCACCTCGTCGAGTTTCCCGTCCAGTATAGCTGGTTGGCCACGCCAATTTGACCAAAGAAATAGTTGGGAAACTTTTCAATGACGCCTCTGCATGATTTTGTTGGCGCCGTCAGAATCGCCGCGGATTCCAGGCATTTGGCCAGGTTATTGAGGATGCCGGGGTGCTCTGGCTCCAGTTCTCTGGCTTGTTCCAGCAGCTTTTGCGCTTCACGAAACTTCTCTATCATGCATCAGGTAGGTCGCATCCAACAGCCATGTCCTGGCCTGCTCACTCCGAATTGGGAACTCCACTTCACTCTCATCGCCAATTTCGAAGCCTAGCGCTAAGATTTCCTGCCAGTCACCGCGTATCCACATGCGCACGTGGCCAGAGGGGAGTTGCTTGAATTCATTGAGGACATTCAGGGCGCTCAGGCGCGATTCATCGGGCCCATCTTGGCTAACTACATATTCCCGTAGGAGTGCAAAAAGGGGTGGATACTCGCTAAAGCGGGTCATATCGATGACGGTATCGCGGCCGGTTTTGTCACCACGCTTGAGCAATATGGCAAATACATGCATGAAGACAGGATGGCTGTCCAAAAAGCTTTGCATTTCCTGCACAAGTTTATCAACGCGCTGGCTTTTTTGATGTCGCTGCGTGATGCGCAGTAGCTCTGTGAATAGGCTGGTTGGCAACCATTGCCGCATGGGATATGGCCACGGGCGTGCCGTTGCCAGCGGTCGCGGCCAGATCATCCAGATTGGCGCGCGCCAGATCCATATGGGGATCGCACTTAAGCGCTTGTTGCCAGCGTGTGCGCCAACTTTTCATCGCCCATGCTCAATGTCGCCACCGCGCCGAGGTGATAGAGCAGACCCGCGGCTGGGAGTTGATCCACATTGGGTTCTTCTTGAGCCTTGCGCAGCGTGCGTCAACGCGCATGTTCACCCAGGTGCGTAAATGCCTCCGCCTGCTTCACCCAGAATTCCAGGCCGCGTGTGGGTAAAGAAGCCAGATGCTCGGCCTGTGCGTGTGCCTCTTCAACATGACCCAATAGAAAGAGGTAGCGCGTCAGATTGGCGGACGCTTGAAAATTATCTGGCTCCAACGTCAGGACTCGCCGCGTGTATGCCAGAGCCTGCTCATGGTTGCCTTCCATAAATTCGATCTGGCTTAAATTGTTATAGACAGGTGCAAAGTCAGGATGCTTGGCCATGATTTGGCGACCTGTTTGGCGGGCTGTGGAAAAATCGCCCAGTTCCAGATCGGCGCGCAAAAGATCGTGCAGATAGCCCAATTCGTATCCGGCCTCGCCTTCCACGCCAAGCTCACGTTGCAGTTTAGCCAGGTTTTCTTCCATTTCACCGAGCGACTCGCGTACGTCCGCCGCGCGATAGTGATCGGGAAAATTGCGCGCGAATTCGCGCAAATGGTGATACCCGGCAAATGTGGCATCCAGCAGCCATATAGGCGCCGCCCAAATTGAGCGCCACGTCCCCATCGCGCCTCATCAGCGGATGCAGCTTGCGCACATAACGCAAGAGCTGGTGTATATCATTCGTCTCATAACAGGCATTGACCAGTTCTGTCAGCACCTCGACGTTGGATGGAAAGCGGGCATGTAGTTCTTCGAGCTGCTCAATGGCCGCATCCCACTCTCTGCGGTTTAGCAGCGGTTGAATTTGCGCGAGATCACGTATGACGCGACCGGGTAGACGCGGGAGCGTTGATTGGGTTTTCTGGATGGCAATTTTTTCTTCTTTTTTTTGCTCATGTTCTGTTCCAGGTATTCTGCTATGGGGATTGATGCGCAGCAGAAGGGCGACCTTCACAAGCTGCTAATTTCTATCTGGCCAGGCTCAGATATCAACGCGTTTTTAGACGCCATTGGCTGATTGACTGACACATTTAATCTTTCTACCGCGATGGGCGCGAAGATGCGCAAGGGGTACTCGGGAAGATTCTGCGCGTTTCTTGGCGATCTTCGCTGTAAAATAAGATTTTTTCAGTCAACCAGCGCCATAGGTACAAAGGGCATTTGGCAGCAGATTATAATAAATGCTCTACACGTGAAGCCAAAAAAGTCGGCCTTGCCTCTACATTTTCCTCGCATCGACCAATTTGGCCGGAACCGATAACCACGTATTTTGCCCCATCATTAACTGGCTCCACATAGCGCGCAAACCAGTCGCCCAGCCGCTGGCGCATTGCACTTTCCACGCCCGCCCACTCGCTCTGTCCGGCCAAATTGTGCAATTCGCCCGGATCGGCGGCCAGATGATACAGCTCATTGGGGCCGAACGCATAGCGATGTACATATTTCCAATCCGCCGTGCGGATCATGCGCACCGGTCCATATTCATCATAAACGACCACCTGCTCAGCCGCGCGCTTTACTTTTGCCCCAAGCAAGAGAGAGGCAAAGCTGCGCCCCGGCAAGCCTGCCGCGCTTGCCGGTTCAATCCCCACATATTCAAGCAGCGTCGGCATAAAATCATATTGGCTCAACAGATCGCCATTGAGCGCGCCCGCCGGAATCTGCCCCGGCTGCGATGCGATGAACGGCACTTTCACCGACTCCTCAAACATGTTGAGCGGAAAAGTGGCGTTGCCCTTGCCATAAACGCCGTGATGCCCCATGTTCATGCCGTTGTCGCTGGTGAAGATGACCAGCGTGTTTTCCCGTTGCCCATTGGCCTCCAGCCAATCCAGCAGCCGGCCAATGTTCTGATCCATGGCCGTCACCGCCGCGTAATAGCCGGCCAAGTGGGCGCGGCGCATGGCGGCGTCCTCCACGGGGATGCTCAGATGGCGCACCCATTCCGGCGGCGTCAACCCGTCCGGTACAGATGCAAAGGCGCACTCGTTGTGATAGCGTTCATATAGTTGGGTGGGATGCTGTTCACGTCCCCACGGTGAATGGGGCGCGGTGTAGTGAACACCGAGATAAAATGGCCGCTCATCCGACTTTTGCTGATCGAGCCAGCGCAGCGCGTTGTCCGTAATGATGTCGGTGACGTAGCCATCCTCCTCTACAACCGCACCGTTTTTGATCATGGGCGCGTTGTAATACGGCCCGCCTCCTTTGGCATGCACTTCCCAAAATTCAAAGCCCTTTTGCGCATGGTGCGAATCGCCCAAATGCCACTTGCCGCTGAGGCCGCAGGCATAGCCCGCCTGCGCCAACAATTCGGTGTAGCCCACCTGTCCGGCCAGATATTCGATCAGCTGGCCGTTGCGATCCGGCTCGTATTGGGCGGTGGTGTTGCCGGCGGCCAGCCAATCATGCACGCCGTGCTGCGACGGGATTTTGCCGGTGAGCAGCGAGGCCCGCGCCGGTGAGCAGACGGGCGATGTGCAGAAGAAGTTTGCAAAGCGCATGCCGCTGGCCGCCAGCCGATCCAGATTGGGCGTCTCGATTTCAGCGTTGCCCGCACAGCCCAGCGCCCAGGCGCCGTGGTCGTCGGAGAGAATGAAGAGAATGTTGGGTGGGGTTGAATGGTTAGTCATGCTTTCAATTGTACATCAACGATAGTGGGTTCGCTTAAAATTGCCTCTTGACAAAATTCGATACGAATGATATGATTTGCTATCATATCGTTTCGTTTCAGGAGGTGTATCTTGGGTGATCTAAAAATAAACGCCACGATTGTGGACGCCGCCGAACAACTGCTCAACTCTGAATCCGGTTCAGATTTTACCGTCGATCAATTGGCGGAGGCGGCTCAAATGTCACGCGCCAGCGTTTATCGCCGCATTGGCTCCAAAGAAGCGCTATTGCAACATTTGGCTCAGCGCCGCGGCGTGCCGGTCGAAGAGTTAGGGCCGCGCGATGTGCGCAATGAAATTCTGCTGGCGGCGCGGATGCTCTTTGGCCGCCACGGGCTGGGCAGCGTGACTATGGAGCAGATCGCCCAGGAAGCGGGTGTGGGCATTGCCACCGTCTATCGCCAATTTGGGGACAAGGCCGGGCTGCTCGACGCCTTTTCGCAAACGTTTCGTCCGCGAGTTTTGCAACCCGAAGCGCTTCTCGGCCACTCTGGCAGCTTGCGGGACGATCTGCTGCGTGTGGTGGAAAGCCTGCTGCGCTTCATGCAAGAAAATGGTGATCTCTTTCGGCTGATTTTGGTCGAGCACAGCGCCGATCTGGAACTGGTGCGCGCCATTCAACAGACGCCCAATCGCACGCTCTTTCGGCTGGCGGATTTTTTCCAGGCGCAAATGGCGGCCGGCCAACTGGAGCCAGGCGACGCCCAGCAGATGGCGCTGGCGCTGATTGGCATGACCTTTGGCTTTGGCTTTATCGGGTCTAATTTATACGACCTGCCAACTCCGCCACTGGAGAATACAGCGCAAACCATTGTCAGCATCTTTTTGCAGGGCGTTGCAAAGCGGAATTAACGCGGATTGTTTTGAACACGTGATTTGCGCCCAACAAGCCACGGGTTCAATCGTATTTCACGCGGTGGCGCCGCCGAATAAATTCGGCGCCTGCTAAAGCAAACTCCCGTATCAGCCACCGGTTGAAACCGGTGGTGGGATTGTCAACTAAGGATAGAGGATCTGAGGCTAGAGGAACGGAGGCTTTACGTGGCCATATCAATCACAAAACCCCAACCAATCGATACCCGTAGTGCCAGTGACCCATACGTGTTGCCCTTTACGGCCATCAGCGCCGCCGACCTGCCCCAGGTGGGTGGCAAGGGCGCCAACCTGGGCGAAATGACGCAGGCCGGTTTTCCGGTGCCGCCCGGCTTTTGTGTAACGACATCTGCCTTCCGCCGCTTTGTGGAAAACTGCGCGGACATGGATGAACTCTATGGCGCCTTAGAGACCGTGCGCGCCGATGATCTGGACCGCGCCCGCGTGGTGGGGGAGCAGGTGCGCAGCCGTTTGGCGAAGGTGCCAATTCCACCCGATGTGGCCGATGCCGTATTGGGGGCGTGGCGCGGCCTGGGCGCAAATGACGCCTACGCCGTGCGTTCCAGCGCCACCGCTGAAGACCTGCCCGATGCTTCTTTTGCTGGCCAACAGGATACCTACCTCAATATTCGCGGAGCCGATTCCATGTTGGAGAGCGTGCGCCGCTGCTGGATTTCGCTCTTTACCGACCGCGCCATTTTGTATCGCGTACAGAACCATTTTGATCATCGGGATGTCTTGCTTTCGGTGGTGGTGCAGCGCATGGTGCTGCCGCAAGTTTCGGGCATTCTTTTTACGGCTGATCCAGTAACCGGCAACCGCTGCATTACGGCCATCGATGCCAGCTACGGCCTAGGTGAAGCGCTGGTTTCGGGGATCGTATCAGCCGATCTTTATAAAGTGGACAAGCGCTTGTTACGCGAAGTTGATGCTATCATTGCCGACAAGCAGCTTGCCATTCGGCCGTTGCCCAATGGGGGGACGATGCAAGAAAAGCTCAATGGAGCCGCGCGTACGGCCCGCGTATTGACGGCGGAGCAGGCCATCTCGCTGACCCAAATCGGCAGCCGCATCGAAGCGCATTATGGCAAGCCGCAGGACATTGAGTGGGCGCTGGCCGATGACGATTTTTATGTTGTACAGTCGCGGCCCATTACGTCGCTCTATCCGCCGCCCGCCCCGCCGCCCACCGACGGCGCTGCGCATTTTTATATGAGCTTCAGCCACGCCCAGGTCATGACCGACCCCATGCCGCCCATGGGGCTATCGGTCTGGCGGCTGCTCTTTCCCTTTGGCAAAGAGGCTGAGCCGGAGGCATATAATCCGCTGCTAACCCATGCGGGCGGGCGTCTTTATGTAGATGTGGGTCCCTTATTGGCGCGGACATTGCCCCGCCGCATTGTGCCGACGATGCTGGAAAATGCCGACCCGCTCATTGCCGCCGCCATCAAGCAACTATTGAAGAGACCTGAATTTCGTATAGAAAGCATGGTTGGGCAGCGGGCGCGTTTGCACAATTTGGCGCGTTGGCTGCGTCCAATCTTGTTCGGCGCTGTGGCCAATCTGTTTTGGCGACAGCCGGAAGGCCGCGCGGCGGCCGTGAACCGCTGGTCTGACGATTTTGCCCGACGCATTACCAAACAGTTGACCGCCGCCCAACCGG
>JAWKON010000095.1:0-22967 GCA_041391125.1 Caldilineaceae bacterium
CCGGTCAAAATGGCGGCCCGGCTCACCGCGCAGGATGGGCTGACGCAAAATTCATGGTCAAAAATGACGCTGCGCTGGGCCAATGCATCAATGCGCGGCGTTTTGACCACATTATTGCCGTAGCAGGCGGCCAATGGGCTCCAGTCGTCGGCGATGAGGAAGAGGACGTTGCGGAATTCGGGCATGGGGTTGGCTCCTTTTTTTGTGATTGCGTATTGCGTGTTGCGTGTTGCGTTTACTCGTTTTGGAACATGTAGGGCGGCGAAATTCTTGATTTGTTTGTGGCGAGACGGCGCGTACGACAGCCACCGTACGTAAGAGCTTCTAGCCACCCCATCACACCCTGAGCCGGTACACGCAATACGCAACACGTAATAAGTTCTACAACTCACTCCACCGCACCCCACCATCCGCTTCTACTAACTTCCCCGCCCCATGCACGTGACTCACCATCACAATGGCGTCTTCGGCCAAGGCGGCTTGCACAAATTGGGTGCGGCTGGCCTGCATGGTGGGCAGGTCGGCCCAATGGACGCCCCATTGGGGATAGGCGATTTCGACAATGTGGTGATACAGGTCGCCAATGCAGTAGAGGGTTTGACCGCCGGCGCGCATTTTGACCGTTTGGTGGCCCGGCGTTTCGCCCGGTGAGGGGAGAATTTGCACGGCGTCGCCCAGCGCGTAATCACCGTTCACCGGATGAACGCGCCCCTGTTTGTGGATCACGCCCAGCGTGCGCGCCTCCAGCGAACCGGCGGTGGCCATTTTGGGCTGCGCCGCCAGCCAGTCCCCTTGGCCAATGTGGACGACAGCATTGGGGAAGGAGGGCACATATTCATCATTCTGTTTGTGGGTCAGCCCATTGAAATGATCGAAATGCAAATGGCTGATGATAATGTGATCAATATCCTGCGCGGCCACGCCGATTTGCGCCAGTTGCGCAACGAGGTCCGGCGGCGGCGTGTATCCGGGAATGGCAAAGGAGGAATCGGCCTCATAAATCGCGGCATCGACCAGCACGGACAGCCCTGGCAGGCCAATGTAAATACAGTTGACCGCCACCTGCGCCGGCGCGCTAAATACCTCGGCGTAATCGGCGGGCTGCTCTTCCGGCGTCAGCCGCAGCGCATCGGCCATATCGAGCGTCAAATCGCCGGTATTGATCAGCGCGACGCGCGCCTCTCCCAACTCCATGATCTGCAATGATTCCATATTGCCTCCAAGATTGTGATCAACAGATTGCTCAGACATTGATGTCTAAACTATGATTGTTATGATTAGCTGATGAGCCATGATTTCGTATGGCGGAGAGCGAGCAGAAAAGGCAGCGCACATCTGCACGTGGCATCATAGCGCGCATAAAATCATGAAAATCACAGTGTAGACAAGGTTTCTCTCTTATTACAAGGCTATCCTGAATAGCAATCGACTATTTCTTAGCGGCTGGCTCCGCAACCAGGAATCGCCGCCAGCTTTTTAAGACCGCGTCTTCCAGCGCGCTTGGATAAACAAAGTCCAATTGCTGCGCCAGTTGACGGCCCACGCGCCCGATTGCCTCATCCAGCCGTTCGATGGCGGCCATGTTTTCGGCGCGGCTGCGCACTGGCTGACCGATGATCTCCTGCACTTCGCTGCCATAGTGCGCTTGCAATGTTTGCAACACTGGCGTAATCGTGTGGATGGTCATGGGCGGCACGCTCACGGGTCCACAATCCTTGCCGGTGACCAGCATAAACTGGCCGCATGAGCAGCCCGCCAAAAGGTAAAGGCCATCGCATGAAGAGCACCAAGTTGCGGTGCAGCACTTTCTCATTCTTAACGTGATTGGCCCAATACTCCTTAATCAAAAGAGCGCTGTCTCGCTCGCCGCTTTGAATTCAAGCTGCCTTCCACACCGGGTTGACTGAGCACATCAAGCAGCGCAGCATCCTGACAACCCACAATGAGTTTCGGCTCGCGATGCGGTTCCCGTTCGGGCGTCTGTAGCCACAGGTCGTAGCTTTCAGTACTATTGTGCAGAAGCGTGGTGCAGCGCCGATCCTTCACCGCCGAAAGTAGTTTTGAACCAGGTGATCCAAGTGTAGGATATCATTTGGTTCATTCATTTTGATATAGTAATTTTCAGATGTATGACAGCAAACTGTAAGTAACTAAGATGAGCAATCTGTGTTATAATTGTACCGACTATCTTGTCTTCTGCCGCACATATGCGGCGCCGTCGTGGACAAGCCCTCAACACCCGTCAATCCTCTGTCGTACCGCCGTAGTATAACAACAACATATTCCATGACCAATGTCCAGGCAGCGAAGGTTAACTTGTGGCTAAACTTGTCCCATTTGCCAGACGCCCTTCATTGTACTGTATCGATCTCCCGATATCAACTTGGAGATTGGGCATGTACGTCCTTGAAGACATTAACCAACCATCAGAGGGTAAGTATCTTTTATGACAAGTAGACAAACGAATATCCACAGTTTGACCCCTGCGCAGTTGCAGGGTGGCGTCGCGCGCGTTATCCACAAAATTGGCTTTGTGATTGTCGTTTTAGCAGCAGCGCTTTGTGCGCTATTGGTGGCGCAACCCGTGTTTGCCCAAAGTGGTGTCATATCGTGCACCATAACAGATACATCCAATAATTCAATTCAGGATATATCTGTTGAACTTTACAAGGAAACCTTTATCCCAGTCTTTGGGACCATTTGGTCAGGTATAGGATATTCAAACACATTAGCCAATGGTACATACGCTTTTTCCGGACTCGAAGCTGGCAAATATCGCATACATCTCTTTGACTCAATTTCACCAACTCGCTACAAGCATGAGTATTATAGTGATGCCATCGATTTAGATAGTGCGACAATCATCGAACTCACCGCAAATCAGACTCGTACCGATATAAATGCACAATTAGAGAAGTTGGGCACAATCTCGGGACATGTTACTGTGGCCGGTGGCACCCCATTGGCGAACACCCAAATCGAAGTGTATGTCTTCGCTGCATGTTGCGGTTATTGGGTGTCGTTTGGCACGTTTAGTGCTGATTCAAACGGCGACTACACCATAACTGGACTGGAACCGAACACCTATCGGCTCAACTTTCGCGATAGTGCCTTCCCACCTGCATATCAGCAAGAATATTATGCGGACGCCGCAGATGTTGATTCGGCAACTGACATTCCGGTTGGAGATGGGGAAGATATAACTGGAATTGATGCCGAGTTGGCCAAATTGGGTACGATATCAGGACGCGTAACGGATGCCAGCAGCAATCCGATTGCCAATATACGCGCCGATCTATATCAGTTTGACAACTTCTTCGGCTTCTGGAATTCACTCTACGCGGTCTATACAGACGGCAATGGTGATTATACGATTTCGGGTGTACCTGCTGGAACGTTCCGCGTCGGCTTTTTCGATGAGAATTTCCCTGTCTTCTACTCGAATGAATTCTACAATGATGCTGAAAATGTAGACACAGCCGCGGATATTGCGGTGGCTTTAGGTCAAGATGTTACCGGAATCGATGTACAACTTGCCAAGTTAGGTTCCATTGCCGGACGCGTCACCGATAAAGATGGCAATCCGGTCGAAAATTTCTCTGTTTCCATTTATGAGAATGACGCCTTTTTAAATAATGCGACCACCGACGGAAACGGTGAATATATCCTTGCCGGGCTAAAAACCGGAACTTACAAGATTGGTTATGGAACTAACTACTTCGTTCCTGGCTTCTCCATCTATCAGCCTGAATATTATAACGATGCGTTAACGCTGGCCACCGCTACGGCTATACCAGTTGGTGAAGGTGAAGATGTTATTGGCATTGACGCCCAATTGGCGAATTTAGGCTCGATCTCCGGGCGCGTGACGGATGAGGCAGGAAACCCACTATCTTTTATCCAGGTTTTGGTATATGCCGCTAGTGATGTTGGCTGCTGCAATCCTGAGACAACCCAAACCAATAACGATGGTCAATACACCGTAACTGGGCTGCCTACCGCATCGTACCGTATACAATTTGATGACAGCTTCTCCCGCGTATATGAGACTGAATATTATAGCGATGCATTGACTAGCGAGGCCGCTACGTTGGTAGAAGTTGCGTTGAGTCAGGATGTAACGGGGATTGATGCGCGACTAGCCAAGTTCGGCACTTTGTCCGGCAAGGTGACCGACGAATCTGGCAATCCGCTATCTAATATTGCCGTAACGCTATACCAGCAAGAGACCGACCCTTGCTGCATTGGCAATTGGTACAGCAGATTTACGAATTATTCTGATCAAGATGGGGTCTATTCGTTCGGAGAACTGACCGCCGGCAAGTATCGCCTCCATTTTAGCGAGTTTTCTTCCCACCCCTCTATCAGCATGAGTTTTACAATAATGCTCTCACTTTGGAAACGGCAACTGACATTATACTTACACGCAGCCAAGAACTTGTCATGGACGATGTGCAGCTTGCCAAGCCTGCCACTATTACCGGTCGGATTACCACGCCGGATGGCCCGCTCTCAGAACAGTGGTGTGCAACGCTCAATCACTTCAATCCAACATCACGTCAATGGGAAGAACTTGAAAACGCCTGTGGAAACGAAAACGGCGAATATGGCTTCTACAGCGTACCTGTGGGAACTTTCCGCGTCGGGTTTCGGGAATTCAACGCGTTCAGCCCAATATACCGCGCCGAATTCTACGACAACGCCTTCGCTATCGAAGAAGCAAATGACATTGTGGTTACCGCGGGCCAACTCATCGAAAATATCGACGCCGTTCTCGATAAGCGCACCCACATCAGCGGGCGCGTGACGGACGGCGCCGATAAGGCGTTGCTAAATATCTCGGTGGGCGTCTATAAGCGCGGCGCCGATACGCCGGGCGGCGGCCAGACTTGGGAATTGGTCACATCGGGCACCACAGACAGCAGTGGCAACTATACCATTTATGACTTGCCGACAGGCTCCTATCGGGTCGGCTTTAGCAACGGCAACGCGCTCTACAAGACCGAATATTATGATAACGCCTACTATGTCCAGAATGGGCAAGACATTGCGATTGCCGCAGGTGGCATTGCCGACAATATCAATGCGAAACTCGAAGGCATCACGCTCAACGTACCGCCGCTGGCTCTGCAGGACGCAATGACGGTGAATGAAGGGGGAACTACTGGCAAGCTGGTAACCAACGCCGCCAGCGTCTTGGCCAACGATGAAGATGCCGATAGCGATGCCCTGAGTGCGACACTGGTCACACCGCCCACCCACGGCGCGCTGACACTCAACGCTGACGGCACCTTCACCTATGTGCATGACGGCAGCGAAACCACCAGCGATACCTTTGCCTACCGCGCCAATGACGGCGCCCACGACTCGCCGGTCATTTCGGTGACGATCACTATCCAGCCGGTAAATGACGCGCCCGTGGTCGCCAGCGACGCCATGACCGTTACCCACGGTGGGACGACCACCCAGTTGACCAGCGGCGCCAGCATATTGGCCAACGACAGCGACGCCGAAGGCAGTTCGCTCACCGCTATGTTGGTCGACGCACCGCAACACGGCGCGCTGACGCTCAACACAGACGGCACATTCAGCTACACGCATGATGGCAGCGCCGCCGCCAGCGACAGCTTTACCTACAAAGCCAGCGACGGCCAGGCCCAGTCATCTGCCGCCACCGTCACCATTACGGTGGGCGATGCGCAGCCCCAGCCGTACTTCTGGTTCTTCCCGCTGGGCTACCGGTAGAGAGGGAAAGGGGGAAAGGGAGAAGGGGTGAAAGGGGGATTGGTGACGCCCCTTCACCCTTTCCCCCTTTCACCCTTTCATCTGCTCACCACCCCACCGCCGCCCCATCCATGCGCGGCTCGCTGCCGCCGGTCAACACGCCGCTGATCGGGTCGCGCCGGATCACCTGGCCGCCGCCAAAGGTGACCTGCTGATAGCCCGTCACCGGCGCCAGTTGATGACCCCGTCTGGCCAGCTCGGCCAGCGTGCTGAAGTCCCAGCCCTCTTCTACATGGAGCAATCCACCGGCCTGCGTGGCGCCCATGGTTTGCGTCCCCATGCCGCCAGCTAGCGAAGCCAGCCGCCAACGCGGTCGATCCAGCGCTGCTTGCGGCGATAAGCCCAGTTCGACCAAATTGACCAGCACCTGCATATGGCCTTGCGGCTGCATGGCGCCACCCATGACGCCGTAGCTGGCGTGCAATTTCGGCAAGCGGGCCGGCGTGATAAACGGTCATGGCGGGATGATGGTGCGGTACGGGCGCTTGTTGGGTGCAAGCTGATTTGGATGGCTGTCGATCAGCGTAAAATTCGAGCCGCGATTTTGCAAGATGATGCCCGCGCCGGGACCACCAGCCCGCAGCCAAAGGCCGCCGACACGCTGTTGATAAAGCTGCACGCATTGCTCGCCATCCACCACGCTGAGATAGGTGGTGTCACGCATCTGGCGGCTCGCCAAAGCTGACTTCCGTGGCTATGCGTTGCGGATTGATGAGGGCGCAGCGCTGCTTGCGGTAGCGTTCACCGGTCAATTCAGCCAGCGGCAGCTTAGTGAGTTGCCGGCGACTGCTGGGCATCGGCAAAGCCCAGCCGCATACATTCGATCAGCGTGTGGACGCGGTCGGCTTCGCTCATGTTGGCCAGATCAAAACCGGCGGCCAGGTTAACGGCCAAAATCGCCGCCAGCCCTTGGCCATTGGGCGGACATTCAGAGCGTTACGTCTCTAAAACGGGCGGCCAGCGGTTCATCCCACGTGCTTGTATGCGCCGCCAGATCAAGGGCGTCAGGGCTGCCGCCAGCGCTGCACATGTCTGCATATCTTTTGCGCTACGTGTCCAGAGTAAAAATAGACGGTCTCTCTTCGGCAATGCCTTGATTGTTTCCGACAGCGTCGGCATGCGTATACTTCGCCTCGCGCGGCGGCGCACGCCCTTCCAGCAGCACCTCTGCCGCGCTTTTCTTGTTGCGGGCCGTTGTCCAGATCGCGTTCTGCCAGTTGACGCGCGCCAATTTAGGGAACACCCGCCTGCCACATGGTCGCCGCCAGTTCCGCCACGGGGTACCCATCGCCGTGCGGATGGCCGGTTGCAGCACTTCGGCGCAGCGTCATGCGCCTGTGGCGCGTCAGCAGATCATGCCAGCCCATAACCGCGCCCGGCACGGTGACCGTGTGGCCGGTGGCGCTGGGCATTTGGGTATAGCCAAAAGTGCGCACGTCGGCCACGGATGCCGCTGCGCCGAGCGCCCGGAGCCGTTGAGCGCGGTCACCTGTTTGGCTTTGGCGTCCCAGTAGAGGGCGAAACAGTCGCCGCCCACGCCGGTCATCGGTTCGGTGACGTTGAGCATAGCGGCGGCGCAATGGTGGCGTTGGCGGCGCTGCCGCCGGCCTTTAGGATGTCGAGCGCAGCCTGGGAAGTCAGGTGTTGGCTAGTGGCGACCATGCCGTGGGTGGCGTATACGTCCGGCCTGGCGAGCGAAAAGTGGTGTGGGGCATTGGGGTTCCTCATCTTTCTGTGTTGGGAATAATGGTGGGAAGTACTCTACAGACGCGCATGAACTCAGCAGACCGCACCACGAGACCTCCGGGAGGTGGCTGGCCAGTACATGGTCTGACTGAGTTGTCGGCGGCCACCTCCCGGAGGTCGGCTCTACGGGTGGCGATTGCGGTCTACTGAATCTGATTTAATATGGGTACATTCATTGGCCACATACGCCGGCGCCCCCGCTGGTGATGCACAGGCAGTAACCGCGGGCGCCTGCGGCGGTTTGATCATCGTCGCTGCACAAGCTGGGGCCCAGGTTGGAAGGCGCGGTAGGTCGGTGGGCAAGCACTTTGATTTCGGCAATGCTGTTCCAGCCATTTGGCCCCTGTTCCGAATTGCCGTGACCCACAATGCGCACGTAGCGCGCGGCCAGCAGCATATTCGCAAGCGGGTACGTTTCCATCTCGTCGGTCTGGCCGCTGCTTGCCTGATCGGTCAGGACGGTCAGCCGATTTGGCCATCCAGCGAGGAGAGGAGGTCAAAATAGGCGGTGCGCTGGGCGCCGGTGAACCAGGCGATCTGCACGCCTTCAACCAGCCGTGGCGCCCCCAGATCGAGTTGGACCCACTGGCCGTCGCCCTCGGCTGACCAGCGCGTGTCCAGGTCACCATCGACCACATTGGCAGCCACGTTGGGTTCTTCCGCCGCGCTGGCGGTGACGACAAGTTGGCCATCGGCCTGATTTATAAAGAGGGCGGCGCGGCGGCGGTGGTGCTCATTGGCGCTGGCCGCGCCGGATGCATCCACACCGATGGCGCTGTCGATTCTGCGCGCGCTGTTTCAGCATCAGCTTGTGTAGGCCTTACACGATTGGTCAGGCTGGAGAAGCGTCCAAATTGCAGACCTGTTCCGCTCCCATTTGTGCATTGGGGATCGCTAGCTTAACCTCAGCTTCGCAGACGGAGCAAATATCCAGTCACGTTTTGTGAATCAATTTCGCACGCCCATACAGACATGATGATCGATGAGCAAGATCGCATTAATCGGCGGCGCTCGCTTCACCCAGTGCCGCCGGGCGTAATGCCCCAGACCATGTCGCCCGTGTTGAGAAAACGGTCAGGCAGGTGCTATAGATCAGTGCGAGGTGGCAGCCGGAACGTGCAGCGTAGGCGCCATGTAGAGCCCCACACTGCCGATTATTGTGCGAAAGGTGTTGTGGAAAACGTGACGTTCTGGGCATCGAAAACTTAAGCCGCTATATTTGTTCTTGCTCAGAGAGTCGCCGCCACTTCGCCGTCAATGGCGTGTAGGTTGATGCCGTGCGTGCCGTTGTGGTGCAGGTAATTGGAGTAGATCGAGTAGCCGCTGCTCCACTTTTCCGGCGGGCATTTGTTGATATCGACGCCAGTCGAGCAATCTTTGGAACCGATGCCGTGGTTGACCGCATGGTGATGACCTCGCCAGTGATGGTGTTATGCACGCTGTTCCAGAACTTGATGCTCATAATGCGATATTCTTGACCTCCAGGCGTTCCAAAATGTTGTCGGTGCGCCCAATATTGACACAGCAATCGGCGTCGCTGAGCGTCATGTCGCGCAGCACCACGTTGGCGGCAGATCCTGCACGTTGAGTTTGATGTCGCCGCCTCTGGGCATTGGCGGTCAAAATCGTTTGCTAATACCGGCGCCCTGAATGGATGATGTGGCTGGGAATTCCAGTGCGCGGCCAATATCAAATGTACAGGCCGGGATTTGTACAATGCCGCCCGCGGCCTTTGCCAGCGCCGCTTGAAATGCCGCGGCGGTGCAGCCAGACTCAACCACACGCCCGGCGAAATCGCGCATAAATCGCGCCACTGGAAGCCCAGTTGCGGCTGATCCAGATCGTGGCATGCTGCTGCCGTACAAGTCGAGAAATTGACCTTCAGGCAGGGATCGGTCAGATCGCCATTGGAGGGCAACGTTTGGTTTTGGCTATAGGCTGCGGTTGACGTCAGCGCGCTCAGCAGCATGGCGGCAAACAGGCCCAACAAGAATCGCATGGTTATCATACTGTTGCTACATTCGAAACAAACGAAACCGCCCTCGCGAACAGTGCGCAGGGCGGCATTTCACATGGTCATATTGGCAAATTATAACGCGAAACGACGAAAAGTCAACCGTTGCGCAATGGCGCTACATTTCCCAAAAGCGAAAGAGCCAATATCCATAGCCAATCAGATCACCGTCAACCTGTAACAGATCGGTCAACCCACGCACCGCCATCCAAAACGCATCGTTGAGCGGATCGATGCGGAAAAGCACAAAGAAGAGAATGAATACGCCCACGCTAGCCAATGGTCGCAGCGTGTAGCGAACCTGCTCAGAGAGAAAGGGCTCAATGATGCCATAGCCGTCGAGCCCCGGAATTGGCAGCAAGTTCAGCAGCAGCGCAGTCACTTCCAGCATCAGCAACACGGCCACGCCGCCCCAGAATTCAGCGTGCGTGTATATTTCAAGTTCAGACAGCAGGTGCAAGGTGAACGGCAAGGCCAACAGCAGCGTGCAAAGAAGTGTGGCAATGGGGCCGGCCGCCGAGACCAGGCTGTGCAACCGCTCATTGCGGATCACGCTGCGGTTGATATAGACCGCGCCGCCCGGCAGCCCGATCCCGCCCATGATCACAAAGAGAATTGGCAAGGCAATGCTCAACAGCCAATGCGTATATTTGAGCGGATTGAGCGTCAAATAGCCTTTGTTGGCCACGCTGTGGTCGCCGGCATAGTAGCCGGCCAACGCATGACCAAATTCATGCAGCGCCAACGAGATAAACCAGCCGCCCAGCACAAAGAGGAAGACAAAGACGCCGCTTTCAGTTAAATTGGCATAGCTGGCATAACCGGCGGCCGCCGTCACCGCCACCACCAGCAGAAAAATGGGGCTGATGCGAAACGGGTTGCCCGTTACGATCTGGTCGGGGTGGTCGCCGGCGCGCTCAATCGATGGCTCATCATAGGCGCGGACAGCTTCAACCGTTACGCCCTGCGCCGTGAGCAAACGCTGGGCAACGCCGTCGGTGGTCAACAGCAGCCCAATGAGCAGATGGCGAGTGGTTATGCCGAAAACCTGATCGTGGGCCGCTTCCAGCGCCGCTTCATCGATGATGCTGCGCACCGCCCGCGACATGTACGAACGCACGGACGAACCGGAGCGCGCAACGCGGCCAGCCACTCATCTTTGGCGTCTGCAGCTCTTTTTAAAGTGGCGCAAATTGACGCCCAGACTGGTCAAGGATGTGGCTATAGTCGGTGTGGTTGAGTTCGAGAATGGCTAACAGAAGGTGTTCGGGGAACATTTGTCGACTCTCATCGGCGTCCAACATTTCTCTGGCCCGACGCATGGTGTAGAGCGACTCGGAGGTAAAACGCGTAGACATCTGGCATAATGATACTCCTCGGGGAATGGGAGGCGTTAAATAGACATCGAATGCCAAGATGAGGAATTCACATTATATTCAGTTGACGGTTGTCTTACAAATGGTGAGGCAGGTGGATGCAATTTCGGAGAAAGGGGCAGGGGTGACAGACAAGGTGTAAGGTGACAAAAGGTGACAAGGTGACAAGGTGACTTCGACAAGCTCAGTCACCCGGTCACCCTGTCACTGCTGTCATTTACATCCGCATTAACGTGTAATCAAGTTCGCAATATTCGGATCATCCGGGTTGATGTCGCCCAACCAGATTGGTGAGGGCATGGCGTCCATGAGCGGCAACAACTGCGTGCGGCACGTTTCGAAGATGCGGCGCAACTCCTGGACGGGCTGCATATTTTCATCAACGCAGGCTGACATAGGGATATTCCTCGGTTTTGTAGACCAGCAACGAGGCCGATTGCCGCCGCGATCGCCACCGGTGGCGTCACCGGCTTCCAACGCTTTGAGCAGCCGCTCGGGCAGCGGTTCGCCGGCGCTGGCCTCGAAGGCCGCCACCATGGATTCAGCATTTGTAACTACCAAACCGTTCCCTGATCGCCCAAGTTGCACTTGGGACGTCGTAGGGAGCGGCGACCTTCGACAGGCTCAGGCCTCGAGGGGCTTCATAGTTACCACCATTTACAATTTTGAATAAGAGGCCAATGTACAAAATAAAGTACATCGACGAACGTCCCCGGCACTTTGTTTCGTCTACCGAATCTTCTCGTCGAAAGTGCCGGGGACATGGCGGATTTATTTTCTTCTAATGGCCTAAGCGATTGATTGCCAAGCTTGCGATGCGTAAATCGGTAGCGATCTTATCGATTCGGTCGCGCGTTTCCTGCGTTGTGGCGCTATGTTCTTGCACCACTTGCATAGCGCGCCCCAGTTGGGGGCGCGCGTGCGAGCTATATTCAAGATAGTCTAACCCCAGTTGCGCATCGAGCAGGGTGGGCAAAATGCCGACTGCTTCGGCTCTGGCCGCGACCGCTGTAAAATATTGACGGGCGGCGGCCGTTTCCCCCAGACCGAGTAAGGCCCACCCCAATGTAGGCTGCAGGTGTATCCATTGGCCTGGCTCAATTAGCGCCTGACTTTGTAAAAAGTGTTCCTTGGCCACGGCATAGTTGTGCTCGTTCTCCTCTAGGCAACCCAGCCCCCACAGCGCGCTGGCGTAGGCCAGCGTGTGGTTAACGGTTTTGGCCAATTCGATGCTCCGATTGTAGAAGAGTCGCGCCTGCTCCTCTTGGCCACACAAGCGACACACTTCGCCTTGCCAATAGAGCGCCAAAGTGAGGTGGGGTTTGAGTTGGCCGCGACGCGCAAATTCGTAGCTGATCTGAAAATATTCCCCCGCAATATGGTAACGCCCCTGCGCAATAGCAATGCGTCCCAACATTTGCAGAGCCAAGTCCATTCCATAAGGCCCGCCCTGTTTTTGGGCCAGCCGCTCCCCTTCCCGACAGCAGGTATCGGCTTTGGGATAACTGCCCGTGATCAGATGGGCGCCGCCAAATCCATTCCAAGCAATAGGTAATCGCCAGCGGTCACCCATACGGGTCAAGAGAACAATACTCTTCTCCAACATCTCCATGGCGCGCAGTGGGGCATATGAGACCAAAACAAGTCCCCAGTTAAAAAGGGTATAGGCTGAAGCATTTTCAGCAGCCTGACCGCCGTTTTGCAGCACGGCCAAGCTGGCTTGCAAGGGTTGCTCTGCCTGGGCGCCCTTGCCCATACGGGCGTAGTACCAACCAACAGCGGCGTAAAGCCGGCCCGCCAACAATCTGGATATCAACGCGGCCTCGTCTTGCGCCACATTATGCGCATTCCCTGTGCGCTTTTCAGCCGCCGCAATCGCATGGCCAAACCGTTCGACCCCTTCTCGAAAAAGACCACGCTGCTCAAAATAGATGGTCATCCCTTCCACAGAAGCAAGCAATTCCTCAAACATTTCATGCGTGACGGCCCATTCCCAGGCCATCCGGATATTGTCAAGTTCCAGGCTGATTTGTTCCAAAATTACAGCGTATTGGGGGCTCTTGATGGCCAGTCGCGTTGTATCAAAAAATTCAGATAATAGCGGGCATGCTGCTTTTGCAATTCCACATATTGGTCTGGTTGAGACGACAACTTGGTCAGGGCAAACTCGCGTACGCTGCGATGCATAAAATAGGCGCCAGTGCTATTTACCGAGAGGAGCGAGTGACTGACCAGCTTTGCCAACATTGGCAACGATGCATTGGCCACGAATTGAGCAGCATGGGGGTGAAAAGTAAATGGAAAAATGGTCAATTTAGCCAGCAGTTCCTGATCAGCAGGCGCCAGCAATTGCCATGACCGCTCGAACACGGAGCGCAACGCGCGCTGCGCTGGCGGTAGGCTGGGCAGATCGGTAGTCAAAAAATCGAGGCTGAGTTCAATCTCGCGCGCGATCTGGGAACAATTCAGGGCGTGCAGCCAACTCACCGCCAGTTCAATACCCAGCGGCAGACCATCTACCAATGTACAGATGCGCACAATCGCATCCAGCGTCTGCGGGTCAACGGTGAACTGTGGGTTCATGACTTGCGCCCGCTGTACAAACATAGCCACCGCATCGCTACGTTGCCATGCTGCTTCCGATTTGGTCATTACATGCGAGCTGGCGGCGAGTTGCTCCAATGGGTTTGGCGCAGACGGTAGCGACAATTTCCCCAAAACCAACGTGGTTTCGCCATTCACGCGCAAACGCGTGCGCGACGTAATGAGCATGCGTATATGCGGCGCCTGGGCTAACAGCTTGGCAATGGTCTGTGCGCCGGCAATCAGATGCTCCAGGTTGTCCAAAATCAGCAACAATCGGCGCGCGCGTAGATACGTTATGAGCTGCGTTAAATAGGGCGCATCGCCGCGAAATTCTGCACCGATAGCTTCGGCAATGGCCATCAATATGACGTCACCCGCATCATTGGGATCGCTATTAGCATCGGCGCCCAAAAGCGCCACCATAAAGATGCCGTGGGGAAAAAGATCGGCATGGGCATGGAGCATGTGCTGTGCGATCCGTTGCGCCAAACTGCTTTTCCCTATGCCACCAATCCCCAAAATCGTTAATAAACGACTTTCAAACTCGGTGAACTGCTGACAAGCAAACGTCAGTTCAGAGGTGCGTCCCACAAAGCCAGCCAGGGGGGCAGAGATATTGTTGGGCGGCAACGGTGGTTGCAGTGGGACTACTTCTGCCGGTGGCGACGCCGCCTGCACGCGCAGGATCTCGGCAGCCCTCTGCAGGAGGGGATCAGCGGGTTGTTCAAAGTCGCCAGTTTTGATGCTTTCATAAAGGGCAACCGTTTCCGGCGCTGGCGCTACGCCCAATTCATCGCGCAGTTGGCGTTGGCACACTTCAAAATGCGCCAGTGCGGCGGAACGCTGGTTGCTGAGCGCCAAAAGCACCATGATCTGACGGTGGGCATTTTCATGCCAAGGCTCCAACATCAACAGTTGGCGGGCCGCCGCCAAGCCGGTTGCATAGGCCTTTTGGTCCAGGCAAAAGGCGCCCAAAGACTCTAAGCCCTGAATGGCCAACATGCGTAAATGTTCACGCTGCTGGACGAGCCACTCCTCAAACGGCGCGGCATTGCTAATATGAAATCCTTGCAGAAATTCGCCTTTGTAAAGAGTGAGCGCAGCTTCTATTTCTTCCAGATTGCGTTGGCGCAACGCCACCGCCAAAGCATCTCGAAACGTCTCTACATCCGATTCATAGGTCAATTTACGATTTAAGGCCAGCCCGTTGGAAGAGACATTCAGATAGGCGCCGATTTGCTGCTTTACGCTGGCAATTGCGACGCGCAAATTGCTTTTGGCCTTTTTTTCTGGCATCTCGGGCCACAAAAGGCCAGCAACGGTATCCCGCGTGCAGACGCCATCAGTGGTGGCTAGATAGTACAAAAGCGCCTGCGCCTTGCGGCTGCCAAAGCTGGAAATCTGGTCATTTCCGAGTTTGACTTCTGTAGAACCCAGCAATTTTAAACTCAAATTATCGTTATTTTCAATATTCGGGGCAAACGTCTTATTTTTTTTACGCATTTCTTATCGTTTTATTAACACGCGCAGACTAAATTAACAGAAATTCATCGTCAAATATATCCTACCTTTCTTGTACCTATTCTACCGAAACCTTTTAGAACTTGCAATTGAGGAATTAGTCAACCGTGGATGCGGAACATCGATTCAATGAAGAATTTAAACGTAATGCTGTTCAACTACTATTGCTACGGGCGAAAAGTGTGGAACAGATCGAGGAACAATTCGAAATACCATCGGGCAGGCTTTTACAGTGGGTGAAGGAGTTAGGGATGGATGTCGATGAAATCTGGTCGAAGGGCTTCGACCGTACTGCTCGCAAATCGAGTGAGGAGTAATCTATTATGACCAATCATAGGGCCTTTGTCTTACGCGTGTGGAATGAAGAAAAAGATGAGCAAAAGCAGCCAGTCTGGCGCTACGTTTTACTGGATGCACAGACCGAGGCGCGCCGCGGTTTTACGAGCCTGGATCAACTTTTTCATACGCTCTACACCGAAATCACGGGCGATCCGACGGGTGGTCAACTAATCAAACGTGAGGAAAAGAGATATGAACATGTATAGTCAGCAAACAGTGGAGCGAGTGAACAATGGGCTACCCAGAGTCAAACGCGTCTCTGGTCATAGCTCGCAGCCAAAGTTACCACAAAAGCGCACCTATTTTCCTCCCACAACAGTGGAACAACGCCGCCTGCTTTTTGAAACCTGGCAAAAGACCGGCAATATTCAAGAGGCTTGCCGCAAAGCTGGCGTCAGCCGCACAACCTTTTACCATTGGCGCGACCGCTTTTTGGAAAGCGGTTTTAAGGCCCTGGAACATCCCCGCAGCAATGCACCGCACCGCCTGGCGCTGAGTCGCCTCACACATTGCCGACAAGGTCCTGGAGGTAATGCCGCCGGCTATTCATCAGGCAAATTGCGCATTGCCAAAGAGGTCAATCGCCAACTCGGCCCCAAGTCCGTTAGTCCCAACAGCGTCATGCGCATTCTGATGCGCGAAAACCTCTGGTAAAGATGAAAGGGTGAAAGGGTGAAAGGGTGACTGAGCCTGTCGAAGTCACCTTGTCACCCTTTCATCTCTGCACACCTTTTACTCCCACGGCTTCAGCAGCACCTTGGCGCATTGTCCAGTTAGTTGCAACTCCAGGCATCGGCCACTTGACTCAAAGGGAAACGATGGCTGATGAGCTTGTCAAGCTGGAGAGCCGAGTTCACCGATCATGCGCATCGCGGTCGGTGTGTCCTGCATGTTGTAGTGCCACGAACCGTGCAGCGTCAGCCCTTTGCGGATCATGTCCGGGCTGATGCGCAGGGCTGTCTCCGTATTGCCGCTTTCGCCCACAAACGAGACCGTACCTTGCGCCGCGCCGCATCAACTTGTGCTGCGCCGCCGGTACGCTGGAACAATCGATTACGTGATCCACGCCGTTTCCATCATGCGTTTGCGCCAATACTGCGCCAGCGCGCCCTCAGCGGTTGGATCGATGACGTATTTTCATATGCCCAGCCTAGCGCCAATTGCGCCCGCCACGGGTTGCTCTCCACGCCAATGACGCGTTCGCGATAAACGCCGTTAATCACGCCGCCCAATCCCACCGGCCCTAGTCCCGTAATGAGCACCGTATCCAGCGCATTGACCCGCGCAGGCTGTATAGCGCCAAAGGTTGGCCCTAATCCACAGCAGGCCAGCGCCGCGGTCATAAGAAATTTCATCAGGAATGGGCACCAACAGCCAATCGGGCTTGAGAATATTGGGTATATGTGGCGCTGCCATCGCGCGTGCCGTGAAATTCGCCAAAGTTGATGGCATCCTGGCAATGGATATATTCACCGGCCAGGCAGAGTGCGCACTTGCCGCACGCCGTCTGCGGCATCACCACTACCCGATCCCTCGCGCGCACGCGGCCCGGTTGAGCCACCTCCACCACTTCCCAGCGGCTTCATGGCCCAGTTGATCCACTGGGGCGCCGGCTGCATAGCTTTTGTATTCGGTACACATGGGTGCGGTCAGGATTTTGACAACAACCCAATCCTCCTGGGTTTTGGCTCGGGCGTCTCCACAACGGCGGCCTGGACGCGGCCCGGTAATGATTGCTTTTTGCATCTATCTCCTCCTCCCCCACGCCGTCGGCGACTACCTCCCCTCTGTCCGAACGCCCACTTCTTCTGCCGCCCGTGCGCTCACCACGCTTGGGCTGGTCTGCACTGACCGGCAGCAGCGGCGCGCAGCGACTCTTGATAGAAATCATCCACCAACATGGCCAGCAGCGTCTGTCCCTCCTCGCTTTCCACCAGTTCGGTCACGCGGGGCATAAAGCGGCGGGATGCGCTCGGTCTTCAGGTTGTCGCGGTTGCGCAGCTTGGCTTCCAGCAGCGTGGTGACGCGCTGCGCCACCACGTTGGCCACATCTTCTTCAGAGGGCAACGTGCGCTCCTCTAGTTCAAAGTTGTAACGCTTGGCGATCCGCTCAAGCTGCAAACGCTCGCTAATGTTTTCAGCCAGCGAAATGGCCATGCCCGTGGCGCCGGCGCGCGCTGTGCGTCCGGCCCGGTGAATATAAGACTCGGTATCTTCCGGCGGCTCGTATTGAAACACGTGCGACAATTCGGGGATATCGATGCCGCGCGCCGCCACATCGGTGGCCACCAAAAAGCGCAGCTCCCCTTTGCGCACCCGCTCCAGCACCCGCTCGCGGTCCTTCTGATTCAGGTCCGAACTCAATTCGTCGGCGTCATAGCCAAAACGCTGCAGCACCACCGTCACATAGTGGACCGTGTTTTTTGTGTTGCAAAAAATAAAGGCCGAATCGGGATTTTCCACCTCAATCAGCCGGATCAAGCTGCGGTCGCGCTTCATGACGGGCGTCATATAAAAAACGTGCTCAGCCTCGCTTACGTGTACATGATCGCGGCTCAGGTTGAGAAAGCCGGGGTCGTCCAAAAACTCATGGGCCAGCCGCAGCACGCTGTGCGGATAGGTGGCCGAAAACATGTAGGCATTGAGATTGCGGGCGGGCAGATAGCGCTGCAATTCGCGCATGTCCGGATAAAAACCCATGGACAACATGCGGTCCGCCTCATCAAAGACCAGCACCTGCAAATCATCCAGCCGCAAATTGCGCCGCAACAGATGGTCCAAAATGCGACCCGGTGTGCCAATCACCAGATGCGCCCCCTTGCGCAGCGCATCCAGTTGCGGACCGTAGCCCACACCGCCATAAAGCGCCGCGCTGCGCACCCCCGTATCGGCGGCCAGCATAGTTGCCTCTTTGGCCACCTGCTGCGCCAGCTCACGCGTCGGCGTGAGCACCAGCGCCTGGCACACGTCGCGCTTGGTCTCAATGCGCTCCAAAATGGGCAGCAAAAAGGCGCCGGTCTTGCCGCTGCCCGTGCGCGACTGCACCATGACATCGCGGCGGGCGCGCAGATAGGGGATGGTCATGGCCTGCACCGGCATCAAGGTGCTCCAGCCGGCGCGCTGGGCGGCTTGCTGTAATTTGGACGGCAGTTCGGCGAGCGTAATTTCGGCTAGTTCATCATTGGCCTCATCATCCGCGTCGCCATCCTCTTCATCGCTGTCGGCACTATCTGCATTCGCCCCGTTGCCATCACGCTCATCGCTGGCGGCATCATCGTTTTGCGTACCCGCAGGCGCTTCCGTCGCCACTTCCACACTTTCCAAATCGGTGATCGTTGGCTCGTCATTACCTATGTCAGCCTCTGGAGCGCCATCCGATGGTAAGTCGGATGCACCCAGGCCATTGCCGGCATGGCCGTTCTGATTTTCAGTGTCGGTCAGGCCCTCTGCCGGCGTTTCTGTCGATTTTCTACTCTTCCGTGGTCTCATAAGTGAATTACAATTTCCTTGTCGTTCCTGCAACATTCGGTTGATTTCGTAATTTCGTCACCCTCATAGTACACTATTTTGTGCGCTAACCCTACTTTCAGGGTGCGGTTCGTGCAAAACTAACGAGCTAGCCCTTTGCCCCTTCCAATCAAGGAGATATTCATGACAACCCAAAGTGCATTTACCAGCGCTGAGTGGAAGACGCTCATGCAGCGCCATTTGTGGCCGGCCTATACGTTACACATGGCCGATCCAGCCTGAGGCGGTTCTTTCAAAGAATCTGTGGCCGTGGCCAGCAAAGTGGTCAACACCGCCCGCAGCACCAGCGGCACAGAGCTACTCATGGCGCTGGCCGGTGAATTCAACAACTTTTCCCACGCGGCCCAGGCCAGACCTGAATTTGCCGCCCACAATATTGAAAGCATCAAGGCCGAAGCCCTGGCAGACATCAATGCCGCCGCTGAACTGCTCCAACAAAAAGCCACCGCCGCAGAAAGCGCGGAGATTCGCCACTGGCATATAGCGTGGCGGTGGCGGCGGCTGAAGCGGCCAAAGAGGGCGGCTTTCTCGGCATCGGCAGCGCACGCGTGAGTGGCGCGGAAAAAGCCGCGTTGGCCCAACTGGCCCAGGCGCTCAACATTTCCACGTAAGTCCCAAACTGGACTGAGTTCCGGCCATCGGTCTACGCCCGCGTGCCGAATCGCACCTGTATGAAGATGCTCAAGTTTACAATCGCACCCCATTGATATACTGGGATCACAAAAAATTGCGTATCTTTTTCTGGCATAGGCCGTCAATGTTGTACTGAAAACATACGATAATCAGTACACCGCAACGGTGTTGGCGATTTAGGCGTCGGTCTCGTTTCTTGAATCCGAACCTATCACTTCTCGTTGCGATCTACTGATAATCAGTACACCGCAACGGTGTTGGCGATTTAGGCGTCGGTCTCGTTTCTTAAATCCGCACCTATCACTTCTCGTTGCGATCTACTGATAATCTGCCCATTTGCGTCTCTCCGTTTGGGAAAGGGTTGGGTTTGAACACCTTACAAAAAATCCTATCAATACTGATGATTCTGCTGCTCTGCGCCTTGGCGCTGGTCGACATCGGCGCGTCTTTGGCTCCGCATGGCCCCAGGGCCAGGTCAGCACCACGGAGCCTGCCAGCAACTGCTCGCCAACGGCGACTTGGAAGGCAGCGGCGGCTGGCAGTTTGGCTCTACGCCGGCGCGCGCAGCCGTGGTCAACAGCCCGGTACACGGCGGCGCCGGCGCCATCCGCATGGGGGTAGTCGATTCAGCCGCCAATGTGACGGCCCATTCCAGCGCCTACCAATCGGTAGTGCTGCCCGCCAGCACCGCCCCAGTTGCGGCTCACCTTTTGGGAGCAGCCCGGCGGCGGCAGCGACGGCGCCGATTATCGCGAAGTGCTGCTGCTGCGCACCAATTTCTCCGTGTTGCGCACGCTGTCCAAACAGACCGCAGCCGGCGCCAACCAGTGGACCGAGCGCACGTTTGATCTGACCGACCTGGCCGGGCAGACCGTTTATCTCTATTTTAACGTGTACAACAATGGGGCCGGCAGCCGCATGGTCAACTACGTGGATGACATTGTGCTGGCCAATTGCAGCGCCGCACCCACCGATACGGCCACGCCGGCGCCCACCGCCACCGCGGCGAATACCGCCACGCCCACATCAGCGCCACCCACCAGCGAGCCCACAAGTGGTCCGACCAACACCCCACAACCCACCGCCACCCCGATAACCAGCGCCGTCGTGCTGCGCGCCGGTTCGGTCGACGCCGGTGACGCCGGCCAGGTCTCCGTTCCGCTGGATCTGGTCAGCCTGCCCGCCGGGCAGAACGTGGGCGCGTTTAGCGTGGATTTGCTGTATGACGCCGCCCGTTTGGGCGTGGCTGCCTGCAACAATGGCGGCGCTTACGACCTGCTGCTCTGTAATACCGATGAACCGGGCCGCGTGCAACTGGCGGCTTTAGCCGCGTCCGGCGTCGGCGCGCCCGGGCTCCTGGCCACGCTGCAATTTTCAATCAGCGGCGCCGAGCAGAGCCCCATCCCATTGGAACTACACGCCGACGGCCTGATCAACGCCGACGGCGCCGATCTGACCGTCTCCACCCAGAACGGTCAAATCACCTTCAACTGCAACCCGAACGAAGAGACCTGCGGCAACACCGGCTCACCGGACGATGTGCGCGTCTATTTGCCGCTTATCGCGCGTTAAGTAATGGAGAAGAGGTGAAGAGGTGAAGGGGTGAAAGTGTGAAGGGGAGCAGACGCCCCCTTTCACCCCTTCACACTTTCAACCCTTCTTTCCTCCTGGAGAGAAAAGTTCATGCAATTACCAACTCGTTGGAGTATCTTCTGCATAGTACTGATGGCCGCGGCCGCTTTGGGCTGGTGGGCATATAGCGCGGATACCGCCCACGCCAGCCTCAATGGGCGCATTGGCTTTTCGGGCAACCCGGCCACCAACAGCGGCCAAAACTGCACCACTTGTCATGCCACCGGCGCGGCTGTTCCCACAGTGACCATCAGCGGCCCGGCGTCCGTTGCCGCCGGTTCGACCAATCTGTACACGCTGCTCATCAGCGGCGGGCCGGCCCAAACTGGCGGCCTCAACGTCTCGGTGAGCAATCAGCGCGGCGTGCTGACGCCGGCCGGTGCGGATACGCAGACGCTGCTGGGTGAATTGACCCACAGCGCGCCCAAGGCGTTTAGCGGCAACCAGCTTGCGTTTCAGTTCACCTGGACTGCACCCACCTACAACGACACGGTGACTTTCTATGGGGCGGGCAATTCCAGCGACAATCAGCAAAGTTTGACCGGCGACGGCATCGGCGTGACCACCTTCAACGTACAGGTCACCGGCGGCAGCGGCGGCCCGCCCACGGTGAGCCCCACGCCGCCCCCGGCCACGCTCAAGCTCTCCCCCGTGGTCAGCGGCTTGACTCAGCCCGTGGATATTCAAAATGCGGGCGATGAACGACTCTTTGTGCTAGAAAAAGCGGGCCACATTCGCATTATCCAAAATGGCGTGCTACTAGGGACCGATTTTGCCAATTTGACCGACCGCGTCACCGCCGGCGGCGGCAATGCAGAGACCGGTCTGCTGGGGCTGGCTTTTCATCCCGATTATCAAAACAACGGCTATTTTTACGTCAATTACACGACCAGCAAACCGGCGGGTACGTCGCTGCGCACGCGCATTTCACGCTTCAGCGTCAGCAGCGCCAATCCCAATTTGGCCGATCTCAACAGCGAACTGGTGCTGATGGAATACAGCCAGCCCTTTGTCAACCACAACGGCGGCCAGCTTCAGTTTGGCCCCGACGGCTATCTCTACATTAGCTCGGGCGACGGCGGCGATGCCGGCGATCCGCAGGGCAACGGCCAGAAGATGAACGTGCCGCTGGGCAAAATTTTGCGCATTGATGTGGATGGCGCCAGCGGCAGTGGACCGGATTGCAGCACTTCCACCGGCGCCAATTATCGCATCCCCCCCGACAATCCATTTGCGGATGGGGCGGGCGGCGCCTGCGACGAAATCTGGGCCACCGGTCTGCGCAACCCGTGGCGCTTTAGCTTTGACCGGCTGACCCACGACATGTGGATCGCCGACGTGGGCCAAAATCGCTTCGAAGAGATCGACTTTGCCCCGGCCAGCAGCAATGGCGGCGAAAACTATGGCTGGCGCTGCTACGAAGGCAACACGGCCTATAACACTACCGGCTGTCAATCCGCCGACAGCTACACGGCGCCGCTCTATTCGTACGACCGCTCGCTGGGCGATTGCTCGGTGACCGGCGGCTATGTATACCGCGGCAGCGCCTTCCCCGCGCTCAACGGCCACTATTTTTACAGCGACTTCTGTAACAGCAACATCCGCTCCATCAGCGGTGCGCCGGACAACGTGGTGGTCACGTCGTGGGCGTATGCGGCGCCGGGCAACAACAGCAGCCCGGCGTCATTCGGCCAGGACCAGAATGGCGAGCTGTACGTGGCCTATTTAACCGGCGCGATCTATCGCATTGAAAGCCCACCGGCCAACACGCCCACCCCAACCAATACGCCCGTGCCGACCAATACGCC
>JAWKON010000096.1:0-22758 GCA_041391125.1 Caldilineaceae bacterium
ATGGTGTGCGGGTCCACCAGCACCTGAATCTTGCGGTCGCCCGCCTTGCCCGCCGTCTGGTATGAGACTTTAGCCGTGGCGCTGCCGCCCGCCGGGATCAGATCGATGGTCTGCTTTTCGCCCACCGGGATCATGCCGCCATCGGTCACGTCCACAAACTGCACCAGCACGGACTCAGCCTCCTCGCCGCCGTCGTTGAGCACGGTCACGGTGACGCTGACGGGCTGGCCTTCGGTGGGGCTGGGCGGCGCAAAGGTAATGTTGCTGGGCTGCGCCACCAGATTGGGTGCGGCCGGTGAGGCAATGGTCACGGTCTGGTCGCCTTTATTGTCCGTTTCGTCCGATTCGGAAATAAAGTTGTTGGGATCCACGATGACGCGAATCTTGCGTTCGCCACCCAGACCGCTGGAATCGAGCTTGACCGCGGCAATGCCGTTGCCGCCGGTGGGGATCAGGTCGATGATCTGCTGCTCGCCGATGGGCACGGCGCGGCCGCTGGTCACGTCGGTGAATTGCACCAGCACGTTTTCGGCATCGGCGGCGCCATTGTTGATGATCACGGCGCTGATGGTGATTTCGTCGCCGCGCGTCGGGTGGCGCGGGGCAAAGCCGATGGTCACCGGCGGCACGGCCAGGTTGGGCGCGGCCGAGGCGGAAACGGCTAGCGTCTTGATAGCCTCGTTGTCGCTTTCGCTGGTCTCACGGATCAGGTTATTGGAATCGACCAGCACCTGAATCTTGCGCCCGCGCACCGGTCCACCGGCATCATAGGTCGCCTCGGCGGTGGCGCTGCCCCCCGCCGGGATCACGTCGATAAACTGTTCTTTGCTAATGGGCACGGCCACGCCATAGGTCAAGTCGATAAACTGGACCAAAACGTTGCGCGCTTCCTGGCTGCCCGTGTTCAGGATCACGGCGTGGATCACCACCGTGTCTTGATCGGTGGGGTTGGCCGGTTGGAACTCGATGTTGGAGGCGAGCGCCACCAGATTGGGGGCGGGCGGCGAGGCGACGCGCAGCAGTTCGCGGGCCACGTTATCGGTCTCGTCAGCTTCCATGATAAAGTTGCCCGGGTCCACCACCACCTGGATGCGGCGGTCGCCCGGTCGGTTGGTGGTGTCGTACGTCGTCTCCACCGCGCCGCTGGACCCGGCGCCAATCGACGCAATGGTCAGCCGCCCGCCAATGGGAACCGAGTCGCCGTTGGTCACATCGACAAACTGGACGGCCACATCGTTGGCCTCCAGCGCCCCGTTGTTCAAGATGGTGGCGTGGATGGTCACATTGTCGCCCTGGACCGGCGCCACCGGGTTAAAGCCAATATTGGACGACTGGATCGACAGATTGGGCGCCGGCGGCGAGGCGACCGTCAATGTTTGTTTGGCCGTGTTGTCGGTCTCTTTGGATTCGGGAATAAAGTTGTGCGGGTCGACCTCCACGTCGATCTTGCGGTCGCCAGCCTTGCCGCTGGTCTCATAGGTGACCTGCACGATGCCGCTGCCGCCCGCCGGGATCGACTCGATGGTCTGCTGCTGGCCAATCGGCGTCGAGCCATTGTCGGTGGTGTCGACAAATTGCACCAACACATCAGTGGCCTCCACGCCGCCATCGTTGAGGATGGTGGCGTAGATGGTCACAGTGTCGCCCTCGGTGGGGTTGGCCGGGGCAAAGCCGATGTTGTCTTTGAGCACGATCAAGTTGGCCGCGGCCTGCGCGGCCATGGAGAGCCGCGCCTTGGCGTCGTTGTCGCTCTCATCGGACTCGATGACCGAGTTGACCGGGTCGATGACAACCTGAATGTCGCGGTCGCCGGTCAGCCCGGTGGTGTCGTACGTCACCTGCACCAGCACGCTACCACCCGCCGGGATGGCGTCGATGGTCTGCTGCTGGCCGATGGGCTGCGAGCCGTTGCGCGTCACGTCCATAAATTGGACCACCACGTCACTGGCCTCCACCGGGCCGGTGTTGAGCACGGTGGCGTTGATGGTCACCTGGTCGCCCGGGTCAGGGGCGGGCGGATCGAAGCCGATGTTGTCCGGCGTGATCTTCAGGTTGGGCGCGTTGAGCGGCAGCACCGGCAGCACGCGCGTGGCGCTGTTGTCGGACTCGCTCACTTCGCCGATGAAGTTGAACGGATCCACAATCACCTGAATATCGCGCTCGGTCGGTCCATCCTCGGACGAGTGACCCAACGGAATGCTTTCATAGGTGACCTGGGCCGCGCCGCTGCCGCCCACCGGGATGCCCGCAATGGTCTGCGGCTGGCCAATGGGGATGGGCGCGCCGTCGGTCACATCGGCGAACTGCACCACCACCGGGCCAGATTCGGCGGCGCCCGTGTTAAGCACCACGGCGTGGATGGTCACGTTGTCGCCCTGCGTCGGGTTGGGCGGGTTGAAGCCGATGTTGCCTTCGCGCAGCACCAGGTTGGGCGCTTCGAACTGCTGACCCGGCTTCTCCATGCGGGCGGCGATGATCTGCACGTCGTCCACATACCAGCCCTCAAACTCATTGAAGCGGTCGTTGACCGTGTCGAACCAGAAGCGCACCTGGAGCGAACCACCGCTCAGGTCGATATCGTCACCCAGGCTGATGGTGCGCTGCTCCCACTTGTCGGCCGTGCCGTGCGATTCAAAGACGGTCTTCCACGAGTTGCCATCGGTGGAAACCTGGACACGCGTGCGGTCAAAGCGCAGATTCTCCTGCACCTGGCTCCATTCGGAGAAGATAATGATCGCCTCATCGGCCTCGGCCAGCGTGATCTCGGGCGAGGTCAGGAAGCCAGCGTTGGATTCACCGGTGTCGTAGTTGCGCTTGCTGTCCTGGCCATAGTACCAGGAATTGCTGGGGCTGTTGGAGCGCAGGTTGGAAAGGTGCCAGAGTGCGCCTTCCTCGCCAACAGTCCAGTTGCCTTGGCCGCTTTCCATGTCGTCCTGGAAGACGACGGTGCCCTTGCTGGTGCTGGCCGATGCAATATTCGAGAGTTCGGACAGGTTGCCGGCGTTGTCGGCCACGCGGATGGCAAAGTAGTAGTTGACGCCCGGCTGCAGGCCGCCCACGGTGATGGTTTCCAGCGCGCCCGGTTCCTGCGGCTTGGGCTCGTTTTCCACCTGGAAGGCTTGCGCCCAGTTTGCCTCAGTAATGGGCGTCAGGGCGTAGCGCAGATCGTAGCCATTGGCTTTGCCTTCGGCGCCGTCGTCACCGGTGGCGGTCCACGATAGCTCCAGCTTGGTCATGAGCAGGCCGGTTATGGTCAAGTTGGTCACAGCGGCGGGCGGCGTCTGGTCATCCTCCATGGCGTTGAGGAGGTTGAGGCGGCCATTGGTCAGCGTCTTTTTGGGCTGGTCGGGCAGCTTATCCACACCCGAAAGCAGGCGCTGTTTGACCTGTTCGTTGGTTAAATCTTTGTATTTGGACATGACCAGCGCCACGGCGCCCGTGACATGCGGCGTGGCCATGGAAGTGCCGCTGGCCAAATTGTAGCCCGAGGAATCGCACATGGCGCAGTTGCCGCTGGGCACCGTCGAAAATGTATCAACGCCCGGCGCGGCCAAATCCACCCAATCGGTTCCATAATTGGAAAAGTTGGCGTACATGTCTTCGTGATCGGTGGCGGCCACCGAAATAATGTTGTCCAATTCATAGGCGGCGGGGTATTGAATACGGTCCGTGTTGGAGTTGCCGGCGGCACAAACGTGCATGATGGATGGATCTGCGGCCATGGCGTCACGCAATGCCTCGGAGGCCGAGCCGCCGCCCCAACTGTTGTTGGTGGCCACAATGTTGACGCCTGCTTCCTTCAGCTTGTTCACATATTGGAAGCACTTGACGGCGTTGGCGGTGGTGCCGCCGCCGCTGGCGCTGAGGAACTTACAGCCCACAATACGCACGTTCCAGTTGACGCCCACGACCCCCTTACTATTGTTGCCCACGGCGCCAATAGTGCCGGCCACATGGGTGCCGTGGCCATAATCGTCCATGATTTCGCCGGTGTCATTGATGGTGTTGACGCCGTAGAAATCATCAACATAGCCGTTGCCGTCGTCATCTTTGCCATTGGCGTCACACTTGCCATAGCCTTGTGGACACTCTTTGGGATTCACCCACATGTTGGCCGAAAGGTCTTCGTGCGTATAGTCCACGCCAGTGTCGATGACGGCTATCACCACATCTTTGGAGCCTGTGGACACATCCCACGCCTCCACCGCGCTAATATCGGCGCCGGCCGCGCCGCCGGTCTGCCCGGTGTTATGCATGCCCCACAGCTTATCGAACTCGGGGTCGGTGGGGGTCTTGCTTACGTAGAGCATATAATTGGGCTCGGCGTAGCGGACGCGCGGGTCGCTCTCGAGCTGATCGATCAGATCCTGGTTCACCTGCACCGGTACAGAGGCCAGCTTTTGCTCTTCGTCGTTGTCTTCGGGATCGCTGTCGAGATCCTCCTTTTCGGTCAACCCATATTCAGTGTAAAAATCGGCGATCTGCTCATTGGTCACGCCGGGGCGAAACGCAATGATCAACTGGCCCGGCACAAAGGCGGGTTGTTCCTCCTGGCCAAAGACAGTACCTGTGTCGCCGCCCCAGTTCAGGGTTGACACAATCAAAACAAAACATAAAGCGAAAAGCGCTAACCGTTTCATTATTTTCTATTTCCTCCGTAAACAGGCCGATACAGAAAAAGCGTAATGGCGTGCATTTTTGCAATTATACTGCGGTTGTGATGGAAATCGGAGTTTTCTTCTGACTGAAACTTCAGCGGAAAACTCCGGTTTCCATTCAGAGCAGAATATAGCGTCGACAAAAAGGGGAGATTGCAGTTGATGTATATGGCCAACCCAAGGGTGGCGGCATTTGCATTGTATCAAATCGTGCGAGTCATTGTATACTAAACGTTGACTGATTTGAAAACAGGAAGCTAGCTCTCCTTGCATTGTGAAGTTCTCATTAATCGGACGGAACGCATAAACAACCGCTTTCAAATCAGCTTAACGCACCCGCGTAATTCCGATCATAGACCAGCCGTAGGGTAATAGACATAGACAAAACTGGAAAGTTAAGCGAAGGATTATATATCTTTTTAACGATAAAAAAAATGCATCCCCGTCATTTGTCGCAGCCACTAAATCAGATTCAACGATAGCTGTTCAGAATTTATGATCAGCAGATTACATGGATTTAAGAGATTTTATAAATCTGTATAATCTGCGCAATCTGTTGATCAAAACAATCTTTTCTGAACATCTTTAAGACTATTAAGCGCTAACTTGAGAACGCCATGGGCTCCGGCATGAAAAATTATCATAGCATTCTGGAAGTGCCAAAAGACGCATCCAAAGAGCAGATCCGCGCGCGCTATAAGCAGCTTGTGCGGATTTTTCATCCAGACCGCTATAGTGATCCCAAAGATAAACAATTTGTTGAAGAACGAATGCGGGAAATTAACGAGGCGTACAACGCCCTGGTTAATCCTGTGCGCCCCCCCCTGCGCGATGGCAATGAAGCGCTGCCCCAACCCGTTGTGCTGCCGCCCAACGGCCTCGATTTTGGCAATTTGCCCTGGGGGTCCGACCAGACGCTCACCTTTCATGTGGGCAACGTAGGCGGCAACGTGCGCCGCTTCAAGCTCGGTTATAGCGAAGAAAACTCTTGGTTTCGCGTCACCGAAGGCTCGCGTGTCCACGCTAACAAACCGTTTCCCTTGCGCTTTGGCGTGGCGGTGGATACGCACGCGCTAGAGCCCGGCAAAAATTATCACGGCTGGATCGACATCAACATGGACGAGGTGACCACGCGGATTAACCTGCACGTCCATGTGGTGACCATGCGGGCATTTGTATGGCTGACCCCGCGCCTGGCCACGGTTTTGGGGCTGCTCCTGTTAGGGCTCATTCTGACCGTGCCGCAGATGCTCGATTTTAATACGCCCATCTTTTCGCAAAATCGTCCAGCGGCCTCGTCATCCATCGCCTGGCAGCAAGATCAGGCCGCCGACGACGAATCTGCCCAGCGCGCCGTGGCGGTAGGTCCGCGCCTGTCCAGCGGCAGCGAAAGTTTGGCAGGTGGCGCCGCCGACGATTTGAATCAATCCGGCGCCGATGTCGAATCGCCGCCGCATGAGGATTCCAGTGGCGATACCCCGACCGCTACCGCCTCAGCCACATCATCATCAACCGCCACACCCATGATTAACACGCCAACCGCGGCTGACAGCACCCCGGTTAACAACATGCTGACGCCGCCGGCGACAGTTGTAGTCCTGCAATCGCAGCCCACGGCCATCCCGATTGAACCGCCGCGTGGCGCATGTGGTTTCCACAAGTGCGGCCACCCCAACTGAATCGGCCACCGCCACCGCCACAGCTAGTGCAACGACAGCGCCGACCGAGACACCGACCGGATACGTCAACCCCCGTTCCGCCTACGGCCACGGAAACGGCCACAGCCACCAATACGGCCACTACAACCGACACGGCAACGGCCACAGCGTCACCAACCGACACCGTGACCAACACGCCCCGGCCGACCGCTACGCCAACACCTGTGCCAACGTCAACGGACACCTCCACGCCGACGCAGACGGCCACGCAAACCGATACGGCCACGCCCGACTTTTCGCCTTATGGCATCTTCGTGCAGATCCCTTCAGATCAGCAGGTTTTTGTGCGCAGTGACATTTTTGTGGAATCTAATGCCATAGCGCTGCTCCAATCCGATCAGCGGGTGGCGGCCATTGGGCGCACATTTGACAACGCCTGGACCCGCGCACGCCTGGCCACGGCCGAAGGCTGGATCTTCACCGAGACCGTCCTCATTGACTCCACACAATTAGAAACGCTGCCAATCGTAGCGCCAGATTCATCGAACTAGAATTTGAATCCCAAAAATTAAACTCACGCCAAGCCGCCAGGGCGCAAAGTTCACATTCTTTGCGCCTTGGCGGCTTGGCGTGAATTTTCCCACAAACTATCAATCCGCGTTTTGGGCCGCGGGCAGCGCAAACGATTCGGCGTGGTTCGGCGTTTTCCGCACTCTGCTGGCGATAAATGCGCGCATAGAGCGACGAGCGGTCCAACAGCTCGGCATGGGAACCACTGGCCACAATGCGCCCTTTCTCCATCACCAAAATCAGATCGGCCATGCGAATGGTGCTGAGGCGCTGCGCAATGATGATCGATGTGCGCCCTTCCATCAGTCGCGCCAGCGCTTTTTGAATCAACCGCTCGGTGGCCGTATCCACGCTGGCAGTGGCGATCATCCAAAATCAGAATGCGCGGGTCGGTCAGCAGCGCCCGCGCAATGGCCACGCGCTGCCGCTGCCCGCCGGAAAGCGTCAAGCCGCGCTCGCCCACATACGAATCGTACCCCTCGGGCATGGCCATAATAAAGTCGTGGGCCTGCGCCGCCTTGGCCGCCGCAATGACCTGCTCTTCGGTGGCGTCGGGACGGCCAAAGGCAATATTTTCACGAATGGTGGCGGCAAAGAGCACTGTCTCCTGCAGCACAATGCCCACCTGGCTACGCAGCGATTGCAGCGTCACCTTCTGCGTATCGCAGCCATCGATGGTGATGTGGCCGCTAGTGGGGTCATAAAAGCGCGGAATCAAATTGATGATCGACGACTTGCCCGAACCGGTGGCGCCCAACAGCGCCACCACTTGTCCCGGCTCAATCGCAAACGTGAGATTATGCAAAACCTGATGGCCATCTTGATAACCAAACGACACATCATCGAAAACCACGTGACCGTTGATGCGCGGCAGCGGCCTGGCATCGGGCGCTTCCTGCACCGTGGATATGGCGTCCAGAACCTCAAGAATACGTTCGCCGGAGGCGCCGGCCTGCGCCAGCGCCGGAATAATCATGCCCAGGCGGCGCACGGGTCCGCCTAGTTGGGCCAAATAGGTCGTAAACGCTACCAGTTCACCCAGCGTCAACTGCTGGTTGATCACCAACATGCCGCCGTACCAGACGATCACCACCGTCCCCACGTTGGCAATCAGGTCCATGAGCGGCACGTTAAAGGCCTGCAAACGCGCGCCTTGGGCCGAAAGATCAAACCAGCGGACGTTCTTTTCATCAAAACGGGCAATCTCAGCATCTTCCTGGGCAAAGGCTTTGACCACGCGCGCCCCGCGCAAATTCTGCTCCAGCCAGGTGGTCAGCACGGCCAACTGCTGCTGAATATGCAGCGAAAGCGGGCGAAAGTTGCGCCCAAAGCGAAACGATTGATACCCCAACAGCGGCATAACGCACATGGCCAGCACGGCCAACCGCGCGTTCATACTGTACAGCGCCACCAGCGTCCCCACCATCAGGACAACGCCATTCACCAACCCCAAGGTGGCGCGCCCGGTCAAAAAGCGAATGCGCTCCACATCCTGGATCGCTCGTGAAAGGAGCTGGCCGCTTTCGGTCTCATTGTGATAGGCAAACGAGAGATGCATGAGCTTTTGGTGCAGCGCGTTGCGAATATCATAGGCCACGCTCTGTGAAGCAATTTCGGTCCAGCGCCCCTGCAAATAGACCAGCAGGCCGCGCAAAAGCGACAACCCCAACAGCGCCGCCACCGACCAATTCAGCAAAAACGCGTTTTGTTCACGGATGCCATGATCCACAATCCAGCGGATAAATTGAGGCAGCACCAGCGCCAACACCGTGATCAGCACCAGCGTCGCATAGGCGCCGGCTGTATACTTCCAGTATGGACGCAGATAACTGATGCAGCGCCAAAGAATCTGCGTCGTGTTTGTTTTGGCGCCAGGGTCAGGGTCTTTAGGGGACTTTGGGGAGTTCATTACGGCTGGGGATCCTTCCTAGTTTCAATTCAAGCCCACCCCATTTGATGAGCCAGAGACATGTCTATTATACCACACCGCGATTTTTGCACAATCAGCGTGTCGGGTACACCGTCAGTTGAATGCGGCGGCGTCGACATCAGATTCGATAGAGCCTGCCCAATTTGCACATCCGATGGTACACGCTAAAATTGGTTTAGGCTCAAGCCATTCGCGAACTGCGATGCACGGCTGCAAATCTCCGCGCATAGCGTCAGCCGTGCATTCGTCCACATTTGAACGTCTTGGGTTTGGCGATGGATCTATCGCCCAAATACTGTTTTGTACAGAGCCATTAACGCAAACGACGCAAGCGGCGCAATGGGCGCAAACAGTGAACAAGAACGTTTGCATCCCTTGCGTCATTTGCGGCTCTTGCGTTAAATATCCTTCACCATTCACAAACAGGCACATTTATGGATAACTCTTCTGCAATTTCAAAAATTTCCAAAGACAAACTCCTCTTCACTCCCGGTCCGCTGACCACCAGCGCCACGGTAAAGCAGGCCATGTTACGCGATCTGGGCTCGCGCGATTATGAATTTATGGCGCTGGTCAAAGAAGTCCGGGCGCGGCTGTTGGCCATTGGCGGCGTGGCGGCGCCCGCATATGAGGCGATCATTATGCAGGGCAGCGGCACCTTTGGCATTGAGGCGGTGGTTTCGTCCACCGTGCCGCCGGACGGCAAGCTGCTGGTGATTGTGAACGGGGCGTACGGACGGCGCATTGTGCAGATGGCGCAGGTGCTCAAGATTGCGGTGCATGTATTGGAGACGCCGGAAAACCAGCCGCCGCGGCTGGCTGATATTGAACAAGCGCTGCAAAACGACCCGGCGATTACGCACGTGGTGATGGTGCATTGCGAAACGACCACCGGTATTGTGAACCCGGCGGCGGAAGTGGGGGCGCTAGCCCAGCGTTACGGCAAGCGCTATTTTCTGGACGCCATGAGCAGTTTTGGCGCCATTCCGCTCAATCTGGCTGCGTGCCATGTTGATTATCTGGTCTCTTCGGCCAACAAGTGCATTGAAGGCGTGCCCGGCTTTGCGTTTGTGCTGGCCCGCCGGAGCGCGCTTTTGGCCACCGAGGGCTATGCGCGCAGCCTCAGCCTGGATCTGCTGGCGCAGTGGCAAGGGTTGGAGCAGAATGGCCAGTTCCGCTTTACGCCGCCCACGCACAGTCTGCTGGCCTTTCAGCAGGCGCTGCGGGAGCTGGAGGCCGAAGGCGGTGTGGCGGGCCGGGCGGCGCGGTATCAGCGCAACCATCAAGTGCTGGTGGAGGGGATGCGCAGGCTGGGCTTTCAGGAATATTTGGCGGCTGCGGACCAGGGCTATATCATCACGTCATTTCTCTATCCACAGGATGAATGCTTTACATTTGATGCGTTTTACAGCCGCCTTAACACACGCGGCTTCGCCATCTATCCGGGCAAAGTGAGCAACGCCGATTGTTTCCGCATCGGCCACATCGGCCATCTGTTCGAGCAGGATATGCGCGATTTGTTGGCGGCGATTGCGGAAGTGATGGATGAGATGATTAATATCTAAATGCAAAAAGGAGCCAAAATGAAATTCCCAGATTATACCTATACACGAAATTACCGGGGCAAAGTCAAAGGCGTTGTGCTGGATTGGAGTGGGACCACGGCGGATGCTTATGTAATTGCGCCGGCGGTGGTTTTTGTGGAGGTCTTTCAAAAATATGGTGTGGAGATTTCCATGACCGAGGCCCGCGGCCCCATGGGGCTGCGCAAGGATTTGCACATCAAAGCGCTGACCGAAACGCCAACCATCCGCGAGCGCTGGAAAGCGACCCACGGCCAATATCCCGATCAAAGCGACGTGGATGCTATGTTTAAAGATTTTGTCCCCATGCAGCTTGCCTGTCTGCCTCAGTATGCGGGACTGCTGCCCGGCGTGGTGGAAATGGCTGACAAGCTCAAGGCTGACGGCATCAAAATTGGCGTCTCCACCGGCTTTACGCGCCCCATGGTGGACATTCTGCTCAAGCACGCCCGCGAACAGGGCTTTCATCCCGACTGCACGGTGGCCGGCGATGAGGTGATCCACGGGGCGCGGCCGCGGCCGTTTATGGTCTATCGCAATTTGGACATTATGGACGTACACCCGATTCAGGCGGTGGTCAAGGTGGATGACACCACCTCGGGCGTGGGCGAGGGGCTGGAGGCGGGCTGCTGGGCCGTGGGCATTGCGCGCTACAGCAACTACATGAATATCAACACCCTGGCCGAAGCCGAGGCGCTGCCGGAGGCGGAAATTCAGCGCCGGCTGGCCCACACGCGCGACTGCTGTGGCGAACCGGCGCCCATTATGTCATCGATGAGCCCATTGAGCTGCTGGAGGTGATCGATGACATCAATGCCCGCTTGGCGCACGGCGAACGGCCGTGAGAGAATGGCAGGGTGACAGGATGACAGGTTGACAGGGTGACAGGATGACAGGGGCAAATCGCCTTACTAGACAATCTCCGATTAACAGCATGTAGGGACATGAGTTGGGGCGCAGAGGCTCCCGCCCCCTAAAGCCGCCTAATGCGCCCCAACTCGTGTCCGCCGCATAATCATCCCCCAGCCCCAGCAAGACGGGGGCGCATGACAGCAGTGATAACACTAACCAGAACGACGAGGACAATAAAGCCATGCATACATCAGAGCGGTTGGGCAAGTTGGGTCTGCCGATGCCCATCAAAGAAATGAGCCAGCGGACGTGGGATGTGATTGTGGTGGGCGGTGGCCACAATGGGCTGGCCTGTGCGGCGTATCTGGCGCGGGCGGGGCAGCGCGTATTGGTGCTGGAGGCGCGCGAACAGGTGGGCGGCGCCTGCACCATCCATGAAACCTGGCCGGGCTATCGCATTTCGCCTTGCGCGTATGTGGCCGGGCTGTTGCACCCGCTGGTGATCCGCGAACTCGAGCTGCCGCGCCGCGGCTACCAATGGACGGCGCCGCTGGGCAGCCTTTTTGTGCCGTTTGAGGATGGCAGCAGCATTCTGCTCTGGCATGATGCGGAGCGCTGCGATGCCGAGATTCGCAAACTTTCCCCCAAAGATGTGACGGGCTGGCACGCGCTGCACGACGTGATGGACCGCACGGCGGATGCGCTGCGCCCCAATGATGAACGCGATGTGTGGATCGGACGGGCGCCGACGCGGGCGCAAATTGAGGCGCGGCTCAAAGGCGATCAGGAGGCCATCGACCTGCTCTTCAACTGGTCCATGGTCGAATTTGCCGAACGCTATCTGGACGACGAGCGGCTGCAATTGGCCGTGCTTGGCCAGGGCGTCATCGGCACCTTTGCCAGCCCATACGACAAAGGCACGGCGTCCATCTATTATCACCACGCCTGCGGGCGCATGACGCCGGACCATCTAGGCACATGGGGCTTTGTGCAGGGTGGCATGGGGACGGTCTCGTTTCTGATTTGCGATGCGGCGTTGGAGGCGGGCGCCACGGTGGCCACGGGCGTACCGGTCAGCCGTATTTTGCCGGGGGAAGGGGTGGAATTGGTCGGCGGCGAAAAGATTCACGCGCCCATCGTTGTCTCCAATGCGGACCCGCGGGTGACGCGGCGGCTGCTGGGCGCTGCTGCTGATCCCGCCTGGGCGGCGCAGGTGGAGTCGATCCCCATGGAGGGTTGCACCATCAAAATCAACGTGGCCATGAGCGAACTGCCCAATTTTACGGCGCGGCCCGGTCTGCATGAGGACCACCACTACGCCAATATCAACACGCCGCTGACCAAAGCCGAGTGGCAGGCGGGCTATGCGGCGGCGCGGGCCGGGCAATTGCCGGCGCGCATTTGGACCGAGGATTATTTGCAGACGGTCTACGATCCATCCATCGCACCGCCAGGCAAGCACGTCATGAGCATGTTCTGCCAATATGTGCCGCACACCTTTGCCGAGGGCGATTGGGAGAGCCGCCGCGCTGAAGCGGCCCGCATTGTGCTCGAGAGCTTTGGCCGCTATTGCAGCAACGTGCCGCAAAACATCATCGACATGGAGGTGCTGGGGCCGCCCGATGTTGAACGGGTGGTAGGGCTGACCGGCGGCCACATTTTCCAGGGCTCATGCCTGCCGGAGTACATGTGGAGCAACCGCCTGTCGCCGGTGACGCCTATGCCGGGCGTTTATCTGTGCGGGGCCTGCACGCATCCCGGCGGCAGCGTGATTGGCATCAACGGGCGCAATGCGGCCATGGAGATATTAGACCCTATGTAACATTACCCCTCCCTGGCCCTCCCCGTTCCCCACATGTTTTACAGGAGTGTCGGTCGAGTAGGGCGGGGCAGTTTCCGCCCGTATCGAGACCAAACGGGTCAGCCCGCTCACTCTGGTTTCGATACGCCCACAAACTGCCGTGGGCTACTCAACCGCCGTTCGCTTGACTTATGGGTAAAGCCAAGCCCCTTGAGGGGGAGGCTAGGAGGGGGTCCAAAATGGCGTTTGATAGCTAGGCGAGTTGACGTGGCGGGCGGTGGCCAGATCCAGCGTGATCTGGGTGGCGGGCGGCAGCATGACGGCCAGATATTTGTCATTAACAGCAGCCTCGGCCGTCCGCGTTGCCAGCGGCGGGCTGGCGTACATTTTGTGCGAACCGGGGTATTCACTGGTGCGCATATCGTAGCGCACGGCGTCAAAACGGTGCTCGCCAAAGCCGCCGGCCTGGATAATTACGTGGCGGTGGGCCAGCGGGCTCAAGTTGACCAGCGTGAGCACCGTGCGGTCGGCGCTGATGGTTTCGACCAGCGCGGCCACGTCCGACGGCAGACCGGGGCGCTGGCGCTCGGCGTCAAAATAGCGCACGCGGAGTGCAGCAACCCGCCGTTGTAAATGATTTGCGGTGCGCCCAACGTGAGCTGGATCAGCGCCTCGCATAGGATGGGATTGTGCTCCTGCCAGTGGTGGATGTTCACCTGCGTTAGATCGGCGGCATCCTGCGCAATCAGCGCCAGCCGACGGCAGACCATGCCATAGGCCGCTTGCAATATTTGCTCGGGATAATGCGGATTGTCGCCGGCCAGATAGCGCAGCCAGGGCTGATCGTGACCGCCCTCTTCTTTGTTGCGAAAGGGCAGGACGGTGCGCCAATCGTACGTTTCCGCCGCCCGCAGCTTTTCAATACGTTCCCAATCGGCGGCCGCCTGCGATATATTCCAGAGAGCGGCGGGATACACCGGCGAAAGCGGCTGATAGTCAAACCAGCCCGGCTGCCCCGCATCCACATTCCCATAGCGATAGGGCGCCACAAACATAAACTGTGGCGCGTCGTCCGCACCCTCGGCGGCGCCGCCAGACGTGTTGACCCAGTGGTGCTGCAAGCTCATCTCCAAATTGCGCACATCGCGCACCTCGCCCAGCGCCCAAATGTAATCGTATTGGCTGCGCGGCAAATCGAGATAGCGGGCGTCGCCGGTGAGCAGAAAAGCGTTGCAGCCCGCCACGGTGGCCGCCATGCCGATGTTGTAATAGCCGTGCGGCCAGGTCCAGCCATAGAGGCCGCCATACCACTTACCGTTGAGCGTGGCCCCCACTTGGCCATTTAACCCCACGTTGTCCGGCAGCAGACCCCCGTTTTGACGCGCCCGTTCCTGCCACGCATCCACATATTCGACAATCCAATCGCGGTATTTGGCGTCGCCCGTCATCAAAAAAGCGTTGGCCACCAGACTGGTCACAATCAAGTTACCCGCCACATCGCCTTGGCCCATGCGCTCCTGCATGGCTTGGCCCATCACGCGCGCCTTGGCCGGATCCTGCAGGTCGTCATAATGCTGAATGTCGGCAAAATCGTGGAAGGGCAAGCCGTAGACGCGCATGCCCGGCCCCCAGTTGTAGGAGGGTTCGGCGCTATCCATAATGCCCCAGCGCGGACCGCCGCTGCCATTGTGCGGCGCGCGGATAATCTTGTGGACGGGGTCGTAATTGGGTGCGTCCGGGTCTTCATTCAGGTAAAAACCGGCAAAGCGCCGCGCCCGTTCCTGGTTGACCGGATTGGCAGGATCAGCCAGACAGAGAAAGTAAAAGTATATGTAGCTTTCACCTTGATGAAACTGATCGTAGCCCAGCTCATACTCTTTATGCACCATGCCGGCGCGCGTAAGCTGGCGTGTAATGCCGTCCCAGATGCGCTGGCCTTCGGTCAGCAGATGGTCACCACCGCCCAGCAGGTAAAAGAGCGGCCAGTTAAAAGTGCTTTCGTAAAAATCATCGGCCCCATCGCGCGAATTCGTACCACCCGCACGCCAGATCAGCTCGCCGTTGGCGTTGACATAGCGGTCGAGGAAAGGCTGCGTAGCGCTATTCATCAAGTCGATGAGCTGGCGTTCCAGGATGGCCCAGGTGGGCGCGACGGTAAGCGGTAATGTTGCGGTAATTGTTTTCATTTGATGCCCTCTGTCTCGCAAATTCATAGCGTGGTACGAAGAATCTGACTGATTTTCTCTGTCCGATTGCAAGCAACCTGTCACATTTTCCCCCCGTAATTGCGCTATAATTCTCTAGATCGCCACCATAATATCCCCGCAGTATAACATCAACAGTGCGATTGCGTCGCAAATCACCCCATTCCCGGTACGCTGCGTCTATAGTGAAATCAGATAGAAAACCGTAGTTTGGCCTTGCCAGATTCACTTCCCACGGACAGTTGATTAATCTGTACTGTCGCAGATACAGACAGCGCTGGCTTGCCCGTTAAAACCAACGAGAGGCAACTTTTGAACAGATTTCAGCGTCTTCTAAGAGACAAAATGGGCGCCTATGCCCCTTCCGAACCGAACTGGCATTACGTCACGCCCGACAATCGCGAGGCTCAAATTCATAAGATATTGACGTTCCTCAGCACTTTCGCGGCCATATTGCTGCTCTTTATGCTGCTTTCAAAATACATGCTATCATCCGGCTCAAAGCTGATTGTAGAGAACACCGTTGGTCAGTCAGAAACAGAGCCATCAAATCTGCCAACAGCCACATCCACAAATCAGGCGCTGACAATGGTGATGTCCCCCGGCGGCACACTTATGCCAACAGATATACCGCCCCCATCGTTTACACCGACTTTGACGTTGACCGTTACAGCCACCGGCGCGCTATCTTTAACAGCTACGGCGCCCGCGCGCACAATGACCGCCACGCCCACAGCGCGCGCGCGGACGCTCAATCTTGCGAATACAGCCACAGCGGCTGTGCCGGAGGAAGCCGCCGCTCATCACCCATCTGCGCCAACATCATCCCACACGCCACCGCTAGTGGCAATGAGGAACATCACACCAACGTTAACCAGCACACTCACAGCCACGCAAACCTATATAGTGCCTCTCACGCCTACGTCTACCTCCACTCACACATCGACGGCCACGCACACGCCGCAGCCCACGGCGACTAGCACCGCCACGGCCACTAGCACGGCCACCGCCACGGCGACCCACACGCAGCGCCCCAGGCTCACGGCGACTTCTACACCCCGCCCCAGAGCAATCCACACGCTGCGACCCACAGCGACACACGCCGCAACGGCCACTAATACGGTCACCGCCACCCTTACCCGCACCCCTCGGCCCAGATTCACGGCTACTTCCACATACCGACCAACGGCCACCCACACGCTAAGTCCCACCGCCACCAGTACGGCCACGGCTACTCACACGCCGCAGCCCACGGCGACTAGCACCGCAACGGCCACGTCCACACCGGTACCAACGGCAACTCGTACACCACAACCCACCGCCACTAGTACCAGCACGGCCACGGCCACCCACACGCTACAGCCCACCGCCACTAGCACACCCACCCCTACACCGCGCCCCATATTTACGGCCACTTCCACATTTACAGCCGCGCCCACGCTGACGCCAACGGCAATGCACACAGCCACCTTTACGCCCATGCCCACGGCAACCAATACCCTCTTCCCAACGGCCACGGTTACACCGCGCCCAACGAAAACACTAACCGCCCCAGCTACCAACACGTCAGTTGCGTCAATGGCACCCACGGGTTCCATCGAAGTGCTGGTACAGCAGGGCTGCCGGGATATTGGTAGCTGGAACAAATTTACGATGTTGATGTGGAAACCAGTGGGGGGGTTAACATTGGGTGAGGAGTTTGCCTATGAGGTGGTGGCCTGGAAAAAAGGCGATGATCCGCTGAATGCAGCGCGCGCCCAGGGCTTATATCCACTGACTACGGAAAATATGGTTACATTGAATAGGAGCCTGATATTGCAGAGTCCCAATGCGGTTGATGAAGTCGGCGTACAATATCACTGGGGAGTACTTTTGGTGCGTAAATCACCGTATGCGCGCATACGGTTGCTCAGCCCACAGAACTGTATGTTCGTGATTCTCACCGAATAATCACATTAAATCGAGGAGGTAGCGATGATGCAAAGTCCCGAGGCTAACGGGCGTGTACTGCCCCCGCTTGAGCGCAGACATCACGCTTTGTGCTTCCTGCCAGGCCAAGTCATGTTGGGCCGGCGTAATGACATTGGCAGCCAGCGCCTCGTCCAGCTCATCGGCGTCGTACACCCCCACTTTGCCGTCGGGCGACACAATTACATCCAAATAGAGGTCGTCGAACCAGGGGACGCCCTGCGCATTGACGCCGGTCTGCGCGCAGATGTCAATGTACCATTGGACAATGCGGCCACTTGCATCGAACATAGTGGTCACCACGTGTTGAGCATGGTGGGGAATTTGATGCAGCCAGGCGTACCCGGCATCGGCAATGCAGATGCGTTCGCCATTGGATTCAACCCACAGCGGCTCGCGCACGGCGTCAATGCAGAGCAGCGTAATGTGGCCGGTAAAGAGAGCATCAGCCAGCGGCGCCATGACAAAACGCCGTTGGGTCACGCGCTGCCAGTCGGCGCGGTCGGCAGTTTTACGTTTCATGCCACCAATTGTAGGACAAGCTTCCCAGCTTGTCCAAAATGTATATATTTGCGCCTTCGCTGGAGGCTCAGGTCGGCGGCGCAACTTTGGGCCTACAACACCATCAACAATCCTTTCCGTGCTTATGGATAAAATGTTGTTGATGTTGACGAGTATGCGCCTACCCGCGCCGCCCGCTAATATACGACTCAGTCAATTCCTCTTTGGGCGACATAAACAGCTTGCGCGTCTCCTGAAACTCGATGAGCTTGCCCAGCCAGAAGAAAGCCGTGTGGTGCGAGGCGCGGGCGGCCTGCTGCATGTTGTGGGTCACAATCACAATGGTGTAGGTTTCAGCCAGCCGATGCATCAGATCTTCGATGCTGAGGGTAGCCACCGGGTCTAGTGCGGAGCAGGGCTCATCCATCAAGATCACATCCGGCTTCACCGCAATGGCGCGCGCAATGCACAGGCGCTGCTGCTGACCGGGGTTCAAGTCCTGCGCCGAATCGTGCAGCCGATTTTGCACTTCGTCCCATAAGGCGGCGTCTTGCAGACTCTGCGCCACAATCTCATCCAGGGCGCTCTTGCCACGCGCTTGCCCCAACACGCGCGGGCCAAAGGCCACGTTGTCGTAAATGCTCTGCGGGAAGGGATTGGGACGCTGAAAGACCATGCCAATGTGCTGGCGCAATTCCACCACGTCCACCCCATCGGCATAGATATTTTTGCCATCCAGCAAAACTTCCCCCTCAGCGCGCGCCCCTGCGATCTCATCGTTCATGCGGTTCAGCGCGCGCAAAAAGGTGGATTTGCCACAGCCCGAAGGCCCAATCAGCGCCGTGATCTGTTTCTCACGAATCGCCAAATTGATATCGTCCAGCGCCTGAAAATCGCCGTAATAAAAGTTAAATTTGCGGACATCGATTTTGTTGTTCATCATTTCAGTTCGTGTGTAGTGGGAGTAGGGAGTAAGGAGTAGGGAGTAAGGAGTAGGGAGTAGGGGGCCTGGCGTTGCGTGGTCTCACCGCCTACTCCCTAATTCCTACTCCCTACTCCCCTTCCTTTTACCCAAAGCGCCCGGTAATATAATCCTCGGTGCGCTTGTCTTTTGGTTTCAGAAACATCTGCTCGGATGGGCCAATTTCCACCAGTTCGCCATCGAGCAAAAAGGCGGCGCGATCGGCCACGCGGGCAGCCTGTTGCGTGCTGTGCGGCACCATAATAATGGTGTAGTTTTGCTTCAGCTCCTCGAGCGATTCTTCGACGGTAGCCGTGGAGAGCGGATCCAACCCCGAAGTTGGGTTGTCGAGCAGGATCACTTCCGGTTCCAGGGCCAGGCTGCGGGCTAGGCAGAGCCGCTGCTTTTGGCCGCCGGAGAGCGCAAAGGCCGAGCTGTCCAGCCGGTCCTTCACCTCGTCCCACAGCGCCGCCTGTTTGAGCGACTGCTTCACTCGCTCTTCCAGCAGCCCATTCTCTTTCATGCCCGCCATGCGCAGGCCATAGGTAATGTTTTCGCGGATCGTGCCGGGCAGCGGCGTGGGAATGGCGAAGACCATGCTGATGCGCCGCCGCAGGTTGTGTACATCGACGTTGCGGGCAAAAATGTCTTCGCCGTCGAAGTAGATGGAGCCCTGACGCTGCGCACCGTCAGTTAAATCAGAAAGGCGGTTGAGCAGCCGCAGCAGGGTCGATTTGCCGCTGCGCGCCGGGCCGAAAAGCACAAACAGCTCGTTGGGACGAATATCCAGCGAAATATCCTTGAGCGCGGTCAAACCGTCGGCATAGGTATAGTTTAAGTTCTGGATAACAATTTGCGATTCAATGGACGATTTCATAAATGCTCCCTACCATTCCCGCCGTCGCCGCATGTTGGTGCGCAGACTGGTGGCCACCAGCGTCATGGAAAAGACAATCATCAACAGCCCCAGCGCCGTGCCGTACTGGTTGGCGAGCGGCATATCCGGCACCTGCGTGGAGATCACGTACAGGTGATAGGGCAGCGCCATGGTCTGGTCAAAGATCGACTTGGGCAATTCGGGCAAATAGAAGGCGGCCACTGTAAAGAGGATGGGCGCAGTTTCACCAGCGGCCCGGCCCAGCCCCAAAATAATGCCGGTAATGATGCCCGGCATGGCGTGCGGCAGCACCTGGTGGCGAATGGTCTGCCAGCGTGAGGCGCCCAGGCTCAAGCTTACCGTGCGAAACGATTGGGGTACGGACAAAATGGCCTCTTCGGCGGTGCTGATGACCACCGGCAGCGTCAGCACACCCAAAGTGAGCGAACCGGCAATAATGGACGTGCCCAGCCCCCAGAAGAGCACAAAGGCGCCCAGCCCAAAGAGCCCATACACAATCGACGGAATGCCGGCCAGGTTTACAATAGCCAAGCGCACCCAGCGCGTCAGCATGTTGTCGCCCGCGTATTCGGCCAGGTAAATGGCGGCGGCAATGGCCAGCGGAAAGGACACAATGGCCGTGCCAAAGGTCAAAAAGACGGTCCCCAGTAGGGCCGGCATAATGCCGCCATCACGCATGCCGTTGCGCGGCGCCGCCGTCAGAAATTCCCAGCTAATGGCGCCGATGCCGTTATAGACCACGTAGACAATCACCAGCACAATGGGGATGACCACAATGGTGGCCACCAGCGACACCAGGCCAATCATAAATTTGTTGATATTTTGACGAGTCATCGTCGTGAAGCTCCTTAGTGCGAGGGAGTAGGGAGTAGGGAGTAGGGAGTAGACGTGACGCCGTAGGGAGTAAGTAGGGAGTAGACGTGACACCGACAGACCCCCTAATCCTTAATCCCTACTCCCTACTCCTATCAATTGACCGCCGCTGCAGCGAACCTTGCGAACCGACCAGGCGCGATGGAATTGATGGCGAATGTAATCAGGAAAAGCACAATGCCGATGGCGAAGAGCGTGCTGTAGTGCAGGCTGCCTTTGGCCACTTCCCCCATTTCGGCCGCAATGGTGGCCGTCATGGTGCGCACGGGCTGAAAGAACATACCAATCCCCAACGCGGGAATGTTGGCGGCGTTGCCGGTGACCATCATCACGGCCATGGTTTCACCGATGGCGCGGCCGATGCCCAACATGACGGCAATCACAATGCCGGAGCGGGCGGCGGGCACTACAGCGCGCCAGATGGTCTGCCATTTGGTGGCGCCAATGGCCAGCGCGCCATCGCGGTATTCTTTGGGTACGGCGTAGAGCGCGTCTTCGGAGATGCTGATGATGGTGGGCAGCGACATGTAGGCCAGAATCAGTGAGCCGGTAAAGGCCGTCAACCCCGTGGGGCGCCGGCGGCCTGGATCTAACGAGGCCAGCACCACCCCAGCAAAAACTGATACGATGGACGGAATGCCAGCCAGCACATCTCGATAAACAGCTTGAGCAGTTCGCGTTGCCAGCGTGAGCCACTTCGCCCAAATGGCGGTCAAGCCAGCGCGGCGTGCAATCACCCTGCGCCGATGGTCACGATAAACGAACCAGCCAGCAGCGGCAGCAGCCCATACATCCCTTCAATGGGATACCAGCGCACTCCCAACAGCGCCGGTGAATTTTCAAAAAGGCGAGCAATGTGCGCAGCAAAGGGCAAAGATCGGCCCGATAATGATAAACGTATTGATTGATCAGATTTTCGATCACCCCTCGCCCCAATGGCTGCCTGGAACTCTTGGGCGCCAGGGCCGGCGCGCTTTGTTCCATGTTGACAATCATATCAGTTCTCTCCGCAAGAAGATTGGATCAACAGATTACACAGATTTCAAAAATTCTTGATTCTGAATCTGCGTCATCTGTTTAATCTGTTGATCTTTTTCCTATTAATTCGGCAAAGGGACGAAGCCCAGGTCGGCCACAATCTGTTGGCCGTCCGGCCCCATGATCCAGTTTAGATATTCGGCGATGACGCCGGTGGGTTCGCCGGCGGTGTACATGTAGAGACCGCGCGAGATGGGATAGCTGCCGTCTGCGCCCGATTCGACCGAGGGCATCACATAGGGTGCGTCGGCGTCTTTGGCAATGGCCAACATCTTTTCGTGGGCGGTGTCCACATAGCCCAAGCCATCATAGCCAATGGCATTGGGATTGCGACGGATCTCGCTGGTGATGCCCACCGAAGAGGGCATGAGCAGCGTCTGCGGCGCAAAGATGTCCTTGTTCTCTTTTTCGCCAAGGCGCACCACTTCTTCCAAGAAATAAACGTGGGTGCCCGAGTTAGATTCGCGCGAGAGGAGCACAATGGCGGCGTCGTTGCCCCCCACCTCTTTCCAATTGGTAATACGCCCGGTGAAAATGTCGGCGAGCTGCGGAATCGTCAGCTCGTTGACCGGATTTTCCAGGTTCACAATGACGGCCAGCGCATCGATGGCAATGGTGAATTCAATGGGGTCAAAGCCATTGGCCTTGGCCTCTTCCATCTCGCTCTCCTTCATCTGGCGCGAGGCGTTGGCAATGTCTACTGTGCCGTTGATCAGCGCCGCAATGCCGGTGCCGGAGCCGCCGCCCGTCACCGCGATGGAGACGTCGGGCTGAATTTTGCGGTAGGCTTCGGCCCAGGCCAGCGCCAGATTGACGATGGTGTCCGAGCCTTTATTCTGAATGGCGCGTTGGGCAGATGCGTCCCCCACGTCGGCGGCGGCCGCTGTTTGCGGACGCCCGCAGGCCGTTAACATTGCCGTTAACAAAAGGAGGAGCAAAGCCAGCCCAAAGAGCTGATGCTGTACGCTGCGGCTACACGTGTGCGCGGTGCGCATACGCATGTTGTCGGAAGATGTTGCACTTATCATTTGTCGTTTACTTTTCGGCTTTTGCAAGCGATTCAGGAAGTGATCCATAAATTTATTATTGACGTATCAGTATACTATTATGTTTGTGTTAACGTTTGGGTTCTCTCATTGTTAACAAATAACGCGTCTTTTAAAGTTTTATTAATCATTTGTTAACAATTAGGCGCCACCACAGGCATTCCCTGAGGGAACTACAGCGAAATCAGATAGGAAACTATCGTTTGCCGTTGTAGCA